>NZ_CP183984.1:6227500-7018904 GCF_049913215.1 Variovorax sp. R-27
ATCGAATGGCTCGAACAGCTGCTGATCGACTTCAAGGGCAGCGTCGTTACTGTCACCCATGACCGCAGCTTCCTGAACCGCGTCGCCACCCGCATCGTGGAGCTGGACCGAGGCAAGCTGGGCTCCTACCCCGGCAACTTCGAGCAATACCTGCTGCAGAAGGAAGAGCAGCTCGCCCAGGAGGCCGTCATCAGCGCCAAGGCCGACAAGCTCCTGGCCCAGGAAGAAATCTGGATCCGCAAGGGCGTGGAAGCCCGCCGCACCCGAAGCCAGAGCCGCATCAGCCGCCTGCAGGAACTGCGCGCCAGCCGCGCCGCCCGCCGGGAGGTGCAAGGCAGCGTCAACATGGACGTGGCCTCCGGCCAGTCCAGCGGCAAGATCGTGGCCGAGCTCACCGAGGCCACCAAATCCTTCGGCGAAAAGACCGTCATCCGCAAGTTCAGCGGCACCATCCTGCGCGGCGACAAGGTCGGGCTGCTCGGCCCCAACGGCGCGGGCAAGACGACCCTGCTGAAGCTGATCCTGGGTGAGCTCGAACCCGACAGCGGCAAGATCCGCCGGGGCACCAACCTGCAGGTGGCGTACTTCGACCAGATGCGCGACAAGCTCGACCTCGACGCCACCCTGGAAGACTTCATCAGCCCCGGCAGCGAGTGGATCGAGATCGGCTCGCAGAAGAAGCACGTCAAGAGCTACCTCTCGGACTTCCTCTTCTCCCCCGCGCGTGCCAACTCCCCCGTGCGCTCGCTCAGCGGCGGGGAGCGCAACCGCCTGCTGCTGGCGCGCCTGTTCGCGCGCCCGGCCAACGTGCTGGTGCTCGACGAGCCGACCAACGACCTCGACATCGACACCCTGGAACTGCTCGAAAACCTGCTGCAGGACTACGACGGCACCGTGTTCCTCGTGAGCCACGACCGGACCTTCCTCGACAACGTGGTCACCAGCACCATTGCCTACGAAGGCGACGGCAGCTGGCGCGAGTACGAAGGCAGCGTGCAGGACTGGCTGATCCAGTCCAAGCGCGCCCGAGAGATCGCCGAGCAGCGCGCGGCCGCGGCACCCGCCCCGACGCCAGCCCCCGCACCCGCCCCGGCCGCGGCGGAAGCCTCCGCCCCCAAGGCTGCAGGCGCCCGCAAGAAGCTCTCCTATAAAGAGCAGCGAGAACTCGACACCCTCCCCGCCCAGATCGCAGCACTCGAAGCCGAGCAGACCCGCATCACCGAAATGCTCGAACTCGACGGCGGCGCCATCTACGCCAGCGACGCGTCGCGCGCCGCCGAACTGGCCGAGCGCCACGCCAGGATCGACGACGAACTGCTCTCCGCCCTGGAGCGCCAGGAAGAGCTCACCGCCGGACGCTGACACCCGTCGGCGCCGATCGTCCGCCCGTCCGACGCCGGGCGGGCGCCGACTAGGCTATATATGCGGCTCACCCTTCCAAGCCCCGGGAAAGCCGCATGCCTTTTTCCTTCCAGACGTTCTTGCGCCGTTCCACTGCGCTTCTCGCGCTGCTGATCCTCTGTGCCTGCGCACAGCTGCCCCAGAACGTCGACCGGCCCGTCTCGACCGCTCTCGCCTCACCAGCCGCCGGCACCGCGATGGCCGATCTGGTGCAGCAGCGCCGGCAGACCGACAAGGCCCGCTATGAATCCGGCTTCCTGCTCCTGGGCGGTCCGCAGGCCGCCTACGGCAGCCGGCTCGCGCTGATCGAGGGTGCCCAGAAGACGCTGGACCTGCAGTACTACGCGATCCACGCCGATGCCAGCACCGGCCGCCTGCTGCGCGGCCTGCGCTCGGCGGCCGAGCGCGGCGTGCGGGTGCGCGTGCTGCTCGACGACTTCCACACCACCGGCCGCGACGCATTGGTGCTGGGCCTGGCCTTCATACCGAACATCGAGATGCGCCTGTTCAACCCGCTGGCCGGCTCGCGCGACTCCACCTTCAGCCGCCTGCTCAACTCGATCGATGACGCCTCGCGCATCCAGCAGCGCATGCACAACAAGCTGTTCCTGGCCGACAACGTGCTCGGCGTCACGGGCGGGCGCAACCTCGGCGATGCGTATTTCGGCAACGCGACAAACGGCAACTTCGTCGATGTCGACGTGCTGGCGGCCGGACCCATCGTGCAAGACCTCTCGCGCAGCTTCGACAGCTACTGGAACAACGAGCGCGCCTACCCGGTGCAATCGCTGGTCACGCGCGAGGAGCTGCAGGCCATGCGCGACCGCGCGAGAAAGGCCGACCAGGAGCTGGCCGAGGAATCTGCCAGCCAGCAGAAAGCCTCGGACAACGCCCCTCCCACCGCCGAACAGCGCGCCCGCGCCTGGGACGAGAAGCCGCTGGACCTGCGCACCGCCACCTTCGTCTGGGCGCCGGCCGCGATGTTGGCGGACAAGCCCGGCAAGATCCCCGCCGACTCGGGCCCCGAAAGCGCGAAGGCGCCGGGCCTCGTGGTCAGCCGGCCCGGCGACAAGGCCGGCACCTCGCCCGGTGCGGCCTCGCTGGAAGCCGCGTCCGATCTGGCCGCCAGCGGCGACACCGTGGTCGAAGGCCTGCTGCAGCTGATCGGCCAGGCGCGCGCCGACCTGCTCATCATCTCGCCCTACTTCGTGCCCGGAAAAGACATGCTGCAAGCCTTTTCCGCAGCCCGCACCCGGGGCGTGCGCATCCGCGTGCTGACCAACTCGCTGGCCTCGAACGACGCGCCGGTGGCGCACGTGGGCTACGCGCGCCACCGCGAGGAGTTGCTCGGAATGGGCATCGAGCTCTACGAACTGCGCAGCGAGCAGGCGGGCTTCGGCAACGTCTTCGGCTCCTCGGGCGGCAGCAGCGCCACCGGCGAATCGCGCGCCATGCTGCACTCCAAGGTGCTGGTGATGGACGGCCGTCTGCTGGTGGTCGGCTCGATGAACCTCGACCTGCGATCGCAACTGCAGAACACCGAGATCGCGCTGCTGATCCGCAGCAACGAACTCTCGCGCGCCGCGTCCGAGCAGATCGAACGCGGCATGCGCGAGCGCTCGTGGCATGTCGAGCTGGTCGACGGCTCCCTGCTGTGGCGCGCGCCCGAGGGCAGCGGCCTGAAGGACACCACCACCGAGCCCGATGCCAGCGCCACGCTGCGGCTGCTGCTCAAGCTCTTCGGGCCGCTGGCGCCCGACCAGCTGCTATAGACGCCGTCAGTGCTTGTGCTGGTGCGCCGAACCGCCTGCATCGGCACCTTCGGGCGCCCCCACCGGCAGCGTCACGTCCAGCGCGGTCTTCACGCCCTTGGCGTCCTCGAACTTCAGCGTCATCGGCACGGTCCCGCCCTTGGCCAGCGCGCCCTTCAGGTCCATCATCATCACGTGATAGCCGCCGGGCTTGAGCTCGACGGTCTGGCCCGCGGGCAGGTCGAGGCCGCCGGTCAGTTCGCGCATCTTCATGGTGTCGCCTTCCATCTTCATCTCGTGCACTTCGGCAATGCCGGCGGCCGGGGTGGAGATGCTCACCAGCTTCACGCCGGTGGGCGCAGTGAGCTTCATGAAGGCACCGGTGCCGCTCTGGCCCGGCACCGACTGGCGCACCCAGCCGTCGCGCACGTCGACCGTGGCCACGCCCTGCGCCACCACGTTCAGCTTGGCGGCCGGGCTCTTCAGGCCGGCGGTCGAGCTGCCCGAGGCCGGCACCTCGGCCCAGTCGGCCACGCCGGTATCGCAGGTCTGCAGCACCTTGAACCACAGCGTGCCGGGCGTCGCGGGAACCTTGCCGCGCAGCACGAACTCGGCACGCTCGCTGCCGGGCAACGCGTTCTCGGGCTTTTCTGCCGTCCAGCGCACTTCGCCATCACCGCTCTTCTGCACGTCGAGCTTCCAGCCCTTGCGCTCCTGCGCGTCGCTCAGCACGAAGCCCTTGGGCAGGCGCACGGCGAGGCCGGTGGTGGCCTTGGCACCTTCGCAGGCGTGGCCGACACGGAAAGCGGCGTTGTAGTCGCTACCGACGGTGGCACCGCCCGGCGGCAGGGTGACGTGCGCCACGGCGGCGCCCATGCCCCCCAGCATGGCGCAGGCAGCAGCGGTCTTGAGGGCGGTCATCGAAGTCTTGTTCATATCGTGTCCTTGCAGTTGGAGTGAAAGAGTCAAAGGTCGAACTTGAGTTCGGCCACGTAGGTGCGCTGCGGGTACGGGTGAAAGGCCCAGTACTTGTTGTTGTTCAGGTTGTCGATGCCGAAGGACGCGCTCCATTGCTTGTCGATCCGGTAGCGTATGCGCGCGTCGACCACGAAGAACTTCGAGAAGCCCATGTACGCGAAGCCGTTGGGGTCGCTGTTGTCGAGCGTGCCGTACTGCTTGCCGCTGTAGCGCGCGCCGACGGTGTAGCTCCAGTTGGCGTCCGGCCGGTAGGTGGCGAGCAGCGTGGCTCGCACCTTCGGCACGCGCGGCTGGTCGTGGCCGACACTGGCGGGAAAGCCGCTGTTGGCGGTGATCTTCGAGCGGGTCAGCGTGAGGCTGCCGCCGAGGTCGAGCCCCCGCACGCCCACATCGACCGCATTCATCGCCACCTCGAGCCCGCGCGTGCGGATGGCGTCGACGTTCTGCACCGTGCTCACGAGGTTGGTGAGGGCCTGCGTGTAGAGCGCGTCCTTCGTGTTCTCGAAGAACAGCGTGGTGCGCAGCACGCCATCGAGCCCCCAGCCCTTCAGGTCGCGCTCGGCGCTGAGCTCGGTGGTCCACGAGCGTTCGGGGCGCAGGTTCGGATTGGTGTTGATGATCTGGTTTCCGCTGATCGAGCCCTGGTAGAGCTCGCTCACCGTCGGCATGCGCACCGCGCGGCCGGTCGAGGCCTTGAGGAGCCAGTCGGACGTGGCCTGCCAGGCGATGGCGGCCTTGGGCGAGTCGTAGCTGTTCTTGCGCGGCGCAAAGTTCAGCAGCGTGGCCGCGCTGCCGAGCTGGCCGCCGTAGGCTTCCCAGCGCTCGTGGCGCAGGCCGAGCGTGGTCTTCCAGTCCTTCGCGAAGCGCCAGGTGTCCTGCACGTAGAGCGACTGCAGCCGGGTGTTGCCGTTGAAGGCCGAGAACGGCGTGACGGGCGATCCGTTGATCCAGTCGAGCGTGTTGCCGACGCTGGTGCGCAGGCGCGCCGTGTCCTGCTGGAAGCCGAAGTCGACCACGTGCGCGCCCACGCCCTCGGCCGAGCCGGTAGGCCGCCAGGTGCCGGCCGCCTTGAAGGTGTTCCAGCCGGAGCCGCCCGTGTCGGTGGTGCGGCCCGGCCCGCCGCTGAAGGCGCCCGGCAGCGGCGTGGTGGGCGTGCGCGAGGTGTCGCTCGAATAGTCGAACAGGCTCGCCGCCACCTCCCAGTCGAACACGCCGCCGGTGTGGCTCTTCACCGAGAGGCCGTGCATGTAGTGAGTGAGCGCGGTCTCGGTCGGTGCGAGCGCGGCGCTCGGTGAATCGAGGTTGTAGGTGCGCCCGCCGATGTTCACGCGGCCGCCGTACACCGGCCGCCCGAGCGCATCGCGCAGCCAGGTGTCGACGCCGCCGTGCGTGGTGTTGTTCCACGCGCCCAGCGTGTAGGTGGCGCGCACGGTGGGCGAGAAGTCGTACGCCACCTTGAGCTTGGCCTGCTCCTGCGTGGTGTCGTAGATGGTGGAGCCGCCCACCAGCCACCACGGCTGGTTCGACGGGTTCAGCCCCAGCACCGCGCCGGTCACGGGCGTGCCTGCGCTGCCGATCGTGCCCGCACTCACCAGCCGGTTGCCGAACACCAGCGCCTGCCCCTTGCTGTGAGTACGCGAGGCGCTGAGCCACCACGACCAGTCGCCGCTGCGGCTGCCCAGCGACAGGTCGAGCTGCTGGCCGGCCGGGGAGGAATGGCTGTTGTACAGATCGAAGTTCGACACGAAGCCGCTGAGCTTGACGTGCGCCTCCAGCTGCGTGGGCATGCGCGTCACGTAGTCGACCACCGCGCCCACCGAGTTGCCGGGGTAGGCAGCAGAGAACGGCCCGTAGAGCACGTCGACCCGCTCGATTTCTTCCGGCGACACCATGCCCCAGCGAGGCGCGTAGGTGGCGCCGTTGCCCAGCGGGTTCGACAGCATGATGCCGTCGGCATAGACCAGCGAGCGAGCGCTGTTGCCCGTGCCCGAGGCGCGGGTGGCGAGCACGGCATGGTTGAAGTCGCCGATGTAGCGCTTGCGCACGACCAGGCTCGGCAGGTACTTGAGCGCGTCTTCGCTGTCGGTGGCGTTGACGGTTTCGACGATCTGGTCGTGCGTCACGCCTTCGATGGTGGTGGGGATCTGCGCCGGCAGCGAGGTCGGCCGGCCGCCGCTCACGGTGACGGTGCTGAGCGAACGGCCACCGGTGCCGCTTTCAGGCGCTTCGGCGGGCTGCTGCTGCGCCAGCGCGGGCGCGCCAAGAGGAAATGCCATGGCGATCGCCAGGGCGCGGGAATGCTTTTTCAAGAGGAACCTTCTCCACGAAACTTCAAGCCAGACAGGCCGCACACGCACTCGGTCGTGCGTATGCAGCTATGGTTTTGAGAGCGTCAGGAGAAAGTCGGGGGCCCGCGCGCCGGCAGCGGCGCCGCGGTGGCCGCGGCCAGGCGCGCGGCGGGAATGGACTGGACCACGCGGCCCAGCGGCAAGGGAAGATCGAAAACCGGAACCGCCATGGCCGGCGGCGGCGCGCCGGTCAGCACGCACAGCGGGCAGTCCATGTGCGAGGCGCCCATTTCCTGCGCGCCGTCTTCGGTGTGGACTACCACCTTGATCGAGCCGGCGCTGGAGCACACAAGCTCCATCGACTGCGGATTCACCAGCGGCGACGCCACCGCCACGCCCAGCGACATCACGAACCACAGCAGCACCCAGCGGCCGACGAGGCCGAGGAAGCGGGTGTGGGTTCGCAACGCGTGCATGGCGGGCGATTATCTGCGCACTTTGCCCTTGGCGGCAGGGGCCGCGGCCTTGGCTGGCGCTTTGGCGGGGGCCTTGGCGCCCCTGGCGGCGGGTGCCGCCTTCGTCGATTTGCCGCCCTTCTGCACCGCCTGCCCGCGCTGGCCCTTCACGGCCTTGCCGCCGCGCACGGCCCTTGGCGCGGGCGATGGCGCCGCGAGCGCGGGCATCGGCTGCGCCGTCTGCGCCTGTGCGTTGGTCAGCACCGGTGTCACGGTGAAGCCGCGCGCAGCCATCAGCGTGGGCAACCCCTGCGGGCCGATCATGTGCAACGCCCCGACCGCCGCGAAGACGCCCTTGCCGCCGGCGTGCAGGCGCTCGATGCCATCGGCCAGGTTCGGGTTGCGGTCGTCGAGCAGGCGCTTCATCA
The DNA here is from genome assembly GCF_049913215.1 of Variovorax sp. R-27. Lineage (NCBI taxonomy): Bacteria > Pseudomonadati > Pseudomonadota > Betaproteobacteria > Burkholderiales > Comamonadaceae > Variovorax > Variovorax sp. R-27. The sequence goes on from NZ_CP183984.1 coordinate 6,234,802, forward strand.
GACGCTGCTCGGCAGGCGTCTTTAGGCAGTCGCACCACTCGGGATAGCTAGCCAGTTTGGCCGCGTCGCTGCGCGCCCAGACATCGGCCAGTTCCTTGAGCTGGCCGCGCAGCTTGCCGGACTCCAGCTCGTCGAGTGCCGCATCGACCTGCTCGGCTTCTTCGGCTTCGGACTCGCCCGTCAGCACCTTGATCTGTTCAGCCGCGTTTTCGAGCGCGACGATCGGCTTGCTGCTGTTGCGGGCGGAGACCGCCAGCGTCTCGTCCACGCCGAATTCCGGGTACAGCCCATCGGCACGCCCCGCCAGGCCGGCCAGCGCCGTGACCTGCAGGATCGGCTGCAGCTTCGACAGCGTTCCCGGCGGCACGCAAGCTTCAGAGTTCTGGCGCTCCAGCCGGCGGGCGCGCTCGCCGCTGAGCATGCGCGCCAGCAGCTCCGGGTCGGCCGGCCGGGCCATGGCGCGGGCGGTGGCCTCGTCGCGCAGGTCGAGTTCCAGCGCGAGGGTGTCGCTCTGCGTCAGCGCCTTCTGGATGGTCGGGCCGGGTCGCACCCAGTCGCCGCGGCCGACGTGGATGGTGCCGTAGAGCCACGAGGTGCGCCCGTCGCGCTCGATGCGCCAGAGCACCCCGCGGTCGACGCCGTTGCGCACGCCCATGCCCGGCTTCTCGAGGCTGGCGATGGCCGATGGTGGGCAGGCGGCATGTGCCGCCGCGAAGCTGAACACACAGCACGCGCCAGCCAGGATCTGGCGTGGCATGCGCCGGAAATCCGGCGCGGAAGGAAGAAGAGAGAGGATGTCGCGCATCCGCGCGATGACATGCATGCCGCGCATCCGCGCGGCGAGGACCCGGAGTATCCGCAAGGCTTGCTCCACGATGAAAGAAAGTCCGGCATTCTCACAGCACCGCTGCCCATAATCCGAAACCATGCAGAGCATCTTCCACCTTGCCTTCAACGTTCGCGACCTCGACGGCGCCCGCCGCTTCTATGGCGACGTGCTCGGCTGCGCCGAAGGCCGCAGCACCGACACCTGGGTCGACTTCGACTTCTTCGGCCACCAGATTTCCCTCCACCTCGGCGAGCCCTTCGCCACCGCCCGCACCGGCCGCGTCGGCGACGTGATGGTGCCGATGCCGCACTTCGGCCTCGCGCTGGCCCTGCCCGACTGGCAGGCAATGGCCGCGCGGCTCGAAGCCGCCGGCACCGAGTTCGTGCTGAAGCCGCAGGTGCGCTTCGAGGGCCAGCCGGGCGAGCAATGGACGATGTTCTTCTTCGACCCGTTCGGCAACCCGATCGAGATCAAGGGCTTGCGCTCCCTCGAAACGCTGTACGACAAGTGAAATGACCCCGCGCCGGATCGCCCCTCGCGGCGCCGCCGCACTCTTCGCACTCCTCTGTGCCACGGCGGCGCATGCCCAGCTCGACTGCGAGCTCAACGGCCGCAGCGTGAACCCGGCCAACGGCAGCAGCACCGCCGGCAAGACCGGCCTGCTGCGCTGCAAGGACCACGCAACCGGCGAGCTGCAGCGCGAAGAGCAGATCCAGAACGGCGTGTCGATGGGCCTGGTGCGCATCTACGAGAAGGGCAAGCTCGCCAAGGAGCACAGCCTCAACGCCAAGGGCAACCTGCACGGCCGCGCCCGCGAGTTCTCGCCCACGGGCCGCGTGCTGCGCGACGCCACCTACGACGACGGCCAGGAGCGCGGGCTGGTGCGCAACTTCTACCCCGACGGCAAGCTGCGGCGCGCCATCTTCTATCCCGACACCGGCAGCGGCAGCGAACGCGCGTCGGTCGAATTCACCGAGAACGGCCAGCTTTCGGCCCTGCGCTGCGCGGACGCGCCCACGCTCGCGCCGGTGGCGGACGACGCCAAGCTCTGCGGCTTCACGGGCACCGGCCCGTCGCAGGTCGACCTGTTCGACGCGCGCGGCAGCCTGCGTTCGCGGCTTTCTTTCGTGTCGGGCAAGCGGGTGCGCTCGCAGAGCTTCTACGACAACGGCAAGACCGCATCGCTGGACGAAACCGTGGGCAACCAGCGCACCGAGCAGAACTACTCGTCCGAAGGCATCAAGCGCCGCGAGACGGTGTACCTGCTGGTCGAGCGCGCGAGCATCCGCGTGCGCGAGCAGGCCTTCTCCGAAAAAGGCACGCTGGTGCGCGACCAGCGCTGGAACAGCGCGGGCGAGCCGATCGTCGACGACGGCTACTACCTCAACGGCCAGCCGCGCAGCAAGTCGGCATACAGCGGCAGCGGCGACGCGCGCGCGGTCGAGATCACCGAGTTCTACGACAGCGGCCAGCGCGCCGCGCAGGGCCGCTACGAGATCGCGGGCCGCAACCGGCAGATTCCGGTCGGCACCCACCAGCGCTTCAGCGAGAAGGGCACGCTGCTGGCCGAGTCGAGCTTCGACGCCAAGGGCCGCGTGACGCGCGAGCGCACCTGGGACGAAAGCGGCGAATTGCAGCGGGACGACGAAGTCTTCGAAGACGGCTCGCGAAAGGCGTTTACCCGCTAGGGCAAACGCCGGTTGCCGGCATCAGTCCAGCTTGATGCCGGCCTGCTTGATGATCGGGCCCCAGCGCTTCGACTCCGCGCGCGACAGCGCCGCGAACTGCGCCGGCGAGCCCGGCATCGCCTCCATGCCGAAGTCTTCGAAACGCTTCTGCACGGCGGGCGTGCCGAATGCCTTGTTCAGGTCGCCGTTGAGCTTGTTCACCACCGCGGGCGGCAGGCCGGCCGGGCCGAGGATGCCCTGGAACGCGAACACTTCGGTGTTGGGCACGCCAACTTCGGCCAGCGTCGGCACGTTGGGCAGCAGCTTGCTGCGCGCGCCCGAGCCGATGGCCAGCACCCGCACCTTGTTGCTCTGCATGATCGACAGGCCCGAGGCCAGGTCGAGGAACATGCAGGGCACCTGCCCGCCCATCACGTCGGCCATGGCCGGCGCCGCGCCGCGGTACGGAATGTGGGTGATGAAGGTGCCGGTGCGCACCTTGAACATTTCCATTGCCAGGTGGTGCGGCGAGCCGTTGCCGGGCGAGGCGTAGTTGACCTTGCCGGGATTGGCCTTCACGTAGGCCAGGAACTCCTTGAAGTTCTTCGCCGGGAAGTCCGGATGCACCACCAGCGCGAGCGGAAACTTGCCGATCGCGCCGATGTAGGTGAAGTCTCTTTCGGGGTTGAACGGCAGCTTGCTGAACAGGTGCTCGTTGAAGGCCAGCACCGCGTTGTCGGCCGAGAGGATCGTGTAGCCGTCGGGCTTGCTCTTGGCGACCAGGTCGGCGCCGATGTTGGTCGAGGCGCCGGGGCGGTTGTCGACCACGATCTGCTGGCCCAGCGTCTGGCGCATCGATTCGGCCAGCACGCGCGCGATCACGTCGGTGCCGCCGCCCGCCGGATAGGGCACAACCCACTTGATGAGCTGCGCGGGGTACTCCTGCGCGTGGGCGAAAGGCGTGGCGGCCACTGCGGCGCCGGAAGCGAGCGTGGCGAGAAGGGTGCGGCGATCCATGGATCAGTCTCCAGTCGTTTGTAATTGGTTTGGAAATCAGGAAGCGGACAGCGATGGTACGGGCAGCTCGTGCAGCGCATCGGCCAGCGCGGCGCGGCAGCGCGCCTCGTCGCCGACCTGCTCGAACAGCAGCAGCGCAAGCCGCGCCAGGAACAGCGATTCGCGCTCGGCGCCCGCCTCGGTGATGGCGCGTGCGCACTCGGCATAGAGGCGGTCGCGGGCGTCGGGGTTCAGCGGTGTCGTGGTCATGCGAGGGGCTCCTGGGCCGCGCGGGCCAGTGCAGGTTGCAGGGCGCCGGGCGGCAGGCGATGCCAGCGCGCGGCCACGTGGCCATCGGGACGCAGCAGGTAGACCGCGCCGTCTTGCGCGCCGAGCGCTTCGAAGACGGCGGGAGATGCATGCGCGTCGGCGCCGTCGACGCCGTCGATGCCCGGGGCCGCGATGCTGCGCACGACGAAGGGCAGCGCGCCCTGCAGTGCCTGCGCAATGTCGGCTGCAGGCAGCGGGGCCACATCGGGCCGCAGCACCAGCAGCGTGAAGGTCGGCGCGATCCAGTCGGTGAGGTGGCCTTGCGCGAGTTGTTGCTCGGGCATCACCTCGCCCGGCAGCGGACCCGTCGGCAGTCCGTCACCCTCGCTAGACAGTGGCGAATCGACATAGCGCACGGCCTGCGTCTGGCGCGGATTGATGAGCTGCGCAATGCCGCGATGCGCTTCCGACAGCGACAGCGCCGCCTCGCGCAGCAGGTCGAAGCCCCGCGATGGCGGCGACATGAACTCGGTGCTGCGCATCGCGTTCTCGGCGTTCACGTGGAAGGCCGCGATGCGCTCATGCGAGTACGAGTCGAGCAGCGCCGCATCTGACAAGCCCCTGGCCACGAACGCCAGCTTCCACGCGAGGTTGTCCGCATCGTCGAAGCCCGAGTTAAGCCCACGCACGCCGAAGATCGGCATTGCATGCGCCGCGTTGCCCGCGAACACGACGCGGCCGTGGCGATAGCTGTCGAGCGTCATCGCGCCGGCGCGGTAGACCGAGGTCCACACCGTCTTCCACGGCAGGTGGCCTTCGCCGATGGCGTCGAGGTGGCGCTGCACGAACTCGGCCACAGCCGGCGGCTGCAGCGCTTCTTCGGTGCTCTGGCCGGGGCGCAGCTGGTAGTCGATGCGCCAGATGTCGTCGGGCTGGCGATGCATCAGCACGGTCGAGCCGGGGTTCCACGGTGGGTCGAACCACGCGCGGCGCTCGGTGGGATGGCCGCTGTGCAGCTCTATGTCGATGATCACGTAGCGGCCTTCATAGCCCGTGCCCTCGAGCGCGAGCCCCATCGCCTTGCGCACGAAGCTCTGGCCGCCGTCGCAGGCCGCGAGCCACTGTCCGTGCAGCCGGTAGGCGCCTTCGACGTTGCGCACGTCGAGCGTCACGCCCTCATCGCTTTGCGCGAGACCGGTGAGCTCGGTGCCCCAGCGGATGTCGATGAGCCCCGGCGTCTGCTCGTTGCGGCGGAAGATTTCCTCCAGCAGATAGTGCTCGGCGTAGTACTGCTCGAGGTTGATCATCGGCGGCAGCTTTTGCTGCGCGTCGTGCGGCATCTCGAAGCGGAACACTTCGGCCGTCTTGTAGAAGCTGCGACCGCCAGTCCACGGCAGGCCCTTGGCCATGAAGCCGGGCAGTACGCCGAGCCGCTCCATGATTTCAAGGCTGCGCCGCGAGATGCAGGCCGCGCGGCTGCCCACGCACACCGTGTCGTCGGCTTCGAGGATCACGCTGCGCACGCCGTGGCTCGCGAGCCCCAGCGCAAGCGCCATGCCGACCGGCCCACCGCCCGCGATCACCACTGGATGGCGGCCGGGTTCGATACCGCCTTCTTCGAGCGGCGGCGTCCAGGGCTTGTAGCGCGTGTAGTGGAAGGCGCCGACCGACGGCGGCAGTTCAGTGGCGCTGGCCGGCGGAGGCACGGGGCCGCTGGCGGCATCGGGAGAGTTCGTCATCCGACGGGATTGTCCCGATGCGCGGGGGCCGTCAATGTCATAACTTCGTACGAGGTACTTACCCGAACTGCTCTTCTTTTTCTTCACGCATGAGACGCTGGCGCATCCACCCGACCGACACCGCGCTGGCCGCAGCCGTCGTCGGCGACGTGCTCTCCGGCGTGGGCACGCCGCATCTGGCAACCAGCTACCTCAAGGCGATGCAGCGCGTGATGCCGGTGACTTTCTGCACCGTGTTCGTGGTCGATGCCACCGGCCGCATCGAGGCGGTGTCTGCCGCCAGCAGCTACGGCAGCACGGCAGAGCGCACCACCGAACGCTATGTGGCGCAGCGCTTCGACCTGCTCGACCCGAACATGGCCTGGCTCGCTGCGCGCAAGCTGCCGAAACGCGCGCAGCTATGGCTGGGCCACCAGCACGCCGACGAAGTGGCCGACCCGGCCTACCGCGCCGCCTGCTATGGCGACGTCGGCATCCGCGAGCGCGCGTCGGTGCTGTTGCTGCTGCCCACGGGGCAGCGCGTGGCGGTGAGCTTCTACCGCAGCCTCGCGCAGCCGGAGTTCGATGCATCGGACTTCGCGCGCATCGAGGCGCACGCCACGCTGCTGGCCGACGCCACCGCGGCGCATGGCCGCAGCGCTGTGGCCGTAAGGGAGGCGGTGGAGCCCACGCTGGCCTCGCGGCTGCTGAGGCTGAGCCTGCGCGAACGCGAGGTCATCGGCCACCTGATGGCTGGGAAGACGGCGAAGGAAGCTGCGCGCGAGATCGGCGTGGAGCTGACGACTGTGCGCACGCATCAGTACCGGGCGTTCCGGCGGTTGGGGATACGGTCGCAGAAAGAACTGCTGCGCGGTGCCGGTCCGGGCTGAAACGCGGCTTCAGTCTTCCGCGGTCTCTTCCTGCGCCGGGGCGGGCTTCACCAGCGACACCGGCGCCTCCTTCGGCCGCCCGGCCGTCGACACGATCTCCTGGTCGATCGCGCCGAACAGCGAACGCCCGTCGAGCCCCTTCATCTCGATGCGGATGGTGTCGCCGAACTTCATGAAGTCGGTATAGGGCTGGCCGGTCTGGATGGTCTCGATGCAGCGCTTCTCGGCGATGCACGAATAGCCCTTGGGCCAGTCCATGTGGCCGTTCTTCTCCACGCCCTTGTTGCTCACGGTACCGCTGCCGACGATGCTGCCGGCGCGCACGTTGCGTGTCTTGGCGATGTGGGCGATGAGCTGGCCGAAGTGGAAGGTCATCTCCGGGCCGGCGTCGCACATGCCGACCTTGCGGCCGTTCCAGCTGCTTTGCAGCGCCAGGTGCACGCGGCCGTCCTGCCAGGCCTCGCCGATCTCGTCGAGCGTCACGGCCACGGGGCTGAAGGCGGTGGCGGGCTTGCTCTGGAAGAAGCCGAAGCCCTTGGCCAGCTCGGCCGGAATCAGGTTGCGCAGGCTCACGTCGTTGGCCAGCATCACGAGGCGGATGCCGTCGAGCGCCTGGTCGGGCGTGGAGCCCATGCGCACGTCGCCGGTGATGACGGCGATCTCGGCCTCGAAGTCGATGCCCATGGCTTCGCTGGGCACGATCACGTCGTCGGTCGGGCCGAGGAAGTCGTCGCTGCCGCCCTGGTACATCAGCGGGTCGGTGTAGAAGCTCTCGGGCACTTCGGCGTTGCGCGCCTTGCGCACCAGCTCGACGTGGTTGATGTAGGCCGAGCCATCCGCCCACTGGTAGGCGCGCGGCAGCGGGGCCATGCACATCGACGGATCGAAGGGGAAGGCGTGGCGCGCGCGGCCGGTGTTGAGGGAGTCGTACAGGTCCTGCAGCTGCGGGCTCATGAAGCCCCAGTCGTCCAGCACCTGCTGCAGCCGGCTCGCGATGCCGGTGGCGTAGTGGGCGAGCGTGAGGTCGCGCGAGACAACGACGAGCTGGCCGTCGCGCGAGCCGTCCTTCAGGGTGGCGAGTTTCATGATGCGGTGCGTGCGTGATGGCGCGGGACACGGCGCGTGCACGAGGCCGGGCGCCGCTCCCACTTAAACTGGTTGAACGGGCGGCAGTGTACCGAGGTGGTCTTCGTGAACCTCCGGGCCGGCGCCTCACTCCACACACTGATGTCGACGCTCGTCGCCCCTCCTTCTTCCTTGCTGCCTCCCGGCCTGCCCGGGCGTCCGTCGTGGCGGGTGCTGATCGGTCTGACGCTGCTGGTGGCGCTGATCCACCTGCTGGTGCTCGGGCTGGCGCCGGTGGCCATCGGGCCGGAACCCTCGCCACTGGCGAGCAAGTTCAGCACGCGGACGATCGTGATCGCGCCGCCGGCTTCTGAAAAGCCCGCTGCGCCGGCTGCCGCCCCGGCGGAAGCCAAGCCAGCACCGCCGCCCAAGCCGCGCCGGCCCCGCGAGCCGTCGGCGCCCCGTCCGAAGCCGGCTCCTGCGGCCGTTACGCCGGCGCCGGAGCCAGACGCTTCCGTGCCCCCTGCTCCGGAAACACCCGACCTGACGGCCCAGGCTGCTCCCGATTCAGGAGCAGCACCGCCCGAAGCAGCCGCCAGCGCCCCGGCTGGTGCGTCTTCCCCTGCCGGTGGCACGGGCAGCGGCACCAAGACGGCCGGCGGCAGCGAAGCCTCGGGAACCATCGCCGGCACCCAGGCGCTGAGGATCCCCGGTTCGGTCACGCTCGATTTCGAAGCCACGGGCCAGGTGGGGGCCTCCCCGCAGCGGGGCGTGTTCGGTGAGCTCGTCTGGCTGCAGGATGGCTCCCGCTACGATGGGCGGCTGACGCTCAAGGCGGTGTTCTTCACCCTGCTCAACTGGCACAGCACCGGCCGCATCGGCCCCTCCGGCCTAGAGCCCGAGCGGTACTCCGAAAGCCGCAAGGCCGAGGTGGCGTCGCATTTCGTGCGCGACCAGGGGCAGATCGTGTTCAGCAACAACACGCCCCCCGTGCCCCTGCTGGCCGGCGCGCAGGACCGCATGAGCGTCATGATGCAGCTCGGCGGCCTGCTGGCGGCCAGCCCGGATCGCTATCCGGCGGGCACCCGGATCTCGGTCCAGACCGTGGGGCCACGCGATGCCGACGTCTGGGTCTTCGTGGTCGGCGAAGAGGAAAAGATAGCCCTCCCGGCCGGCGAATACACCGCGCGCAAGCTCACCCGCAACCCGCGCCGGGATTTCGATAGAAAACTGGAGCTCTGGCTTGCGCCGGCGTACGGTTATCTGCCCGTGCGCATCAGGCAGACGGAAGCAAACGGCGACTTCGCTGACGCCCAATTGCGCAAACCCCTACCCGCAGGCCCCTCGAATTGAGGAGAAAGTCACACTATCGAAGCAAAAGGTCCTGGAGATATGCCGATTAGCCTGTTGGTTTTACAAATAGACAACCTATCTTGAAACTGGCGCGTTGATTGCTATCTAAACCCCATGAACGCCATCGACATACTCACAGGGCCCGCCATGAACATGCTTTATGACTCGGAGTCTTTCGTCGTCGTACACGTGCAGCCCAATGAAGGCGAGGAGCCCGCGCAGCCGAATGTGCCGGTTCTGGAGCGCCATGGCTTCGAGATCGTGGACAAGCGTTCGGGCAAGGAGGTATACCTCGACGGCTCCTGGGCCGAACTGTTCCAGCAGCAGATCGCCGCCTGGCAGCTCAACACTCCCACCCAGGAAGAGGTCGAAGACACGCTCGAAGGCTATGCCGAGCTGGCCCACACCCCCGTGTTGGTGCACTGAGCCGAAAACCCCGGAAACAACGACTCAGTAGGTCACGGTCACCGTGATGGTGTCGGTATAGCTGCCCGGCGCAGCCGTGTACTGGCCGGCAGGCAGGCGACCGTAGACGGTGTGCGTGGTGCTTGCCGTCCTGGTCCCGAACCCACCTGAGGCGGACGCGCTGCCCGACACCGTGCTGGTCGCCCAGACCGTCCCATAGGTCGAACTGGTGTACAGGTTGTAGTTCAGGGTGTAGCTGCCATAGCTCATATAGCGGCTCGTGGTCGTTCCCGAATTCCCCGCACTAAGGCTGACCGTATAGCTCAAGGTGCTGGTTCCGAAGACACTTCCTGAAAACGTGGCCGACACCGTGATGGTGCCGGTACTTGTGGTGGCACTCGTCGTGGCCGCGCTGTAGTTTCCAAAGCTCAGGGCCGTCGCGCTGATGGTGGCAGAGCAGGTCGGCGTCCCGAGCCCCGTCGACGTGCATGACGCATGTGCCGACGCGGCAGCCAGCGCGCCAATCAGACCGGCAACCCAGATCAGCGCGCTGTAGTTGGAAGCATCGTTTCGCATGTGTAGGGCCCGATTTGTGGCAGCGTGCCGGTGGTCGGAATGGGGCCGACCGTGAAACTGCAATGGCCAGTGCGCCAATTCGCCTCGAAGCGTTCGCCCGCACGGGGGCGATCGAGCTGCAGCGTGCCGCCGTAGCCGGTGATCAATGGAAACGGACGGCCTTCGCCGACAACGTCGATGCCAGCCGGCAGCGGCGACCCGTCGGGCAGCCGGATCTGCATGGTGGCGCTCAGGTCGCGCGAGATGTCGAAGGTGGCCGCCGCAACGCCCTTGTACGACGGCACGACCTGCAGCACGTCGGAGTGCACCTGCGCCGAAATCGGCAGATCGCCGTTGTCCACGCTGATCTTGTTCAGCTCATGGGCACGCAGCCCGGTCACGAGGGCATGCCCCTCGCCGTCGGTCGTCGTCGCCAGGTTGTTCTCCCGGTAGATCTTGATGCCGGCCGCGCCAGGCACCGTCACCAGCGCAAAGCCGTCGCTGGACGATTGCGCCGCGAAGAACATGCCCGACGTATAGCCCAGTGAGCCCTCGGCAAGCACCCTGGCGCTGGTCTCCTTGTTGAGGTCGACGACCTGCGCGTTGAAGCTCGCATAGGGGGTCCGCCAGGTTGCCTCGGCCTGGGCGCGCTTTGTCTCGCCATTCGAGGCAACGACGCGCCAGCCCAGCCCCTCATCGCTCGGAGTCGCCTGGCTGACGTCGACCGTGGTGGTGGTCTTCCCGTTCTGCCGGTTGGTCGTGGCCGATGCGGTCTGCCGGTCGCCCAGCGGAAGGGTCAGGCTCAAGCCGACCGATGCGACGCGCTGGCGATTCGCCGTGGCGCCCGAGTCGGTGCGCGCCACATAGGTGTTCAGGAACACGGCACCGAGCTGAATGGAATGGTTGAGCGAAAGCACCTTGGCCTCGTCGCCGCCGCTGTAGCGCAATGCCGTGTAGGCCAGGCCCAGGCTGCCATAGCGGCGGCCAAGGGAGCGCCCCAGGAACAGTTGGGTCTGCCCGGTCGTGTGCGTCTGGCTGTCCAGCCATGCAACCTGCATGAAGCCTGCGCTGGCGGATTGCCGGCTTGCCGAGAAGCTCCACTCGGGAGCGATGTGCGCAAACGAGACGCGCCCGAGCGTTCCGCTGCCCGCGTCCTGCGAGCGACTGGCCGCGCCGTGCAGTCCGAACTCCCCCAGCGGCGCCCACACCCAGGTCAGGCCGGCGCCAGCAACCTGAACCTGCGCACCGGCCTCGCCATGCAGTTCCATGGTGGCCGTCTCACTGAGTCCGCGGCGCCAGTTGCCGGCAGCGAACGGGCTGCCGTACTCATTGCTCTGAAGGCCATAGTTGAGGCGGCTCCACCCCACGTTGACCGAGTAGTCCGACAAGCCCGCGCGCAGCAGATTCGTGCTCACGTAGTAAGGCGTCGTGACGGTGCGCCGCACGCCCAGCGCGTCGGACACCGAGAAGCTCATCTCACCCGCGCCGCTGAGCACCGGCACGTTGCTCAACGAAAACGGGCCCGAATCGACCTGCCCCTGATAGTGCAGCGTGTTGTTCACGTAGGCTTCGAGCGTCGATGCGACGGCCGATCCGCCCGTGAGCGACGGCACCGGATAGCTGATGTACCCGGGGCTCAACCCGAACTGGGTGCCGAACTGCACCCCGGCAAAGCGCGACGGCGTGGACCACGCGGCGTTCTGCGTGATGGCGTCGCCAACCGTCAGCCGCGTCAGGCGATCCGGGTCGTCGTAGCGGTAGTAGCTGTCGAGCCGGACCATCTTGCTCAACGACGAAAGGCCCGTTGCATTCTGATAGGCCGACTGGCCGACGAGCACGCTGTTCGCCAGCAATCCCCATTGGCCCGAAACCGTGCTGTCGAGCAGTCCCGATGCGGCAGTGCCGTTGCTGTCGTGCTGCAACGCCATGTTGTAGTTGACGAAGGCGGCATTGACGGAAGGCGTCGGCGACGGCCGGTTCGCGGCCTTGCCGGTGAGTGCACTGGCCACGAATGCCGTCACGGGCAAGCGCACTTGCGCCGTCTGCGTGCTTTCTTCCAGCGCCACGCTGCCATTGGGCAACGCAGCGGGGTCGTAGTAATCGCCCCCCTCGACCACGGCCGTCGCCTGGGCGGGAACGATGACGCGCCACGCCTGCAAATCGGCACGGCTGAACAACAGCTTGCCCCCGTGCCGGAGCGCAGAGCGTGCAGGCCCCTCTGCCGTGCCATTGACTTCGACGTCGATGATTACCGGGGTGAACGCTCGGTCGTCTGCAATCACTTGGGCCTGCGCCATGTGTGCCACCGGCAGCCAGCAAGCGAAAGCGACCAGGCTACTGAGCTGCTGCAGCCGTCGCACCGGGAACTTGCAGGAAGACGGGGGACAGCGGCACGTCGGAGTCCGCCTGCGCTTCGAGCTGGAGTCTGGCGCCCGGCGGCAGTGAAGGCAGTGCGACCGGCAACCTGGCGCTTTGCTGCGGCAGCACGTAAACCGACATACGTTGACGCAAGAGTTCGCTGCCATCCGCATGGCGCACGGTGACTTGCGTGATCTGGATGTGCTCGCGCCCCAGGTTGTCGATGGTCAGCGCCGACGCGCTCAGATGCCACGCGACCGAAGGCGCTCCCGCAGGGGACGAAGGAGGCACGAAGATCGGCAAGACCAGTTGCAGCAGCGTCTGCAATTCAGCGCCCGCCCCCTCGGCCCCCGTTGGCAGCGCCTTGTCGCGCGGCAACTGCCTCAGGAAGATGCGGTAGCTGCGCTCGTCGGCCAGCGCAGGCACCTGCAGGCCGAGGCGCACGATCTGCCGGCCATTGGCCGGAATCCGGAAGATCGCCGGATTGACCAGCACCTCGCGCGTAGGCGCATAGACATCCTGCTGGTCCTTCTGCGCCCAGCTCATGACTTCGGCCTGCATCGAGATCTCGCTGGCACCGTCGTTGGTCACGACCAGCGAAGCGACCGGCCGGTTGGGCTGCAGCACGACGCGGACCGGCGCGATCTGGATGCTCGCGGCCCGAACGTCGACAGGAACGGCCGAGACGGCCATCGCCGCCGCCGAACCGAGGATGATCGCCGCGCGCGGCAGGAGCTGGCGCATAGCCCAATCGAGGGACATGGACCGTGAACGCTCAGTAGGTGAGCGTCAGGGTGATCGTGTCGGTGTAGTCCGTTGCGGGCGCCACTGCGTACTGGGCGGCCGGGACCTTGCCGTAGACCGTATGGGTCACGGCCGAACCTGTGCCGGTGTAGTCCGACCCCGTCGTGCTGTTGCTCCAGTTGGTCGCATACGAGGAGTCCTTGTAGAGACCGTACGACAGGCTGTTGTAGCCGCTCGTCGCCGTGGCGCTCGTCATGGTCCGGGCCGTCACCGAGCCGCTGGTGCCTGCGCTCATGCCCAGCGAGTAGGTGGTGCCGTAGGTGCACTGCACGGTGAACGAGGTCGCGCCGGTGAGCGCAGTGCCCGGGGTGAAGCTTCCGAACGCGAGCGTGTCGGGCGTGGCCATGGCGCAGGAACTGAGCACCGTGGCCGTCACCTTGAAGGTCGTGGTGGCAGTCGTGGCGTGTGCGGACTGGAGCGGCAGCACGGCAAGCGCCACCAGGGCAGTGGCAATGGCGCCACCGAGTCTCAAGTTATTCATATCTACCCCGTAAGTGTCGGAAATTGAACTCCCCGGATAGATGGATATCCGGCCCGTATCGCGAGTCACATGTGGTCTTTGGTATGACTTGTTCGCGACGGGCCGAGTAAACCCAAAGACTTAGTAAAAAATTAGCAGGCTGTCAGTTAAAAGTTTCAGAAGTGTTCAGCGGTAAATCCACCGGAACTTCGGCGGCGGTTGCCTGGCCAGCGCGCGAACGAAAAAAGCGGGAGGGCGCGGACGACAGGCACAGGAGGAAATGGACGGCACTGCGCGCGCATGCCTAGGGCATACGATGGCGCGATGCCTCCTCCAAACTGGCCCACCCGGGCCTCCCGATTCCTGCTGTTCCCCCTGCTCGCCGCCACCGCGTTCACGGGCTGTTCGGCGCTGTCCTCTTCCGGCGCCGATGCGCCCGACGCGCCCATCGCACGCCGCGTCGCAGCGCTCCAACCGATCGATGCCCTGCTGCTCGGCGAGCAGCACGACGCGCCCGAGCACCATGTCATCGAACGCGAAACCGTCGAGGCGCTGGTCGCGCGCGGCCACCTCGCCGCGCTGGCGCTCGAGATGGCCGAGGAAGGCCGCAGCACCGCGCAGCTCACGCCCACCGCCACCGAGGCCCAGGTGCAGGCCGCCCTCGACTGGAGCGACAAGGCCTGGCCCTGGGCCAGCTACGGCCCCGCCGTGATGGCCGCCGTGCGCGCGGGCGTGCCCGTGGTCGGCGCCAACCTGCCGCGCGTCCGCATGAAAGACGCCATGGCCGACGTCTCGCTCGACGTGCAGCTCAACGGCGAGGCCTACACCGCGCAGCAGGACGCCGTGCGCGATGGCCACTGCAGGATGCTCCCCGAGTCGCAGATCGTCCCGATGACGCGCATCCAGGTCGGCCGCGACCGTGCGATGGCGCAGGCCATCGTCAAGGCGAAACGCCCGGGCCAGACGGTGCTGCTGATCGCCGGAGCCGGCCACGTCGTGCGCACGCTCGGCGTGCCGCAGCACCTGCCCGACGACGTCAAGGTCGCTACGGTGCGGTTGATGGCCGCGCCGGCTGCTCCTTCGCCCGAAGCGGTGGCGGGCGACTACGACCGCACATGGCGGACACCGCCCCTGCCCGAAAAAGACTACTGCGCAGAGTTCAAGCGGCAGGCAAGACCGCAACCGAAAGCCTGAGCGCCCCATCGACAAGAAAAAAGCCGCGAGCCCAAAGGCCCGCGGCTTTTTCTTTCAGTACGCAGCAGCTCAGCGCGAGGTAATCGCCGACACCGCCGAGTTGCCCGTGGCCGATGCCGTGATCTGGTTGCCCGTGGTGCGCAGCGTGCTGTTGCCCACAGCGCCCGACACGCCGACCCCGAAGTTCACGCTCGTCACCGTGGCCGTCACTGCGCCGGTGTTGACCTGGTAGTTGCCGATGGCCGCGCTCGGCGCGCCCGTGTTCAGCGCCGTCTGCGTCAAGCGGTTGGTCGCGCTGTTGCCGACGGCCTGCGCCGCCAGTGCGTTGCCCGTGACGCCGACCGAGCCGCTCGACACGCCAGCCCCGGTGCTGTTGAGCGCCACCTGGTAGCTCGTGCCCACGCTGGTTGCCGACACCGCGCCCGAGTTGCTTTGGCTGTTGAGGATGGCCGCGCTCGCACCGACGTTCAGCGCCAGCGGCGTGCCGACCAGGCTCGACGAACCCACTGTCGCCGCGCCGCCGTAGCTGCTGCCGCCGCTGGACTCGAGCACGTTGGTCGCCGCATTGCCGCGCGCCAGGGCAACGGTGGTGTTGCCGTCGAGCGAGACGCTGCTGCCGTTGAGCGGCACCGCGCCGGCCAGCGTCGCATTCGCCACCGTGCTGGCCGTCGCCGTCACGTCGGCCGTGCTGCCCTGCACATTGACGATGCCGACGCTGGCCCCCTGCGTCGCGCTGCTCGCCACCGTGGCGGTGTTGGCCGCGCGGTTGGCCGTGGCCTCTGCGAAGGTGCTGTTGCCCGAGATGGTGAGCGCGCCGTTGATCAGCCCCGGCGTGGGTGCGGCGTTGTCGTCGTTGTGGATCGACGTATTGGCCGTGCTGCTGACGGTCGATGCGGCCGACTGGCGGTTCGACAGCACGTGGTCGCCGGTGGCCACCACGTTGTCGGCGCTGCCGGTCTCGTTCAGCGTGGCAGAACCCGTCGCGCCCGGCGGCAGGGTGTTGACCGCGCTCACGCTCAGCGTGTTGGTCGCGTCGTTCATCACGCCCAGCGCCGTGTTGCTGTTGCCCGAGAGGCGCACTGTCGAGGCGGTGGATGCGGCCGGTGCAAACAGCTCCTGCGTGGACGTTGCCGTCACCGCGGCGGTGCCCGACTGCGTCGACTGCAGCGCCGAGCGCGCGCCAACGTTGGAGCCCGCGAGCGTCACGCTGTTGAGCGCCGTGTTGGCCACGGCCTTCGCGCTCTGGCCGTTGTTCGTCACGCCCAGCGTCGAGGTACCGACGATGGATGCCGGTGCCGTGTCGATGCCCACGATGCCCGTCGCGGTGGCCGACACAGGCCCGGTGCCCATCTGCACGTTGGCCAGTGCGTGGTCTGCCGTCACTGTCACCAACAGCGCCGGGCCGGCTGCGGCCACGGCCGGCAGCGGCGTGCTGCCGGCAATGGTGCTGCTCTTCACGTCGATGCTGTTGGTGGCAGCGCTGCCGGTGGCGGCTGCGCTGGTGATGTTGCCGTCGAGCGTGGCGCTGCTGCCGGTGAGCGCGTTGGGGCCGGTCAACGTGAGCCTGGTCACGTTGTTGGCGTTGGCTGCCACGGTTGCGTTGCTGTCCTGCGCATTCAGCACCGCAGTCTTGGCCGACTGCGATGCGCCGCCGGTCAGCGAGGCAGCGTTCGTCGCGCGGTTGGCTGCTGCTTCCGAGGACGTCGAGTTGCCCGAGGCGGTGAAGCTGCTGTTGACCAGGCCCGCGTTGGCGGGCACCAGGCTGTCTTCGTTGTAGATCGCGGTGTCGGCGGTGCTGGTGGCCGAGGTTCCGGCCGACTGGCGGTTCACCAGCACCTGGTCGCCCAGCGCCGCGGTGTTGCCGGGCAGCGCCCCCTGAAGAATGATCGCGGGAACGAAGGATGCGACAGACGAGCCGCCCGCAACGGCGACCTTGTTGTCCACGTCGTTGATCACGCTCAGCGCCGAGTTGCTGTTGTTCGAGAGCTTCACCGACGAGCCCGTCACCGAGGCCGGCGCAAAGGCTTGCATGAACGAGCGCGACTCCACCGCCGCCGTGCTGCCCTGTGCAGACAGCAGCGCGGAGCGGGCCGACACATCGGTGGCCGCGAGCGTGATGGCGTTGCTGCCCGTGTTGGCCACGGCCTTCGCGCTTTGCGTGTTGCCGGAAGCACTCAGCGTCGAGCCGGAGATCACCGCGCCGGGCGCCGTGTCGACACCGAAGGCGGCTGCCACCTTGGAAGAGATCGTCGGGCTCGTCACCAGCTGGATGCTCGACAGCGCATGATCGCCGACCGCACCTGCCAGGCCCGCGAGGCTGGTCGCACCGGCAAGCGGCAAGCCGTCGCCTACGGCGATGGTGTTGCCCTTCACGTCGATGCGATTGACGGCAGCGTTGCCCGTGGCCGAACCGCCGGCGGCGTTGCCGTCGACAGTGACCTGCGAGTTCTGGATGCTCGCGCCGCCCAGCACCACCTGCACGCCGTCCTTGTTGTTGAGCAGCGCGCCTTCCTGCCCGGTCAGCGAGCTGACCGCCGCACTGGTGAGCTGAAGGTTCTGCACTGCGGTGGTGGTCGAGACGCCGACCGCATCCACGCTCACGCCGTTGACGGCGCTGTTGCTGGTCGCGCCGGCCAGCGTGGTGTTGCCGCTGGCGTCCACCTTCGAGTTGCTGATGGCACCGGTGACGGTGGTCTGCACTTCAGGCCCGCCGCTGCGTTGCGCCGACACCGTGCCCTGGCCCGACTGCGCGTTCTGCACGCTGAAGGCGGCGGTGGTGGCGAGCACGTTGCCCGTCAGCGTCGCACCCGCCAGCGAGAGGCCGGAAGTGTCGATGTTGTTGCCCGTCACCTTCACCGTGTTGCCGGTGGCGCGGCTGCCGTAGGCCAGTGCCTGCGCCGCGTTGTCCGAGCTGGACACCGAGCCGTTGCTCAGCGTGCCCGTGACCGTGGTGCGCGCCACGATGCCGCCGGCCGCGATGGCCGAGATGACGGTGTTGGTGCCCGCCACAGCCTGCGTGTTGGTGACGTTGGCGATCGAGGCGTTCGAGCCGCTCACGTTGTTCAGGCCCAGCGTCACGCCGCTGGCTGCGTCGTTGCCGTAGGTGGCTGCGACGAAGGCGTTGTCGCTGTTCGCGACGCTGGCGGCCGAGACATTGCCGTTGACGTTCGCCGCAAAGGTGTTGGAGCCGGTCGCCGAGCTGCCGATGTTCCCCTGCACCGACTGGTCGTTCAGGATGCCGTAGGCTGCAGTCACCGTCGGCAGGGCGCCGGCCGCGTTGCTGAACGGCAGTCCGCTGAGCACATCGACCGTGACGGTCGAGGCCGGCGTACCCAGGAACGGGCCTGGCGCCACGGCCAGGTTGCCCGTGCTCACGCCCAGCGTGTTCGTCGCCGAGTTGCCGTAGGCAATGGCGCGCTGCAGGTTGTCGGTGAGCGCGACCGAGCCGCCCGTGAGGTTGCCGTTCACCGTGATGCGCGCTTCAGGAGCGAACAGCGCCGCGCCGGCACCGGAAGTCGCATCGGACATCTGCACACTCGCGATGCCCGCGCCCGTGCCAACCGAGTTGCCGCTGAGCGTGAGCGTGTTGGTGGCCCCGCTGCCGAGCGCCACGGCTTCCTGCCGGTTGTCGGTCAGCGCCAGCGTGTTGTTCGCGACCGGTGCGCCGCCGCCATTGGCGGTCAGCAGGATCTGCGAGCCGAAGTTGAGCGCCGCGGGGCCACTGCCGTTGTAGTTGCCCTGCAGGTTGGTGAGCGTCGCCGCGCCGCTGGCGGACACGCGCCCGTCGGAGTCGGTGCCGCCCGTGAGCACGGCGTTGCCGTTGCCCAGTGCCACCGTGGCTGCCTGGATCGCCAGGCTCTGCGTGATCTGGTTGCCCTGCGCGGTGGCCGCCGATGTGTTGCCGGACACGGTGACCGAACTGCCGCTGGTCTGCCCCGTGCCGGGCGACTCGCCCGTCTGCGCCGAGATGACCGACGGGAGCAGGAACGCCGTCAGCGGTGCCGCCGAGTTGGCCTGCTGATTCGACACCGCCGCCGTGCCGGTGAACGAAGCCGCGTTCTTGCCGCTGGCGATCGCGCTCGACGCCGTGTTGCCGGTGGCGTCCGCCGTGATGCTGTTGTCGGCGAGCGCGACCTGGCTGTTCTTGCTCGACTGCACGCCGGCCAGGATCTGTGCGCCCGCGGTCTGGGCGAAGGTGGTCACGCCGATGTTGCCCTGGCTGTTGACGATGGCCAGGTCGCTGTTGACGTTGCTGGTCACGCCCACGCCGTTGTGGATGCTGTTGTTGGCCGCGGTGGCTGCCGTGCCGGTGCCCGCGATCGTCACGTCGTCGATCAGGATGCGGTTGCCCGCCGTGCCGGCGGTGGCACCGAGCGCCTCGTTGCCCGTGGCCGCGCTGGAGATCGCATTGCCCTGCACCGACAGCGAGCCCTGCAGCACGTTGGAGCCGCCGGCTGGCACGCCGCTCACGAGACCCGTGATCACCGAGCCCGTATTGGTTGCGCTGTGCGTGGCGGCGAGGATGCCGTTGCCGTTTGCCTGCAGGTTCGCGACCACCGCCGAGCCCGCGAAAGCCGGCGCGCCGCCCGACTGGATTTCGGCCGTGCTGGTGGCGCTGTTGGCCTTGAGCACCGCCGAGATCGAATTGCGTTCGAGCACGGCAGCGGTGGTCAGCGTGATGCCCGGGCTCGCCGTCAGCATCAGGTCGACCGTGTTGCCCAGCACCTGCGCGCTGGAGCTCGCGCCCGTGGCCGACTGCAGCGAGGTCACCACGATGTTGCCCTTGGCATCGAACAGCGGTGCGCCCGCCGGATAGGTCAGCACCGAGGTGCCGGCCTGCGGCGAGGCGCCGACCGCGGCGGCGCCCGAGACCACCGAGCTGCCGCTGTTGAGCGTGGTGGTGGCCGAGATGGTGTTGTCCGCGTTGACCACGCTGCCGGTCTGCAGCGTGCTCGATTCCACCGCCAGCTTGCTGCTGCTCACTGCGCTGTTGATCACGCCGGTGTTGGTCGCCACGCCCAGCGTCGCGGCGTTGTTCACCGGCGTGCCGGGCGCCGGCTGGATGCTGTTGGCAAAGCTGTTGCCGGTGGCGCTCGCGCCGACCAGGTTGCCGCTGGTGCTCATCGCCACCGGGTTGGGATTCAGCGGCGTGCCGGTGGAGGTCGTGCCCACGGTGGCGCTGGTGATGGTGGCGTTGACGGCCCCGGTGTTGTTGATGTCCGAGTTCACCGTCGGCGTGCCGGTGGCGGTGCCGTTGTAGGCAGCGTCGACCGAAGTCTCCGCGGCTTGTGCGCCGGAGGCTGCTGCAATCAGCGCCATCGCGACGGCCGTGCCGATGCTGCTGCGGCTGAACATGGGCGCGCGTACGGCCCGGCTCTGGATCTTGCGTGCTTTCATGGCGTGACTCCTCGGATGTTGTGGAAGCGGTCTGGGTCGGAAAGTGGATGCGCGATGCGCGCGGAACGGCAGGTCAGTCGCCCTTGACTGCGCCGTCGGAAGAAGAGGTTGGCGCGGCGCCGCCGACCACCGCGCTGCCGATGCGCAGCTTGGCGATCTCCTGCAGGCCCGGGCCGTCGCGGTGGATCGACGTGTCGGCGGCATCGGGCCGCCATGTGAGGCTGATGGCGCCCGGTGCCACGCCGCGGTTGGCAAGGGCCGAGGTGACGGCGGCGATGCGCTGGTCGGTGAGCTCGTCGCGCTTGCGGGCGTCCCAGTTCTCGGTGTCGCGCGCCACCAGCACGATGTCGGTCGAGCCCTTCTTGGCCAGGCCCGCGATCTGGTCGATCAGCGCAAGCGAGCTGCCACCGAGCGTGGTCGCGCCGAAGTCGAAGGACACCTGCGTTGCCGTGCCCGTGAGGCGCGCGCCGCCCTGCCCCGCGGCATTGACGGCCACGCCGCTCTGCACCACGGGCGAGGTCACGGCCGCGCCGCCTACGGCGGCATCGCCCGGGTTGTCGACCTTGCGCAGGTCGGCCGCGGGCACGACAGGAATCTGCTCGCCGGCGCCCGGGCGCATCGTCATGCAAGGCCGGTGGTCGACCTGCGTGACGGCCGCCATGAGCCGCACCACGCCCTCTTCGAGCGCCGCGCGCACGCCCATCTGCACAGGCTCCTGGCCTTTGGCGCCGATGTCCACGTCGTACAGCTTGCTGCCGAAGAAGCGGAACACGTTCAGGCCCACTTCGTAGCCATTGAACTGCTTGGTGAGGCTCACCGTGCGCACCACCATCAGCGACTTGGTGTCGACGATGCGCAGGTCCACGCTCACCGACTGGCTGAAGGTGCGCGCCTTCACGCCCACCTGGTTCACCGCGAACTCCGCGCCGCCCGAGTTGATGTTGTAGTTGAGCTCGGTGATGCCGCCGACGATGAAGTAATCAGACTTGTTGATCGTGCCGCCGAAGTACGGCAGCCACGGCACCGCCTGCCCGCCGTTGGGTCCGCCGACCTGGTGCGTGCGGCCGTCACCGAGCTGGCGGCGGTCGGCGTACGCGAGCTCGCGCTCGGCGATCACCGGGTCGAAGCGCTCGGCGATGCTCACCGCGCCGCCAAGCTTGCCGAGTGCCGAATACACCATCAGCGCGCCGCCCTGCGTGATCGCGTTGCCTTCGTTGATGCTGTACTTGCCGGTGTAGTCCTTCACGTCGCCCACGCCGATGACGATGGGCGGGCGCCGCGTGGCCGCGATGTGGTCGGCGTAGCAGGCGAGCACCGCCTCCATCGGCGTGATGTTGTCGCGCACCGAGGGGCCGAGCACCACGGGTGCCTCGTTGGGCGCAAAGCGTTGCTGCGGAGCGGAGACGCAACCGGCGAGCGCCACCGTGGCGATGGCTGCGAGAGCGAAGGTGCGGGTGATGGGGTATTGCATGTCGCGTGCCCCGTTCAATTGAGCACGCCGAACGCGCACGCCGAGCTGCCGCCGACGCTCGCGGTCTGCGCACCCGAGTTGCTCTGATTCGAGTTCAGAGCCTGGTTGGCCGCGCCCTGCACCTGCGTGCTGGTGCCGCCCACGATGGCCGAGCCGACCGCGCCGGAGTTGGCTTGCGTGGTGCCCACCGTCGCGCCGCCGAGCGTTCCCACCGCGGTGCGGCTGTCATTGCCCGAGGCATTCGAAGTCGCGCCCGAAGTGGACGGCGAATTCGCGACCGTGCTGTTGTTGCCGTCGTTGCCCGTGGAGGTCGCGGAGACGTTGCAGTTGTACTGGCGACCGATGTTGTTGGTCGTGTTGTAGACCGGCGCCGAGTAGTAGCCGCTCTTCTGCTTGCGGATCATGTCCTGGATCGCGGCCTGGTTCACCTTGTCGGTGCTGGTCTGGAACTGCCATGCGGCGTTCTCGCCGACGTTGTTGGCGAGCGCAGCCAAAGGCGCACACACCAGTGCCATAAGAAATACGCGTTGCATGACGGTCCCTCTCTGGAAGACGCACTTGATGAACTCATAAGTGCTACGTTTCGGGAGGGGATGCTAGGGATCGACGGCCACGGCCGGTATCCCGGGAACCGGTAGGAGGTATCCCGGGAACCGGTAGAAATGAAAAGGGCCAACCCGGGCCCGGGTCGATCCCGACGGCGTGCGGCGCCGTGGTTCAGAACGCGAGTTGAATCGTCTCGGGCACCACGGTTTCGCCTCGGGGCTTCGCGTCGGAAGCCGGCAGCGCGCCTTCGTGCTGCAGCAAATGCCGCTTGCGGAAGACACCGCCGGCGTAGCCCTTGAGGTCTGCGTTCTTGCCGATCACACGGTGGCACGGCACGACGATGCTGATCGGATTCGACCCGTTGGCGGCACCGACATCGATGGCCGCGCGCGGATCGTCGAAGCCGAGCTGCTTCGCCAGTTCACCATAGCTGGTCGTGCGGCCTGCAGGAATGCGGCGAAGCGCCTCCCAGACCTGCTGCTGCAGCGCATTGCCCAGCCTTGCGACGGGCAGCGTTTCGATGGCCGTGAGATCGCCGTCGAAGTAGCGATCGAGGGCGTCGGCCACCGTTTGCGGCGCGGCGCCTTCGGTCAGCTCCACCTCATCGTGAAGTTCCCGCAGGAGGCGATGCAGGCGGGCGCGATGGTCCGCGAAATCCAGCGCATGAATGGCACCGGCAGCGTCGGTGACCAGCAGAAGTTCGCCCATCGGCGAAGCCAGATGGCTCAGTTGCAGCTTCATGATCGTGTCCTCACAAAAGAGAAGGCGGCAGGGCCGCGAACATTCACATGTTGCGCGCTCCCTGCCGCCTTCACTCGCCGTATCCGGACATCGATCTCCGGCTCACGCCGGCGCTGCCTTCCCGCTCAGGCGTGTGCCTTGATCGAATCCGCCAGCGTGTTCACCAGCGTGTCGATGTGCGACTTCTCCACGATATACGGCGGCGCAATCACCAGCACGTCGCCCGCTGGCCGCACCAGCGCGCCCTTGTGGAAGCAGTCGAGAAAGATTTCATAGGCGCGCTTGCCCGGCGTGCCCGCGATGGGCGCGAGCTCCACCGCCGCGGCAAGGCCGAGGCTGCGGATGCTGATGACGTTGGGCAGGCCCTTGAAGGTGCTGTGGAAGGCATCTCCCAGCACCTTGCCCATTTCACCGGCACGCGCGAACAGGTTTTCTTCCTTGAAGAGATCGAGCGTGGCAATGGCCGCTGCGCAGGCCACCGGGTGGCCCGAGTAGGTGTAGCCGTGGAAGAACTCGACCACGTGCTCGGGCGCGTCGGTCTTCATCATCGCGTCGTAGAGCTTGTCGCGGCAGATCACGCCGCCCAGCGGAATGACGCCGTTGGTCACGCACTTGGCGAAGTTCAGCATGTCGGGCACCACGCCGAAGTAATCGGACGCGAAGTTGGTGCCCATGCGGCCGAAGCCCGTGATGACCTCGTCGAAGATCAGCAGGATGCCGTGCTTGTCGCAGATCTCGCGCAGGCGCTTCAGGTAGCCCTTGGGCGGCAGGTACCAGCCGGCCGAACCGGCCACGGGCTCCACGATGATCGCGGCGATGTTGCTCGGGTCGTGCAGCGGCAGGATGCGGGTTTCGAGCTCGACCAGCGGGTCTTCGGCCCACACCGGCTCCTCGTTGTGGATGTAGGCGTGGTTCACCGGGTCATGGATGAAGCGCATGTGGTCCACGCGCGGCAAAAAGGCCGAGCCGAACACCTTGCGGTTGCCCGGAATGCCGCCCACCGACATGCCGCCGAAGCCCACGCCGTGGTAGCCCTTCTCGCGGCCGATGAACACGTTGCGGTGGCCTTCGCCACGCGCGCGGTGGTAGGCCAGAGCCACCTTCATCGAAGTGTCGGCAGCTTCGGAGCCCGAGTTGCAGAACAGCACCTTGTTGAGATCGCCGGGCGCAAGCGAGGCGATCATCTCGGCCGCCTTGAAGGCCTTGTCGTTGCTGACCTGGAAGGCGGTGGCGTAGTCGAGCGTGTCCAGCTGCTTCTTGATCGCCTCGTTGATGGGCTTGCGGTTATGGCCCGCACCCACGCACCACAGCGACGAGATGCCGTCGATCACCTTCTTGCCGTCGTGCGTGGTGAACTCCATGCCGTCGGCCGCGACGAACACCCGCGGGTCTTTCTTGAAGTGACGGTTGGGGGTGAAGGGCAACCACTGGTTGTCCATGTTGAAGTCCTGGAAGGCCATGCGTGTCTCCTGCGGTTATGTGGTCGAGGAAAATCGCGATTCTGGCACCCCTGCGACAATCACGCCCTGATGACGACCTCTACGCCTACCTCGCCCGCCTACATCCTGAACCTCTCCTGCCCCGACCGGACGGGCATCGTGCACGCCGTGTCGGGCTTCCTGCTCGAGCGCGGCGCCAACATCGAAGAGGCCGCCCAGTACAACGACCACGACACGGGTCTTTTCTTCATGCGGGTGCGCTTCGCCTGCGGCGACCACAGCGAAGCCACGCTGCGCGAAGAGCTGAAGACCTTCGCCGCCGGCTTCGGCATGACGCTGCAACTGCACGCCGCCGCCGAGCCGATGAAGACGGTCATCCTCGTCAGCAAGGAAGGCCACTGCCTCAACGACCTGCTGTTCCGCTGGAAGAGCGGCCTGCTCGCCATCGACGTGCGCGCCATCATCTCGAACCACCGCGACTTCTACCAGCTGGCCGCCAGCTACAACGTGCCCTTCCACCACATCCCGATGACGGCCGCGACCAAGGCACAGGCCGAGGCGAAGGAGCTTGAAATCATCGAGGCCGAAGGCGCCGAACTCGTGGTGCTCGCGCGCTACATGCAGATCCTGAGCGACAACCTGTGCCGCAACCTGGCCGGCCGCGCGATCAACATCCACCACTCGTTCCTGCCCAGCTTCAAGGGCGCCAAGCCCTACTACCAGGCACACGACCGCGGCGTGAAGCTGATCGGTGCCACCGCCCACTACGTGACGGCCGACCTCGACGAAGGCCCGATCATCGAGCAGGACGTGGCCCGCGCCGACCACACCGACACCGTGGAAGACCTCACGGCCCGCGGCCGCGACACCGAGAGCCAGGTGCTGGCGCGTGCGGTGAAGTGGCACAGCGAGCACCGCGTGCTGCTCAACGGGCACCGCACGGTGGTGTTCCGCTAGGCCTCCGAAAAAAGCATGCCTCCACTTCGGAGGCATGCATCCCGCTCAGCGTCAGTTGCGATTAGGGTTGTTCGGCCGACGGTCGTAGCGGTTCGGCACGCCATCGCCGTCACGGTCCCAGCGGCCTGCGTTGTACTGCCAGCGTCCGCCTTCCTCGCGCCACTCCGGCGCACGGTAGGCATAGCCCGGACGGGCACGCACCCAGACGCCGCGGGTCCATACATGGCGCCCACCGCGCCACTCATAGTGCCCCGGCGCCCACACATAGCCGCGGCGCGGCGGGGGCACGCGTTCGGAGCGCGGAGGGGGCGGCGCCACCTGTATGACCACGGGTTGCGCCTGCGCGGCCGTGGGAACAGTCAATGCGCCCACCGACAGAAGCGATGCAGCGCCGACGGAAAGAGCCAATGCGAGTTTTTTCATGAAGGACTCCTCATGAGTTGTTGGAGGAGCCTTCATGCTGCCCAGTCTATGTGAACCGCCTGTAAGCAATGCACGAAGTCTTGTGTAAAGCTGTGACTCGCCTTTGAGCGCCTTCGAGCGCCCCGGCGAGCGCTCACTCCTGCAATTCGCGCAGATCGATGGCCGTGGCCATCGCCGCATGGCCGGCCTTGTTGGGGTGCAGGTGGTCGCCCGAATCGAACAGCGGATTCAGCGCCTTCGGGTCCGCAGGGTCGCGCAATGCCGCATCGAAATCGACGACGCCGTCGATGTCCTGCTGGCCGCGGATCCAGCGGTTGACGGCTTCGCGCATGGCCTCGTTGCCCTCGCTCCAGTAAGGCGTGTTCCTGAATGGCGGCACGGTGCCGAGCAGCACCTTCACGCCCTTGGCGCGGGCCTGCTTGACCAGTTGCTCCAACCCCTCGGTGATGCGCTCGGCCGTCGGCATGTCGCGCGGCTTCAGCTCGGCGCCCGGCACCTTGGCGAACAGGGTGCGGCCGATGTCATTGGTGCCCATAAGGATGATCGCGTGCGTCACGCTGCTCTGCCGCAGCGCATCGAGCTCGAACCGGGAGAGGCCGCTGGGCCCCAGTCCGTTGGCCAGCAGGCGATTGCCGCCAATGCCGGCATTGAGCACCGCAACGTCTTGCCCTTCGCGCTGCGTATCGCGCAAGCGAGTGGCCAACATGTCGGGGTAGGCCCCGAAGTTGCCCTCCGAGGTGCCCATCGTGATCGAGTCGCCGAAGGCCACGACGGTGCGCACGGACTTGGTGGTGAGCACGTCGAGCCCGGTCACGATCTGGTTCAGCACCAGTGGCGAGGGGTTCTTCAGCTTCGGTGCCATCACTGCGTTGCCGGGCGCTACCCATGTCGCGCCCGGCTCCAGCATGGAGGCAGTGGCAAACGGCGTGGTGCGGTCGAAGAAGGCGCTCACGACCACCGTTTGGCCCGCCTGCACCGGCAGGTCGATGCCGTCGCTCCAGGCGTCCGCGCCGGGCGCAATGGTCATGGTGGTGCGGCCGCCGAAGCGCAGCACGCGCAGCGTGGTCGGCGAGAACGCATCGGCGCCGGTGCCGCGTGCTGCGCTCGCGGCGGCAATGCGCAGCGGTGTCTTGCCGAAGCGGTTCGAGAAGCGGATTCGGATGCGCTCGCCGTCGAGCGACAGTTCAACCTTCTGGCGCAGTGTCTGCCCGCGCAGGTCATTGCCGGCAGGCGACGAATAGTTCGCACCACCGGGGGCTGCGGCCATCTCCGTGAAATCGACCGGTGCCACGGCCCAGCTCGCAACCCAATGCGCCTCGGCGGGCTGCCGCGGATGGTCGTCGGGCGTCACAGCCTGCACGCCGACGGCCAGCACTGCGAGGCAAAGGGCTGCCACCCAGTGCGCGACAGTCACGTCGCGCAGGCGCTCTGCCCAAATGGAAACCAGTTTCATGCGCGCAAAGCGTCGCAGTGTACGGAGCCACTGTTCCCCCGCGCGTGACGAGGTCTAAGGCCGGGTTACCAAGTGTCTACGTAGAGAGTAGCAACGCTCGAGCCCTTCGTGGCAGAAGACAAGCCACGCACCAACCAGGTGCGCGTCTCGGCCGGATCGATCACCGCGTCGATTTCCAGCGTCTGCGCCATGTGGATCGCCTCGCCGTTCGCATACTGCTGCGCGACGAGTTTCTTGAACAGCGCATCGCGCTCCGCACCCTCGGGTGCAGCGGCCAGTTCCTTGCGAAAACCCAACCGCACAGCACCCTCCAGCCCCATCGCGCCGAATTCGCCGGTGGGCCAGGCCACGGTGAAAACCGGTGCGTCGAAGCCGCCCGCAGTCATCGCCTGCGCGCCCAGTCCGTAGCCCTTGCGAAGCACCACGGCGAAGAACGGCACGCGCAGATGCGAAGCCACCATGAACATGCGGCACACATGACGCACCTGTGCCTGCGCCTCGATTTCGGGCCCGACCATGAAGCCGGGCGTGTCGCACAACGAAACAATTGGAAGGCCGTGCGCATTGCAAAGCTGCATGAATCGCGCGGATTTGTCGGCCGCTTCCACATCGATCGCGCCGCCGAGGTGGTGCGGGTTGTTGGCCATCAGTCCGACCGGCCTGCCCTCGATGCGCGCAAGCGCAGTGACGATGCCCGCGCCGAAACCCGCGCGCAGTTCGAGCAGCGAGCCGGTGTCGGCCACGCCGCGCATCGCGGCGCGCACGTCGTACACGCGCAGGCGGTTCTCGGGCACCACATGGCGCAGCGTACGCGGGTCGGCGCATTGCCAGTCGGCGGTCGCGCCCTGGAAGTACGACAGGTATTGCTTCGCAGCAGCGACAGCAGCAGCTTCGTCTTCCACCAGGATGTCGATCACGCCGTTGCGCGACTGCACGCTGCTGGGCCCGATCTGCTCGGGCGCGAAGGTGCCGAGCCCGCCGCCCTCGATCATCGCGGGGCCGCTCATGCCGATGTTGCTGCCCTTGGTGGCGATGATCACGTCGGCACACCCCAGCAGCGCCGCATTGCCCGCGAAGCAGCGCCCATGCACGATGCCCACCACGGGCACCTTGCCCGACAGGGCCGCGAACTGGCTGAAGGTGTGGTTGTTCAGGCCCGCGACGATCGGCATGTCCGTATCGCCGGGACGACCACCGCCGCCCTCGGCGAACAGCACTACAGGCAGCTTGAGCTGATGCGCCACCGCCAGCAGGCGGTCGGTCTTGTGGTGATTGCGCATGCCCTGCGTGCCGGCCAGCACGGTGTAGTCGTAGGCCAGCACGGCGCAGCGCGACACCTCGGGGCCGAACTGCTTCGCGTTGATGCTGCCCAGGCCCGTGACCATGCCGTCCGCGGGCGTGTTGGCGATCAGGTCTTCGAGCGTGCGTCGCCGCGTTTGCGCGGCGATGGCGAGCGCGCCGTATTCGATGAAGTTGCCGGGGTCGGACTCGGTGTCGCACAGGTCGGCGATGTTCTCGCGCGCGGTGCGGCCGCCTTGTGCGTGCCGCTTGTCGACGGCAGCCTTGCGGTTGGCATCGAGCGTGGGCGCGTGGCGGTCGATGACCTTCTGCAGATCAGGGCGGATCGCGTCCAGGTCGTGCTCGGCGCGCGCCTCGACCTCGACGGCCTGCGCATCGACGGCTTCCAGCTGCAGCAGCGACTGGCCTTCGACCAGGTAGTCACCGGGCTCGGCCAGCAGCGCGACCACGCGGCCGGCCACCGGTGCGTGCAGCAGGTGTTCCATCTTCATGGCCTCGAGCACGCCGAGTTGCGCGCCGGCGGGCAGCACGTCGCCGACGGCAACTTCGAACTGCACGAGACGGGCTGGCATCGGGGCCTTGACGGTCAGCTCGTCGGAGTCGTCCTCGGTGACGACCGCTTGCGCTACGGGTGCCACCACCGTCTTCTTCGCATGCTTTTCAAGCGCTGCCGCAACCGCCAGCAGATCGCCCAGATGCGCCTCCACGAAACGCGTATGCACCGCCTGCGTCGCAAACTCGGGCCGCGCCGCGATGGCGCGCAGCAGCGACAGGTTCGTGGCGATGCCGTCGATATGGCATTCGTCCAGCGCGCGCAGCGATCGGCGCAGCGCGTCTTCGAAACGCGGCGACGGCGAATGCACGATGAGCTTGGCGAGCAGCGTGTCGTAGTGCGGCGAAGGCGCAAGGCCCGCGTAGCCGTGCGTGTCAACGCGCACGCCGGGGCCTGCCGGCAGATCGAAGCGCGCGAGCGTGCCGCCCGAAGGCCGCGCGTTGCCTTGCGCATCCAGCGTCTCCGCGTTGATGCGCCACTGCACAGCAAAGCCGCGCTGCGGTGCGGTGCGATCGGGTTCAACACCAAGTTCGCCCAGCGACTGCCCCGCTGCCACGGCGATCTGCAACTGCACGAGATCCAGCCCCGTCACTGCTTCCGTCACCGTGTGCTCGACCTGCAGGCGTGGGTTCGCCTCGATGAAGACGAAGGGCAGCGTCGTCGATGCCGCATCGACCAGAAATTCGAAGGTGCCGAGGCCGCGATAGCCCACCGTCTTCGCCATGCGCAGCGCAGCCTGCGTGACCTGCGCGCGCAAGGCCTCAGGCAGCGAAGGACTCGGCGCGATCTCCACCAGCTTCTGAAAGCGCCGCTGCAGCGTGCACTCGCGCTCGCCGAGGCTGGCCACGGCGTGGCCGTCGCCCAGCACCTGCACTTCGATGTGCCGCGCATTGCGCATCAGCCGCTCGACATACACGCCTTCGATGCCGAATGCGGCCTTGGCTTCGGACATGCAGCGCGCATGCGCCTCGGGCAGTTCTTCAGCGTTCAGCACCGCGCGCATGCCGCGCCCGCCACCGCCGCCGATGGCCTTGACCATCACGCCCGCGCCCTGCGCATGCTGCTCGGCGAAGAAGGCCTGCGCCTGTGCGAGCGTCACTGCGCCGGCGCTGCCAGGCATCACGGGCACGTCGCATTGCGTGGCCAGTGCGCGTGCGCGGGCCTTGTCGCCGAACAGGCCGAGCTGCTCCGGCGTGGGGCCGATGAAGACAAGGCCGGCGTCCGCGCAGGCCTGTGCGAAATCGGCACGCTCACTGAGAAAGCCATAGCCGGGGTGCACCGCATCGCAGCCCTGCGCCTTGGCCACCGCGATGAGCGCCGCGACATCGAGGTACGCCGAAGGCCCGGTCGCATCGAGCGCGATTGCTGTGTCGGCCAGCTGCACATGCAGCGCCGCCGCATCGTCGCGCGCATGCACTGCCACGCTGGCAATGCCCAGGTCGCGCAGCGCGCGCACCAGACGCACGGCGATCTCGCCGCGGTTGGCAATCAGAACTTTGGAGAACAGCAAACGGAACCTCTCAGCTTTTGTCTTTGAGCAAGCGGCGCAGCACCTTGCCCGCGCCGGTCGTCGGCAATGCGTCGATGAAACTCACGGCGCGCGGCGCCTTGTAGCTCGCCATGTTGTCGCGCGCCCAGGCGATGAGGGCGTCGGCATCGAGCCCGGCACCTGGCTTGCGCACGATGAATGCCTTCACGACCTCGCCCTTCTCTGCATCGGGCTGCGCGATGACGGCCGCCTGCGCCACTGCCGGGTGCTTGATGAGGATGGTTTCGACCTCTTCGGGGAACACGCTGTAGCCCGAGACCTTGATCATTTCCTTGAAGCGGCCGATGAAGGTGAGATAGCCATCGGCATCGAGCTTGCCCATGTCGCCGGTGTGCACCCAGCCGTTGCGCAGCGTGGCAGCAGTGGCTTCGGGCTTGTTCCAGTAGCCCTTGAAGGTGCCTGGGCTGGTGAGCACTATCTCGCCGACTTCGCCCACCGGCATGTGGGCCTGCGTGTCCGTGTCGATGATGCGGATGGTCACGCCCGGCACCGCGATGCCCTGCGTGCCCCAGCGCGGCGCATGGTGCGGCGTGTAGGTGTCGCAGGTGTGGGTTTCGCTCAGTCCGTAGGCCGCCTCGAACGAAGTGCAGTTCGGTGCGTGCGTGCGCCATTGCTGCGCCAGCGGTTCGGTGAAGGTGATGCCGAAGCTGGTCACCGGATTCATCTTCAGGCTGCGCAGGTCGAAGCTGTCGATGTCGCTTACCTGCATGCAGGCCACGTTCATCGGCGCGATGCTGTACCACCAGCTCACCTTGTAGGCGGCAATGGCCTGCAGCACGGCGCGCGGGTCGAAGCGGTGCAAGAGCACCGATGCCGCACCGGTCAGCACCGGCACGTTGACACCCATCAGCATGCCCGCGATGTGATACAGCGGCGCGATGGACAGCAGCACGTCGCCCGGCCCCACGCCGTTGCAGTCGGCCGCGGCGCGCGTCTTGAAGAGCGCGTTGCCGTAGCTCAGCATCGCGCCCTTGGGCAGGCCCGTGGTGCCCGATGTGTAGGTCATGAGCGCCACGTCGTCCATGTCGATGACCACGGGCTGCTGCTTGGCGTTGCCGCGCATCACGGCCAGGAAGTCTTCGCAGTCTTCGGGCACGCTGCGTTCGGCCTTGCGCTCTGCGGCCAGTTCGGCCGGCAGGTCGAGCGACGACGGGTCGGGCAGCAGGTCGGCGTAGTGCACCACGAACACGTGTTCGATCGAGCTCTCCGGCTGCACCTTGCGCACCACCGGCAGCAGCGGCGCGGCCGCGACGATCACTCGCGCCTTCAGGTCGTTGACCTGGTAGGCCAGCTCGTGCTCCTTGTTGAGCGGGCCGCTCGGGCAGACGATGGCGCCGATCTTCTGGATGCCGAAGTGCGCGACCAGGTACTGCGGACAGTTGTTGAGAAAGAGCACCACGGGCTCGCCCTTCTTCACGCCCAGCGCCTGCAGGCGCGCCGCGAAGGCGTCGCTGGCGCGGTCGAGTTCGGCCCAGCTCATCGCATGGCCGTACCAGAGGCAGGCGGTGCTGCCGCCACGCTCGCGTGCGTGGGTGCGCAGGTACTCGTGCAGCGGCTGCTGCGGGCGGTCGGGCAATGTCTCCATGGCGTCACTTTCTCAGGGTTATCGATAGCCGCCTGCACCGGGCAGGCGCTTGCCAATGGTGCATGGTGCACGAACAATCCTACCCATGGGTATAACTTCCGCGACACGGCACAAACCCTCTGGAGACCAGAGCGACACGACGGCGCAGCCGCATCTGCCCCAGGGCACTGGCCGCCAGCGCGCGGCCACGCAGGGCACCGATCTGCAGCGCGAGCGCATCCTGCAGGCGGCCGCGCAGCTCTTCGCCGCGCAGGGCTACGCCAACACGACCATGGCGCAGATCGTGCGCGCGCTGGGCGTGACCAAGCCCTTCGTGTACTACTACTTCCGCGACAAGCAGGAGATCTTCGAGACGCTGTCGTGGCGCCCGGCGGTCGACTGCTTCACCGCGCTCGACTTCGCGGCCACCGACCCGCGCCGCGCGAGCGAGAAGGTGCTCGAGGGCATCGAGCGGCTGATTCGCGCGACCATCACGCACCACCCCGTCGCCTTCTTCCCCTACCGCGAGCCGCAGGTGTACCGGCCGGAGTACATCGCGGCGCAGAAGAAGCTGGCGCACCACTTCTACGACCTGCTGTGCCCGCTGCTCGAAGAAGCGCGGCGCGACGGCGACCTCGACTTTGCGGAAACCAAGATCACCGCGCTCGCGGCCTGCAGCCTGCCCGGCTTCCTGTACAGCTGGTACCGCCCGGGTGGACGCCTGTCGCCCGACGAGGTGGTTGCCGAGCTCACGAAGCTCGCGAGCCGCGTGATCGGGCTGCAAGCGAAGAACTGACAAGACAACCACCCCGGAGACAAACCATGAAGTTGAAGAAGGCGCCATTGGCGCGGATCGCCCTTGCCTGCCTGCTGGCCGCTGCCGGCGCCGCGCACGCGCAAGCACAGCAGACCTACAAGATCGCCTACATCGATCCGCTCTCCGGCCCCTTTGCCAACGTCGGCGAACTGATGCTGATGCACACGCAGTACGCCATCGAAGACATCAACGCCAAGGGCGGCGTGCTGGGTGGAACGAAGCTGCAGCTGCTGCAGTTCGACAGCAAGCTCTCGGCGCAGGAGAGCCAGAGCGCGCTGCAGGCGGCCATCGACCAGGGTGCGAAGGCGATCGTCACCGGTGGTTCGGGCTCGTCGGTGGTCACGGCGCTGGTGCAATCGGTGGCGCGCTGGAACCAGCGCAACCCGGGCAAGGAGCTGATCGTTCTGAATCACTCTTCCATCGACCCCGAGATGACGGGCAAGGGCTGCAGCTTCTGGCACTTCCAGACCGAGGCCAACACGGCGATGAAGATGAAGGCGCTGGCCAACTACATCAAGAAGACGCCCGATGTGAAGAAGGTCTACCTGCTGAACCAGGACTACGCACACGGCAAGCAGTGGGCCAGCTACGGCCGCCAGCTGGTGGGCCTGGCGCGGCCCGACATCCAGTTCGTCGGCGAGGCGCTGCACCCCATCGGCCGCGTGAAAGACTTTGCGCCGTACATCGCCAACGTGAAGCAGAGCGGGGCCGACTCGGTCATCACCGGCAACTGGGGTCAGGACATGACGCTGCTGCTGAAGGCCGCGGGCGACGCGGGCTACAACCTGCGCTACTTCAACCACAGTGCGGGCTCGGTGCCGGGCACGGTCACTGCGGTGTCGCAGGCGAAACTGGGGCAGTTGACCTGGGTGGCCGAATGGCACCCTGGCGAGGCCGATACGCCGAAGGTCGACGCTCTGGCCAAGGCCTACAAGGCCAAGACGGGCAAGGACTTTCTCGCGCCGCGCATCGACATGACGCCGCGCCTGCTGGCCGCGGCCATCAACAAGGCCGGCAGCGCCGACACCATCAAGGTGGCGCGGGCGCTCGAAGACCTGACATTCGACTCTGTGGTGGGACCGGTGCGCATGCGTGCCGAAGACCACCAGTTGTTGCTGCCGCAGGTGGTCAACACCATCGTGCCGGTGGACGGCAAGACCGTGAAGACGGGCTGGGAAGGCACTAACTACGGCTTTCGTACTGACGCGGTCTATACCGGGAACGAGCTGGCGCAGGGGACTGAGTGCAAGATGGTTCGGCCCTGACTCGCTGACTTTCAGGGGGTGTGCGAAGAACACCGGGTACTCCCCTCCGCGAATGTCCCCCGCCTTCGGCTCCTCCTTTATTTCGCTGCGGGGAGCACCCGGTGCTCTTCGCACAGGGGCACGCTGCTGGTGATCTCGCGATGAACCACCGCTCTGCCCAACGCTCACGCCGATGGGGTGCCTTGCGCAGCGAAATAAAGGAGGAGGCCGCAGGCCGGGGGACATTCGCGGAGCAAGGCACCCCGTCGGTGTGAGCGCGCCCTGAATGAACTCCCCAGCCTAAGGGAAACCCCGTCCTGCCTGCCCCCCGTGCCGTCGGGATACTCCGGTTGTTACATCCCGGATATCCGAAGCGGGTCCATTCCAAAGGCACAACAACCCATGGCAGGCAAAAACTCGCTCTACCCGATCCCGCATCCGGCGAAGAAACCCTTCGTCGGGAACCTGCTGTCGATCGGGTCCGACTCTCCCGTGCTCGACATGTGGAAGATCGCGCAAGACCTCGGCGGTATCTACTGGCTGGACATGCCGGGCATGCCGGTGATCGTGGTGTCGTCGCCCGCGCTGGTCGACGAGCTCTGCGAGGAGCCGCGCTTCGACAAGAGCACGCGCGGTGCATTGCGCCGGCTGCGGGCAGCCTCGCACGGGCTCTTCACCTCCGATACGCACGAGGAGACCTGGTCCAAGCCGCACAACATCCTGCTGGCCAACTTCAGCCAGCGCGCGATGCAGGCCTATCACCCGATGATGCTGGACATCGCGGGCCAGCTGGTCACCAAGTGGGAGCGCCTGAACTTCGACGAAGAGGTGGACGTGGTGCGCGACATGACAGCGCTCACGCTCGACACCATCGGCCTGTGCGGCTTCGGCTATCGCTTCAACTCGTTCTACCGCGAAGGCTTCCACCCCTTCGTCGATGCGATGGTGCGCACGCTGGAGACGGTGCAGAACCGCCGCGGCCTGCCGCTCGAAGAGCTGATGCTCAAGAAGGAGCTCGCCCAGCAGCGCAAGGACATCCGCTACATGCACAAGATGGTGGAAGACATCATCGAGGAGCGGCGCACGAGCGGCGCCGACATCGCCACCAAGCCCGACCTGCTGAGCTACATGATCGCGGGCGTGGACAAGAAAAGCGGCGAGCAGCTCACCGACAAGATGATCCGCGACGAGTGCATCGAATTTCTCATCGCGGGGCATGAAACCACCAGCGGCCTGCTGTCCTTTGCCATCTACTTCCTGCTGAACAACCCCGAGGCCATGGCCAAGGCGCAGGCAGAGGTCGACAACGTGTTCGGCCCCGACACCACGCAGAAGCCCACTTACGCGCAGGTCAACCGCCTGCAGTACGTGATGCAGGTGCTGAAAGAGTCGCTGCGCCTGTACCCGACCGCGCCCGCGATCTCGATGCGCGCCAAGGAAGACACAAAGATCGGCGGCCAGTACACGATCAAGAAGAACAACATGATCATCATGCATGCGCTGGCGCTGCATCGTGACAAGGGCATCTGGGGCGAGGATGCCGATCAGTTCAACCCAGACAACTTCACGCGCGAAGCCGAGCGCGAGCGGCCAGTGAACGCATTCAAGCCCTTCGGCAACGGGCAGCGCGCCTGCATCGGGCGGCAGTTCGCCCTGCAGGAGGCGGTGCTCACGCTGGGCATGATCCTGCAGCGCTTCAACCTCGTGGATCACACGGGCTACAAGCTGAAGATCAAGGAAGCGCTGACGATCAAGCCGGAGAACTTCAAGATCAAGGCGCTGCTGCGCGATCCGGCCACGCGTCCGCGCGGCAACATGACCGACGCAGCCGCAGCCCCCGTGCAGCCCGTGCAAGCTGCCGCGCGCAAACCCCAGGCTGCACGCCACGGCACCTCGCTGCTGGTGCTGCAGGGCTCCAACCTCGGCACAGCCGAAGACCTTGCGCGCCAACTCGCCGAGGCCGGCGAAATGCGCGGCTTCTCCACGCAGCTGGCCTCGCTCGACGACTATGCCGAGCGGCTGCCGGCCAACGGCGCAGTGGCCATCGTCTGCGCCTCGTACAACGGCGTAGCACCTGACAACGCGGCCGAGTTCCATCGCTGGCTCGACAAGGCCGACGATTCGCTCAACGGCGTGCGCTTCAGCGTGTTCGGCTGCGGCAACACCGACTGGGCCGCCACCTACCAGGCCGTGCCGCGCCGCATCGACGAACGGCTCGAAGCGCTCGGCGCCACACGCGTGCATTCGCGCGGCGAAGGCGATGCGCGCGAGGACATGGACGGCGCCTTCCAGGACTGGAGCGACGCGCTCTGGCCCGAGCTGGTGAAGGCCTTCGACATCAAGACCGGCGCCGACACGCCCGTGCAGAGCGAACCGCTCTACACGCTCGAAGAGCTGCCGCCGCCGCAGAAGAACGCGATCGTCGATGCGCTGGGCGCAGTGGCGCTGCGGGTGATCGAGAACCGCGAGTTGCAAAGCGGAGGCAACGGAGAAGCCGGCCGCTCCACCCGGCACGTCGAGCTGATGCTGCCCGAGGGCCTGATCTACCGCGCCGGTGACCACCTGAGCGTGGTGCCGCGCAACAGCCCGGCGCAGGTCGAACGCGCGATGGCACGCTTCGGCTTCGACCGCACGGCCCACGTGCGCCTGCATGCAGGCGCGGGCCGCAAGGCAGCGCTGCCGGTGGAGCAGGTGATTGCGGTCGACCGCCTGCTGGGCGACTACGTCGAGCTGCAGGACGTGGCCACGCGCAAGCAGATCGCCACGCTCGCGGCATATACCGAGTGCCCGTTCACCAAGCCCAGGCTCGCGGCGCTGTCGGGCAGCGACGAGACTTCGCAGGCGGCATACAAGGCCGACGTGCTCCACAAGCGCAAATCGCTGCTCGACCTGCTGGAAGAGCACCGCGCCTGCCAGGTGCCGTTCGCGGTGTTTCTCGAAATGCTGTCGCCGCTGTCGCCGCGCTACTACTCGATCTCTTCGTCGCCGACGATGACACCGGGCAAGTGCAGCGTGACGGTGGGTGTGGTGAGCGGCCCGGCCAAGTCGGGCATCGGCACCTTCGAGGGCGTGTGCTCCAACTTCCTGGCGCGCGCGGAGGCCGGCGACACGGTGCACGGCGTGGTGCGCGAGACCACGGCCGAGGGCTTTCGGCTGCCGGACGATGCGAGCCGGCCGATCATCATGGTCGGCCCCGGCACTGGCCTCGCGCCGTTCCGTGGCTTCCTGCAGGAGCGCGCGGCACAGGTCGAGGCGGGCAATGCGCTCGGTGAGGCGCTGCTGTTCTTCGGCTGCCGCCATCCCGAGCAGGACTTCATCTATGCCGACGAACTCCAGGCCTGGGCGCACCGCGGCGTGATGAAGCTGCACACCGCGTTCTCGCGCGCGGGCGAGCGCAAGGTCTATGTGCAGGACCTGATCCGCGAGCAGGCGGCCGAAGTGTGGAAGCTTCTTGAAGCGGGCGCAGTGGTTTATGTGTGCGGCGACGGCTCGCGCATGGAGCCCGACGTGCGCCGCACGCTGAGCGACCTTGCGCGCGAGCACGGGCAAGACAGCACGGCGTGGATGGACAAGATGATTGCCGACCAGCGCTACGTGCTGGACGTGTGGGCCGGCAGCTGAAAGGAAGACTGCGCAGGCCTCGTCAGGCCTCCAGTGCCGACGCGTGGTCCTCGAAGGTGCCGCGAACGTGCCAGCCATCCGGGGTCAGCGCCATCACCTTGTCCGAGAGGCCGTGCGGCCCCGCCTCAGCCTTGACCTCGGCGGCAGCCGAGCACATGAGGCCCAGCATGGTCTCGGCCGTGATCGACTTCCCCCGGGCCTCGAAGCTCGCCCCGCTGTCCATGAAGTAGATGACGCTGCGGCTCGGCACCACCGCGATCAGCTCGCCCTTGAACCCCAGCGACAACTGCTCCCAGAGGTCCGGCAGCAGCAGCATGCAGGCCTCGAAGCCGTCGCCCGTCACCAGCGCCTTGTACATGACGAGGTCCTGCGTATCGAGGTTGTGCGCCACCTGCCGGAGCATGTTGTCGATCGCGAGTTCGTACAGCGACTGCGGGTCGAGCCCCGTTTCCTCCATGCCCTCCTGGGTCAGCGTGATGAACTGCGTGGGCGTGTCGAGCGCGAACGTCATCAGCAGATCGGAATCGCCAGCGAAGGGGTAGGCCACGGGCGTCTGCGCCTCGCGGTTGCCGCCCCGCGCCTCGATCTGGTCGAGCATCGGCTGCACGGCCTCGAGGAAGTCGACGTGCTTGATGCGGGGGTAGACGGGCGGCAGGTCGGGGTACATGGCGCCGCTATTGTTTTGGGCGGGGCCGCTGCGGCACAAGTGACGGAAGTCATGGTCACGCGAGCCGGCTTTGCAAAACGCCCGCCCGGTCCCCCCAGATTGTTGGGGCGATAGCAACCTATCGTGCTACTGGCGTTTCAGGCTCGAATTGCTACGATTTGCTTCGTCAGTCAGAACACCAGGGAGATTTCATGCCAATAGGCACCGCGCAGCTTGCGCGTGTTCTCACCGCTTCCTCGTCTGCAATGCCTGCGTTCGGCAACGAGCCGGCACTGGAGCCCATCGCGATTGAAGGCGAAGAGGGTTTGAGCCGTCTTTTTCGCTATACCCTGACCCTCGCCACCCCCGAACAGCAGGGCTACAACGAGCGTCAGGCGGCCAATGTCGCCATCAAGCAGTTGATCGGCGAGACGCTCACCACGCACATCGTTCTGGATGGCAGGCCCGGCTCAGGTCCGGAGCAGCGCCACATCTCAGGGCTGGTCACGCGCGTGCGCTTCCTGCGGCTGGAAAATCGCCGCGCGCTGTACGAAGCCGTCGTCGAGCCTTGGCTCACTCTGGCAACGCGCACGAGCGACTACCGCATCTTCCAGAACGAAGACGTGCTGGGCATCGTCAAGACTGTTCTCGGCAAGTACGGCTTGCCCTTCGAGATCCGGGCCACGCGAAGCTATCCGGCTCGTGAGTTCCAGGTCCAGTACGGGGAGACCGACTACGACTTCATTGCCCGGCTGCTGCACGAGTGGGGTCTGTACTACTGCTTCGTGCACGAAGAAAACAACCACAAGCTGGTGATTGTGGACGACATGGCCTCTCACCAGCCCTTCGCGCACGCGGGCTATCAGACCATTCCTTTCCATGCCGCCGACGCGACCGCACGCGAAGAACGCTGCGACCGCTTCAATGCGCATGAGGAATTGCAAAGCGGCCGCTGGGTCACCGACGACTTCGACTTCAAGCGTCCCAAGGCCGAGTTGCAGCAGGTCAGTGCCATGCCGCGCAAGACCGCGCAGAACACATGGGAGCGCTACAGATGGCCAGGCGACTACGTCGTCGAATCCGAAGGCGAGCAATTGGTGCGCACGCGCATGGAGGAGACCGGCAGTCAGGGCGAGCGTGCCAGCGGCTCGGGCAACCTGCGTGCGGTGGTGCCGGGCTGTCTGCTCACGCTGGAGCGCCATCCCCAGAACGAAGCGAATCGGCAGTACCTCGTGACGAACACACACCTGCGACTGCAAGACGTGGGCGATGCGAGCTCGCAGCAGGAGTTCGAATGCCGGGTGGACTTCGAGGTCATCCCGACGAGCAAGGTTTTTCGTGCGCCAGTGCCACCGGAGCCAAGGCCGCGCACTACGGGGCCTCAAACTGCCATCGTCACAGGTCCGGCGGGCCGCGAGATCTGGACCGACGAATACGGCCGCGTGAAACTGAGCTTTCACTGGAACCGCTATTGCACCAAGGACGAGAACAGTTCGTGCTGGATTCGTGTTTCCTCGCCTTGGGCAGGTACCAACTTCGGCGGCATCCAGATCCCGCGCATCGGGCAAGAGGTGATCGTCGACTTCGAGAATGGCGACCCCGACCGGCCTATCGTGACGGGCCGCGTCTACAACGCCGACAACATGCCGCCGTGGAGCTTGCCCGACAACGCCACGCAGAGCGGCCTGCTCACACGCAGCTCCGAGGGCGGCAGCGGTGCCAACGCCAATGCCTTGCGCTTCGAGGACAGGAAAGGCCAGGAACAGGTGTGGCTGCACGCCGAGCGCAACCAGGACATCGAGGTCGAGCATGACGAAACCCACTCGGTGGGCCGCGACCGCAGCAAGAAAGTGGGCCGCAACCAGATGGCCACGATCGGCATGGCCTACATGCACAACGTGGGCCTCGCCAAGATGGTGAATATCGGCCTGGCCTACTCCTTCAACGTCGGCATGCTGCGCAACACCGTCGTCGGCATGATGGACAACACCATGGTCGGCAAGACCCAGACCACCAAGGTCGGCGAGAAGTACCTGCTGTCCGTGGGCGGAGACAAGGGTAGCCACATCGAGATGGACGGCAAGACCATCTCGTTGCGGGTGGGCGCGTCGGTGGTGCAGCTCAAGGCCGACGGCTCGATTGCCGTCACGGGCAAGAAGATCAATATCACGGCGCAAGGCGACGACGTGACCGTCAACGGCGAGCACATCTGGCTCAACCCCATGGGCGGTGGCGCCGCTCTGCAACCCAACGCGGTGCCGACCCCACCGCCGGCCGAGCCGCCGGGCAGCCCGCTGGCGAGCCTGGGCGCACTGATGGGCGGCAACCCCGCCGACCTGCTTGGCAAGGCGGGGCAGCTCGCCTCGATCGCCCAGCAGGTGGCCGGGGGCGGCGGTGGAGGCGGCGAAGCTGCAGGCCATGCGACACAAGTGCTCGGCACTGTCTCGGCCGCGGTCTCCGCCGGCGTCGGAATGCTGGCGGCGGACAAGGGCAACGCCCATGGCTGAGCCCGCGCCGCCGATCCCCGCGCCGCGCCTGAGGCAATTGCGCAACGGCACCCCCTTTCCACACTTCCAGTTCGACAAGATGGGCAAGGGGCGGCGCTTCCACGACGTGGTGGTGGTGTGCGCGAGCTTCGTGCTCGCGCCCGGCCGGCTCGAACCGGCGGCGTTTCATCGCGGCCCGGTCTTCGCCGACGAGCCCTGGGATGCCGCGCACGCCACGCTGTCGAGCTTGCGCATGGCGACCGACGTGCTGCTGCTCAAGCCCGACGCCGATGTCTACGTGACGGGCACCGCGCACGCCCTCGACTGGACGCCAAGGCGCGATTGGCGCGCGGAGCTGCAGGTGCACAGGCACCATGACGCACCGCTGCTGCACAAGGCGCTGCGTCTGACCGGGCCGCGCCACTGGGACTGGCAGCCGGACGCCGCGCAGCGCAGCCTGTCCGACGCGCAGCCCACGCTCGCCGTGCCGCTGCGCTACGAGCTCGCCTACGGCGGATGGGGATTCGACCAGGGCGACGACGAATCGGCCCCGCCCCGCACCCACTCGGCCAACCCCTGCGGCACCGGATGGTTCGGTAGCGCAGCCCGCGAGGATCATCCCGGGGCGCGCCATGCCGCCGGACAGCCGTTCCCCGGCCCGCAGATCGAGCACACCGATGCACCGCTGCAGCACGCCAACCACAAGGACGCCCAGCCCGTCGGCTTCGGGCCGGTCGCGCGCTTCTGGCAGCCGCGTGTCGCGCTGGCGGGAACCTACGACGACGCCTGGCGCGAACGCCACGCTGGACAGCCCTACATGGACTACGCCGACGATTTCGACGAACGCTTCTTCCAGTACGCCCCCGCCGACCAGGTCGTGGCCGGTGGCCTGCGGGGCGACGAATCCCTTCGCATGAGCGGCTTCTTCGCCTCGACGCCCTGCACCGAGACCCAGCTCCCGCACCTGTGGATCGAGGCGCTGTGCAGGAACGGGGACGGCATCGAGCGCAGCGAAGCCATGAAGCTCGACACCGTGCACATCGACCTCGACGAGATGCTCGTGCACCTGACCTGGCGGCTCACGCTCGACCAGGCGCTCGACACCGTGACGGTCGACCTCTTCGACCGTCCGATCGCCGAGGCTCCCGCAGGCAGCGGCATGCCCCAGGGAGTGCCTGCATGAGCGCCGAGAAGCACATCGCGGATGCGGAGTCGCGGTTCATGGTGGTCAACGTGGCGCCGGACTTCTGCATCGTCGGCAACCAGGTGGTTCCCTTCGACATCGTGTCGATCCTTCCGCCCGAGAAAGCGGCCTACTCGCACACCGTGTTCGCGCGCAGCGAGAAGGTGCTTATGGTCGACAGCATCGTCAAGGGCGTGGCGGGCAACGCGGGCAGCGGCGTACGCTCGGGGGTCTCGCTCGGCGCGGGCAACGTGAAGATCATCTCCGGCTCGCAGACGGTCTTCGTCGAGAGCCGCCCCGTGGCCCGCCACGGCGATCTCTGCGAGATGAATGGGGCCGCCTGATGAGCTCGATTCCCGATGACAAGAAGACGCTGGGACAGGTGCTGTCCACGTCTTCCTCGTCGTCGCCCTCTTCCTCCTTTTCGCCCCCCTCTTTCAACAGCAACGGCACGCTCGGCAGGGTGCTGACCTTCGAGGTGCCCAAGGGGCCGATGGTGCGGCGCCGGCCCGGCATCTGCAGCGAGCGGTACGAGCGGGAAAAGGCAGACTTCGAAAAGATACCGTGGTACGAGCGGATGTGGATCGGCACTGGTCGCGACGCGCGTCTGGAGCCTACAGATGCGCTGCAGGCCGCGAAGACATTTCAGCAGGCATGCGAAAAGATGCCGGATGAAATCCCCAAGTCGGCGCTGGACGACAAGCTCCAGCAGCTGAACGACCACTACACCGGCAAAAATCCCTTGCCGCCCGAACAGTCCCTGGAACTCAAGAGAAGAGTCTCTTTCCTGCAGGATGTCTATACGCCGGGGCCACGCTGGGAGAACGGGCTTTCCGGCAGCGAAAGTGCCTGGCTGAGTGCGCAGAATCTGCGCTTCGGCAACTCGCTGGGCATCGCCTTGCTGGGCCCGATCTTCGGCGCCCCCGGTGCGGCCACGCGTGTACTCGGCGGCTCTGAAGAGCAGGTTGCCGCGGCCAACCAGTTCGGCGCCAGCATGTTCGACGTCGCCACGGCGCACGTCGGCCTGGGCGGCGGCAAGCGCGTAGCAGAGCCGCTTCCGCGGCCCGGTGAATCGGTGCGCGGGGCGCCATTGGAGCCGATTAGCCGGACGGTGGAGGGCAAACCGCGGGAAGTCGTACCTGAAAGGGTGCAACGCAACACTTCCAGCGCACGCGAGGGCACGGTGGTCGCGCGCCGTCCCATGTCTCCACAGGAGCGCGCGCAAAGACTGGAGGAATTGGCCAAGGACCCG
Organism: Variovorax sp. R-27; assembly: GCF_049913215.1. Lineage (NCBI taxonomy): Bacteria > Pseudomonadati > Pseudomonadota > Betaproteobacteria > Burkholderiales > Comamonadaceae > Variovorax > Variovorax sp. R-27. Next base: position 6,278,007 of record NZ_CP183984.1, read on the forward strand.
GCGCAAGGAGGCAAGGCGACGACCAAGACACGCAGAGAAGCGGAGGTCGGGCTTTCACTGGAAGAGCAAGGCAAGCTGCCTGGCCCCATCACGCGCGATCCCACCGGGGCATCGGAGTTCATCGACACCACAGGCCAGAAGTGGGACGTGAAAGGCTGGAACTCCCAGTACGCGCCGCGCGGCTACAACACACCCGATGCGATGGCGTTGATTCAGAAAGAAGTGGGCGTCGGCGAGAACGTCATCGTCGACACGATGAAGATGTCGCCCCAGCACATCGGCGAACTGCAGACTGCGGTGGGCAATGCAGGCCTCAACAATCGAGTTATCTTCCACTGATCATGCAAGAGAAAGTCTCCCAAGCGGACGTCGTCACGAACCTGGTCGCCCAGGCAGAAGGCCAAGGAGTCGATCTGAGCCATGCGGACCTGTCCGGCATCTCATGGAGCGAGCTCGACATTTCGGGGGCAACCATCGCGATGTCGCTGTTTCGGGGCGCCAGCTTTGCAGCGCCCCAGGCGCTGAATGGCTGCACCTGGATCGGCAACCGGCTGGAAGAATGCCGCTTCGAATCGGTGGACATGGCCAAGGCCGAATTGCTGGACTGCGCGTTCGAGGGCTGCACCCTGCAATCTCCCCGGCTGTTCAGGACTGACCTCTCCGGGACTGTGTTCTCCTCGTGCCGCCTCGTCGATGTCGATTTTTCGCAGGCGGCCATGATCCGGACACGCTTCAACCGATGCAGCTTCGTCAACGTCCGGCTGGCGGGCGATCTTCTGGTCTCGGGCAACGGTGACTTCGCGTTCGGGCCCGATGGCGACCCGATCTCTTCACCGCCAGCTGCCTGGACGGTCGACAACGACGATCCGCAGGCCTGAGGCAAGCCCCGCGACTCAGCTGTCGCGGTCAGGGTCCGGATAAACCAGCGGCCCCAGCACCCCGCGATTGAAGGGCTTCCACTCGCCTTCGGGCTGCGCCAGCCGGTCGGCCACCGCATAGAGCACTGCCGGGTGCGCACCCAGCCCCAGGTGGCTGGCGATGACTTCGATGTTCTCCGACTGCGGGCCGGTCTTCTCGATGCTGCAGCGCCATGCGACGACACCGTCGGTGCGGCTGAAGATCGAGGTGGTCGGCACGGGTGGCGTGGGCTGCACGAACTTCATGCGGCGCGGGTCGTGCGAGCTCTGGCCGCTCACGCCTTCGTACACGCGCCATGCGTTGGTGGCGCGCGGGCTGCCGGAGAACGGGCTGCCCAGCGTGATGACGTTGCGGATCATGGGCGCATAGGAAGACGCCAGCAGCCGCGCATACACTCCGCCCAGGCTCCAGCCGATCACGCTGACCTTCTGGCCGCTGTTGTCGTGCAGGGTCTTCAGCAGCTCGACCATGCCGTCTTCCACGCCTTCGCGCGGACCGAAGTTGCGGCCCAGACCCCAGCCGTGCGCGTCGTAGCCGCGGCTGCACAGGTAGCGGCGCAGCAGCAGCGTGGAGCCGTCGCCCGCCACGAGGCCCGGCAGCACGAGCACCGGGTGTCCGTCGCCGCGCGGCGTGAGCTGCAGCAGCGGCCACATGGCGATGCCGGCGCCGGTTTCCCAGAGTGCGCGGGCTTCGGCCAGCAGCAGCAGGCGCGACGGTGGCGCGACAGGTTCCTTGGCGTGGGTGGCGGTGGTCATGATGATGGATGGATCCTTTTTGGTTTTTATCTTCTTCAAGACGAACATGAGGCCGAAAGAATCAATGCCCCGTCGGACAACAACGTCATTTATCCGAGGTATTTGCCCCTCAGGTAATCAAGGTAAGCCCTCGATTCGCTGGAAACATACGGGGAAACCAGCGTGAGCGTGTAGAAAGCCGCCAGACCGGGGTCGGCCTGCGCCAGCGCGTCGCGCCCCGGCACGAGCCGCTCGAACGACAGCCAGCAGGTGGTGGTGAAGACCATCTGCAGCGCAAGGATGCGCGCCTGCTCCGCGCTGGTTTCGATCACGCCCGAGGCCACCAGGCCTTCGCACAGCGTCTGCGCGGCCAGCAGGTTCTGCGCGGTGAGGGCCTGCGCACGCTGGCCCAGCGCCGGGTATTCGCTGGCCAGGAAGGCCATGTCGCGGTAGATGAAGCGGTATTCGTCGATGGCCTCGAAGCGCAGGTGCAGCGCGAGCCAGAGGTCGTCGATGGCCGCGATCGATGCCGACGAGCCGTTCAGGGCCTCGAGCCGTTGCTCGAAGCGCCGGAACAGCCATTCGACGATCAGCTGCTTGGCCTTGAAGTGGTAGTGCAGGTTGCCCGGGCTGATGCCGAGCTCGGCTGCGATCTTGTGGGTCGACACGGCCGCGAGGCCTTGCGCGTTGAACAGCGCGAGGCTGGCCTGCAGGATGCGGTCGCGTGTGGTGTTGGAACTGGCCACAACCGGCTTGTCGGGTTGTCGCTCAGCGTTTGGCGCCGCGGCCACGGGAGGTGGCGGCGCCGGTGCCTTCGCCTTCGAGTTGCGCGACGCGTTCGCGCAGTTGCGCGATCTCGTCGCGCAGGGCCTGCACTTCGGCGGGGCCGGGCATGCCCAGGCGTTGCATGGCAGTGGCGACGCGCTGGTCGAACACGTCCTCGAACTTGCGGATGCCGAAGCTGTCGAGGCTGGGGACCTTGCCCTGCCCGATGCCGAGCAGGCCTTCGATCACGTTGGCCTGGCGCTTGGCGACGTCGTTGCGCACGTTGTCCAGCGCCTTGAGGCCGGCGCGCAGCAGGACTTCGGCCTTGCCGGGCTCCGCGGGCTTCTTTGCCGCGGGCGCCTTCTTCGCGGCCGGCGTCTTCTTCTTCGCAGGCGCCGCCCTCTTCTTCAACTTTGCAGTTTCGTCAGGACGGGTCGCCATGCAGTGCTCCAGATGCCGGAAAAAAGAAAAGGGGCGCAAAGCGCCCCGGGGGTCAGGCCGCCTTGCGGGCAGCAGCGCGGCGAACCGGCTTCTTGGCGGCGGCAGCCTTGGCCTTCACCGTGCGAACCGGCTTGGCTTCTTCGGCGCCGCTCACGCGGGCTTCGATCTGCTTGGTGCCGGCGACGATCTTGTCGGCGATCTGCACCGAGACGGTGGCGATCGGCTGGTTCAGCGCGCCCAGGGCGTTGATCACCGAGGTGGCGACCGGCGATTCGACGCGAGCCACGCGGCTGGCGACCGATTCGATGCCGCTGGTGGTGCCGGCGGCAACGCGGTCCATCACGTTCACGATGCGGCTGGTGTCGATGTCCAGGCGGTTGGCCAGGAAACCGTTGATCTTTTCTTGCGCGCCGATCAGGTTGGCCTTGACCTGCTCGCTCACCAGCGGAATCTGGCGGCTGCCGAGGAAGTTGCTGTAGCGCGAAGCGGCGCCGCCCAGGAGGCGATGCACGCCGGTGCGGTAAGCGCCGACCAGGGTCTTGCCAGCGTCGTTGTATTGGCCGACGACGTGAACAGCTGCGGAAGCGATGGTGGTTTGCGTGGACATGGTGATTTCCTTGAAGTTGAAAGGTTCGCGAAGGAAACGGTATGTCTTTCGCGATGGGCCTATCTTCTTCTGCAGGGCCTAGGCCTGAAAAACTAGAACGGTCGGAAAACTAGTCCAACTGCCCCAATTTTCTTTCAGCAGGCCGGGGCCCGTGCGCCGATCATGCCGCAGCGGCCCTGGGGCTGCCGGAGCGCTTGGCCGGCGCGGCCTTGCGGGCTGGCGGCTTGGGCGTGGCCTTCTTTGCCGCGGTCCTGACCGGTGCCTTTGCAGCTGCTTTCACGGGTGCCTTCTTCGCTGCGACCTTGACTGGAGCCTTCTTGCGCGCGGCAGGTTTCTTCTTTGCAGCGGCGACGGGCGCGTGCCCGGCCTCGTCCGACGGCTCCTCGATCGTCTTCGCAGGCACCGGCGCAGGCGCCGCACCGGCGGCGGCCGGGTGCTTCTGCGTCAGCTCCATCAACAGCTTGTGCTCGGCCAACAGGTAGTCGCCGATCTCGGTGATGTCGGGCACGGCGCGGCGGCAGGCGATCAGGCCGTAGTCCATGCGGCCGTTGTAGCTCTGCACCGTGACGTTGAGCGCCGTGCCGTGGCTGGCGATCGACACCGGGTAGTAGCAGGTGACGAGCGCGCCCGCGAAGTACATCGGGAACGGCGCGCCGGCCACGTTCGAGATAGCCACGTTGGCCGCAGGCGGCAGCAGGTTGACGATGCCAGAGCGCCCCACCATCGACGCGATGCCCGACACCAGCCAGGGCGCGGCGAAGGTCGGGAAGTCGTCGAGGATCACGGCCTTGAAGCGGTTCATGGTCGACTTCGACGAGGTCGACGACGCGTTGATCGCCTTCAGCCGCTGCACCGGGTCGGTGATGTCGGTGGCCAGGCTCACGAGGATCATGCTGGCCTGGTTGTTGGCCGTCTGGTCGCCCGCCTCGCGCAGGCTCACCGGTACGCCCGCCACCAGCGGCTTGGCCGGCAGCTCGTTGTTGTCGGCCAGGTAGTGGCGCAGCGCGCCGGCCACCGTGGCCATGACCACGTCATTGAGCGACACGCCGAAGTGCTTGGCGATGTACTTGGTCTCGGCCAGCGAGATGGTGCGGCCGGCAAAGGTGCGCTGGTTGGTGATCGACACGTTGAGCGAGGTGCGCGGCGCGAAGAGGTTGAACTTCTTCGGTGCGGCGGCCGTGTCCTTCTCGGCCGCCTTCTCGTCGGGCTTGGCGAGGCCGCCGATGGCACGCGCGATGGCGGGCGCCATCTTGAAGAGCTTCACGTACTGCTGCGCGGTGTTGCGCAGCGCAGCGGTGGCGAGTTCGGCCATGCCCAGCTGGTAGCCGCTGCTGCGCGGACGCGAACGCGGCGGCTTCACCACGCGGCCGGTGGCCTCGAGGTCGAAGATGGCCTTGCCTACTTCCACGCCGGCCTGTCCGTCGATGCCCGCATGGTGCACCTTGGTGTAGAGCGCCGCCTGGCCGCTCTTGAGGCCATCGATGATGTAGAACTCCCACATCGGCCGGCTGCGGTCGATCAGCGAGGAATGCAGCCGGGCCACGTATTGCTGCAACTGCCGGTTGGTTCCGGGCTTGGGCAGCGTGATGTGGCGCACGTGATAGTCGAGGTCGATGTCGTCGTCCTCGACCCACACCGGGTTGGTCATGTCGAAGGGCATCAGCGCGAGCTTGCGCGTGAACACGTCGGCCAGGTGGATGCGGCTGGCCATGAAGTTCTTGGCGTCTTCGTAGAAGTCGCCCTTGTAGCCCTTGGGCAGGTCGAGCACGTTCAGGGAGCCCACGTGCATCGGCATTTCCGGCGTTTCCAGGTGCAGGAAGGTGGCATCAAGACCGCTCAGGTGTTTCATGTGTTGTGTCTCCTTGGTGGGGCATGCGCCGCTAGGCAGGATAGCGCGGGCATCGCGTTCGTGGGCCTCTGGTTCTTCAGTGTTTCCACCGGGGGAAGGCACCAGCGCGACAGGGGTTTGCCCGAAGTAGCGAAAAAGTGCCAGGTGCCCGGCGGGCAGGGCGACAACTGCTCACATCGCCCGTTTCACACAGGCTCCGTACACTGTGGCCATGACATCCAGCCCCTCCCCGCAGCAGCATCAGGACGACAACCTCTGGCTCGAGGACATCGACGGCGAGAAGCAGCTCGACTGGGCGCGCGCGCAGAACGCGCTCACCGTGCAGGCCTATGCGCAGTCGCCCGCGTTCGAGGCGCTCCAGCAGGGCATCCTCGAGGTGCTCGACTCGGACGACCGCATTCCGATGGTCCGCAAGATCGGCCCGCGCTTCTATTACAACTTCTGGCGCGACAAGGATCACACCAAGGGCCTGTGGCGCCGCACCACGCTGGATGAATACCGCAAGCCGCAGCCCGTGTGGGAGACGGTGATCGACCTCGACGCGCTGGCCGCGGCTGACAAGGAGAACTGGGTCTGGCACGGCGCCGACTGCCTGGAGCCCGACTACAGGCGCTGCCTGATCTCGCTGTCGCGCGGCGGCGCCGATGCCGACGTGGTGCGCGAGTTCGACCTCGAAACCAAGCAGTTCGTCGAAGGCGGCTTCTCGCTGCCCGAGGCCAAGAACCACGTGGGCTGGAAAGACATCGATCACCTCTATGTGGCCACCGACTTCGGCCCCGGCTCGATGACCAGCTCCAGCTACCCGCGCATCGTGAAGGAATGGAAGCGCGGCACGCCGCTGGCCAGCGCGGTGACGGTGTACGAAGGCGCGCACGAGGACATGTCCGTCAGCGCCTACCGCGACAACACGCCCGGCTTCGAACGCGACTTCGTCTCGCGCCAGATCGACTTCTACGAGAGCGAAACCTGGCTGCGCGGCGCCGACGGCAAGCTCGCCAAGATCGACGTGCCCGACGATTCGCTGGCCGAGATCACGCGCGAGTGGATGCTGATCGAGCCGCGCACCGACTGGGCCGTGGGCGGCACCACCTTCAAGTCGGGCTCGCTGCTGGCCGCGAAGTTCGACGACTACATGGCGGGCCGGCGCGAGCTCACCGTGCTGTTCGAGCCCGACGACACGACCGCACTCGACAGCCACTCGTGGACGCGCCACCACCTGATCGTCAACGTGATGCACGACGTGGTGAACCGGCTCGAAGTGCTCACGCCGCCATCGAACGGCAAAGGTGCGTGGACGCGCGAAAGCCTCGGCGGCGCGCCCGCGCTCTCCACCATCGCGGCGGGCGGCATCGACGAGGACGAGAACGACGACTACTTCCTCACCGTGAGCGGCTTCCTGCAGCCGACCACGCTCTACATCGGCACCATCGGCCAGGGCGAACCCAAGGTGCTGAAGGACAGCCCCGCCTTCTTCGACGCCTCGCGCTATCGCGTGAGCCAGCACTTCACCACCTCGAAAGACGGCACGCGCGTGCCCTACTTCGAGATCGCCGCCAAAGACCTGCAGGCCAACGGCAAGAACCCCACGCTGCAGTACGCGTATGGCGGCTTCGAGATTTCATTGCAGCCCAGCTACAGCGGCAGCATCGGCCGTGCGTGGCTCGACAAGGGCGGCGTGTACGTCATCGCCAACATCCGCGGCGGCGGCGAGTACGGCCCGCGCTGGCACCAGGCCGCACTGCAGGAGAACCGGCTGCGTACCTGCGAAGACTTCGCGGCCGTGTCCGAAGACCTGTTCGCCCGAAAGATCACTTCGCCCGGGCACCTGGGCGCGATGGGCGGCAGCAACGGCGGCCTGCTGATGGGCAACATGCTCACGCTGTACCCGAAGCTCTACGGCGCCGTCGTGAGCGAGGTGGCGCTGCTCGACATGCGGCGCTACACGCACCTGTCGGCGGGCGCCTCGTGGATCGCGGAGTACGGCGACCCCGACCAGCCCGACGAGTGGGAATTCATCCAGACCTTCTCGCCCTACGAGAACGCGAAGCCGGGCCAGGCATACCCGCCCGCCCTCTTCACCACCTCCACGCGCGACGACCGCGTGGGCCCGGTGCATGCGCGCAAGATGCACGCGAAGATGGTGGCGCTGGGGTACGACAGCAGCTTCTACGAGAACCTGGAAGGCGGCCACAGCGCTGCAACGGACAACAAGGAATCCGCTTTCATGGACGCACTGGGCTACGCGTACCTGTGGCAACACCTGGAGAAGCCGTGATGAGCAATGCCAGCAGCACCCCCGTCACCCTCGAACTGATCGGCGCGCCGACCGACATCGGCGCCAGCGTGCGCGGCGCCGGCATGGGGCCCGACGCGCTGCGCGTTGCGGGCCTGCCCGAGGCACTGGCGCGGCAGGGCTACACAGTCATCGACCGCGGCAACCTCGCGGGCCCGGCCACGCCCTGGGCGCCGCCGACCAACGGGTTGCGCCACCTCGACGAAGTGATCGCCTGGAACCGCTCGGTGTACGCGGCCGTCGACACCGCGCTGGGTGCCAGCAACGTGCCGGTGATGCTGGGCGGCGACCACTGTCTGGCCATCGGCTCGATCAGCGCGGTGGCGTGGCATGCACGCAAGCGCGGCAAGAAGCTGCGCGTGCTGTGGCTGGACGCGCACTCCGACGTCAACACCGAGACCACGAGCCCCAGCGGCAACCTGCACGGCATGCCGGTGTCATGCCTGCTGGGCCACGGGCCGGCCGTGCTCACGGGCTGGAGCGGCGAGCGCGCGGCGCTGCAGCACGACGCCATTCGCTTCATCGGCATCCGCAGCGTGGACGGCGACGAGAAGGAAGCCATTCGCACGCTGGGCCTGAGCGTGTTCGACATGCGCCACATCGACGAGCACGGCATGCGCACGACCATGACAGAGACACTGCAGGACGTGGACGAAGACACGCACCTGCACGTGAGCTTCGACCTCGACTGCCTCGACCCGGCGGACGCGCCCGGCGTGGGCACCGGCGTGCGCGGCGGGCCGACCTACCGCGAGATGCAGCTGTGCATGGAAATGATCGCGGACACCGGGCGGCTGGGCTCGCTCGACGTGGTGGAACTGAACCCGGCGCTCGATGTGCGCAACCAGACGGCGGAAGTGGCCGTCGAACTCATCGAGAGCCTCTTCGGCAAGTCGACGCTGGTGCGCTAGGAGTTCTTCAGGTCAGGGGCGCTCGACCTGCGCGGCCTTGGCCCGCGTCACGTAGCCCTGGTAGGCCGGCAGCGCGATGGCCGCGACGATGCCGAGCCCCACGATGACGGGCAGCAGCCATGCGCCGATCAGCACGCCAGTGGTGTTGGGCGGCGGCGGCGCGCCGAAGCGGTTGCTGCCCTTGGTGCCCGACTTGAAGATCCAGATCAGCGCGACCAGCGGGATCAGCGCCAGGAACAGCATCCAGCCCGACCAGTCCATGTCGTGCGAGCGCTGGATGCCCGTGAGCACGTAGAAGACGAAATACGGAATCGCGAGCAGGAAGGTCAGCGCCACGATCAGCCCCTCGGAACGCCCGAGGCCGGCGATGCCGAGAATGAAACCCAGCAAGGTGGCCGCGACGATGAAGATGATGTACGAAAACATCGTGTACGCCAGGAAGCGCGCCCGCCCGATGCGGCCCTTGGCGGACCACAGCTTCACGGGCTGGACGCCCGCATCGCCCTCGTATACGTCGGCCACCGTGGCGCGGGGCGCAGCGTAGGGATTGGTCATCTCTGTCATGTACTTCTCTCCTCTGTTGTGAAGTTCACATTTTGGGCAAAGACCTTTACAAAAGACCAGCCCTTTTGACGGCGTGATAGCGGTTCACCAACGCCACCGCGAGGTCGGCCGGCTCCACGTCTACCGAGAGCGGATCGTTGCCGACCACCCGCGCAAAAGCATCGCGGCGCGACTGCTCGAACAGATGCGCCGCCGCAACATCGACGGCGTCGCGCGCATGCACCAGCGGCTGGCTGGCGATGCGGCCGAGCACCCGCTCGCGCAGGCTCGCGACCAGCACGAGGTGCTTGCGGCGCAGCAGCTTGATCGCGGGGCGCAACTCGGCCGCGTCCTCGTCGCGGAAGTTGGTCAGCACGATGACCAGTGCGCGCCGTTTCTGCACGCGCAGCATTTCCTGCGCGGCCAGGAGGTAGTCCGAATGGGTGGCGCCGGGCTGGATGTCGTGCAGCCGGTTCATCAGCGCGTTGAGGGTGGCGGTGCCCTTGCGCGGTGCGAAGTCGCGCCGCTCTTCGGCGGGGCAGCCGAAAGTCATGGCGCCGACTTCGTCGCCCTCTTTCAGCGCCACGTAGCTCAGCAGCATCAGCGCATTGAGCGCCTCATCGAAGTGGCTGTTGGCCTTCAGCGCCAGCGCGCCTTCGTCGGCGCGCATGCGGCGGCCGCAGTCGAGCAGGAACAGCACGCACTGGTCGCGGTCGTCCTGGAACTCGCGCACGATGGGTCGGCGCTGGCGCTGCGTGGCCTTCCAGTCGATGTGGCGCAGCGAGTCGCCGGTCTTGTAGTCAGAAAGTTGACGAAAGTCGGTGCCTAGCCCGCGCTGCGCATAGGTCTTGATGCCGATCTGCGCCAGCCGCCGGTCGCCCGACAGCCACGCGTAGCGCGCCAGCGCGGCGAAGTTGGGATACACGCGCAGCCGACGCGGTTCGCCCAGCGTCTGGCGCATGTCGAAGCAGCCGAAGCGGGTGCGCCAGCGCAGCTGGGTGGCGCCGAATTGCGCGACGCCGCGCTGCGTTGCAGTGGCGGTGTAGCGCAGCGCAACCTGCGAGAGCGCCGGCACGGCGACGGTCTGCGGCAGGCCCTCGAAGGTGAAGTGGGCATCGAGCTCGTCGAACACCGACACCTGCCAGGCCTGCGCGCCTTCGTTCACTAGCGTGAGCGTGAGCACCGTGGGCACGCCGAGCGAAAACGCGCCGGGCAGGCTGCGCTCGATGCGCAACGGCGCGGCGCGCCACAGGCGCAGGCTCTGCCAGAGATCGACGCCCGCCAGCACGAGCCCCAGCGCAAGCAGCACGCCCGCCGCGATGGCGACGTAGCCCACCGGCACGCCCAGCAGCAGCGCCACGGACGCGGCCACGGTCAGGCCGGCCAGCGCCAGCACGGCCGCACGCGCGGGGATCGGAACAGCAGCGCGCATCCGCGGGCCTAGAGCCTTGGTGCCTCTACGCTGTCGCGGGCGGCGCGCAGCAGGGTGTCGACGCCCAGGCCTTCGAGCTGCGCGTCGGGCGAGATCATCACGCGGTGCCGCAGTGCGGGCAGCGCCTGGCGCGCCACGTCGTCGGGCGTGATGAAGTCGCGCCCGGCCATCAGCGCGGCGGCGCGGGCGGCGCGCACCAGGGCCATGGTGCCGCGCGGCCCGGCGCCGGACGAGAGCCCCGGCCAGTCGCGCGTGGCGCGCGCGATGCGCACCGCGTAGTCGATCACGCGCTCGTCGGCCTGCACCAGGCAGGCCAGCCGCTGCAGTTCGAGCACCTGCGCCTCGTCGAGGCAGGGGCGCACGGCCTCGAGCGGAAACTGGTTGCCGGCACGCTGGCGCGTGGTCAGCTGCACGATGGCGTTCTCTTCGCTGTGGCTCGGAAAGCCGATGTCGATCTTCAGCAGGAAGCGGTCGAGCTGTGCCTCCGGAAGCGGGTAGGTGCCTTCGGTGTCGATCGGGTTCTGCGTGGCCATCACCATGAACGGGCGCGGCAGCGGCATGGCCGTGCCTTCGAGCGTGACCTGGTACTCCTGCATGACTTCGAGCAGCGCGCTCTGGGTCTTGGCCGGCGCGCGGTTGATTTCGTCGGCCAACAGAAGGTTGGTGAACACCGGGCCCTGGTGCACGCGTAGCGTGCCGAGGCTGCTCTCGCCGCGCGCGGCGAGGTCGAGCACCGCGTGGCCCGTGATGTCCGAGGGCATCAGGTCGGGGGTGAACTGCACGCGCGCATAGCGCAGCGTCATGGCCTGCGCCAGCGCCCGGGCAAGCAGGGTCTTGCCGAGCCCCGGCACGCCTTCGATCAGCACGTGGCCCGAAGCGACCAGCGCAATCAGCGTCTGGTCGACCGCCTCGAGCTGGCCGACCACGGCCTGGCCGACCTCGGCGCGCAGCGTCTGCAGCCACTGGGCCGCACGCGTCAGTTCTTCGGGTTGGATGGCTTGCATGAGCGTCTCTCGGTTCAGGATGTGGATGAAGAAGAAGGTGAAGGCATGAACGGCCCGTGGGCGTCGAGCCGCCGGCGCGCGGTTTCCAGCACCTCCAGGTCGACCGACATGGCGCCGGCATGGCGGGCCCGCTCGCCCATCGCCCGAACGAGCATGGCCGCCTCCAGCCCGGTGGCCTGCGCGATGGCGGCGGCGCGCGCGGCGGCATCGCGGCGCGCATAGCCGCGCAGCTGGCGGCCGGCGGATTCGTTCAGCGCGCGCAGCTGCGCGGCGTGCAGCGCGTCGGCGCCGTGCATGTGCAGGAAGCCGGCGGTGCCGCGCACCTGCTCGGCCATGGAACGCCGATGCGTGCCGGCCGAGGGCGCCAGCGGCCCGAAGCGCACGGCCGCTCGCCAAAGCGCAACAGCCAGCGCCAGCAGGCCCACGAGCAGGGCCGCCCAGCCCTTGTTCCAGATCCAGCGCAGGAAGGGTTCGCGCGTTTCCTCGGCAACGAACCAGACTTCGGCGCCGCTGCGCGCCTGCACCGCGGCAACGGCGAACAGCGCGTTGTCGCCGCGCGTCAGGCTCGCGTTGTGCCACAGGCCCCAGGGCATCACGGTGACGGTGCCGCGGCCGACCTGCACGCGGATCGCTTCGGTGCCTTTCGCGCCGAGCACGGTCCACAGGGGCGGCGGCTGCTTGTCGGCGGTCCGGTAGCGCGCTGGCGACCACCAGGTGCAGATGCGGAAGCTGCGGCCACCTGTGAAGCTCGCTGGCACGTTTTCGGGCTCGGTCACCGCATGGCAATCCGCGTCCTTGGCGGGTTCGGCAAATTGCGACTTGGGCAGTCGCTTCCTGGGTCCGGACGGCTCCTTCGACTCTTTCTTCTCGTCCCCGGCGGGCGGCTTTTCGCGGACCAGCGGGATCCAGCCTTCCAGCAGGTCGCTGTTGACGAGGTGGCTGGGCATCACGAGGTGCCCGCCCTGCTCGACCCATTGGCGCAGGCGCTGTTCGCGCTCGGGGAACATGTCCCAGTGGCTGGAGGCGAGCACCAGCCGTGCCTGCGCGGGGGGCATGGTGTCGAGGCTGTCGTGCTTGACCACCTGGACGCCGAGCTCGCGCAGCATCACCTGCGCGCCGTAGAACGAATTCTTCTTGGCCTCGCCGCTCGCGGGCGTCGGTATTTCGGTGTCGGCCCATTCGGTGGCGGAGACCAGCCAGAAGCCGATTGCCGCCAGCACGAGCACCGAGCCGATGCGAACCAGCCAGGCATTCATGCGACGGCGCCCTTCAGATCGGCGACGGCCGGCACGGCGGCGGAAAGATGCCGATCGAACTCGCCGCAGACCGCCAGCACCTGCGCGGTGGAAGGCAGCCGACCGCCGTACGCCCCCAGCTGCCAGACACCGACCAGTCGCACGAAGAAGGCCTGCGCATCGGGCGCCAGCCGGGTCGCGGAGAGCAGCATGCATTCGCCCTCGGTGCTCGCGGCTCGCACCGGCACTTCATGCGCGTGCACGAGGCGGGACAGCGCGCCGCGGTACAGCAGCGACAGTGCGGGCCGGTGCTGGCCGCGCTGCCAGAGTGCGGCCGCGGCGTTGCCGATGTCGTCGGGCAGGCTTTCGGGCCGGATGTCGAGGCTGCCGACATGGCTGGGCAGCAGTTCCTTGCCGGGCCGCGCACCGCCGGCACGCACCTGCATCCAGCGGCGCAGGCGAACCACCAGCCAGGCCAGCGCCAGCGCGCCCAGCCCCCAGATGAGCCAGCGCGCGCCCTCGGCCACCGACCTGATGAAATCGCGCAGCCAGTCGAGGCTGTCGGTCTTCTTCTCGGGTTCGTCTTCCTCTTCGTCGTCGCGTTCCTTGAAGCGCAGCTTTCTTTCGGTCTTGGTGCCGGGCATGTTCGGATCGGCGCGGACCTTGTCGACTGCGGTCTTCACCTGTTCGCGGGTCGGGGCCTCGGCAGCGACTGCCGGCGGCGTCATCGCGACGATGGCGCACACAGCCAACACAGCCGCCGCGATACGAAGTGCGCAAAGCCTGGAGGTGTCAGCGGAACCCACGGCGGAACTCCTGCTCGATGTCCCACGCTTCGAGCTCTACCCGGCGGTTGAGGTACATCGCAAAACCGGCCGCCACGTAGAACGGCTCCAGCACGCCGACAACGAGCGCATAGGCCCCCGCCGTCAGCAGGCTCTGCAGCGGAACGTCCGACTGCGTGAGCCAACCGAACAGATCCTTCGCGCTGCCCTCCGGCGCGAACCAGAACAGCAACGACAGCAGGCAGATATCAAGCGCCATCTCCACGTTGGCGAACACCATCTGCATGCCCGTGGCCGCGCCGCGCCGTCCGCGCAGCAACTGGGTGCGCCGCTTGCGCCGGGCGCTTCCGCGCTGGCCTTCGAGCTGGTCGATAGCCTGGGTGAACGAACGCCAGGGCGAAAACCGCCGCCACAGCAGCGTGCGCAGCAGTTGCCCGCCCCACACTGCGCGGCGGTTTTGCCAGAGGTCGGCCCAGCGCGTCTCCTGCCCGAACACCGCGCGCGAGTGAACGAACAGCAGGCTGCGGTCGAACCAGGGCTTGAGCCAGAAGATCAGCAGGCTGGGCAGCCAGCCGGCGATCTCGACCGTGCAGAGCGCCAGCAGCACGGTCACGACGTACACCGGCAGGAAGGTGCGCCACACCGAGCGCGCATGGCTGCGCACCAGCTGGGCGCCCAGATCCGCAGCCTCGGCCATGGGCCGTGGCCGCAGCGCGATGGCGAGGCCGTCAACCTGCACGGTCTTCAGCCTTTGCAGCAGCAGCGGCGCGCGGCCGGCCCTGCCAGCCCAGGTACGCCAGCACCAGCACCCAGCAGGCGCCGCCCACGCCGTACTTCACGGCCGGCGCGATCCAGCGCGCCGACGACCAGAAGGCCTCGATCGCAGCGGCGATCAGCAGCAGCCCGATGACGCCGTAGACGATCACCACGGCATGGCGCGCGGCCAGCCGCAGCGACTCGAGCCGCGTGTAACGGCCGGGCCCGACCCACGCATAGCCGAGCCGCAGGCCGGCCGCGCCCGCCAGCACGATGGCCGTGAGCTCGAAGGCCGAGTGCGTGATGACGAAGGAGCAGAAGTTCTCGGCGTGCCCCGCCGCGATCAGGTAGCCGCCGACCGCGCCGATCTGCACGCCGTTGAACACCACCACCGCGGCACTCCCCACGCCGGCGAATATGCCGGCCGCGAAGCAGCGAAAGCCGATGCCGATGTTGTGCATGATGTAGAAGCCGAACATCTGCCAGTCGTCGCCCGCGCTGCGCGTGCGGCCCAGCGACTCGGCACTGTCGCTGTACATGGAATCGAACTGCTGCACGGCGCTGGCGTCGAGCAGGTGCAGGATGAAGCCCGGGTCGCGGTAGGCCGCCCAGCCCGCCGCCAGCAAGGGCAGCACGAACATCAGCGCGGACACCAGCAGGTAGACGCGGTGCGCCCGCACCGCCTCGGGAAAATCGACCAGCGCGAGCCGGGCGAAGCGTGCCAGGCCGTAGTCGTGCTGCCGGTAGATCAACCGGTGCGCGCTCTGGGTCAGGCTTTCGAGTCGCTGGGTGAGGTGAATGGGGTAGGCGCGCGCCTGCGCCAGCGCCAGGTGCTCGCACACGCGGCGGTACAGCGTGGCGAGCCGCGCGCCGTCGAACTTGCGCTTGGTCTCGGCCACGCGGATGACGGCTTCGAGCTCGGTCCACAGCGGCGCGTAGGCGGCTTCGAAATCGAGTGGCGTCATCGCCCGCCTCCTCGCGCATCGGCGCCGGCGCGGCGGCCCAGCACCCACTGCGCAACGCCCAGCAGGCGTTGCGACGCGGAGGCGCCGGAAGTGTCGGGGCCCAGCACTGGTTCGGCGACGCGGGCGAGTTCGTCGAAGCGCTCGGGGGTCAGGCGCGTCGCGCGACCGGCCCACGAGACGATGGCCATCTGCTCGCGCGCCGACAGCGGCCGCGCGGGGGCCTGCGGTTCGGCCGCGGGCACCTCGCCGTGCAGGCTCACATGGTCGCTGAACACCACCAGCGTGCCGGCGGCCAGGTCACCCAGCCGCTTGCTGTCGCGCCGCCACAGCATCGACACGATGCCCGCGCCGTAGAAGGCCGGCACGAAGTCGGCCGCGCGCAGCAGGTTGCGGGTGAGCGCGGCGGCAGGCGTCACGGGCAGGCCCGAGTCCATCACCACGCGCAGCCCCATCACGCGCTTGCCGGGCGTGGCCGCCGCGCGCGTGAGTTCGAAGATCACGGGGTAGAGCCACTCGAGGCAGAAGTAGCTGATGAGCAGGATGCCGAAGCCCATCTTGCCCATCATGCCGACGGCGATGGAGATCACGGTGAAGATGCCGAGCCGGATCGCGAAGTCGATGAGATACGCCAGCCCGCGCGCGACCAGGCCGGCCGGGCGCAGCGAGAGCGCGATGCCTTCCGGGGTCTCGGCGGTGTAGAGCGTGTCGAGGCGCACTGGCGAAGCGCTCGCTCAGGCCTGCAACACGACGGTGTCGGCGATCTGGTCGTGCAGGCAGCGGCGCGACGCACGGAAGATGAAGAGGCTGTCGATCAGCACGTAGATCGGCCCGAGCAACGGCCAGATGGTCGTGAAGAACGCCGGGCCGTCGCGCAGGGCCAGGATGCGTCCGATCTGCGCCCGCGAACCGTCGGGCCGGGCAATGCGGATCTTGAACAGCGCCTTGCCGATGGTCTGGCCGCGAGTGGCCAGCAGATAGCCGTGCAGAACGAGGTAGAGAACGATGCCGGAGGCCGCGCTGGAGATGCGTGGCTCCCAGAGTCCGAGGCCGTCGTCCTCCCAGAGGTTGATGGGCGTGAACTTCGCCAGGAGCCATATCACGGCGATGGAGATGCCGGCGTCGAGCATCGCGGCCAGAAACCGCGTGCCGCGCGTTGCGAGTTCGCCGGGCTGCGTCTGGCCCGGCTGCAGCACGTCCTCTACATGGGATTGCGGAGGCGCGTAGCGCGCGTCCTGCGACTGATCTTCCATGCCCGTCCCTCTCCGAAACGATTGATTTTCGGAAGATTCTAGTGGGTGGGCTGCTCCGGCAGTGGGCGAACAAGGGCACTCTGCAGGTTGCGCAGGTCGTCCAGCAGCAGGCTCAGGGGTGCGGCCAGGAGTGCATTCGACGGGGAGCCTTGCGACGCCTGCGCGCAGCGGTCGAGCCCATCGAGGTCCGGTGGCGCGCCCTTGCCCGCGAGCGCATCGGCCATGCCGGCGACTGCGGCACCGGCAGCCTGCGCCGCTTCGCGCCATGCGGCGTCGGCCTGCGCGCCCTGCATCTGCCGGAACACGCGATCCAGCACCACGGCGTCCTGGAAGATGCGCGCCGCCAGCCGGGCCTTGTCGCGATAGGCGCTGTGCCCCCCGGCGGTGCCGCGGCGCCACCACCGCGCCTCCAGGTCAGCGCCGCCGGCCAGCACGGCCAGCCGGCCCAGCGACGCGCGCGTGCCCGCGTGAATGCGCTCCGCCTCGGCACCGGCAGGCCTTCGCGCAGCGGCCATGCGTTTCGCGATGCCGTGCAGCAACGCGGCGCAGCCCTCGTCGAAACGCGCGCCCGCGTGGTACTCGGACACGAGCGTCGAAACCGCCAGCGCCACTCCCACGCCGATGCCGATCTGCGCCATGCGCAGCAGCGCAACCTGCAGCGCCGAATGGCCGGGAATACCGCCGGCCGACAGGATGATCAACGCGGCCACCGGTGCGCTGCGCAAGCCCGGCGCAGCCGCGCTGGCAAACGCCAGCAACATGACGACGGCCAGCGTGGTCGCCAGCATCGGCGCGCCGTGGTGCTGCAGATAGACGCCGGCCAGGCCGCACAGCGCGCCGGCGGCCGTGCCGCTCACGCGGTTCCATCCGGCATCGAGCGTGGAGCCGGCGCTCGGGCGCATGACGATCAGCACGCTCATCACCGCCCAGAAACTTTCGGGCAGGTGCAACGCGGTGGCGACGCCCCAGGCGATGGCCACCGCCGCTGCCAGTTGTACGCCGGGACGCCAGCGGCCGTGGCGCCACGGTCCCGTCAGGCGTTGCAGGGCCGGAGCGCCGTTCATGCCCCTGGCGCCGGTGGATCGCCGCCTTCCAGCGCGGCGGCGATGCCGTCGATCAGCCCGCAGGCCTGCAGCAGCAAGGCGCGCTGATCGGCATCGAGCGTGGCGCCGATCGCTTCGGCCAATGCCGCCTCGCGCGAACGCATGAGCGCCTTCAGACGGCGTATGCCCTCGGCCGTGAGAGACAGCAGCCATTGGCGCCCATCGGTCGGGTGCGGCGTGCGGCCGATCCAGCCTTCGGCTTCCAGCTCGGCCAGTAGCCGGGTCAGCGACTGGAGCTTGACGCGTTCGAGCCCTGCCAGCGTGGTGGGCGTGCACGGCCCATGCCGATGCAACTGGCCGAGCACGCTGAGCTTGGCCACGCTGGGGCCATCAGGCGCGGCGCTGCCGCTGCGCAACTGGCGCGTCAGCTGCGACACCGAGGTGCGAAGGCGCGAGGCGCATTGCGCCGGATCCGGGATGGTGGAAGCCATGCCCAGATTGTAAGACGAATCTTGGTACTTTGGAGCCCGGCGTCAGCCCCGGTTCGGCGACGAGTTCACCGGATAGGTGACGGCGGGCTGGGCAGCGGCGGGAGCAGGCGGCGAGGCGACCGGCGTTGTTTCCGCGGGCGTCCCGGCTTCGTCCTCCGCTTCCGGGCCTTCGAGGAAACGGTCGAGCAGCGCGAAGAAGCGGTCGTAGAAGCGCTCGTCGGTCAGCGTCTCGCTCGCGACCTTCACCATCGCGTCGTCGCTGCCCGAGAACGGCAGCGAAAGCGAGCCGATCGCGCCCACGCCCAGGCTGGCCGAGTTGTTCACCTTCTTGATGCCGTAGCGGTCCTGCAGCGCGGTCGCAAAAGCCACGGTGCTCTTGCTGGCCTTGCCGCTTCTTGTGCTCTCGCGCGCGCAGACCACGCGGAACTCGACCTCGACATGCACCTCGGCCGCCGGCTGGAAGCTCTTGCGCCCGGTCACGAGATCGGCGTTGGCCGCCGTGATCATGTAGCCCTGGCTCAGCAGCGCGCGGCGCGCGGCCTCGCAGGTCTGGGCCTCGGTGGCCTCGTAGTCGCGGGTATGGGTGGTGGTCGAGCCGAAGGCTTCGGGCTCGTAATTCACGCGGCGCGATGTGCTGCCGCAGCCGGCAAGTACAAGGGCGGACAACAGGCCGAGTACGAGAACCCGGGCGCGAACAACTGGGAAAGAAGTGAGGTGCATGGACGGCATGGAGCGGCGAATGCTAACCGGCGCCTTGCCGGCAAGGCTTCGAGCGCGCCCGCGCGCCAGCGTTCCCTGCCACGCGAGATTTTCAGGACCAGGGCAGCACGTGATGCGCGCGCGCCCGCGTCGCCGCGATCAGCCGCGCATTGGGCGCATCGGTGCTCGCCACCCAGGCGCTCGCCTCCTCGGCGCTGCGACCGAACTGCTGGTGGCGCCGCACCAGGCGCTCCTCACGCACCGCATCGTCGATGTCCACGTACCAGACCTCGTCGAACATCGCCGCCGCGCCAGCCCACGGGCCGACGTCGTGCAGCAGGTAGTTGCCTTCGGAGATGACAAGCTGCGTCGTGGGCAGTACGGCGATGGCGCCGGCAATCGGCTCCTCGATCTCGCGGCGGAATTCGGGAGCGTAGACGATGTCGCCATCGGGCCGCTGCTCGCGCAGGCGCTGCAGCAGCGCGACATAGCCGGCGCTGTCGAAGGTATCGGGCGCGCCCTTGCGGCCGGAGCGGCCGAGCCGTTGCAGCTCGACGTTGGCGAGGTGAAAGCCGTCCATGGGGACGACCTGGGCGCGATCTGCACCCACCGACTGGAGCAGCGCCGCCGCGAGCGTGGACTTGCCCGCGCCGGGTGCGCCGACCAGCCCCAGCAGCTTGCGCTGCCCGCCGGCCATCAGGGCCTGCAGGCGGGCGGCGCTGTCCGCTGGGAGAGGAGGAAGTTTCTGCGCGGGGATGGTGCTCATCCCCCGAGCGTACCGTCCCCGAGCGTCAAGAAATCATCAGGGGTACAGGCCGCGTTCTTGACGAGCCATCAGGATGCGCTCGCAAGCCACCGCATACGTCGCCGTGCGCAGCGTGATCTTGTGCTTGTCCGCCGTGTCCCAGATCTGGTTGAGCGCATTCATCATGATGCGGTCGAGGCGCACGTTGATCTCGTCTTCGTCCCAGAAGAAGGACGAGAAGTCCTGCACCCATTCGAAGTAGCTCACGGTCACGCCGCCGGCGTTGCAGATCACGTCGGGCACGACCAGCACGCCGCGCTCGGCGAGGATGTCGTCGGCGGTCGGCACCGTGGGGCCGTTGGCGCCTTCGAGCACCAGCTTGGCGGTAGTCTTCTGTGCGCGCTCGGCGGTGATCTGGCCTTCGAGTGCGGCCGGGATCAGGATGTCGCAGGCGACGTTCCAGAAGTCTTCGTTCGGCACGATGTCGCCGCCGGCCTTGAAGGCGATTACGCCGTCCTTGTTGGCCACCGGGATCAGCTTGGCCAGGTCGAGGCCGTTGGTGTTGACGATGGTGCCGGTGTGGTCCTGCACCGCGACGATCTTGGCGCCGGCTTCCGCGAACAGTTCAGCCGCGACCGAGCCCACGTTGCCGAAGCCCTGCACGGCGATGCGCGCACCGCGCAGGTCCATGCCCAGGCGGCGAGCGGCTTCGCGGCCGGTGACGAACACGCCGCGGCCCGTGGCCTTGACGCGGCCCAGCGAGCCGCCCAGGTGCAGCGGCTTGCCGGTAACGACGCCGGTGGCGGTGCCGCCGACGTTCATCGAGTAGGTGTCCATCATCCACGCCATGATCTGGCCGTTGGTGTTGACGTCGGGCGCGGGGATGTCGGTGTGCGGGCCGATGATGATGCCGATCTCGCTGGTGTAGCGGCGGGTGATCTTTTCCAGCTCCTGCAGCGACAGCTTCTTGGGGTCGACGCGGATGCCGCCCTTGGCGCCGCCGTACGGCAGGTTGACGGCCGCGGTCTTGATGGTCATCCAGGCCGACAGCGCCATCACTTCTTCGAGCGTGACGTCGGGGTGGAAGCGCACGCCGCCCTTGCCGGGGCCGCGGCTCATGTTGTGCTGCACGCGGTAGCCCTCGAAGTGGGCGATGGTGCCGTCGTCCATCTCGATCGGCACGTCGACGATCAGCGCGCGCTTGGGGCGCTTCAAGGTTTCGACCCAGCGGGCCAGCGGGCCGAGGTACGGCACGACGCGGTCGACCTGCGAGAGATAGGTGCCCCACGGGCTGTTCGCGGTCGGATTGACGAAGGAGAGTTTTTCGCTCATGAGAGATCCCTTGGTTTAAACGGGTGGCCGCAACGATAGACCTCTCCCGCGCGTCGCGCCATGGCTTATGCGCGCCGCGCTGGCGGTTATGCAAGAGAGGTTTGGTTTCGCAGCCCCGGGCGGCACATCGCATCGATGTACCTGACAGAAACGTCATCTACGGGTTATCGACCCCGCGGATGCGCTTCGTAGAGTTGGCTTCACCAACCAAGGCAACCCAACCACCCTCAAGGAGTCCCGAATGAACAAGCAAGCTTCCGCCACCCGACTGCTCGGCACCGCCACCCTCGCCGCCCTGCTGGGCGTGATCGCAGCGCCGAGCTTCGCCGGCAACTACGCCGAGGGCGATCCGCGTCCCGTGCCGCTGACCTCGTCGACGACGCGCTCCGCGGTGACCGCCGACGCAGTGCAGTGGCTGAAGACCGCACCCACGCAGGGCTACACCAGCAGCTATCAGCAGGGAGCAGTCGCAGTCTCGGCCAACACCCGCGCCGCGGTGGCGGCCGACACGCGGCTATGGATCCAGTCGGGCCTGGCGGCCCAGCAGAGCGGAGAAGCCGGCGCCGATATGACGAAGCCCGGCTACCGCCAGGCCGCGGCCGAATACGCCAAGCTGCGCGCGAGCCCTGCGTACGGCGCGCTGGTTGACCAACTCAAGGACCAGCAGGCGGCGGCGCAGTCGCAGACCCAGGTTCGCTGAGAGCGCGCGAAAGAGCTGACGGCGCGCGGCGGCGCCCTGGGTAGGCCAGGGTAGACCACCGCCAGCGCCTTGGTTCTATCTCCTATGGTCGGCGGTCATAGGCCGCATCTTCCGCCAGCAATCAGCGTTCTGGCCGGATAATCTTCTGATGCTCGACCTGGACCGCATCGATCTCCGGCTGCTGAAGATCCTTCAGGAGGACGGCCGCATCACCAACCTCAAGCTGGCCGAGGCAGTGGCGCTCTCACCCACCGCGGTGCTGGCGCGGGTGCAGCGGCTCACGCGCGACGGCTTCATCCTGGGCTACGAGGCTCGCCTCGATCCGCACAAGCTGGGCCGCGGTTTCACCGTCTTCGTCGAGGTGCTGCTCGACCGCACCACGCCCAATGTGTTCGACCAGTTCAAGGCGGCCGTGCAGGTGCGCGACGAGATCATGGAATGCCACATGGTCGCGGGCGGCTTCGACTATTTGCTCAAGACCCGCATGGCCGACATGGCCGCCTATCGTGAGTTCGCGGGCACCGTGCTGTGGCAATTGCCCGGCGTGCGCGAGACGCGGACTTATGCGGTGATGGAAGAAGTGAAGAGCAGCGCGCGCCTCCCGCTGGGGGTGTGAGCGCGCCAGCTGACCTCAGGCGGGCTTGCGTGCCCGCCCACCGAAGATCGCCGTGCCGACACGCACCATCGTGCTGCCTGCGCTGATCGCCGCTTCAAGATCGGCGCTCATGCCGAGCGACAGCGTGTCGAGTTCGATGCCCGCGTCGCGAATCGACTGGTACACCGCATGCGCGCGCAGGCACAACGCGCGCTGCGCCTCGAAGTCCGCCGCCGGTTCGGGGATCGCCATGAGCCCGCGCAGCCACAGCTGTGGCAAAGCCGCCACAGCGCGTGCCAGCGCCAGTGCCTCTTCAGGCGGCACGCCGGACTTGTTGGCGCCGCCGTCCACATTAACCTGAAGGCATACATTGAGCGGCGGCAGCTGAGTCGGCCGCTGGGCCGACAGGCGCTCGGCAATCTTCAGCCGGTCGATGCTGTGGACCCAGTCGAAGTGCTCGGCCACGGGCCGCGTCTTGTTGCTTTGCAGAGGGCCGATGCAGTGCCATTCGAGGGTGGCGCGCAGATCGGCGAGGGCTTCGATCTTGTCCAGACCCTCCTGCACGTAGTTCTCGCCGAAGGCCGACTGGCCCGCCGCATGCGCCTCGCGCACCGCCTCCGGCCCGAAGGTCTTTGACACCGCCAGCAGCCGCACCTCACCCGGGTCGCGGCCGGCCGTTACACATGCCTTTGCGATCCGGCTGTTTACTTGCTGGAGGTCGTCGCCAATCATCGTCATAATCGTCCAAAATCGTATCAAAACGTCACCGAACTCGAGCCGAGGAGCCCCGTGGACATCACCCAATTGCTGGCGTTCAGCGTCAAGAACAAAGCCTCCGACCTGCACCTTTCCGCAGGCCTGCCGCCCATGATCCGCGTGAACGGCGACGTGCGCCGCATCAACGTCGACGCGCTCGATCACAAGGGCGTGCACGCCATGGTGTACGACATCATGAGCGACACGCACCGCAAGCACTACGAAGAGTTCCTGGAGGTCGACTTCTCGTTCGAGATCGACGGCCTTGCGCGCTTCCGTGTGAATGCCTTCAACCAGGCGCGCGGCGCGGCCGCGGTGTTCCGGACCATTCCCTCGAAGATCCTGACGCTGGAGCAGCTGAACGCGCCGAAGATTTTCGGCGAACTCGCGCTCAAGCCGCGCGGACTGGTGCTGGTGACGGGCCCCACGGGCTCGGGCAAGTCGACCACGCTGGCTGCGATGGTCAACTACCTCAACGAAAACGAGTACGGCCACATCCTCACGGTGGAAGACCCGATCGAGTTCGTGCACGAGTCGAAGAAGTGCCTGATCAACCAGCGCGAAGTGGGCCCGATGACGCTGTCGTTCTCGAACGCGCTGCGCTCCGCACTGCGCGAAGACCCGGACGCCATCCTGGTGGGCGAGTTGCGCGACCTCGAAACCATCCGCCTCGCAATGACCGCGGCCGAAACGGGCCACCTGGTGTTCGGCACGCTGCACACGTCGTCGGCCGCCAAGACCATCGACCGGATCATCGACGTGTTCCCCGGCGAGGAAAAGGAAATGATCCGCGCGATGCTGTCGGAGTCATTGCAGGCCGTGATCTCGCAGACGCTGTGCAAGACCAAGGACGGCCAGGGCCGCGTGGCGGCGCACGAGATCATGCTGGGCACGCCAGCCATCCGCAACCTGATCCGCGAGGCCAAGGTTGCGCAGATGTACTCCACCATCCAGACCGGCCAGGGCTCGGGCATGCAGACGCTCGACCAGAACCTGACAGAGCTGGTGCGCCGCAATACCATCTCGGCTGCAGAAGCCCGCGGCAAGGCGAAGATTCCCGAGAATTTCCCCGGCTGATCCACAGCCCTTCGGAGCACAGACATCATGGAACGCGATCAAGCCAGCCAGTTCATCAACGACCTGCTCAAGCTCATGGTGAGCCGCAACGGCAGCGACTTGTTCATCACCGCCGACTTTCCGCCGGCCATCAAGGTCGACGGCAAGGTCACCAAGGTGTCGCAGCAGGCACTGGGCGCGTCGCACACGCTGGCGCTCACGCGCTCGATCATGAACGACCGCCAGACGGCGGAGTTCGAGCGCACCAAGGAATGCAACTTCGCGATCTCGCCGACCGGCATCGGCCGCTTCCGCGTGAACGCCTTCGTGCAGCAGGGCAAGGTCGGCATGGTGCTGCGGACCATTCCCGCCAAGCTGCCGACCATCGACGGCCTGGGCATGCCGCAGATTCTGAAAGACGTGTCAATGACCAAGCGCGGCCTCACCATCATGGTGGGCGCCACGGGCTCGGGCAAGTCGACCACGCTGGCCGCGATGATCGACTGGCGCAACGAAAATTCGTACGGCCACATCGTGACGGTGGAAGACCCGGTCGAGTTCGTGCACCCGCACAAGAACTGCGTGGTGACGCAGCGCGAAGTGGGCATCGACACCGACAGCTGGGAAGCCGCGCTGAAGAACACGCTGCGCCAGGCGCCAGACGTGATCCTGATGGGCGAAATCCGCGACCGCGAGACCATGGAGCATGCGGTGGCCTTCGCCGAAACCGGCCACCTGTGCATGGCCACGCTGCACGCCAACAGCGCCAACCAGGCGCTGGACCGGATCATCAACTTCTTCCCCGAAGAGCGCCGCGCGCAACTGCTGATGGACCTGTCGCTGAACCTGCGTTCGCTGGTCTCGCAGCGGCTGGTGCCAACCGAAGACGGCCAGGGCCGTGTGGCCGCGGTTGAAGTGCTGCTGAACACGCCGCTGATTTCCGACCTGATCTTCAAGGGCGAGGTCGGCGAAATCAAGGAGATCATGCGCAAGAGCCGCAACCTGGGCATGCAGACTTTCGACCAGGCGCTGTTCGACCTGTTCGAAAGCCACTCGATCACCTTCGAAGATGCCATCCGCAACGCGGACTCGGCGAATGACCTGCGGCTGCAGATCAAGCTGAACAGCCAGCGTGCGCGCAGCACCGACCTGGCTGCAGGCACGGAGCACTTCGCGATCGTTTGAGCGGCAGTCAATCGATCGTTCGCTGCCACGCAGCGAAGATTCCCGCCGCCAGCGCAACCACCGCCATCGCGGTGAACCCGTCCAGCGAGGCCATGAACGTGGCCTGCTGTTCCAGCGTGCGGTACAGCGTGCCCAGCGCCATGGCATGCGCCTCGCCGGCAGCGTGGCCCGCCGCCGCGAACCCACGGGTCAACGAATCCAGCGCCTGCATGAAGCTCGCGTTCGCGGGATTGGCCGATTCGCCGAGCCGCACCTCATGCAGCGCCAGCCGGTGCTGCTGCAGCGCGATCACGCTCGAGGTCGCGAATGAAATCGCCAGCTGGCGCACAAGGTTCTTCAGCCGATAGCCGTGCGCGAACTCCTCTGCCGCAAAGGGCCTGAAGGTGAGGTTCGCCACCGGCAGCACGACGAACAGCATCAGCAGCCCGCGCAACAGCAGCGGCACCAGCAAGGCCTCGCGCCCCGCCTGCGGCGTGACCCGCGACAGCCACCATGCCGCCAGCGCCGCAATACCGAAGCCCGTGACGATGAGCCACTTCTTGCGGGCCAGCCGCGCCGAGTACTTCAGGTAGACGAACACCAGCAGCCCGGTCGCGAGCGAGGCCGCACCCGTGAAGTAGCCGGTGTTGCCCACGGTGAAGCCGAGCCCGCCTTCCATCATCCGTGGCAGCAGGTAGCTGAAGCCCGTCGAGAGGTAGTAGTAGACAACGTAGAGCGCCAGCCCCACGCGAAACGACGCGTTGCGCAGCGCATGCAGTCGCACCAGCGGCGCGGGGTGTTGCCATTGCTGCCAGCCGAACCACGCGAGCCCCGCCACGCCGGCGATGGTGAGGCCGATCAGCGCTGGCGATCCGGTGAACAGCTCGAAGTGCGAGCGCGTCAGCACCACCTGCAGCGCAGCCTGCGCGAGTGCGAACACCACGTAGGCGACGTAGTGCGGCTCGGTGCGCTCGTGCGGCTCGACGTCGCCGATGTCGGGCAGCGTCCAGAGCACGAGCAGCCCGATCAGCGCCGCAACCGGCGCGGTGCTCGCGAACAGCCAGCGCCAATCGAAGTTGGTCACGAGAAAGGCGCCCGCGATGGGCGCCAGAGCGCCGCCGAAGACGATCAGCACCATGAACGCCTTCAGCGCCTTGGCGCGGCGTGCGGGCGGAATGCCGATCTGGATCAGGATGCGGCAGGCGCCGAGCATCGGGCCGACGAAGTAGCCCTGCACGGCGCGCGCGAGCGTGAGCTGCATCGAGCTGTCGCACAGCGCCGCGCCCACGCCGCCCAGGGCAAAGGCGAACATGCAGACGGCCAGGTAGCGCCGGTAACCCAGCCGCTCGATCCACGCATGCTGATGCAGGATGCCGAGCACCGCGCCCAGCGCATAGGCGCTGGAAGCCCACACGAGTTCGTCGGGCGAGGCGTTGACGCCGCCGGCGATGTAGCTGGCGAAGAAGGCGAACAGCGCGTTGTCGAAATAGTCGATGGCCGTGACGAGGCCGATGGCCCAGGGCAGCAGCGCGGCCGCGGCATTGCCGCGCGAAGGCCACGCCAGAGCCGAAGTGCTCATGACGCCGGCCGTTCCTTGCGGCGCTGTTCGAGCGCCTCCTCCACCGGCTCGCCGGCCAGGCGACGCTCCACATAGTCGAGGTCGCGCCGCAATTGAACCTGTAGCGAAGCCGCCTCCTTGAGCTCCCTGCGGACCTGCGCCACGCGCGCATCGAGCGTGCCCAACTGCTCGGTGAGCGTTTCGCGCAGCGTCTTGAGTGACGCATTCGACAGCCGCGGGCGCCCGCCTTCGGCCGGCGCCTCCATCGGCTGCTGCAGCATCGTGGTGATGGCTGTCAGCGAAAAACCCAGCGAGCGCATGCGCAGCACACGCGCCAGCTTGTCGAGGTCAGCCTGCTCGTAGAGGCGGTAGCCGCCCTCGCTGCGCACCGGCACCACGATGCCCAGCTCCTCGTAGTACTTGAGCGTGCGCGGCGTCACGTCGAGCCGGGCCGCTGCATCGCGCACGGTAATGGTCTTGGCGGGGCTCGGGTCGGTCATGGTCGTGGCATTCTACTCAAACCTGTACGTTCACGTACAGGTTGAGGTCATCGCACCTGTCGCGGAATGGCTTTAAGCTGTCGTCCCATGAGCAGCATCAACACCCGCACCTACGAATCCGTCCCCGCGCAGACAGTGGCTTTCCTCGGCCTCGGCGTCATGGGCGGCCCCATGGCAGGCCACCTGGCCAAGGCCGGCCACAGCGTCACGGTCTACAACCGCACACCCGCCAAAGCACAGGCCTGGGCCGCCGAGTTCGGCCCGCCCGGGCGCCATGCCGCCACCCCGCGCGAAGCGGCCGCCGGCGCCGACATCGTGTTCTGCTGCGTCGGCAACGACGACGACCTGCGCTCAGTTGTACTGGGCGACGACGGCGCTTTCGCCGGCATGAAGAAAGGCGCCGTGCTGGTCGACCACACGACCGCCTCGGCCGACGTCGCGCGCGAACTCTCCAAGGCCGCGCAGGCGCTGGGCCTGCATTTCATCGACGCGCCGGTCTCGGGCGGCCAGGCCGGCGCGCAGAACGGCGCGCTTACGGTGATGTGCGGCGGCGACACGGCGGCGTTCGAGCGCATCAAGCCCGTGGCCATGGCGTTCTCGCGCGCAGTCACGCTGCTGGGCGAAAGCGGTGCCGGCCAGCTCGCGAAGATGGTGAACCAGATCGCCATCGCGGGCCTGGTGCAGGGCCTGTCTGAAGCCATCGCCTTCGGCCAGCGCGCCGGGCTCGACATGGAGGCGGTGCTGGGCGTCATCAGCAAGGGCGCGGCCCAGAGCTGGCAGATGGAGAACCGCGGAAAGACCATGATCGAAGGCAAGTTCGACTACGGCTTCGCGGTCGACTGGATGCGCAAGGACCTGGGCCTGGTGCTCGACGAGGCCAAGCGCAACGGCGCGCGCGTGCCGGTGACGGCGCTGGTCGACCAGTTCTATGCCGACGTTCAGCAGGCCGGCGGGCGACGCTGGGACACGTCGAGCCTCATCATTCGACTCAAATGAAAAAAGCCCGCTGATGCGGGCTCTTTTCATTGCGACGCTGCTGCCTGTTTGTCAGCGCACCGGCGAGGTCGTCGCGTTGCCCGAAGGCTGCGTGGACGTGGAGCCCGACGCAGGCAGCGGCTCCATCGGCGGCAGCGGCACGCGCGAGGTGGAAGAAGAAGACGACGACGAAGGCGTGGACGGCGAGGCCGACGTCACCGGCGCCGGGCCCGTACCGCCACGCTGCGCCGCAGCCTGGTTCGCCGCCTGGCTGGCTGCCAGGTCCGCTTCGCTCACGATCTCGACCACCCGCACCACCTTCACCACGCCCGAGATGCCGCGCGTGATTTCGGTGGCACGGTCGGTTTCGCGCCGCGTGGCGATGCCCATCAGGTAGACCGTGCCGCGCTCGGTCACCACCTTGAAGGAATTGGCGAAGATGTCCTTGGCATCGAGCAGCGAGGCCTTCACCTTGCCGGTGATGTAGAGGTCGTTCGAGCGGTCCTGGAAGGTGCTCGAGGCGCCGATGGTCAGTTCGTTCACCACCGAGCGCACGTTCACGATGCGGCTCACCTCGTCCTCGACGCGGCGGCGGTCGGCATCGCTGCCCACGGCGCCGGTCAGCAGCACCTGGCGGTTGAAGCTGGTGACGCTCACGTACATCTGGTCGTTGGCGATATCGCGCACGCGGGCCGCGGCACGCAGCTCGATGCCCTGGTCATCCAGTTGTGCGCCCGAGCTGCGGCGGTCGGTGGCCACCATGCCCACGCCCACCACGGCCGCGCCACCCACGACGAGCGGCACGCAGGCAGAAAGGCCTGCAACCAATGCGGCGCCCAGTGTCAGGGCAAGGGCGAAACGCTGGGTCGATGTCGTCTTCATGGTCGTCATGGTCATGAGGAAGCTTCCTGTTCTCCGAGTAACTGGGCATCCACGCCGTCGCACAGGCAATGCAGCGCGATCTGGTGGATTTCGTGGATGCGTGCCGCACGCTCGTGCGGCACGCTGATCTGGACGTCGGTTTCGCGCAGCGCGCGGCCGATGGCGCCGCCCGAGCCGCTGCTGCCCGCGCCCGGAGCCGAGGGCACGCCCGAAACGGCATTGCCCAGCAGCGCGACCACGGTCATATCGCGCTCGTGCGCTGCAGCCACCGCGGCCAGCACCGACGCGGACTGCCCGCTGGCGCTCAGAGCGAGCAGCACGTCGCCGGCCTGGCCGAGCGCACGCACCTGGCGGGCAAAGCGATCGGCATCCGCAGCACTGGCGCTGTCGGCCTCAGGGTCGGTGGTGTCGCCGGGCAGCGCGATGGCACCGAGTTCGGGCCGCTCGCGTTCGAAGCGGCCCACGAACTGCGCGGCGAACTGGGCCGCCAGCAGGCCAGACACGCCGGCGCCGCAAGCCAGCACCTTGCCGCCGCTGGTCACGCAGGCCAGGATGGCCTGCATCGCTTGAGAGATGGGTTTGCTGAGGACCGGTCCGGTCTGGTATTTGAGGTCGGCACTATCGATGAAGTGCTGCTGAATACGTTGCTCAAGCATGAGGCGGGATGATAACTGGGGGTTGTGAAACAAGACGTGTGAGTTGTGGAGCCCTCGGCAGGGCTTCAGTTCCCCATGCGGGGCACTTCAGCCGGCATCGAAGGCGCCTTGAAGCCAGGTGATTTTCTCCTCGACCAGCACCACGTCGAAACGGCATGGCGGCACCACGCGCAGCCGGCTCAGGTAGTGCTGCGCGGCGAACACGATGCGCCGCTGCTTCAGCCCTGTGATGCTGCCGCCCGCGCCGCCGTGCGTGCCGGCGCTGCGCTGACGGACCTCGACGAACACCAGCGTGCCGCCTGAGGAGCCGCGCGGATCGCGCATGATCAGGTCGATCTCGCCGCCGCCGCGCCCGGGCGTCCGATAATTGCGCGCGAGCAGCAACAGGCCGGCGTCCCGCAGGTAGTCGAGCGCGGCGTCTTCCGCCGCATCGCCCCGATGCTTCGTTGTGGTGGTCTTCATGGCTCCCTGCCTGCAATCTTTTTTTGTTCGTTCGTTCCGACGGAGAAACCTCTTGGCTTCACTCGCCCCTGCTTCTTTCGGCGCCGCCCTCGCGGCCGCGCACGACGCCGCGGGTGCGCAGCATTATCCGCAGGGCACGCTCTACGTGGTCGCCACGCCCATCGGCAACCTGGCCGACATCACGCTGCGCGCGCTGCACGTGCTCCAGCTGGTGGACGCCATCGCCTGCGAGGACACGCGCCACACCCAGAGCATGCTGCGCGCCTACGGCATCGACCGCCCCGGCGCGCGGCTGCTGGCGGTGCACCAGCACAACGAAGCCGAGGCCGCGCAGACCGTGGTCGCGCGGCTCGCGCAGGGCGAGCGCATCGCCTATGTCAGCGACGCCGGCACACCCGGCGTAAGCGACCCCGGCGCGCGACTGGCCGCAGCCGTGCGCGCGGCCGGGCAGCGCGTGCTGCCGCTGCCGGGCGCCAGCAGTGTGACCACGCTGATCGGCGCGGCAGGCCTCGTGGCGGATGGCGGCAGCGACGGTAATTCCAGCAGCAGCGCCTTCGTCTTCGCCGGCTTCCTGCCGAGCAAGGCTGGCGAGCGCGACACCGCCGTGCAGGCGCTGTCGCAAGAGCCGCGCGCCGTGGTGCTGCTCGAAGCGCCCCACCGTATCGAGAGCCTGGCGCGTGCACTGGCCACGCTGGGCGAGCGCCGCATCACCGTCGGCCGCGAGCTCACCAAGCAGTTCGAGGAAATCGCCACCGTCGCGGCCAGCGCCCTGCCCGAGTGGTTCAGCGCCGACCGCGACCGCACGCGCGGCGAGTTCGCGCTGGTGCTGCACCCCGTGGCGGTGAGCGGCGACGGCGGCGCGGAAGGTGAACGCGTGTTGCGCCTGTTGCTGGCCGAGCTGCCCGTGAAGACCGCGGTGAAGCTGGCTGCCGAAATCAGCGGCGCGCCGCGCAATACGCTGTACGAGACCGCGCTGCGCATTCGCAATGGCGCGGAAGAAGCCTAGGCGTCCAGCTCGGCGTAGCGCCTGAAGATGCCGTCTTCGTTGAACGCAATGCGGCGCGGGCTCTGCAGGTAGTCATGCACGCGCTGGCGGCGCCTGACGTTGGCATGCAGCTTCTCGACCGCGGGCGTTGCGGCCAGCGCCCTGGCCGTGGCCTTCGGAAATGCGTAGTGCAGGCCGTCCACCAGTTGGAACAGCGACAGGTCCGCATAGGTCAGCACATCACTCACCAGGTGCAGGCTGCCCGCGGGGTTGCGCTGGAGCACCCGCTCGAACCAGTTCAGGAACTTCGGGATGCGCTCGTCACGAAAGGCCCGTGCACGCTGTACGGCTGCGTCGCGCTGGTCTTCGTAGTAAGCGCCAACCGAGATCGGATGGTGCGTGTCGTGCGCCTCGGCCACCACGTCGGCGATGGTGAGCTGCAGCTGGTGCGTCCACAGCCCGTCGGATTCGCCCACGCCAGACAGGCCGAGCCGAGGCCCCAGGTACAGCAGGATCGCGGCGGTCTGCCCGACCACGATGTCGCCATCGACGAGAAAGGGCGGCGCGAACGCGGGGCGCGCACTGTTGGGGTCGTCCAGCCGCTCGCCGAGGGCTGACTCGCCTCCGCCCTTGGCTTCAGGTAGCCGCGCCACGTCGACATAGTCAGCGCCAGCCGCCTCGAGCGCGAGCCGCACGAATTCGCCGCGGCCCTGAATGGTGGGCCAGTAATGGAGTTGGTAGGGCATGCGGCCATGGTGTCACGAGTGCGGGGACCATGGCAACCGTGCGCGTGTGCTCGTGTCAGCGCAGCACCGTGCGGCTAAGAACGCTTCGTCACATCGCGCTGTTGAGGATCGTGTCCTCAAACTCCAGCTGCTCGAAGTTGCTGCCCATGAAGTCAATGCGCTCACCGCGCAATCCAACGGCTTTGATCCGCGTACCGGTGCATTCGAGCAGCTTGACTTCAGACCAACGACCCTGATCGAAGCTGACCTCGTTCAAGCTGCATTGCATCAAGCAACTACCACTGAGGGTGCTTCGCTCGAACTCGGTGTACTCGAAGACACAGTTGACGAAGGTGCAGTCTGAGATCGAGATATCGCCGAAACCGCAGCCACTGAAGACACAGTCGGTGAACGTGCAGGCAACCCACCGGGCCTGATGAAAAGTCGTGCCGGTGAAACTGCTACCGAAGAACGCTGACTCGGTGAACTGGGCCAGATCGAGGTCAAGACCGACGTAGGCAGAACTATCTGCTTGTCCAACCAAGCCGGCCGGGGCACCACCCGCGCCTTTGCGCCAGAGGTCGTGGTTGAGGATGATTTCTTGCGAACTCATTACGGTCTGTTCATTCGTGGCTTTGCTGGCGAGGAGGCCACTCGATGCGCGAGAGCTGAACTGTGGGAGAGCGAGCATTCCAGGCTTCCAGGCAAGCCTCGCTGCAGCACGGCCACCAGCCGAGCGGCCCGTCCGCAATCAACTCGCCACAGCCCACTCGACACCAGCGGGATTTTTGAAGTGTCGAGCGTGCCCGCAGGTAATTGGATCTTGTGCTTTGCGATTTTTTGGCAAGAGGGCTCAAACCCGTCTCAGGTTGATGTGATTCCTTCATCAGACTCTCCACCATCATTAGCGAGAGATTGCATTACCAACATCAGACGATTTGACCCATCCAGAAGACCTTACTTTATAAGCCCCTCCACCATATCCAAAATAGTGATCAATATAAGAAAAACCATCTTTTTTCTTAATGACCGCCACAAGATCACCCTTCCATAGAAAATCGCGCCTAGAGTCATTTATCTCGAGCTTGCCGCCATTTTCATTGCGATAGCTTGTATTTTCTTTCAAGACGAAAATTCCAAAGGCAGTCTTTTTTTCCTCTACAGAAAATCTGTTGGCATTTTTTTCATTTGATGAAAAGAAATCCCATGGAAACAATCTGCATCCTGCACTTGGAAATTCAATTTGAATCCTCCAATCGTCGCCTGCTCTATGAAGATAGCCATTTGCTTTGGCATGAAAATATTTACTTCTCTCTTCTGCGAATATCTTACGCTTCGCGTATTTCTTACTCTGCCCTGCAGTTTTGAAAGTAAATTTGCACTCAAGCGATTTTTCATCCGCGCGCATCACATTCAAGTAAGACCCGCTAATCTTTCCTGCTTCTTCGAAGGCAACAAGCTCGCCATCCGAAAAATAATAAAGTATGCCAGCCCAAGGGCTTCCGCACCACGCAAGACACAATAAGATTGCAATACTTTTAAAACCCCTCACGATTACTCCAATTAATTCATTTGAATTCTTCGTATTTGTTTTTCATTTTTTCCGGATAATCCGGATTATCCTTCCTCCAACTCCCTCCATTATATTTTGACGTAAACCCTTCCCAATCTTTGTTGTACAAAGCTGCTATCGCCGATCTCTTGTCTCTCATTTTTAAGAATGAAACAAACAAGCGACATTGACCTTCGATGGACTCCATGCACGCATTTGCAATTTCAGACGGACTGGAATAGCCAAACTCAATATAGGGTTTCGCGACCACTTGGAACGCCCCCCAAGAACAAGCGCATATCGCTGCATCCCTATCCAGCAATGCAGCTTTGACAAGTCTTTCGTATTGGAATATTTCGTACCTATCCCCTGTCGATAGTCTTTTGCCAAACTCGACTTCCCCAAATGCTTCTTTCTCAAATCCGCCGTCATATCCGCCTCTCTGCGGGTTGCAGATATCTGGGAATTTCGCATACGGATGTGATTTTGGCTTTTGGCCTTTTGGTGGTGCGGGAGGAGCCGTCAAAGCATAAAATATGTGCCTCTCGAAAAGAATTTTTGGCAAACCATTGACGGTGAATCCGCTCCCACTAGACTCCACACTGACGATCGCCTTAATCGCTGCAACTTCAATCCCTGGATCACCAGTCTTGATGATCTTCATGGAAACCAATTCCTTGTCTAGTTCTGCTTTCATGGATTGAAACATTGCATCACTAATATCCAATGATCGCGGATAGTTCAAGCGTGAGCCCAGCACATTCATTGCGACGGTATGAGGCTTTCCTATCTCAACGGCTTTGTAATGGTGCTCGATTTCAATTTTTGTTTTTGCTTTCTTGGTTCTTGGATCTATCGTCACAATTTTCTTTTTGATTGGACTGTCCTTCAGCACTTTTCCGCTCTCCGTCACAACCTGCTTGGACGCAATGTAAGGGGCCAACTCTCCAGTCAATCGCTCCACGGTCATGACTTCCCCCTCCTTGACGCTG
Organism: Variovorax sp. R-27; assembly: GCF_049913215.1. NCBI lineage: Bacteria > Pseudomonadati > Pseudomonadota > Betaproteobacteria > Burkholderiales > Comamonadaceae > Variovorax > Variovorax sp. R-27. The sequence goes on from NZ_CP183984.1 coordinate 6,312,363, forward strand.
GGGATATTCAAGTCCTGCTCCAGCTGCTCTTCGGCATCCAGTTTTGTAATGGCTTCGAGGTGGTATTCAGGACTCTGGATCGTGTAATTGTTGACATCCAGCCTAGGCGTGACGGTGCCCTTGAGGTCCAAATCGCCGGACCGTTTCTTGACGTAAATCTTGATCGGTTCGCCACGCTTGGCATCAGGCCAGATCGCTGCGGTGCCATCCTCACCGGTGATGGCGATTTCGCTTTTTCCGCCTCCCTCCATCTTGACGTCCAGCCCTTTGATGCCGTGCTTGACCGCATCCACGAACACGAAGGTGACTTCCACTTCAGGATCACCGGGCTTGCGCACAACTCCGACAGGGCCAGGCGGCGCCAGTTCGGAGGGAGGAAGGACATTGCCAGCAGTGCTTGGCTTGCCATCAGTTGGCGTATTGGAAGTTGGGTTAGCCATTACCAGGTGCCTTGGTTCTCGTGGCTCTGCTTGGCGTCACTGCCATTGGCCTGCTCGTGGTCATATCCGTGCTCATGCACCGTCCAATCGCCCGCCCCGATTTCGCAGCGCACCTTGGTTGATGTTTTCGTGCGGACCTGAGCAGTCGTCTCGGACACGTTGCCTTGCTGGATCAAGGTCTCATCCGGTAGATAGATTCGGTACGGCTGGCCTTGCAGCACTGCGGCCATTGGGGCGTAGTCGACCAGCGTGGTGACATCGAATTTCTGAACGTACTTGTGCTCCTCGTCTTGCTTGATTTCCGCAATGGGAAGAGTCGCGAAGGGCGCGGGCAGATTCTTCGGCCCTGCATAGCTATGGGTGCCCGCGTGCTCACGCCAAAGGCCTTTCGTCCCATGCACGATCCCCGAGGCGCTCCACTTGGTGAAGCTGCTGCCTCCATTGATCAGGATCTCTTCCTTAGCGGTGATGCTGATCTTGTTGGCCTCCAGCTTGATGTCGAGCTTGGCCAGCAGGTTGATGCTGTTCTGCAGGGCGACGATGTCTATGCCGGCGGTAGCGGCTGTCAGGCGGATGGCCTTGTAGGCGAAGAGGCGTGCGGCCTCCTTCACGCTGACCAGGAAGCCCTTGCCTGCGCTGATGCTGGTATGGCCACCGCTGCTCAACGCGTTGTGGGTGATGCTGGCGATGTGGGTGGCGCCCGCCGCGGTGCTCTGGATGCCGGCCGCGCTGGCGAGCACGAGGTGAGGTTCGCTGAGTTCCGGAAACGCGCCTTGCTGCGGGCCACCATCGCCGCCCTTGCCCTTGATGGCGTCGTTCTGCTCCTTGAGAACCGTCGTGACCGCATCCTGGTCGCCCGCTTCGTGCGCCTTGGCTTCTTGGGCAGTTTGGCTCTGGCGTTCGTGCAGATCGCGTGCGGCTGTCAGGCGCGCCACGGTCTCCCCCAGGTCTGTGATGTGCGCCTGCGCATCGGGTCGTGTCTCGGTGGAAAGCAACAGGCCCCTGGCGGCGCGCACTGCGGCATGGCCATCGGTACGCAGTTCGGCGCCCTCGCCCCGGTCGTCCTTGCGGCCTGCCGTGTCATCGATGCGACCGATGTGGCCAAGGCTCAGGCTGCTGCTGAGGTGGTCGCTCTTGAGTTGCGCCTGGATCTTTCCGGGGTGGTCGTCCAGCGCCAGATGATTGCCGCGTGCTCCGCCCGTACTGCCCGAACCATCGTTTGCGCTGAGCTCGCGGCTGCGAATGCCTGAGAGATTCGTCTGTTCGGGCAAACGCCACGCCGGCATGTTCTCTGCGTTGAACACGCGTCCGGTGATGATGGGGTAGTCCGGATCGCCACCCAGAAAATCGACGATGACTTCATGGCCGATGCGTGGCAAGGCCGCTGTGCCGAAGGTGTCGCCGGCCCAGGACGTGGACACGCGCACCCAGCAGCTGGAGTTCTCGTTGCGCTGGCCGAGGCGATCCCAGTAGAACTGGACTTTGACGCGGCCGTACTGGTCGGCCCATATTTCTTCATTCTTCGGGCCGACCACGATGGCCGTCTGCGGACCACGCGTGCGAGGCTTTGGCGTGGTGCGCACCGGTCGCCATGCGTAGCTGACTGGCTGCGCTTCGAAGGCAAAGCGCTGGACGGAGCCCTCGCCGGCATTGGCACCTTCGCTGGCCTGGAGGTTTTCTTGCAGCTCGTATTCGACGCTGGTCAGAAGGTACTTCTGGTTTTGGTCGTCCCTTGGGTGGCTGGCGAGCTCGAATGTGTAGCCTGGCGCGAGCTCGCGCCGGTTGGAGCGCCCACCCGCAACACAGTGCGCACTCAACTGCTCTTCGGTTCGAATGCGCGTATAGGTCTCTCCGTCGTCGTGCTGCTTGTAGCCGCCGGGCCATGCGTACAACTCGAAGTCGTCGAATGCATGACCCGAGTGCGTTTGCAGCTGACTCGAGAGGTCCGCCCTGGGTTTGAGGGGGTCGTATTCATTGGTGAAGTGAAAGCCGGAGCGGACTTCTTCGCCGCTCTTCCATTCGTAGATGCGCTCGTTCGGCCTCGGGCCTCCTCCAGTCATGCCCGCCTTCTCCAGGGGATGGAAGCGCACCGTCTCGCCACCGGGCAGCGGATCGTGCGATGTGGCGATGTCGTCCGCGAACACGAGCACCTGTTGCGAGGCCTCGTGCCTGAAGTAGTAATAGATACCTTCGTGTTCGCACAGGCGCGAGATGAAGGCGAAATCGGTCTCGTCGTATTGAGTGCAGTAATCCCACGTGCGGTAGCTGCGGCTGAGCTTCTGTTCGGAGGGAAAGCCGTAGCGCTCCAGCACTTCCATCACGATTTCGGGAACACTCCTTGATTGGAATACGCGGAAATCACTGCGCCTCGTCGCGAGCCACAGCCAAGGCCGCAACTGAAGGCGATAGAAAGAATGCCGGGCGTCTTCCTGCTGAAGCCCGAAGCCTGCGGCGACGCCGCCCAGGTAGCGCGTGCCGCCGCTTTCCGTTTGCACCGCCACGGTGGCGGGCTTTCCGAGCAGCAGTTTCGGATCGATGCCGTTGCTGCTGCCCAGCAGGTCGACTTCGAAATCGTAGAGCCGGCTCAGCGCCTCACGACCGGCAAGCCGATGGAATTGCAGCGCCGCTCCCAGCGGCGTTTGAATGGTGACGCGGCGGGTCATTGCACCGCCGAAGACGCAAAGACGCACGCCGGGCGAACATGCCAGCGCGTGCCATCGAAGATGGACATGGATCCTCCCTGAAATCGCTCCGCTCTAACGGCGGTAAGCTTTGTCAGAGTATGTAAGTGCCTGGAGCTTTCCAGCAGGCAGCAATGAGAAGTGCCTGCGAATCCGTGAACGAATACACGCGCCAAAAGTGGCTTGCGTGCCTCGGCGGGAACGTTGGTTTCGAGTGTTTACTAGTCGGTAGTCGGATCGCCCTCGGGCGCATCCGAAAAAAGAGCGTCTCTCAACAAACCCCAAGAGCTCTGATCGGGCGCGCAGATCAACCCGCCAGTGACATGGTCCGGCTTGTACGGCGACCCGTCGAAATGAGCGCTGTAGCCGCCTGCCTCTTCATGAATGAGCCAGCCCGCGGCGTGGTCCCAGGGCATCAGCTTGTAATAGAGCAGCGCGTGGCAATGGCCCGCGGCCGCCATCCTGTATTCATGCGCAGCACAACGCATCCAGAAGTTCATGGCGACCTTCGGCAAATTCCGGATCACCGTCGAGCGCATAGGCTGCGGAAGGAAGTTGGTGCCAGCCACCACGTGCATCTGGTTGACCGGCACAGGGAGAGCGACCTTTATCTCCTTGTCGATCAGATCGGCCCCTTGCCGCCAGGCACCGCCCCCGCGCACTGCGAATGACGTGTCGTCGCAGACAGGGTCATGGATGACGCCCATGACAACCTCGCCTCGCACCGTGGCCGCGAGCATGACGCCAAAGAGAGGAACGCCGGAAGAGAAGTTCTTCGTTCCGTCGATGGGGTCGATGATGAACGCGAGGTCGGCCGTTGCGATCCGCGACAGCACGCCGGGGTCGCGACCAGCCGCCTCCTCGCCAATGACGAGCGCGCCTGGATAGAGCTGAAGCAGCCGCTGCGCAATCTCGCGTTCCGCAGCCTCGTCTGCATCCGTGACCACGTCGAAGGTGGAGGACTTTTCTCTCGTGCTGCTGGCCATCGAGCCATTGAAGCGCGGCATGATCTCGGCGCGCGCGACTTCGGCCAGGATCTTCCCCACGATCACCGCGTCATGGCGAGTGAATGTTTTCATGCAGAGGCATTTCTCCGGGGAAAAATGAAAAAGGCCGGAAGCTTCTGAAAGCTTCCGGCCTTTTATCTGGTCCCGCCGCCAGGAATCGAACCTGGATCTCAGCCTTCGGAGGGCCGAATTCTATCCGTTGAAATACAGCGAGGAATTGGGGTCCGGCATGCACCGGAGCCACGCATTATCGCCTATCAGGCGGCGACCGATTCGGCTTCAGCCGCAACAGCGGTGCCCGGCAGCGGCCGGGCGAACCCGAGCCCCGCCAGATAGACCCGGAAAGTGCGCCTTCCGGTGTGCACCAGGTCGAAGGCCTCGGGGTCGAGCAGCCAGTTCTGGATGAGCCCGCTGATGAGTGCGTGCAACCCCTGCGCCGCCGCGTTGCCCGGCAGCGGCAGCTTGATATGGCCGCGGCGCGCGGCCAGGCGCAGGGCCTTCTCGAAGTCGCCCACGCAGGCGTTGCGGGCGTCGAGGTGGCGCTGCTGCACCGAGGCCATGTCGTGGGTGTATTCGACCTTGTGGGTCGCCACATCGAATACGCGGCGCACCTGGGGGTCGGTGGCCATGAGGGTGAGCGCGTGGATCATGCCTTCCTCGATCTCGGCCAGGGGGTCGTCGGTGACGCCTGCGGTGGCGGGCTTAGGCGCGGCTTCCAGCGGCAGGATGACCCGCTCCATCATCGCGTTGAAGAGGTCGGCCTTGTCCTTGAAATGCCAATAGATGGCGCCGCGCGTCGCGCCGGCCTGCTGCGCGATCTGCTGCAGCGTGGTCTGCGAAACGCCCTGCGCCTGAAACAGCAGCTCCGCGGCATCGAGCAACCGATGCCGCGTGGCCAATGCTTCTTCTTTCGTCCGACGTGCCACCAAGTCTCCTGATTTGTAAAGACAACGCCCTCTATGTATCGTGGGGCCATTCGTGGTTGTCACTATACATCCATGAATGTATGTAAACTCGCCGGTTTCCTCGATGGCCCACCTGGCTACACAGGTTTCCGGTTTGTTCCGCGAACGCGCCATCTCCCGTCTTCGCTTCAAAGGAATCGCATGCCTCTCCTGCATGTTTCGCGTCATTCGTCCTTTTCGCCGCGTCTCGCGACCGTGGCCGCCGTCGTCCTGCTGGTCCTTGCGGGCTGTGGCAAGAGCGATGCGCCCGCCGGTCCGGGCGGCGCCGGCGGTGGTGGCCACCCCCCTGCACCCGAGGTGGGCGTGGTGGTGGCTGCGCCGACCGATGTCGGCCTCGTCACCGAACTGCCCGGCCGCCTCGAGGCCTCCCGCGTCGCCCAGGTCCGCGCCCGTGCCTCGGGCATCCTGTTGAAGCGCGAATTCCGCGAAGGCAGCGACGTGAAGGCCGGCCAGCTGCTGTTCCGCATCGACCCCGCCCCGCTGGTGGCCGCCACGCAGAACGCCCAGGCCACGCTGGCCCGCGCCGAAGCCAATGCCGTGCAGGCCAAGGCCCTCGCCGACCGCTACAAGCCGCTGGTCGAAGCCAATGCGGTCAGCAAGCAGGAATACGCGACCGCCGTGGCCTCTGCCAAGCAGGCCGAAGCCGATGTGGCCTCGGGCCGCGCGGCGCTGCAGACCGCCAAGATCAACCAGGGCTACGCCGACGTGACCTCGCCCATCGCGGGCCGAATCGGCCGCGCCCTCGTCACCGAAGGCGCACTGGTGGGCCAGGGCGACGCCACCGAGCTCGCCGTGGTGCAGCAGATCAACCCGCTGTACGTGAACTTCACGCAGTCGGCCTCCGACGCGATGAAGCTGCGCCGCGCAGTGGCCGCCGGCCAATACAAGCGCGCGAGCGGCGAGGAAGCCGCAACCATCCGCGTGGTGCTGGAGGACGGCACCGACTACCCGCTGGAAGGCAAGCTGCTGTTCTCCGACCTCACGGTCGACTCCACCACCGGCCAGGTCACGCTGCGCGCCGAAGTGCCCAACCCCAAGGGCGAGCTGCTGCCCGGCCTGTACGTTCGCGTGAAGCTCGAACAGGCACAGGCCACCAACGCGATCACGCTGCCGCAGCAGGCCGTCACGCGCACCCAGCAGGGTGACACCGTGTCGGTGGTCGACAAGGACGGCAAGATCAGCAAGCGCACCGTGAAGATCAGCGCCGCCAAGGACAACCAGTGGGTGGTGCTCGATGGCCTGAAGGCCGGCGAGCAGGTGATGGTCGACGGCTTCCAGAAGCTGCAGATGATGCCGCCCGGCACGCCGGTGAAGGCGGTCCCCTGGACCAAGCCGAACCCGAACGCCGCGGCCACGCCGGCCGCAGCGGGGTCCGCACCGGCGGCGCCTGCCGCCCCGGCCGACAAGGCCGCGGCCGAGAAGAAGTAATCAGGAGCGCGCCCGCAAATGGCCAAATTTTTTATCGACCGACCGATCTTCGCCTGGGTGATCGCACTGTTCATCCTGGTGGTGGGCGGCGTGTCAATCACCCAGCTGCCGATCTCGCAGTACCCGCCGGTGGCGCCCCCCGCCATCGTCATCAACGTCGCCTACCCCGGCGCCTCGGCCCAGACGCTCGAGGACAGCGTGCTGTCCGTCATCGAGCGTGAAATGAATGGCTCGCCAGGCCTGATCTACATGGAATCGGTGGCCCAGGCCGACGGCACCGGCTCCATCACGATCAGCTTCGAGGCCGGCACCAACGACGACCTCGCACAGGTGGACGTGCAGAACCGGCTGTCGCGCGCAACGCCGCGCCTGCCGGCTGCCGTGACGCAGCAGGGCGTGCGCGTGGACAAGTCGCGCAACAACTTCCTGATGTTCGTGATGCTGTCCTCGGACAACCCGAACATCGACCCGGTGGCGCTCGGCGACTACACCGCGCGCAACGTCGTGCCCGAGCTGCAGCGCGTGGTCGGCGTGGGCCAGGCCCAGCTGTTCGGCTCCGAGAACGCGATGCGCGTGTGGATCGATCCGGCCAAGCTGCAGGGCTTCAACCTGTCGGCGACCGACGTCAACAACGCCATCCGTGCACAGAACGCCCAGGTGTCTTCGGGCACGCTCGGCGACCTGCCCAACATCCCCGGCCAGGCCATCGCGGCCACGGTGACCGTGAACGGCCAGCTCGTCAACGTTGAGCAGTTCAAGAACATCGTGCTGCGCGCCAACACCGATGGCTCGACCGTGCGGCTGAAGGACGTGGCACGCGTCGAACTCGGCGGCCAGTCGTATGCCACCTCGGCCCGCCTGAACGGCGTGCCCGCGGTCGGTATCGGCGTCCAGCCCACGCCCAACGGCAACGCGCTGCAATCGGCCAAGGCGGTTCGCGCCAAGATGGCCGAACTCGAGCGCTACTTCCCGCAGGGCGTGAAGTGGAACATTCCGTACGACAGCTCGCGCTTCGTGCAGATCTCGATCACCGAAGTGGTCAAGACGCTGCTGGAAGCCGTGGCGCTGGTGTTCGTGGTGATGTTCCTGTTCCTGCAGAACTGGCGCTACACGATCATCCCGACCATCGTGGTGCCGATCGCGCTGCTGGGCACGTTCGCCTCGCTGCTGGCGCTCGGCTTCTCGATCAACGTGCTGACCATGTTCGGCATGGTGCTGGTGATCGGTATCGTGGTGGACGACGCCATCGTGGTGGTGGAGAACGTCGAGCGCATCATGAGCGAGGAGGGGCTGCCGCCTCTCGAAGCCACGCGCAAGGCCATGAAGCAGATCTCCGGCGCCATCATCGGCGTGACGGTGGTGCTGATCTCGGTGTTCGTGCCGCTCGCGTTCTTCGCGGGTTCGACCGGCAACATCTACCGCCAGTTCTCGGCGGTGATGGTGGCCTCGATCGCCTTCTCGGCATTCATGGCTCTGTCGCTCACGCCGGCGCTGTGCGCCACGCTGCTCAAGCCGGTGGAGGCCGGCCACCATCACGAGAAGACCGGCTTCTTCGGCTGGTTCAATCGCGGCTTCGCGCGCACGGCCAAGGGCTATGAGAGCGTGGTCGCTCGCATCCTGCGCCGCGCTGCCCGCTACCTCGTGATCTACCTGGCCATCATCGGCGCGGTGGTGTTCACCTACACCCGGCTGCCGAGCTCGTTCCTGCCGCAGGAAGACCAGGGCAACATCATCGTGAACGTGCAGTTGCCGCCTGGTGCGACACAGGAGCGCGCGCTGTCGGTCATGCAGCAGGTCGAGGGCTTCATCCTGAAGCAGCCCGAAGTGCAGAGCATGGTGGGCGTGATGGGCTTCAGCTTCTCGGGCCAGGGCCAGAACGCGGGCCTCGCCTTCGTGACGCTGAAGGACTGGGATGAGCGCAAGGACCCGGTCCACTCGGCCAGCGCGCTGGCCGGCCGTGCCTTCGGTGCGCTGTCGGGCATCCGCGACGCCTTCATCTACCCGCTGAGCCCGCCGCCCATTCCTGAACTGGGCAATGCCAGCGGCTTCAGCTTCCGTCTGCAGGACCGCTCGGGCGCAGGCCACGAGGCGCTGATCAACGCACGCAACCAGCTGCTGGGCATGGCCTCGCAGAGCAAGGTCCTGGCGCAGGTTCGCCCCGACGGCCTGGAAGACGCGCCGCAGCTGCAGATCGACATCGACCGCGACAAGGCGAATGCGCTTGGCGTGAGCTTCGACGCGATCAACGCGACGCTGTCGACCGGCCTGGGTTCGAGCTACATCAACGACTTCCCGAACCGCGGCCGCCTGCAGCGCGTGGTGGTGCAAGCCGACGCTCCGGCGCGGATGCAGCCCGACGACCTGCTCAAGCTGAACGCCAGCAACACGCAGGGCCAGCCGGTGCCGCTGTCGGCCTTCGCGACCACCAAGTGGGTCACGGGCGCCACGCAGACGGTGCGCTACAACGGCTACCCGGCGATCCGCATCAGCGGCGACGCCGCCGCCGGCTACAGCACGGGCGCCGCGATGGCCGAGATGGAAAAGCTCGCCGCGCAGCTGCCGCAAGGCTTCGGCTTCGAGTGGACCGGCCAGTCGCGTGAAGAAAAGCTCGCGGGCTCGCAGGCCATCGTGCTGTACGGCTTCGCGATCCTGGCGGTGTTCCTCTGCCTGGCCGCGCTGTACGAAAGCTGGTCGATCCCGCTGTCGGTGATTCTGGTGGTGCCGCTGGGCGTGCTGGGCGTGCTGGTGGCGACGATGCTGCGCGCCTATTCGAACGACGTGTACTTCCAGGTGGGGCTGATCACCATCATCGGCCTGTCCGCGAAGAACGCGATTCTGATCATCGAGTTCGCCAAGGACCTGCAGGCGCAGGGCAAGGGCGTCATCGAATCGGCGCTGGCCGCCGCCCACCTGCGGTTCCGCCCGATCATCATGACCTCGCTGGCCTTCGGCCTCGGGGTGGTGCCGCTCGCAATCGCCTCGGGCGCCGGCTCCGCCAGCCAGCGCGCCATCGGCACCGGCGTGCTCGGCGGCATGGTGACGGGCACTGCACTGGCCGTGATCTTCGTGCCGGTGTTCTTCGTGGTGGTGCGCACCCTGTTCAAGGGCAGCGCGCGCCAGCATGAAGCCGACAAGCGACACGCCGAAGCCGCCGGCATCGCGGAGGAAAAACATGACTAAGAAACTGATTCCCACAGCCCTGGCTGCCGCGATGCTGCTGGCCGGCTGCTCGCTGATTCCGACCTACGAGCGCCCGGCGGCGCCTGTGCCCACCACCTACCCGGGCGACCCGGCGCAGCCGCCCGGCCAGGCCGCAGCCAACCTGCCCTGGCAGGACTTCTTCACCGACGCGCGGCTCGCGGGCCTGATCCAGACCGCGCTCGTGAACAACCGCGACCTGCGGGTGTCGGTGCTCAACATCGAGCAGGCGCGCGCGCAGTTCCAGATCCAGCGCTCGGCGCTGTTCCCGGCTGTGGGCCTCACTGGTTCGGGCTCGCGCTCGAGCCCGAACCCCTACCAGGCCTTCGACTCCAACGTGGGCAGCGTGTCGTCGTCGTACAGCGTCAACCTGGGCTTCAACGCCTGGGAGCTGGACTTCTTCGGCCGCATCCGCGCGCTGAAGGACCAGGCGCTGGCGCAGTACCTCGCCACGGACGAGACGCGCAAGGCGGTGCAGATCAGCCTGATCGCGTCGGTCGCCAACGGCTGGCTCACGCTGCTGGCCGACGATGAGTTGCTCGAGATCACGCGCCAGACGATGGTCACGCGCGAAGAGTCGGTGCGCCTCACGAAGATGCGCTTCGACAACGGCGTGTCCTCGGAGCTCGACTTCCAGGCCGCCAACTCGCTGCTGGAAACGGCGCGCGCATCCTATGCGGAGCAGCAGCGCGCGCGCATGCAGGACGAGAACGCCCTCGCCCTGTTGCTGGGCGCGCCGGTACCACCCGACGCCACGGCGGGCGGCATCAAGGGCCTGGACGGCATCAAGCCGATGCCCGACGTGCCTGCCGGCCTGCCTTCCGACCTGCTGGCCGAACGGCCCGACATCCGCTCGGCCGAGCAGCAGCTGATTGCGGCCAACGCCAACATCGGCGCGGCGCGCGCGAACTTCTTCCCGCGTGTGTCGCTGACGAGTTCCATCGGTACCGCGAGCAGCGAGTTCTCGGGCCTGTTCGATCGCGGTTCGAAGGCCTGGTCCTTCGCGCCGACGGTGACGCTGCCGATCTTCGACGCCGGCAGCAACATCGCCACGCTCGACTCGGCCAAGGCCGGGCGCGAAATCGCGGTGGCGCAGTACGAGAAATCGATCCAGACCGCGTTCCGCGAAGTGGCCGATGCCCTCGCGGGCCGCGCCACGCTGGGCGAGCAGGTGCGCGCACAACGTGCGCAGGCCGATGCGGAGGCGGTGCGCTTCAAGCTCTCCGACCTGCGCTATCGCAACGGCATCGCCAGCGCGCTCGACCTGCTCGACGCACAGCGCTCGCTGTTCACGGCGCAGCAATCGGCCGTGACCACGCGCCTGCTGCAGCTGCAGAACCAGGTCACGCTGTACCGGACGCTGGGTGGCGGCTGGGCCACACGCGACAAGGGCTGAGACGCCAAGGCGTCCGATAAGGGTGGTCCCTTGTCCGTTCGGGCAAGGGGCCTCTCTATAATCGCCGGTTGGTTAGGACAAGCCCCCCGACGAGCCCCCGATAATTGAGGACGCCAATGAGCGCAGACCCGCATTACCAGGCCACAGAAGAAGCCCACACCGGGCCGATCAAGAACCCGAAGCAACTGCTGCTCGCGGTATTTTTCTCCTTCATAGCCCCGATCCTGATCATCGTGGGTCTTGTCTCCTACGTGGTCTCGGGCACCAAGCCCGCAGGCATCGCGGAGGGCGACAGCATGTCGCTCTACGGCGTGACCAAGGAAGCGCGCGACCGCGAAGTGGCCGAACGCCTCAAGAAGGTCGGCGCCATCGAGATCCGCGACGCCAACCGCCCGCTCGCTGCAGGCGAGGTCGTGTTCAAGGCCCAGTGCGTCGCCTGCCACGGAGCGCCCGGCATTCCCGGCGCCCCGCACTTCCAGGACGCAGCCGCTTGGGGTCCCCGTATCGGCCAAGGCTATGCAACGCTCCTCGAGCATGCCCTGAAGGGCAAGGGCGCCATGCCCCCGCAGGGCGGCGGCGACTTCGAAGACCTCGAAGTGGGTCGTGCAGTGGTCTACATGGCCAACGCCGGCGGAGCCAAGTTCCCGGTGCCGGACCGTCCGGCCGCTGCTGCACCCGCTGAAGGTGCCTCGGGTGCGGCCCCTGCGGCCAGCGCTCCTGCGAAGTAAGCGTTTTCCCTAGTCACGCAAGAAAGCCGGCTCAGCGCCGGCTTTTTTCATGGGCGCAAGGCAACGGCTTCGGCGTGGCGCTCAGCCGGGCTCAGCACGTGTCCGAAGCGGCCGGGCAGCTCGCTGGCCTGCACCGCCTCCGGTATCCACAGCCCGCGTTCGACGGCCTCGGCAGCGATGCCCACGTCCTGCGTGTGCACCAGCCCGAGCCCGAAAGGCGAAACCAGATAGAGCCGGCCGTCCTCGTCGAGCAGGCAGCCCGACACCTCAGTCGCCTTGCCCGTATGGGCCGTGACGGTGAAACCACCACCCTCGTCTTCGGCGACCCGCCATACCTGCGGCGAAGCCTCCAGCTCCACATACACGCGCTGCGGCCCGTTCTGGAAGAACCACTGGCCCTCGTCGTCGTGCTCGTAGTTGCGATGGATGAAGTCGATCAGCTTGTCGTGCCGCAGCATCGAGCCCTTGGCCGCGCGGAACGGGCCCATGGCCTGTGTGCGGTCGTCGCGCATGTACCAGTTGCCACGCGCGTCGAGGCCGAGCCAACCGTAGCAGTGCGGCACGTTGGGCCACTTGGCCAATGCTTGTTTGACGATGTCGTCCATCGCGTCATTCTCGTCCTGGCGACAAGCCCCTACCGTCAGCCGAAGCGCCGCCATGCAGCTGCAGCCAGCCGCCCACCTGCTCCGGCATGCCGCGCACATGCCCCGGCGGCAGCCCCATCGGAAAGCCGACATGCCCACCGTGCGCGGGCTGCCACAGCGTGACGTGCGCCCCCACCTCACCGGGCTTCGGCAGGCTGCGCGCCGGAATGAACGGATCGTTGCGCGCATTCACCACCAGCGCAGGCACGCGGATCGAAGCCAGGTGCGGCTTGGCCGAGCCCCGCGACCAGTAGTCGTCGACATCGCGAAAGCCGTGCAGCGGCGCGGTGAAGACGTTGTCGAAGTCGTAGAGGTTGCGCGACGACATCAGCCGCTCGCGGTCGAACAGGCCCGGAAACTGCGCCAGCTTGGCCAGCGCCTTGGGCTTCATGGTCGCGAGGAACATGCGCGTGTAGACCAGCTTGTTGAAGCCCTGGCCAATGGCTTCGCCGCCCGCCGCGAGGTCGAGCGGCGCGCAGACCGAGGCCACCGCGCCCACCACGCCCGAAGCGGTCTCGCCCGCCTCCGAGGCCCAGCGCATCAGCGCATTGCCGCCGAGCGACACACCCGCAGCCAGCACCGGCCCGCCGCCCTTTTGCGCATGCAGGTCGCGCATGCGCGCCAGGATCCAGCCGATCTCCTCGAAGTCGCCCGAGTGGTAGGCGCGCGGCGCCAGGTTCAGTTCGCCGCTGCAGCCGCGGAAATGCGGCACCGCGAAGGCCATGCCGCGAGACGCCGCAAAGGCAGCGAAGGCTTCGGCGTAATGACTGCGCGACGAGCCTTCGAGCCCATGGAACAGCACCAGCAGCGGCTTCGGGCCTGGCGCTGGCGCATCCACGAAGTCGACGTCGATGAAGTCGCCGTCTGGCGTGGGCCAGCGTTCGCGCCGGTAGACCGGGGCCGGCCCGTCGAAGCGCCGGGCGTAGAGCGCAGCCCAGATGGTCTGCAGGTTGCCGCCGGGCAGCCAGCGCGGTGCCGCGTAGTCCATCGTCTGGAGAACAGCAGGAGAAGCAGCGGAAGAAGAAGCAGCGAAGGAAGGCATCAATGCAGGGTCTGGGGCGGATCGTTCGCGTCGTCCGGCTCGCGCGCGCTGCCCGGGCTCGCATGGTGCGCCACCATGCGCCAGCCCTGGGCGGTCTTGTGATAGACGTTGGTGGCCAGCACGAAGGCATGGCGCGGGCCTTCGGCCGTGAGCACCTCGATGCGCTCGAGCACGTTGTGCACGGCGCTGCCGAGCGACTCGATCTTGCGCACCCGCGCCGGCATGGCGTGGATCGCGCCGTTGCCGAACATCTGCTCGAAGGCCGCGCGGATCGCCACGGTCCCCACCAGCCGGGGGCCGCCGGGGTGCACGCAGAACACTTCGTCCTCGTCGGCCCAGCAGGCCATCAGCGCATCGATGTCGCCGCGTTGCAGCGCTTCATAGAAGGCCGCTTCGACGTCGTCGGCAGTGCCGCCGATGGCCGCGGCGGCGCGGAGTGGGGTCTTGGGCATTGCGCGATTTTGCCGCGCTGTCCGTGACGGCGGCACTGCACCGCTTTGGTCCGGGCTGCACCGTGCTGCCGCAATCCGGCCAGAACATCTGCTCCGTTTTGGACCAAATGGTCAAAACGCGGATGCCGATTTTCCATAAGTCATTGATTTCAAATGGCTTATCCAACTGGCACGGCGCATGCAAGGAGCTTCGCGACCTCGCAACAGGAGCCCTTCCATGAACGTCGGCATCTTCATTCCCATCGGCAACAACGGCTGGCTGCTTTCCGAAAACGCACCGCAGTACAAGCCCAGCTTCGAACTCAACAAGCAGATCACGCTGAAGGCCGAGCGCTACGGCGTCGACTTCGCGCTGTCCATGATCAAGCTGCGCGGCTTCGGCGGCAAGACCGAGTTCTGGGACCACAACCTCGAGTCCTTCACGCTCATGGCGGGCCTCGCGGCGGTCACCAGCAAGATCAAGCTCTTTGCCACCGCTGCCTCGCTGGTCATGCCGCCGGCCATCGTGGCGCGCATGACGTCCACCATCGATTCGATCTCCAACGGCCGCTTCGGCCTGAACCTCGTCACCGGCTGGCAGCGGCCCGAGTACTCGCAGATGGGCATGTGGCCCGGCGACCAGTTCTTCGGCACGCGCTACCAGTACCTGAGCGAATACATCCAGGTGCTGCGCGACCTCTGGGGCACCGGCCAGTCAGACTTCAAGGGCGACCATTTCAAGATGGACGACTGCCGCCTGAGCCCGCAGCCGCAGGCCGACATGAAGGTGATCTGCGCCGGCCAGAGCGACGCGGGCATGGAGTTCTCGGCCAAATACGCCGACTACAACTTCTGCTTCGGCAAGGGCGTGAACACGCCCAAGGCCTTCGCGCCCGCGGCCGAGAAGCTCATCGAAGCCACCACGAAGACAGGTCGCCACGTCACCACCTACGTGCTGATGATGGTGATCGCCGACGAGACCGACGAGGCCGCGCGCGCCAAGTGGGAGCACTACAAGGCCGGCGCCGATCACGAAGCGATCGCATGGCTGGGCCAGCAGGGCGCGGCCGACACCAAGTCGGGCGCCGACACCAACGTGCGCCAGATGGCCGACCCGACATCGGCCGTGAACATCAACATGGGCACGCTCGTGGGCTCGTATGAAAACGTCGCGCGCATGCTCGACGAAATGGCCGAGGTGCCCGGCACCGAAGGCGTGCTGCTGACCTTCGACGATTTCCTGCAGGGCGTCGAGGCCTTCGGCGAACGCATCCAGCCGCACATGAAGAGCCGCGCGCACGTGCAGAGCCCCGTGCCGTCGCGGGTCGAACCCGAACGCCTCGCGGCCTGAGCAGGAGCGTCACGTGAGCACTCCCGCACGCAACACCACCCTCACATCGAACACCCCCGTTGGCGCACCGCGCCTGCCGGGCGCCCCGGCACCGCTGGTGCTGCCCGCGCGCCCCGAGCCGCTGGCACTGCACGCGAGCGACTCGGCGCTGATCGTCGTCGACATGCAGAACGCCTATGCATCCATCGGCGGATACGTCGACTCGGCCGGCTTCGACATCTCCGGCGCGCAAGGCACCATCGCCAACATCGCGCGCACCATGGCGGCGGCGCGCGCGGCCGGCATGCTGGTCGTGTTCCTGCAGAACGGCTGGGACGCGGCATACGTGGAGGCCGGCGGCCCCGGCTCGCCGAACTGGCACAAGTCGAACGCACTCAAGACCATGCGTGCAAAGCCCGAGCTGCAGGGCAAGTTCCTCGCCAAGGGCGGCTGGGACTACGAACTCATCGAAGAGATGAAGCCGCAGCCCGGCGACATCGTCGTGCCGAAGACGCGCTACAGCGGCTTCTTCAACAGCACGCTCGACAGCACGCTGCGCTCGCGTGGCATCCGCCACCTGGTGTTCACCGGCATCGCCACCAACGTGTGCGTCGAATCGACGCTGCGCGACGCCTTTCACCTCGAATACTTCGCCGTGATGCTCGAAGACGCGACGCACGAACTCGGCGGGCCCGCGATCCAGAAGGCATCTGTCTACAACGTCGAGACCTTCTTCGGATGGGTCTCCACGGTGGAGCACTTCTGCAGCACCTTCGCACCCGCATCCATCACCCAACCCGCACCGGCCGAAGCGGCCACTGTCTGATTCTTTTCAAGGAGCTCTCTTCATGCCCAAGCAAGCCATCATCCCGCCCGGCACCGGCGTACCACTCGCCCCCTATGTTCCCGGCACGCTCGCCGACGGCGTGCTCTACGTATCGGGCACGCTGCCCTTCGACAAGGACAACAACGTGGTCCACGTGGGCGACGCGGCCGCGCAGGCTCGTCACGTGCTCACCATCATCCAGGGCGTGGTCGAGGCAGCGGGCGGAACCATGGACGACGTGACCTTCAACCAGATCATGATCAAGGACTGGGCCGACTACGGGAAGATCAACACGGTGTATGCCGAGTTCTTTCCCGGCACCAAGCCCGCGCGCTACTGCATCCAGTGCGGCCTGGTGAAGCCCGATGCCCTGGTCGAGATCGCCTCGATCGCGCACGTCGGCAAGAAGGGCTGAAGCACATGCCGTCGCTGCACTACGAAGTGCACGGGCCGTCCGATGCCGCAGCCACCGTGCTGCTGTCGTCGGGCCTCGGTGGCTCGGCCGGGTTCTGGCAGCCGCAGCTCGGCGCGCTGGTTGCCGCCGGGCACCGCGTCATTGCGTACGACCAGCGCGGCACCGGCCGCAGCCCTACTGCATTGCCAGCGGCGTATGCCATCGAAGACATGGCGAAGGACGTGCTCGAAATCCTCGACGCCACGAACACTTCGCAATGCCACTTCGCGGGCCATGCACTCGGCGGCCTCGTGGGTCTGCAGCTAGCGATCGACGCGCCATCGCGTATCGCGAGCCTCGCGCTCATCAACGCGTGGTCGAAGCCCAACCCGCATTCGGCGCGCTGCTTCGATGCGCGGCTCGCACTGCTCGGCGCATGCGGCCCGCGCGCGTACGTGGAAGCGCAGCCGATCTTCCTGTACCCCGCAGCCTGGGCCGCCGAACACGCACAGCGCGTGGCCGACGAAGTCGATCACGCCTTCGCGCACTTCCCGGGCGAGGCCAACATGCGTGCGCGCATCGCTGCCCTGCGCGCCTTCGACATCGACGCCCGTCTTGCCGACATCACCGCGCCCACGCTCATCGCCGCGGCGAAAGACGACACGCTCGTGCCCTGGACCTGCTCGCAGCGCCTGGCCGATGGCCTGAGCGACGTCACGCTCGACTTCATGCCGCACGGCGGCCATGCCCACAGCGTGACCGAGGCCGAAGCCTTCAACCGCAGCCTGCTCGACTTTCTCTCGCGGGTCAGCGCATCCGCCGTTCCAGCATGACCACAACTCTTGCATCCACACTCGACGACGCCGCGCTGTCGCTTCTCTTCACCGGCGCGCGCACCCACAACGGCTGGACCGACGAACCCGTCACCGACGCACAGCTGCAGCAGATCTACGCGCTGGCGAGCCTCGGCCCCACATCGGCCAACTGCTCGCCCGCGCGCTTCGTCTTCGTGCGCACGCCCGAAGGCAAGCAGCGCCTCGCACCGGCTCTCTCCAAGGGCAACCTCGACAAGACCATGGCCGCACCGGTCACGGTCATCGCCGCGTGGGACCGCAAGTTCTACGACAAGCTGCCCACGCTGTTCCCGCATGCCGATGCGCGCAGCTGGTTCACCGGCAGCCCCGAGGCCGCGCACGAAACCGCCTTTCGCAATGCCAGCCTGCAGGCGGGCTACCTGCTGCTCGCAGCGCGCGCGGTCGGCCTCGATGCAGGCCCGATGTCGGGCTTCGACAAGGCGAAAGTCGACGCGGCCTTCTTCGAAGGCACCGACTGGACCGTCAACTTCCTCATCAACCTGGGCCACGGCGATGCGTCGAAGGTGTTCGGCCGCCTGCCGCGGCTGCCCTTCGACGAGGCCTGCGTGCTGGCCTGAAGGACTCACCACATGCTGCTGAATGCCATGGCCTCCCACGCTGCTTCATCGTCATCGAACCCCGCCGGCCTGCTGCCGAGCCTGGAGAAGGCCGACTACCGCAACGCGATGGCGCGGCTGGGCGCGGCGGTGAACATCATCACCACCGACGGCCCCGCGGGTCGCGCCGGCTTCACGGCATCGGCCGTGTGCAGCGTGACCGACGAGCCGCCGACGCTGCTGGTGTGCCTGAACCGTTCGGCCTCGGTGTACCCGGCGTTCAAGACCAACGGCGTGCTGTGCGTGAACGTGCTGGCCGCGGGGCACCAGTCGCTCTCCGCATTGTTCGGCGGCAAGACGCCGATGGACGAGCGCTTCGCCGCCGGCCAGTGGAGCCACAAGACCACTGGCTCGCCGATGCTCGACGACGCGGCCGTTTCCTTCGACTGCCGCGTGGTGCATGCGACGAGCGCGGGCACGCACGACGTGCTGTTCTGCGAAGCGGTGGCCATTGCCATCGGTGGTGCGACGCAGGGCTTGATCTACTTCGACCGGCGCTATCACGAGATCGCGGCGCCGCCGCACTGACCTCCTCCCGAATCAGCGCGGCGTGATGCCTTGAAGAAAAATGCGCTGCACGTTCTCGACGGTCTTCTCGAAGAACGCCTCATCGTCCAGCGTATGCCCCGACAGCGCCTGCACCTGCACGCCAAAGTCCGCGTAGTGCTGCGTCACCGCCCACAGCGCGAAGATCAGGTGATGCGGATCGACGGGCGCCAGCTTTCCCGCTTCGACCCACGCGCGAATCACCTCCGACTTTTTCTCCACCAGCGTACGCAGTTCGCGGTCGAGCTCGTCGCGCAGTAGCGGCGCGCCCTGGATCATTTCCAGGCAGAACAGCCGTGATGCATCGGGCCGGTCGCGCGAGACCACGAGCTTGCGGCGGATGTAGTCGCCAATGGCCTCGCCCGGGTCCTGCTCGGCACTGAAGCCGCGCAGCGGTTCGAGCCACAGCGCGAGCAGATCTCGCAGCACGTTGACGTAGAGCTCTTCCTTGTTCGCGAAGTAGTAGAGCAGGTTGCTCTTCGATACATCGGCGCGTGCCGCCACTTGGTCGATCGACGTGCCATGCAGGCCGAAGCGGGAGAACAGCCCCAGCGCCGCACCGAGG
This sequence comes from Variovorax sp. R-27, assembly GCF_049913215.1. NCBI lineage: Bacteria > Pseudomonadati > Pseudomonadota > Betaproteobacteria > Burkholderiales > Comamonadaceae > Variovorax > Variovorax sp. R-27. The sequence continues at coordinate 6,331,455 of NZ_CP183984.1, forward strand.
ATCGCGCTGCGCTTGTCCTCGATCTGGCGCAACCGGCGGCTCACCGCGGACGCGCTGCGCACCGCGGGTTTTGCGCGCTTGCGCGCCGGGCTCTTCTCTTTGCTGGCACTGGCGGCCAGCGCTTTGGTCTTCGGCATCTTCCCTCGCTCTTGTTCGTTCGTTGGTGAATCGGCAGACAGCACAGCGCACCACTGTAAGGCCGTGGTGCATCGCCTTGCGCCGCAGCCGCCTTCGCAGCGCGTCGTTGCGCACCATGCTGACGCGACGGATGCGTTTTGTCCATTTGGTCCAACTGGCACAGACGTTGCATGGCGAAAGGCATGCCAAGCATGAGGAACCTGCCATGACCCTGCTGTCCGTCCCCATCATCGATCTAGCGCCCTACTTCGCGGGCACCGCCGAAGGCAAGGCCGAGGTCGCGAAGAAGGTCGACGAGGCCTGCCGCAGCATCGGCTTTCTCGTCATCACGAACCACGGCATTGCGCCCGAGCTGATCTCGCGCGTGTCGTCGCTCTCGCGCAAGTTCTTCGACATGCCATTGGGCGAAAAGCGCAAGGTCGACCGCCCGCGCGAAGACGCGGTGCGCGGCTACAGCGCGGTGGGCGAGGAAGGGCTCTCGTACAGCCTCGAAGAAGCAGCCCCCGGCGACCTGAAGGAATCTTTCTCTATCGGCCCGTCGAACGTGCCGCAAGACGACTACCACCGCGGCCCCGCCGCCGGCCCGCACTTCGAGCCCAACAGCTGGCCGCCCATCGAGGGTTTCCGCGAAGCCTACGAAGGCTACTTCGAGGCGATGAGCGATCTCTCGCGCTCGCTGATGCGTGTCTTCGCGCTCGGTCTGTCGCTGCCCGAGACCTTCTTCGACGACAAGATCGACAAGCACATCAGCATGTTCCGCGTGCTGAGCTATCCGCCACAGCGCGAACAGCCACTGCCCGGCCAGCTGCGTGCGGGCGCGCACAGCGACTACGGCAGCCTCACCATCGTGCTGCCCGACGACAAGGGCCTGCAGGTGTTCAACAAGGCCGGCCAGTGGGTCGACGTGCCGCAGGTCGAAGGCGGCCTGGTGGTCAACATCGCCGACCTCATGATGCAGTGGACCAACGACCAGTGGGTGTCCACGCTGCACCGCGTGATCAACCCACCCTTCGAGGTCGCGAGCACCAATCGCCGGCAATCGCTGGTGTTCTTCCATCAGCCGAACTACGACGCGATGGTCGAGTGCCTGCCTAGCTGCCTCGCGCCCGCGGAGTCGGCGAAGTACGCGCCGATTTCTTCTGGGGACCACCTGACCTCGAAGTTCGTCAAGCAGACGACCTTTGGTGGCACGAAGGCGATGGCTTGAGATGACTGCCTGCTGTTCTTCGGGGTGCGATCACGCCGACGGCGTGCTCGCACCCCGAACAAGAACAACAGCAAACGCCCAATGAGCAACTGACATGGCCCACCTCTCCTACGTCAACGTCTTCGCAAAAGACGTGGTCGCACTCAGCGGCTTCTACCAGCGAGTATTCGGTTTCAAAGAGATCGAAGCGATCCGCTCACCCATCTTCCGAGGCCTGGACACCGGCAAGTCGAGCCTTGGCTTCAACGCACTCGATGCCTACGAACTGCTGCACCTGAGCGAGTTTTCAGACACACGCGGCGTCAAGTTCCTGCTGAACATCGACGTCGACAGCCAGGCCGACGTCGACCGCATGGTGCCGGTCGCGCTCGAAGCCGGCGCCACGCTCGTCAAGCCGCCGTACGTCACCTACTACAACTGGTACCAGTCGGTGCTGCTCGATCCCGAGGGCAATGTGTTCCGCATCAACTTCATGATGTGACGCGCGCTGCGCTCGTTCTCTTTTTTCCGTCCTCCCTTTCTTCAAAGCCTCTCACCAAAGGTAGTCCCATGCAGTTGCGCACACTCACTCCCGGCCTGGGTCTCGCGATGACCATCGCAGCCAGCGGCGCCTTCTTCACCACACTGCCCGCCGCAGCCGCCGACGGCTTCACGCTGAAGGACAAGCCGAAGATCGCGATGCTCTACTTCGGCCCGAAGAACGACGGAGGCTGGACGCAGGCCTTCGACGAGGCCCGCGTGAAGATCGAAAAGGAAATCGGCCAGAAGATCCAGTTCGTCGAGAACGTGCCTGAAGACGCATCGGCCATCAAGCCCGCTGCGGAGAAGTTCATCCAGCGCGGCGCCAACATCGTGATCGGCACGGCCTTCGGTTATTCCGACAGCTTCAAGGACCTGGCCGCCAAGTACCCCGATGTCGCCTTCCTCAACGGCTCGGGCACCACCAACGGCAGCAACCTCGAATCGTTCTACGGCCGCACCTACGAAAGCCAATACCTCTGCGGCATGGCCGCCGGCGCCGCATCGAAGACCGGCAAGCTCGGCTTCGTCGCAGCCAACCCCTTCGGCGTGGTGAACTGGACCATCAACGCCTTCGCGCTCGGCGCGCAGAAGATGAACCCGAACGCCACGGTCAACGTGATCTACACCGGCGCCTGGAACGACCCGGTGAAGGAACGCGCCGCCGCCGCCGCGCTCATCGACCAGGGCGCCGACGTGATCGGCCAGCACGTCGACAGCCCCACGCCGCAGATCGTCGCGCAGGAGCGCGGCGTGTACGGCACCGGCCACCACCGCGACCTGCGCCAGTTCGCGCCCAAGGCCACGCTTTGCTCTTCGGTGTGGGTGTGGGACCGCTTCCTGACGCCGGAGCTGAAGAAGGTGATGGCCGGCAACTGGAAGCCCGCGCAGTACGGCGCCTTCATCGAGATGAAGGACGGCGGCACCGACATCGCGGGCTTCGGCCCCGCCGTGCCCAAGGACAAGGCCGCGGTCATCACCGCCGAGCGCGACGCGATCATGAAGGGCAAGCAGGTCTACGCCGGCCCGCTGGCCGACCGCGACGGCAAGGAGCGCGTTGCCAAGGGCGCGGTGCTGTCCGATGCGGACCTGTGGAAGATGGACTGGTTCGTCAAGGGCGTGGTCACGCAGAAGTAAGCAACCCGAAGAAGCCATGCCCAACGCGCTCGAACTCACCGGTATCCGCAAGTCCTTCGACGGCTTCGCGGCGCTGACCGACGCTCACTTTGCCGCGCGCTGGGGCGAAGTGCATGCGCTGCTGGGCGAGAACGGCGCGGGCAAGTCTTCGCTGATGAACATCGCGGCCGGGCTCTACGCGCCCGAGGCCGGGCAGCTGCTGGTGGACGACAACGCGGTGCGCTTCGCCGGGCCGCGTGACGCGGCGAAGCACCGCATCGGCATGGTCCATCAGCATTTCAAGCTGGTGCGACCGTTCACCGTGGCGCAGAACATCTTGCTCACCGCGCCGCCGCCGGCCGAGTTTCAAAGTCACGGCGAGCGGCTGCGCGAGATCGAGCGCGACATCCGCAACAAGGCCTCGGAGCTGGGTTTCGACATCGATCCGTCGAAACGCATAGATGCACTGTCGATTGCCGAACAGCAGCGCGTCGAGATCCTCAAGGTGCTGCTCGCGGGTGCGCGCATCCTGATCCTCGACGAGCCCACGGCCGTGCTGACCGACCAGGAGGCCGCGCGCCTGCTGCAGACGGTGCAGGGCCTGGCGCGCGCCGGTTCCGCCGTGGTGCTGGTCACGCACAAGATGGCCGATGTGAAGACGTATGCCGACCGCGTGACGGTGATGCGCGGCGGGCGCACGGTGGCCACGCTGAAGCCGGGCGAAGCATCGGTCGCCGAGCTGGTGAAGCTCACGGTGGGTGAATCGATTGCCACGCAAGGATTCCAGGCTTCGACCGCATCGCGCGGCCCCGTGCGCCTTTCGGTGCGCGGGTTGCGCGCACCCGCCTCGCCCGAAGGCCGGCGCGTGCTCGACGGCGTGGATCTCGAATTGCACGCGGGCGAAATCTACGGCCTGGCCGGTGTCGGCGGCAACGGCCAGGGCGAACTGGCGGGCGCGATCATGGGCCTGCCGGGCGAAGCCACCGAAGGCGAGATACGACTCGAAGGCCACGGCGACCTGAAGACCATGGCCGCATCGGCACGCCGCGGCATCGGCATTGCAGCCATTCCGGCCGACCGCTACGGGCTCGCGCTCGCGGGTGGCCTTTCTGTCGCCGAGAACTACGCCATCGGCCGCGTGTACACCGGCCGCTACGGCCCCGTGTGGCGTCTGCGCCGCGGCCGCATCCAGAGCGACACGCAGGAGGCGGTGCGCGCCTTCGACGTGCAGGGCGTGCGCTCGGTCGCGCAGAAGGCCGCGCTGCTCTCGGGCGGCAATGCACAGAAGCTGGTGCTCGCGCGCGAATTCGGCAAGTCGCCCACGCTGGTGCTTGCGCACAGCCCGAGCCGCGGGCTCGACGTGCGCGCCAGTGCCGAGGTGCATGCGCGGCTGCGCGCCGCGCGCGACAGCGGCGCGGCGGTGCTGCTGATCAGCGAAGACCTCGACGAAGTGCTGCAGCTGGCCGACCGCGTGGGCGTGATGACGCGCGGGCGCATCGCCGGCGAGTTCGCGCAGCCCGCCGACCGGCAGGCCATCGGACAGGCGATGGTGGACCATGGCTGATGCCTCGCTCTCCGTCGACATGGCACAAGCGCCCAGGACCCAGGTGAACTCGCAGCAGCACACACAACCGCTCGCGCGCCGCCGCTACGCGCTCGAAATCCGCCAGCACATGGCCTGGCGCTGGCAGGCGCTGATCCTCGCGGCCGCATTGCTCGTGGGCTTCGCCATCTCCGCCGCGATCCTCGTGGCCGCGGGCGTGCCCGCCGATGAACTCGCCAACGAGTTCGTGATGCAGACCTTCTTCGACGGCCAGAACTTCCGCGCCGTGCTGTTCCAGGCCGCGCCAATGATCCTCGTCGGCCTGGCGGGCTCCATCGCATTCCGCGCGCGCTTCTGGAACCTCGGCCTCGAGGGCCAGATGATCTGGGGCGCCATCGGCGCGACCACCATCTCGATGTGGCAGATCGGCCCCGAGAACCTGCGCCTGCCGCTGATGTTTGCGGCAGCCATCGGCTGCGGCCTGCTGTGGGTGCTGGGCCCCGCGTGGCTCAAGCTGAAGCTCGGCGTGAACGAGATCATCTCGACGCTGATGCTCAACTACATGGCGGCCAACTTCCTGCTGCACCTGGTCTACGGCAGCTGGAAGGACCCGAAGGACAACTTTCCGTACTCGCCGCAGTTCCGCGTGTTCGAGCGGCTGCCCGAGCTGGGTGCGGGCATCGGCAGTTCGATCCTGCTCGCAGGCGTGGTCGCGCTGCTGGCGTGGTGGCTGGTGAGCGTGAGCCGCGTGGGGCTCTACCTGCGCTTCGTCGATGCGAACCCGCGCGTCGCGCATGCCAACGGCGTGCCGGTGCGGCGCACCATCTACGGCGCGGTGCTGCTGTCGGGCGCGATGGCCGGACTCGCGGGCTTCGCGGTGGTCGCGGGGCAGGAGGGTCGGCTCACGCAGGCCTTCTATCAGGGCTATGGCTTCTCGGGCATCCTCATCGCCTTTCTCGCGCGCAACAACCCGCTCGCGGCCACGGTGGTGGCGCTGCTGGTGGCGGCGCTGTTCGTCACCGGACGCAGCCTGCAGGTGTTCTACCAGGTGCCGTTCTCGATGGTGCAGCTCATCCAGGCGGTGATCGTGGTGTGCGTGGCGTCGAGCGACTTCTTCATTCGCCACCGGCTGCGCCGCGTGGGCGGGGAGGCTGCGCAATGAGCGGCAGCATCATGCTCAACTGGCTCGCGAGCACGCCTGACTTCGCGGTGCCGTATGCGCTCGCGGCACTCGGCCTCATCATCTGCGAGCGCGCGGGCGTGCTCGCGCTCGGCGCCGAAGGGCTGATGCTGGTCGGCGCACTCGCCGGCATCGGCGCGCAGATCGCCATCGGGCAGCCGGCCGTGTCGCTGGTGCTCGCGATGCTCGCGGCCAGCGTGGTGTCGGTGCTGTTCGCGGTAATGGTGATCTGGCTGCGCGTGAACCAGGTGATTGCCGGTCTCGCACTGGTGTTCTTCTGCCAGGGGCTCACGGCGCTGGTCGGCTCGATGGCCGACTGGACCAACCATGCCACCGAAGGCATCGGCGCGATGGCGCTGTGGCCGTTGTCGCTGCTGCCGGTCGTGGGCAGGCTCTTCGAGCAGAACGCGATGGTGTGGCTCACGCTGCCGATCTTCGGCGCGGTGGCGTGGTTCTTTGCACGCACCTCCACCGGCCTGCGGCTGCGCGCGGTGGGCGAGAACCCGCAGGCGGCCGACGCGGCCGGCATCCGCGTGACGGCATGGCGCTTCGCGGCGGTGCTCGCGGGCTCGGCGCTGGTGGGGCTGGCGGGCGCCTACATCTCGGTGGTCAGCACCAAGCTGTGGATCGCGGGCATGACCGGCGGACGCGGCTGGATCGCGGTGGGCCTGGTGATCTTCGCGCGCTGGTCGCCGTGGAAGGCGCTGGTCGGCGCGCTGCTGTTCGGCTGCATCGAGGCGCTGATTCCGCAGCTGGCCGCAGCCGGCGTGCAGCTGCCGCAGTACTTCGTGATGATGACGCCGTATGCGGTGACGCTCGGCGTGATGGTGTGGGTCGCGCTCTCGCGGCGCGGCGCCGATGAAGAGCCCGGCGCGCTGGGCCAACCCTACGTGAGAGAAGAACGCCGATGAAGGCCTGGGTCTACAACGAAGAGCGCGAGCTCGACGCGGCGCAATTCGCCGACTACCTGAACCCCGCCACCACCGCGGTCGTCTCCATCGACATGCACCGGGGCCACCTCGACGACAGCCCCGACTGCCCCTGCCCCGCGCCGCGCGCACGCGACGTGGTGGCGCCCATCGACAGCTTCCATGACGAAGTGCGCGCGCTGGGCGTGCGCATCGTGCACATCAAGTCGGTGCTGCGGCCCAATGGCGTGGACGACATTCGCGGCATTCCTTCTGCATGGCGGCGCACCTTTCCTTTGCATGTCGGTGAGATTCCGAATGCCGACGCGCACGCCATCGAAGGCTCGAAGTGGACCGAGTGGGTCACGCGCGTCGAGCCCGGCGACATGCGCGTGGACAGCAAGCGCCGGCTGTCGGCCTTCTACCCGACCGACCTCGACTTTCTGCTGCGCAACCAGCGCATCGAGACGGTGGTGCTCAACGGCGGCTTTACCGACTGCTGCGTGCTCAACACGGCCTTCGACGCCAACAACCACAACTACCGCGTGATCGTGCTGCGCGACCTGGTGCGCGGCACCGACCCGCACCTGGAGGGCGCGGCGCTCGCGATGGTGTCGCTGCACCTCGGGCTGGTGGTCGATTCGGCGGAGCTGCTGCGCCAGTGGCGCAGCTGAATTAACCCGATACGCCAAGCCAGCGTGCGGCCACGCCGGGCATGTCGCCCTGGGCGGCCTGCCACACCATTTCGGGTGCGGCCACGTGCACGCCCGGCGGCGCGATGCGCAGCGCCACGTCGACCAGCTCGGCCACCTTCGATGCGCGCACCGGCTGTTCGCTGCTCGGCACCATGAAGCGCACGACCGACAGCATCCACGCGGCCAGCCGCTCGAGCGGGTTGGCGAACTTCGCATTCACCGGCTTGCGCGCCGAGCGCACGAGGATCACGCGCTCGAAGCCGCAGGCCACCACCGCCTGCTCGTCGAGGCTCGCGAGCCCCCGCTTGAGCGCCTCGGGCAGCCGGCCCTGGTCGTGCGGCTGCACGATGGCCAGCGTCTGCACGCCGCAGGCGCGCAGCCATCGGGCCAGTTCGGGCAAATCTGAAGGCTCGGGCACCCACAGCGCGCGTTCGCGGTCGTGGTACAGCCGCGGCGGGTCGAAGGCGACGATGGCCGTGTGGGCCGAAGTCAGCGGCCATTGCGCGATCGGCGGGGCCGGGCTCAGGTAGGTTTCCACGCCGCGCAACCCATCGCGAATGGGCTCGCGCGCCAGCACGCGGGTATGGGCGTGCCGGTGGCTGCCGGCCAGTCGCCGCAGCAGCTCCGCTCCCAGCGCACCGGTCGCGCCCGCGATCAGCAGCGTGCCGAAAGCGTCGGAAGCAACGGGCAGTACCGCACGGTTGGCGGCCTGCAGGGCTTGTAGAGGGTCGAGGGACATGGAGCCATCTATGCTACCTTCCGGCAATTCTGCGGAGGTAATGCAAATGATGATGAAGCGCTGGCTCTTGATTCTCGCGGCGGTCTTGTCCCTGAGCGGATGCGGCTACAACCAGTTCCAGTCCCTCGACGAGGCCAGCAAATCGGCCTGGAGCGAGGTGCTCAACCAGTACCAGCGGCGCGCCGACCTCGTGCCCAACATCGTGGCCACCGTGAAGGGCGAGGCCAGCTTCGAGCAGGACACGCTCACCAAGGTGATCGAGGCGCGCGCCAAGGCCACCTCGATCCAGGTGACGCCCGAGACGCTGAACAACCCCGAAGCCTTCAACAAGTTCCAGCAGGCGCAAGGCGAGCTCTCGTCGGCACTGTCGCGGCTGATGGTGGTGTCGGAACGCTACCCCGAGCTCAAGGCCAACCAGGCCTTCCGCGACCTGCGCGTGACGCTGGAAGGCACCGAGAACCGCATCACCGTGGCGCGCAACCGCTACATCGAAAGCGTGCAGGAGTACAACGTGCTCGCGCGCAGCTTCCCGACCAACATCACGGCCAAGATCTTCAGCTACGCACCGAAGCCCAACTTCTCGGTGCAGAACGAGGCGCAGATTTCCACGCCGCCTACTGTCGACTTCAGCGCTCCGAAGAAGTAAGCCAGCACAAATGGCCATTGCCGCACTGCTCCGTCGCGCACTGGCCGCGCTCGTTCTCGCGACCCTGGCCGGGGTCGCGCTGGCCCAGGGCCTGCCGCCGGTGCCCGCGCTCACCGCGCGGGTGATCGACCAGACCGGCACGCTGGACAGCGCACAGCGCAACGGCCTGGACACCAAGCTCGCAGCCTTCGAGCAGCGCAAGGGCTCGCAGATCGTGGTGCTGATGGTGCCGACCACCGCGCCCGAGGACATCGCCAGCTACACGCAGCGCGTGGGCGACGCCTGGAAGATCGGCCGCAAGGACGTCGGCGACGGCCTGCTGGTGGTCGTGGCCAAGGACGATCGCAAGATGCGCATTGCCACGGCCAAGGCGCTCGAAGGCGCGGTGCCCGACCTCGCGGCCGTGCGCATCATCGACGAGGAGATGAAGCCGCGCTTTCGCAACAACGACTTCGCGGGCGGTCTGAACGCGGCGGTGGACCGGCTCATCGGCCTGGTCGACGGCGAGCCGCTGCCGGAGCCTTCGCGCGACACGGGCAGCGGAGGCGGCGGTGGTGGTTTCGACTGGGAGAACCTCGCGATCTTCCTGTTCGTCGGCGTCTTCATCGGTGCGCCGGTCGCGCGCGCCGTCCTCGGCAAGAAGCTGGGCACGATGGTCGTGGGCGGCGGTGTGGGCGTGGTCGTTTTCTTCATCACCACCAGCATCGCCATCGCGGTGATCGCGGCGCTTGTCGCGCTCATCGTCTCGCTGGTCGCGGGCGCCGGGCGTCCGGGCGGCGGCGGGGGTGGCGGCTGGAGCTCCGGTGGAGGCGGAGGCTGGAGCGGTGGTGGTGGGGGCGGCGGCGGAGGAGGTTTCAGCTCCGGCGGCGGTGGCAATTTCGGCGGCGGCGGCGCGTCGGGGGACTGGTGAACACGATGACGACGACCAATCCAACCGACGCCAGCTTCTTCTCGAAGCTCGGCCGCATCTGGCGCCACCGCTGGATCGACGAGTCCGAGGTTCGCCGTGCACTGCCACCGGCCGCGCTGGAGCGCCTTGCAGGCCGCGTGGCCGCGAGCGAGCGACGCCACAGCGGCGAGATCCGCATCTGCGTCGAGGCCGGCCTGCCGATGTCGTACCTGTGGCGCCATGCACCGCCGCGCGAGCGTGCCGTCACGCTGTTCGGCAAGCTGCGCGTGTGGGACACCGCACACAACAACGGCGTGCTCATCTACCTGCTGCTGGCCGAACACGCCATCGAGATCGTGGCGGACCGCGGCATCAATGCGCGCGTAGACGATGCCGAATGGGCCGCAATGGCGCAGCGCATGGGCGCGGCCTTTCGCGAAGGCCGTTTCGAGGATGGGCTCACGCAGGCGCTGGAAGAAATCTCGGCCCTGCTGGTAGAACACTTTCCGCTGGGCGAGGGCGATGTGGACGTGAACGAGCTGCCGGACGAGCCCGTCGTGCTCTAGCCTTCCTGCGGCGGCAAGGCCCACACGGCATCGCCACCCACCGCATGAAAGCGCCGCCCCGGCGCCGATTCCATCAACCACCCGCCCGTGAACTCGCCAAAAGCCGGTAGCACGGCCTGCTGCGCATCGCTCACGAAGCAAGGCAGCCGCACGCTGTCGCGCCCCGGCCCATGGAGCCTGCAAACGGGATGCAGGTGCCCCGCCAGCACGAAGTGCGTCGCATGGGTCTGCGGATGGTGGCAGCAGGCGAGCGGCCCGAGCAGAAATGGCTCGTCGACCACCTCGATGCCGAGCGTGTCCGGCGGATCGCCCGCGCGGCTGTCGTGGTTGCCGCGCACCAGCGTCATCGCGACGCCCGCATGGCGCGTGCGCCAAGCCTCCACCGTGGCGAGCACGGTGCGCGCCTGCGCCGCGTGCAGGAAGTCGCCGAGAAACACGATGCGCTGCGGTGCATGCCGTTCGATCAGCACATCGAGCCGCGCCAGGTTTTCCTGCGTGGTGCCGCCCGGCACCGGCTGGCCGAGCGCGCGGTAGGTCGCGGCCTTGCCCAGATGCAGGTCGGCCACGAACAGCACGCGCGCATCGGGCCACCAGAGCGCCCGCTCGGGCAGCAGGTGCAGCAATTCGCCCGCCCAATGGACAGGGAACGACGATGCGGAGGAGTCTGGAAAGGTCACGGGCTGCCAGTGTCGCAAAAGACGCTCTGGCAGGCGACCGTCTTGCAATGGGCTCCAGCAGCCCCCAGTTTCTACGGATGACCGAATCGCCCTCGCTGCACATCGTCTGCCCGCATTGCCACACGACCAACCGCGTGCGCGCGGCGCAGCTGGGCAGTGCGCCCGACTGCGGCAGCTGCCACCGCCCGCTGTTCGCCGGCCATTCGACCGCGCTGCCGGACGAAGCCACCTTCGACCGCCACATCTCGCGCAACGAGATCCCGGTGCTGGTCGACTTCTGGGCGCCCTGGTGCGGCCCGTGCCGCCAGATGGCGCCCGGCTACGAACAGGCCGCGGCCCAGCTCGAACCGCAAGTGCGGCTGGCCAAGGTCGACACCGAGGCCGTGCCTGCCCTGGGCACGCGCTTCAACATCCGCAGCATCCCGACGCTGGCATTGTTCCGCGGTGGCCGCGAAGTAGCGCGACAGGCCGGTGCGATGAGTGCGGCGGACATCGTGCGGTGGGTGAAGGCGCACGGCGCCGGCTGACCCGCTCAAAGCGGCGGCAACGGACGCGAAGGCCGCCTGCGCTCGCGCCGAGCGCCTGATGACGACTTCGCCGGCTTGCCCGGCCCCTCCTGACCGAAGGCCAGCGTGCCTTTCACGCGCTCCACGCCACCAGCCGTGACAGCGCCACCTGCAGCCTTCTCCAGCTGCTCGACCATGCGCGCAATGCGGTCGGCCACGTTCTCGTTCGACAGCTTCTCGCGGAACAGCTCGACCATCAGCGGAAACGAGAACGGCGTCGGCCGCGCCAGCGGCTTCAGCACGAGCTGCTGCGTGGCCATGCGCTCGAGGCTGGCGCGCAGGCGGCCGATTTCGAGCTCCTGCGAGAGGAGTTCCTGCTCGGCCTGCTGCAGCAGCCTGTTGCCGGGGTCGTACTTGCGGAACACCTCCCAGAACAGCGAGGACGATGCCTGCAACTGCTTGCTGCTGCGCTTCTCGCCCGGATAGCCTTGGTAGATGAGCCCCGACACGCGCGCGATCTCGCGGAAGCGCCGCTGCGCGAGTTCACTCGCGTTGAGCGACGCCAGCACCTCGTGCAGCAACACCGCATGCGCGTCATCGCCTTCCGGCAGCCTCAGCACCTGCGGCAGCAGCGCGGCCCAATCGACCTCGGTCGCGCTCAGCAGCTCGAAGCCGTAGTCGTTGACTGCGATCGAGAAGGTACGCGCCTCGTGCTGCGCGACGCGCCAGGCCAGCAGGCTCGCGAGCCCAAGGTGCACATGCCGGCCCGCAAACGGATAGAGGAACAGGTGCGAGCCCTCGCGCGTGCTCAAGGTCTCGGCCAACAGCGTCTGCGGCGTCGGCAGTGCCGACCACTGCTGCTGTATTTCGAGCAACGGGCGCACGCATTGCAGCTCGGGCGAGTCGTAGTGCCCCTCGCCGGCCAGCGCCAGCTGCTGCACCACCGCATCGGCCAGCGTGTTCGACAGCGGCATGCGCCCGCCGCTCCAGCGCGGCACCGCAGGGCGCTTGCCACTGGCGCGCCGCACCCAGGCCGTCATGTCGTGGATGCGCACGAGTTCGAGCAACCGGCCGCCGAAGAGGAAGCAGTCGCCGGCCTTCATGCGCGCAACGAAACTCTCTTCGACGTTGCCGATCTTTGAGCCGCCGAGGTACTGCACCGACATGCTCGCGTCGCTCACGATGGTGCCGATGTTCATGCGATGCCGCCGCGCGAGCCGCGCATCTGGCACGCGCCAGACGCCTTCTGCATCGGGCACGGCGCGCTTGTAGTCCGGATAGGCCGCGAGCGATGGGCCGCCTTGCGAGACGAAGTCGAGGCACCACTGCCAGCTCTCGCGGGAGAGGCCTTCGTATGCGGCCGTGCCGCGCACCTCGTCGTACAGCTCGCCGGGCACGAAGCCACCGCCGAGTGCCACCGTCACCAGGTGCTGCACCAGCACGTCGAGCGGCTGGTCGGGCGAATGCCGCGCCTCGATGTGGCCCGCCGCAATGGCCGTGCGCGCTGCCGAGCCTTCCACCATCTCGACGCTGTGCGTGGGCACGAGCGTGATGCGCGACGGCCGCCCCGGCGCATGGCCCGAACGGCCCGCGCGCTGCAGCAGCCGCGCCACGCCCTTGGGCGAGCCGATCTGCAGCACGCGCTCGACCGGCAAAAAGTCCACGCCCAGGTCGAGGCTCGACGTGCACACCACAGCCTTCAGCTCGCCGCTCTTCAGGCCCAGCTCGACCCACTCGCGCACTTTGCGGTCGAGCGAGCCGTGATGCAGCGCGATGAGGCCGGCCCATTCGGGCTTGGCTTCGAGCATCGCCTGGTACCAGATCTCGGCCTGCGAGCGTGTGTTGGTGAAGACCAGCGCGGTCTTGCTCGCGGCAATCTCGCTGATCACCTGCGGCAGCATCGTGAGGCCCAGGTGTCCGCCCCATGGAAAGCGCTCGGCGGTGCCGGGCAGCAGCGAATCGATGACGAGCTTCTTCGGCACCTGCCCCTGCACGAGCACGCCTTCTTCATGCCCCAGCAGCGCATGCATCGCCTCATGCAGATTGCCCAGCGTGGCCGACATGCCCCAGATCGCAAGACCGGGGTTCCAGCGCTTGAGCCGCGCGAGCGCAAGCTGCACCTGCACACCGCGCTTGTTGCCGAGCAGCTCGTGCCATTCGTCGACCACCGCCATCTGCACGTGGCCGAGCACCTCGCGGGCATCGGCACGCGCGAGCAGCAGCGAAAGGCTTTCGGGCGTGGTGACGAGCACCGTGGGCAGGCGCTGGTTCTGCGCGCTGCGTTCGGCAGACGTGGTGTCGCCACTGCGCGCGCCCGCGCTCCACGGATGCACCTCGGTGCCGAGGGCTTCCAGCGGCTGTTGCAGCGCACGCAGCGTGTCGGCGGCAAGTGCACGCATGGGTGTGAGCCACAGCACGGTGAGCGGCGGGGCCGCAGGCCGCGCGCTTGCCTTGCGAGCCTGCGAGAAGGCTTGCAGTGCGCCGAGCCACACCGCGTAGGTCTTGCCTGCACCGGTAGTGGCATGCAGCAGGCCGGACTTGCCTTCGCCGATGGCCTTCCAGACCTCGCGCTGGAACTTGAAGGGCTTCCAGCCACGCGCGGCGAACCACACGTCGAGCGCCTGCTTGACGGCCCTTTTCATAGGGGCAACAACGCCGCCAGCGTCTGCAGGGTGTCCGCCTCTTCCACCGGCTTGTCTTCCCGCCACCGCAGCATCCGCGGAAACCGCACCGCGATGCCGCTCTTGTGCCGCGTACTGCGCGCGATGCCCTCGAAGCCCAACTCGAACACCAGTGTCGGCTTCACGCTCTTCACCGGCCCGAAGCTTTCCACCGTGGTCTTGCGGATGATTGCGTCCACGCGCGCCATCTCTGCGTCTGTGAGGCCCGAGTAGGCCTTGGCGAAAGGCACGAGCTTTCGGTCTTCCTGCCCGGGCGGGCCGTCCCACACGGCGAAGGTGTAGTCGCTGAAGAGGCTCGCGCGCCGGCCGTGGCCGCGCTGCGCGTAAATCAGCACCGCATCGACGCTGAGCGGGTCGATCTTCCACTTCCACCACACACCGACGTCCTTGGTGCGACCCACGCCGTACTGCGCGTCGCGACGCTTGAGCATCATGCCTTCGACGCCCATGGTGCGTGCCGCTTCGCGCTGGCGTGCGAGATCGGGCCAGTCTGAGCCCGTGAGCATCGGGCTCGGCAGCAGCGAGGGATGCTGCATGCGCGTGACCAGGTCGTCGAGCAGCGTGCGGCGCTGCGACTGCGGCAGCACGCGCAGGTCGCGGCCTTCCCATTCGAGGAGGTCGTAGGCCAGCAGCACCACGGGAATGTCGCGCAGCAGCTTCGCGCCCAGCGTCTTGCGGCCGATGCGCTTCTGCAGTTCGGCGAAGGGCTGCACGCGGTCGTCGCGCCACACGGCGATCTCGCCGTCGAGCACGGTGCCGTCGGGCAGGGCTTCACCGAGAGCGGCAAGCTCGGGGAAGCGCTCCGTCACCAGCTCTTCGCCACGCGACCACAGCCACACGACGCCCGCGCGCTTGATGAGCTGCGCACGGATGCCGTCCCATTTCCATTCCACGATCCAGTCGGACGGCGGGCCCAGCGCGGCGTCGAACTGATCGAGCGGCAGGTTGAACGGATGCGCGAGGAAGAAGGGGTAAGGCTGGCCGCTGGTCTTCTGCACCTGCTCGGCGCTCGACTCGGGGGCGATGAGCGTGCGGTAGTCATCGGCCCTTGGCCGCGCGCCGATGTGCGTGTAGCCCATGAGCCGCTGCGCGACGCGCTTGGCATCGATGCCGCCGACCGCGGCGAGCGCCTGCGTGACCTGCAGCTTCGACACGCCGACGCGGAACGCGCCGGTGATGAGCTTGAAGTACACCAGCCGCTCTTCGGCAGCAAGCTGCCGCCACTGTGCGCGCAGGCGGTCGGCAAGCTGCTCGGGCGAAGTCTTTGCGGCTTCGCGCAGCGGCAGCAGATGCTGCTCGACCCAACCGGCGAGGCCGAGCTCATGCGCCTCGCTCGGTGGCGGCAACAGCAGCGCAATGGTTTCGGCGAGATCGCCCACGGCGTCGTAGCTTTCGTCGAACAGCCATTCGGGCAGGCCCGCCGCTTCCTGTGCAAGCAGGCGCAGCAGCTTGGTGGGCACGAGCTGGCGCGGCTTGCCGCCGGCGAGGAAGTAGACGGCCCATGCGGCATCGGCAGCATCTGCGTCGCGCAGGTAGCGCTGCAGTGCCGCCTGCTTGGCGAGGCTCGACGTGCTGGCGTCGAGGTCGCGGTAGAGGGCGGCGAAAGCTTTCATGCCTCTGCCTCCTGATCGTCCTCGTCGCCGTACTCGGTCTTGAAGCCCTTCGCGTCGAGGCCGATCTCGGTGAGCCATCGCACCATCACCTGCACGCTGCCATGCGTGACGAACACGCGCTCCGCGCCGGTGCCTGCAATTGCCTGCTGCAGTCCAGGCCAGTCGGCGTGGTCGGACATCACGAAGCCGCGGTCCACGCCGCGCCGCCGCCGGGTGCCGCGCAACTGCATCCACCCGCTCGCAAAGGCATCGGCGTAGTTGCCGAAGCGCTTCATCCACGGCGAGCCTTGTGCTGATGGCGGCGCGAGCACCAGCGCGCGCTTCAGCAATGCGGCATCGACGCCTTCATCGCTCACGCGCGAGGTAGGCGGCAATGCCACGCCCGCCGCCCGGTACACGGCGTTGAGCGGCTCCACCGCCCCGTGCACGACGATCGGCCCGATGCTCGCGTCCACCCCGTGCAGGATGCGCTGCGCCTTGCCGAAGGCATAGCAGAACAGCACCGACGCGCGTCCTGCTTCCGCATTGGCGCGCCACCATGCATCGATCTCCGCGAACAGCACGGCCTGCGTGGGCCAGCGGTAGATCGGCAGGCCGAAGGTCGACTCGGTGATGAAGGTGTCGCAAGGCACGGGCTCGAAGGGCGTGCAGGTGCCGTCGGGCTCGGTCTTGTAGTCGCCCGAGGCCACCCACACGCGCCCGCCGTGTTCGAGCCGCACTTGCGCGGAGCCCAGAACATGGCCGGCCGGATGCAGCGAGACGCGCACGCCGTGGTGCTCGATGACCTCGCCGTAGGCCAGCGTCTGCAGGTCGATGTCAGGGCCGAGTCGCGTGCGCAGCGTGCCGGCGCTGTCGGTGTGGGCCAGGTAGTGCGCATGCCCGGGGCGCGCGTGGTCAGAGTGCGCGTGCGTGATGACGGCGCGCGCCACCGGCCGCCACGGGTCGATGTAGAAATCGCCGGGCGGGCAGTACAGGCCCTCGGGCCGGGCGACAACGAGGAGATCTTCTTCCTGCTTTGCGGGCATGGCACGCCATGGTAGGCGCAGCCGGGTTTTCGCGACAGGCTACGGCTTCTTGGGCCGGTTGTTCATCATGTCGAGCACATTCATCTTCATGCCGTTGGACATGACCATGTCGCCCGGCTTCTGGCCGGCCTTGCAGGGGCCGATCCACTTGGCTTCCATGACGCTCGCGCCTTCGGCGCGGCCCATCAGCGGCGGGTTGTAGGTCGACTTGCTTTCCATGCGATAGGCGGTGCTGAAGTCGCCGCTCATCACCGCATGCGAGGTGGCGACGGTGTTGCCGATCTTGCAGACCGAGTCCATCACCAGCTTGCCGCCGTCGGCGCGCAGCTCCTGCTTGGAGCACATGTCCTTGCCCATGCCCTGGCCCATGTCGCGCAAGGCCTTGTCGCTGGCCGCGTCGATGCACTGCTGCATGGTGTGGCCGGCGCCCTTGCCCGTGGGGTCTCCGGACTGGATTTCCCACAGGCCGGGCTTGCGCGAAGGGAAATCGAGCGCGAACGCGGGACACGCGATGGCGCTGGCCGCCATGCAGGCAGCGGCGGCGGACAAACGGATCTTCATGACGGGCTCCCGCATCGGTGGACGACGATCCCCGGGTTGTACCGCGTGCACCGCGGCGGCGGAATAGCGCAATCGGCCTAAGCCGGACGCGCCTGCTGCGCCGGCGCGAGCACCGGGCCGCGCTGCCGCGTGCCGACACCGAGCGCCACGCCCAGCGCGAGGCCACCCAGCACGTCGATCAGCACATGCTGGCGCACCGCCATCGTCGAATAGACGATGCCCGCGGCCCAGGCCACGTTCACGATGCGAAGCCAAACCGGCGCCCCCACATCGCGCAGTTGCCGCGCCAGCATGACGCAGGCGAACACCGAGAACGAGACGTGCAGCGAGGGAAAGGCATTGCCGGCCGAATCGACCATCTTGAGGAATTGCAGCGAGGTGCCCGGGGCCGCCTCGACCGCGAAGTTGGGAATCGCCGTGGGCATGAACCAGAACACGAGCAGCGCCAGCGCCGTCATGGCCGCGCAGCCGAAGGAGAAGCCCAGCAGCTCGCGCTTGTCCTTGGCCAGCAGCACCGGCAGCGCGATGTAGCCCCAGAGCGAGAGGTACACCGGCAGCAGCGCCGGCCAGAAGGCGATCAGCCGGTCGACGGGCGTGAGCGGCAGCACCCAGGCCTGGCCGGCGTTCTTCATGATCCAGAAGTACAGCGGGAAGAAGCCGAGGGTGGCGACCGTGTTGCCGACCAGCTTCAGGGGGAACAGCGTGATGCAGCGGCGCCAGAGGGCGGCGAGCCAGGGCTGCGTTGCCGATGAAGTGGAAGAAGCGTCGGATGCGGAGGGTGTCATGGAGGCCTGTGCAGCGCGCTGCGCGCTACCAGGGCGTCCACTTTAATTCGCTTTTCGACGAAGCCACCGTGCGTTCGATGAAGCGCACCCCACGCGCGCCGTCCTCCACGCGCGGGTAGTCGGCATCCAGCGGATCGGCCGGCTGGCCCGCGAGCCGGGCGCGGATGTCCGCAGCAACGCCTGCGTATACGTTGGCGAAGGCCTCGATGAAGCCTTCGGGATGCCCCGCCGGCAGCCGGCTCGCACGCTGCGCCGATTCGCACAGCCACGCCGCGCCACGCGTCAGCACGCGCAGGGGCCCGTCATGCGGCAGGTGCACCAGCCGGCTCGGCTGCTCCTGGCGCCATTCGAGCGTGCCCAGCGTGCCCGATACGCGCAGGCGCAGGTCGTTCTCCAGACCGGTGTTGATCTGCGAAGCGATGAGCACACCGCGCGCGCCGCCCTTGAAACGCAGCAGCAGGCTGCCGTCGTCGTCGAGCATGCGGCCCGGCACCAGCGCGCCGAGGTCGGCGCACAGGCTTTCGATCTGCAGGCCGGTGACAGTGGCCACGAGGTTCTCGGCGTGCGAGCCGATGTCGCCGATGGCGCCGGCCGCGCCGCTGCGTGCGGGGTCGGTGCGCCAGTCGGCCTGCTTGTTGGTGCCGCCCTCGACATGGCTTGCGAGCCAGCCCTGGTTGTATTCGACGACGACCTTGCGCACCTCGCCGATCTGGCCCGAGCGCACCATCTCGCGCGCCTGCCGCACCATCGGATAGCCGGTGTAGTTGTAGGTGACGCCGAACACCGTGCCCTGCTTCGCCACGGTCGCGACCAGCGCATCGGCCTGCTCGCGCGTGTGCACCAGCGGCTTGTCGCAGACCACATGGAAGCCCGCTTCGGCAAAGGCCTGCGCCACCGGAAAGTGCACGTGGTTGGGCGTGACGATCGACACGAAGTCGATGCGCTCGCCCTCCGGGCGCTTCAGCTCGTCGGCCAGCAGCGCCTGCCAGTCGCCGTGGTTGCGGTCATCGGCCAGGCCGAGGTCGCGGCCCGAGGCGCGTGCCTTGTCCGGGCTCGACGACAGCGCGCCGGCCACGAGTTCGATCTGGCCGTCGAGCGCCATGGCCTTGCGGTGCACGCCGCCGATGAAGGCGTCGCGGCCGCCGCCGACCATGGCGTAGCGGAGCTTGCGTGAAGCGATCTCGGTCACCTTAGAAAGGCGAGTTGGGGTGGTAGAAGTCTTTCGCGTTTTCCTTGGTAATGAGCACCGAAGGAATGATCGTCGTCGCCGGCAGCTTCTCGCCCTTCAGGCGTGCCTCGGCCGTCAGCTTGATCGCGTCGTAGATGAACTTCGGCGAGTAGCTCACATCGGCGGTGATGCGCTTGTCCTTGCCGTCCATGATGGTCTTGACCATGCCCTTGGCGCCCGCGCCGCCGAAGATGATCTTGATGTCGTCGCGCTTGGCTTGCTCGATGGCCTTCAGCACGCCAACGGCCATGTCGTCGTCGGCTGCCCAGATGGCATCGATGCTCTTGAAGCGCGTCAGGTAGTCCTGCGTGACCTTGAAGGCGTCGTCGCGGTTCCAGTTGGCGTACTTGGCGTCGAGCAGCTTGATGTCGGGGCTGCCCTTGAGCACGGCGTTGAAGGCGTCCATGCGTTCGTTGTCGAGCGTGGTCGCAATGCCGCGCAGCGCCACCACGTTGCCCTTGCCGCCCAGCTGCTTCACGATGTACTCGGCCGGGATCTTGCCGAAGGCCGTGTTGTCGCCGGCCACATAGGCATCCTGTGCGCTGGTGTCGGTGAGGCCGCGGTCGACCACGGTGACATAGGCGCCCTTGGCCTTGACCTGCGCAACCGGCTTGGTCAGCGCGGCGGATTCGAAAGGGAACACGACCAGCGCGTTGATCTTGGTGACGGTCGACAGGTCTTGCAGCTGGTTGGCCTGCTCGGGCGCGTTGGCCGCCGTCTTGATCGTGATCTTCAGGTCCTTGTGTTCCTTCTCCAGGTCTTTCTTCGCCTGGTTGGCCCAGTAGTTGATGCCGCCCATGAAGCTGTGCGTGGCCGCGGGAATCGAAACGCCGAGGTTGACCTTTTCCGCGGCAAGCGCGGGCAGGCTGGCGAACGCTGCGGCGGCAACCGCCGTGAGTGCGAGGCGTCGGGTGAAAGTCGTCATGCTGGGTGTCTCCTTGTGGTTGATGGAACGAACGGGAAAGGGATTAGCGGCGGCCTCGCTGGAGGAACGCGACGATGATGATCACGAAGCCCTGCACCGCAGCGTTCAGGTACACGCTGATGATGCTGGTGAGGTTCAGGATGTTGCTGATGACCGAGAGCAGGATCGCGCCCACCACGGTGCCGGTGATGCTGCCCGCGCCGCCCTTGAGCGCGGTGCCGCCGACGATCACCGCGGCAATGGCTTCGAGCTCCCACAGCAGGCCGGTGGTCGGCGAGGCCGAGCCGAGGCGCGGCACGTACAGCAGCGTGGCAATGCCTACGCACACGCCGAGCAGCACGTAGGTGAGGATCTTCACGCGGTCGACGTCGACTGCCGCGTAGCGCGCCACCTGTTCGTTCGAGCCGATGGCCTGCACGTAGCGCCCATACGCTGTGCGATTGAGGATGATGCCGCCGATGACCGCGACGATCACGAAAACCCACACCGGCACCGGAATGCCCGCGAGGCTCGCGTAGTACACCGGCGCGTAGAGGTCCGACAGGTCGTTGTCGAGCGTGAGCGCGCCGCCGTCGGCAAAGTACGTGAGGTATGCGCGGAAGATGCCGAGCGTGCCCAGCGTCACGATGAAGGGCTCGATGCGCCCCTTGGTGATGAGCAGGCCATGCGCGAGCCCGAACACCGCACCGAGCACCACCGCCAGTACAGCGCCCATCACCACCGCGAGCAGCGGCGAGCCCGAGGCCGGGCCGGCCCAGTTGATGAACATGATCACGCTACCCGCGATGAGTGCGGCCATCGAGCCCACCGACAGGTCGATGCCGCCGGAGATGATCACGAAGCACATGCCCACCGCGATGATGCCGATGAAGGCCGTGCGCGTGAGCACGTTCATCGCGTTGTCGAGGGTCGCGAAGTCGCCGTTCAGCAGCGTGCCGGCAATGCACAGCAGCACGAGGCCGATGACCGGGCCGAGCCCGTGCAGGCGATGTACCCAGCCCGGCTTGGCCTCGCTGCGGTGCTGCTGCTGCGCGGCTTCAAGCGTCTGCGGTGGTGTTGGCTGTTCCGGTGGCATGAGCGATGAGCTCCTCTTCAGTCAGATGGTCCGCGTCGAGCGTGGCAACGAGACGGCCCGCGCGCATCACCGCGACGCGGTGGCACAGGCCGATCAGCTCCATCAGCTCCGACGAGACGACGATCACCGCGAGCCCTTCGCGGGCGAGTCGCTGGATCAGGAAATAGATGTCGCGCTTGGCGCCCACGTCGACGCCGCGCGTGGGCTCGTCGAGCACCACTACCTTGGGCTGCGGCTGAAGCACCTTGGCGAGCGCGAGCTTCTGCTGGTTGCCGCCCGACAGCGACGATGCCTTCACGTCGAGCGAACCGGTGCGAATGCCGTAGTCCTTCACCGCCTCGGCCAAGGCGCCGCGTTCGGCCTCGGGCTTGAGCCAGGGCTGGGCGTAGCGCTCGAGCGCCATCAGCGTGAGGTTCTGGCGCAGGCCGAAATTGACGTGCAGGCCCTTGCCCTTGCGGTCTTCGCTGAGGTAGGTAAGGCCGTGCTTCGCGGCATCGCGCGGGTTGCGCCAGCCCTTGTTGTAGGGCACGGGCTTGCCGAGCATCTCTACGCTGCCGCTCGCGGGACGCAGGCCTAGCAGGCCCTCGAAGAGTTCGGTGCGGCCCGCGCCGACGAGGCCCGCGAAGCCGAGGATTTCGCCGGGGCGCACTTCGAAGCTCGCGTCCTGCGCCCAGCCGGGCACGCAGAAGTTGCGCACGCGCATGGCGGGCGCGTCGGCGGCGACGACCACGTCGCGCGGCGGGTAGAGGTCGGCCAGTTCGCGGCCCACCATGAGGTTGGCCATCTGCTGGCGCGTGACCTCGGACGTCGGCGCACGCGCGACGAAGCGGCCGTCGCGCATGACGATGACTTCGTCCGTCACCTGCTCCACTTCGTCGAGCTTGTGCGAGATATAGACGATGGTGACGCCATCGGCGCGCAGCTGGGCGATGAGCTTGAACAGGCGCTCGGTCTCGCCCGGCGTCAGAGTGGCCGTGGGCTCGTCCATGATGAGCAGGCGCGCGCGGCGGGCGATGGCTTTCGCGATCTCGACGAGCTGCTTCTCGGCGACGATGAGCTTTCGCACCTTGGTGCGGGGGTCGATGTTCAGGCCCACTGCTGCAAGTGCGGTGGCGGCGTCGCGTTCCATCGAGGCGTCGTCGAGCAGCCAGCCCTTTTTCTTCTCGTGGCCGAGGAAGATGTTCTGCGCCACGCTCAGGTCTTCGGCGAGATTGAACTCCTGGTGGATCAGCACGATGCCCAGTGCTTCGGCATCGCGCGAGCTCGCGAACTGCTGCGGCTGTCCGTTGACGCTCAGCGTGCCTCCGCTCAGCGTCTCGTAGCCAGCCAGGATCTTCATCAGCGTGGACTTGCCCGCGCCGTTCTCGCCGAGCAGTCCGTAGACGTGGCCGGGCGCGAGCGCAAAGCTCACGCCGTGCAGCACCTGCACGGGGCCGAATGCCTTGACCACGCCATCGAACTCGACAGCGACGCTGCCCTTGATGTTCTCGGCCGCGTTCATGGCGCCACTCCGCGGGCCTTCAGGGTCTCTTGCATCGCGAGCACGCCGGCGCCGATCAAGCCGCCCTGCATGCCCAGCGGCGTGTATTGAATCTCCAGGTGCCGCGTGGAGAGCGCCAACGAGCGCTGGTACACGCTCTGCCGCACGGCCGCAAGAAACAGCGGGCCGATGCGCGTGATGCCGCCGCCGATGAACACATGCGACGGATTGAAGAAGTTGACGACCGACGCGAGCATCTGCCCGATCAGGCTGCCCGCGCGCTGGATGATGGCGTTGGCGGCCGTGTCGCCGCCGCGGCTGGCCTGGCCCACATCGATGGCGTCGATGCGCCCATGCACGCGCAGGCACTCGGCCAGCGTCGCGCTCTCGCCGGCTTCCGCAGCCTGCATCGCCATGCGCGTGATCGCGGGGCCGGCGGCCATGGCCTCGACACAGCCGAGGTTGCCGCAGTGGCAGCGGGGGCCTTCCTGGTCGACGCAGATGTGGCCCACGTCACCGGCCGAGCCTGCAGCGCCGCGGTACACCTCGCCGTGGCAGACGATGCCGCAGCCGATGCCGGTGCCGATCTTGATGACGAGAAAGTTGGTCAGCGAGCGCTTGAGGCGCCACAGCTCACCGAGCGCCATGAGGTTCACGTCGTTGTCGACGAAGACGGGCGCCGCGTAGTCCTCGCGCAGGTAGTCGCGGATGGAGAAGCTGTCCCACGCGGGCATCAGCGGCGGGTTCACGAGCTGGCCGATCTCGAAGTTGACGGGGCCGGGCACGCCGATGCCGATGCCGAGCACGTCCTTGGCGCTCGCGTTGCAGCGGGCCAGCAGTTCACGCATGAGCGTGCGCACGCGGGCCAGCACCACGGCGGGGCCTTCGCGCACGTCGGCGGGTTCGTCGTGTTGCGCGAGCACGGTGAGATCGGGCCGCAGCACGGCCACGTCGAGGCTGGTGGCGCCGATGTCGATGCCGACGAGCACGCCAAGGCCGGCATGCAGTTGGAGGTTTTCCGCGCGGCGACCGCCTGAGGAACGTTGCAGGCCGGCTTCGGCGAGCAGGCCCTGGTCGACGAGGCCGGCGATCAGCCCGTTGGCTTTGCTCTTGGAAAAGCCGAGTTGCTCGGCCATGGCGTGGCGCGAGCCGCCGGCCGACCAGAAGGTCGTTTCCAGCAGCCGCATCTCGTCCGCAGTGATGCCACTCCAGGGTGCCACGCGCTTTGTCTCCGGTGTTCTTTTGCTTTGCGCCCGCAGCCCCGGCTGCTGGACGAAGGCGAATACTAGGCGGCGCTCTTCAGCCAGACAAGGCCGAACTTCGACCATGTTTCAGCCAAAGATGATCGAGCGAAAGCGTACGGACGCAAAAAAGCCGCCCGAAGGCGGCTTCTTGTCGGAGCAATCGGGAAGACCGATTACTTCTTCTGGCGGTACTTGCGCAGTGCCGCGATCTGGGCGGCCATCACGGCCAGCTCGGACTGCGCCATCGCGATGTCGATGTCGCTCTTCGCGTTCTTCAGCGCTTCCTCGGCGGCGGCCTTGGCCTGGTTGGCCTTCTCGTCATCGAGGTCCTTGCCGCGGATCGCGGTGTCGGACAGCACGGTGACGGCGTTGGGCTGCACTTCGAGAATGCCGCCGGCCACGAAGACGAACTCTTCCTTGCCGTCGGCCGTTTCGATGCGCACGGCGCCGGGGCGGATGCGCGTGATCAGCGGAGTGTGGCGCGGATAGATGCCGAGCTCACCGGCTTCACCGGGCAGCGCGACGAACCTGGCTTCGCCCGAGAAGATCGACTCTTCCGCGCTGACCACGTCGACGTGAATGGTGTTTGCCATCTGAGTTCCTATGTCGCCTTAAGCGACCTTCTTGGCTTTTTCGAACGCTTCGTCGATGGTGCCCACCATGTAGAACGCTTGTTCCGGCAGGTGGTCGGCTTCGCCGTTCACGATCATCTTGAAACCACGGATGGTTTCGGCCAGCGGCACGTACTTGCCGGGCGAGCCCGTGAACACTTCGGCCACGTGGAACGGCTGCGACAGGAAACGCTGGATCTTCCGGGCGCGGGCCACGGCCAGCTTGTCGTCGGGAGCCAGTTCGTCCATGCCCAGAATGGCGATGATGTCGCGCAGTTCCTTGTAGCGCTGCAGCGTGCCTTGCACGGCGCGGGCCACGTTGTAGTGCTCTTCGCCGACCACGTTCGGGTCGAGCTGGCGCGAGGTCGAGTCCAGCGGGTCCACGGCGGGGTAGATACCGAGCGAGGCGATGTCGCGCGACAGCACCACGGTCGAGTCCAAGTGAGCGAAGGTGGTGGCGGGCGACGGGTCGGTCAAGTCGTCGGCGGGGACGTACACGGCCTGGATCGAGGTGATCGAGCCGACCTTGGTCGACGTGATCCGCTCTTGCAGGCGGCCCATTTCTTCAGCCAGCGTCGGCTGGTAGCCCACGGCGGAAGGCATGCGGCCCAGCAGAGCCGACACTTCGGTACCGGCCAGCGTGTAGCGGTAGATGTTGTCCACGAAGAACAGAACGTCACGGCCTTCGTCGCGGAACGACTCGGCGATGGTCAGGCCGGTCAGCGCCACGCGCAGACGGTTGCCCGGGGGTTCGTTCATCTGGCCGTAGACCATGGCCACCTTCGAGTCCTCGAGCTTCTCGAGGTTCACGACGCCGGAGTCGGCCATCTCGTGATAGAAGTCGTTGCCTTCGCGAGTACGTTCACCCACACCGGCGAACACCGACAGACCCGAGTGAGCCTTGGCGATGTTGTTGATGAGTTCCATCATGTTCACGGTCTTGCCCACGCCGGCGCCGCCGAACAGGCCCACCTTGCCGCCCTTGGCGAACGGGCACACCAGGTCGATCACCTTGATGCCGGTTTCCAGCAGGTCTTGCGAGGGCGACAGTTCGTCGTACGCGGGAGCCTTGCGGTGGATGGAAGCGGTGAGCTCCTGGCCCACTTCGCCGCGCTCGTCGATCGGACGGCCGAGCACGTCCATGATGCGGCCGAGCGTGGCCTTGCCGACCGGCACGGTGATGGGTGCACCGGTGTTGGTCACGATCAGGCCGCGGCGCAGGCCGTCGGACGAGCCCAGTGCAATGGTGCGCACCACGCCGTCGCCGAGCAGCTGCTGAACTTCGAGGGTCAGCCCGCCGCCTTCGAATTTCAAGGCGTCGTACACCTTGGGCATCTGGTCACGCGGGAACTCCACGTCGACCACGGCGCCGATACATTGGACAATTTTTCCTTCAGCCATGGCGTTTCCTTCTGGATGGATCTCAATAAATTTGCGACAGGTTCTTGCAGAAGCGTCCTGGTGCCAAAACGGGCCGCTTTTGCAAGAATGCCGGACGGGCCGGCACCCTTGAATCTCTACTTCTTCTCGTCAGTTCATCAGCACTTCATGGCCGTCGCTTGCGCAGCGAAAGCGTCCGAAGCAGCCTTGCAGGCCTGACCCAACGCGGCCTTGTCGGCGCCCATCGAAGCCCAGGTGGCCTTCGTCTGGTCGAGACTGGCCTTCATCGCGTCAGCAGCGGCGCCGCTTTGCGAACCCACGCAGGTCTGCACCTTGGCCAGGTAGTCGTTGCACTCCTGCGGCAGGTCGGCGGCCGATGCCGTCGGGGCTGCAGCGGGAGCAGCCGGCGCTGCTGCGGGAGCGGGGGCAGGAGCCGGAGCGGCGGGTGCAGCAGCGGGAGCCGGTGCAGGCGCGGGCGCCTCTTCCTTCTTGGAGCAAGCAGTCAGAGCGGCAGCAATAGCCACCAGAGCAAGAATCTTCTTCATTTTGCGCAGAGTCCCCTTAAATAAAGGCCTTGGGTTACCGGGCGCGCAGAGCGCATCCGATCAGCAACGCGGCCTGTTGCATTGCTTCAATCAAACGCCTGCGGCCGCGGCCGCGCCGGACACGATTTCGGACAGCTCTTTGGTGATGCCTGCCTGACGGGTCTTGTTGTAGACCAGCTTCAGTTCGCTGATCACGTTACCCGCGTTGTCGGTGGCAGCCTTCATGGCCACCATGCGCGCCGAGTGCTCGGACGCCATGTTTTCGGCCACGGCCTGGTACACCAGCGATTCCACGTAGCGCACCAACAGCTCGTCGATCACGCTTTGCGCGTCGGGTTCGTAGATGTAGTCCCACGAATGATGGCCCGACTCGGTTTGCAGCGTCTCGGCCTTCAGCGGCAGCAGTTGCTCCACCATCGGCTCTTGCTTGATGGTGTTGATGAACTTCGTGTAGCACAGGTACACCGCCGACAGCTTGCCTTCGGCATAGGCGTCCAGCAGCGTCTTGACCGGCCCGATGAGCTTGTCCAGATGCGGCGTGTCGCCCAGCTGCGTCACATGGGCCACCACGCGGGCGCCGATGCGGTTCAGGAAACCCAGACCCTTGTTGCCGATGGCGACCGACTCGACCACGTTGCCCGCTGCCTGCGCTTCGCGCAGCTTGCCGGTGACGGCACGCAGCAGGTTGGTGTTCAAGCCGCCGCACAGGCCCTTGTCGCTGGTCACGATGATGAAGCCGACGCCCTTGGCATCGGTCGTCTTCATGAACGCGTGGGTGTACTCCGGGTTCGCCTTGCCGAGGTTGGCTGCGATGTTGCGGATCTTTTCGCTGTAGGGGCGAGCGGCGCGCATGCGTTCCTGCGCCTTGCGCATCTTGGAAACCGAGACCATTTCCATGGCCTTGGTGATCTTCTTGGTGTTTTCCACCGATTTGATCTTGCCGCGGATTTCCTTACCAGCTGCCATGAGAGCTCCTTCTTGCGTCGATCAAGGGGTCGATCAGGCGAACGACTTCTTGAACGCGGTGACGGCTGCCAGCAATTCGGCTTCCGCTTCCTTGTCGAGCGCCTTGGCCTTCTCGATCTTGTCGAGCAGCGGGGCGTGGCTGGACTTCAGGAACTGGTGCAGGCCATGTTCGAACGGCAGCACCTTCTTGATTTCGAGGTCGTCCATGAAGCCCTTGTTCACGGCGAACAGCGACGCGCCCATCAGCGAGATCGGCAGCGGGCTGTACTGCGCCTGCTTCAGCAGTTCGGTCACGCGGGCACCGCGGTCGAGCTGCTTGCGGGTGGCTTCGTCCAGGTCGGAAGCGAACTGCGCGAACGCAGCCAGTTCACGGTACTGCGCCAAGTCGGTACGGATACCGCCGGACAGGCCCTTGATGATCTTCGTCTGAGCCGACGAACCCACGCGCGACACCGAGATACCGGCGTTGATGGCGGGGCGGATACCTGCGTTGAACAGGTTGGTTTCCAGGAAGATCTGGCCGTCGGTGATCGAGATCACGTTGGTCGGCACGAAAGCGGACACGTCGCCGGCTTGCGTTTCGATGATCGGCAGTGCGGTCAGCGAACCGGTCTTGCCCTTGACTTCACCCTTGGTGAAGGCTTCGACGTAGTCGGCGTTCACGCGGGCTGCGCGCTCGAGCAGACGGCTGTGGAGATAGAACACGTCGCCGGGGTAGGCTTCGCGGCCCGGCGGGCGGCGCAGCAGCAGCGAGACCTGGCGGTAGGCAACGGCCTGCTTGGACAGGTCGTCATAGACGATCAGGGCGTCTTCGCCGCGGTCGCGGAAATATTCGCCCATCGTGCAGCCCGAGTAGGCCGACACGTACTGCATGGCAGCCGATTCCGAAGCGGAAGCCGCAACCACGATGGTGTAGTCCATGGCACCGGCTTGTTCCAGTGCGCGCACCACGTTCTTGATCGACGAAGCCTTCTGGCCGATCGCAACATAGACGCAGGTCATGTTCTGA
This sequence comes from Variovorax sp. R-27, assembly GCF_049913215.1. Classification (NCBI taxonomy): domain Bacteria; kingdom Pseudomonadati; phylum Pseudomonadota; class Betaproteobacteria; order Burkholderiales; family Comamonadaceae; genus Variovorax; species Variovorax sp. R-27. The sequence goes on from NZ_CP183984.1 coordinate 6,359,912, forward strand.
CCCTTCTGGTTGATGATCGCGTCGATGGCCACTGCCGTCTTGCCGGTCTGGCGGTCGCCGATGATCAGCTCGCGCTGGCCACGGCCGACGGGCACCATCGAGTCGATGGACTTCAGGCCGGTCTGCATCGGCTGGTCGACCGACTTGCGGGCGATCACGCCCGGTGCGACCTTTTCGATCACGTCGGTCATCTTGGCGTTGATCGGACCCTTGCCGTCGATGGGCTGGCCCAGTGCGTTCACCACGCGGCCGATGAGCTCGGGGCCCACGGGCACTTCCAGGATGCGGCCCGTGCACTTGACGGTGTCGCCTTCTGAGATGTGCTCGTACTCGCCCAGAATCACGGCGCCGACCGAGTCGCGCTCGAGGTTCAGCGCCAGGCCGAACGACGGCGTGCCGTCTGCCGTGGGCGGGAATTCGAGCATTTCGCCCTGCATCGCGTCGGACAGGCCGTGCACGCGCACGATGCCGTCCGTCACCGACACCACGGTGCCTTCGTTACGGATGTTGGCGCTGACCCCGAGGCCCTCGATGCGGCTCTTGATCAGTTCGGAAATTTCTGCGGGATTGAGTTGCATGACTCTTTCCTTCTTTCTTTGAGGCTACAAGTAGAGGGCTGGAAACCGTCAGGCTGCCAGCGCAACTTTCATTTGTTCAAGGCGCGCTTTGACGGAGGTGTCGAGCACCTCGTCGCCGACCACCACACGAATGCCGCCGATCAGTTCCGGCTCTTGCTGGACCGTGACCTGGAGCTTGCGACCGAAACGCTTTTCGAGCGCGGCCGACACATTGGCCAGCGCAGCGCCGTCGATCGGGAAGGCGCTGTAGACCACGGCGTCGGACGAACCGCTCTTCGCGTTGGCCAGTGCCCGGAACTGCTTCGCAATTTCCGGCAGCACCGAAAAGCGCCCGTTCTCGAGGAGCGCACCCAGGAAGTTCTGGGCATGAGCGGCCAACGGTGCACCGAATGCACCGGCGACCACGCCGATCACCTGTTCGGCCGTGGCCTTCGGGTTGTCGGCGAACTGCTGGAGCTCCGGATCGGCCGCGATGGCGGCAATCTTTTCGAGCCAGGCGCTGGTTCCGGCGACGTCGGACGACGACGCCTTGAAGAGCGCCTCGGCGTAGGGGCGTGCAATGGTGGCGAGTTCTGCCATGGCTTCTATCAGAGTTCGGTCTGCAGACGGGCGAGCAAATCGGCGTGAACGCCTGCATTCACTTCCTTGCGCAGAATCTGCTCTGCGCCCTTGACGGCCAGTGCGGCAACCTGCTCGCGCAGTGCTTCACGGGCCTTCAGTGCCTGCTGGTCGGCTTCGACGCGTGCGGCTGCAACGATCTTGTTGCCTTCCTCGGTCGCGCGGGCCTTGGCCTCTTCAACGATGGCCTGGGCGCGACGTTCGGCGTCGGCAAGACGTTGTGCGGACTCGTTGCGCGCCTGACCCAGCTCGGCTTCCACGCGCTTGTTGGCGGCGGACAGCTCGGACTTGGCCTTGTCGGCGGCAGCGAGGCCTTCGGCGATCTTCGCAGCGCGGTCGTCCAGCGCTTTCGCGATCGGCGGCCACACGTACTTCATCGTGAACCCGACCAGGATCAGGAACACGATCATCTGAACGATCAGGGTACCGGTAATGCTCACTTTTCACCCTCTCTTTGGGATTGAATCGAAGCCATTCGCTAGACGCCAGAGGACTAGGGAACGACGACGCAGGTCCGACGAGAAAGACTTACTTCGGCAGGTTGGCGATCTGAGCCAGGAACGGGTTGGCCGTTGCGAACCACAGAGCGATACCGGTGCCGATAATGAAAGCGGCGTCGATCAGACCAGCCAGCAGGAACATCTTGGTTTGAAGTTCACCCATGAGCTCAGGCTGACGTGCGGCCGACTCGAGGTACTTGCTGCCCATGATGCCGATGCCGATACATGCGCCCACAGCGCCCAGACCGATGATCAGGCCGGCGGCCAGTGCAACAAAGCTAATAACTTCCATGATGACTCCTAGAGGACTTTGGTTGAAGAGAAAACAAAAAACAGAAACGAAAACTGATGATCAGTGGTGATCGTGGGCCTGGCCGATGTAGACCAGCGTCAGCATCATGAACACGAAGGCTTGCAGCGTGATGATCAGGATGTGGAAGATGGCCCAGGCCGTGCCCGCGATGATGTGGCCGATGGCCAGGCCGATGCCGGTGGCCGACATGGACCAGGCACCGCCCATCAGGGCGATCAGCAGGAAGATCAGTTCACCGGCGTACATGTTGCCGAACAACCGCATGCCGTGCGAGACCGTCTTGGCGACGAACTCGATCATCTGCATGGCGAAGTTGAAGGGGTACAGCGCCCAGTGGTTGCCGAAGGGTGCGGTGAACAGCTCGTGGATCCAGCCGCCGGCGCCCTTGATCTTGATGTTGTAGTAGATGCAGATCAGCAGCACTGCCACCGACATGCCCATGGTCACCGAGAGGTCGGCGGTGGGCACGACGCGCAGGTAGGCGTGGTGCGGGTCTTCGCCGGCGATGTGGAAGATCTTGGCCCAGATTGCCGGGAACAAATCGACCGGGAACAGGTCCATTGCGTTCAGCAGGAAGATCCACACGAAGATCGTGAGGGCCAGCGGTGCGACGAACTTGCGGCTCGTGGCGTTGTGGACGATGCCCTTGGCCTGCTGGTCGACCATTTCGACGAGCAGTTCGACAGCCGCTTGAAAACGGCCGGGAACACCCGAAGTGGCCTTGCGGGCAGCCAGCCAGAGCAGCCAGCAACCCAGGATGCCGAGCGTGATCGAGAAAAAGAGCGAGTCGAAATTGAAAACCGAGAAGTCAGCAACACCTCCGGGCTTGGAGCTTTGCAGGTGCGTCAAGTGGTGAACGATGTATTCACCCGCGGTCTGACCATGTTCCGCAGCGTTTTCAGCAGCCATTCCGTTACTCGTCTCTCTGTTGCCGGCGCCGGGGCGAGAACATCACCGCCAACCAGGCCGCCTTCATTGTCACCACCAGGCCGATCAGCATTGCTGGCCAGCTCAGCGCCGTTATCAGCCTTGGCGCGGCGATCAGCATCGCCACGGACAAGGCCATCTTGACCATTTCCCACAGGAAGAATCCGAACACCGCAGCGCCCGGATTCAAGGAAGAAAACCGACCGGTCAGCCCGCGTGCGAAAACCGCCGATGGAACAACCACCGCGATCGCACCGTAAGCGGCGGACCAACCCAGATTTTGCCTCCCCGTCAGTCCCCAGGCGGCCAGAGCCACCACCAGACCGACAACCAACTGACCCGCGATCACCCGCCATGGGGAGACCGAAGGGTTCTTTGCTCGCAGTTCACGCGCCTCATCGGCGGTCAACGGCTTGAATTCTGCATCGAGGTCTTCAGCGACCTCCGAGTCTTGACGGGCGATTGTTTTCATTTCGAATGAAGCCCGGATGACGACCCAGAATTTCTACAAAGCCATTGATTATAAGTAAAAACCCAGCCGGTCCCGCCACCCCGCGCTGTCGCGCATGCAAATCGACGCTGCATTCCCTGACGCGAACCCGACGCGGCGCGCACAACCATAATTCCTTCATGCACCCTATCACCGACGCCCTGCCTGCCACGCTTTGTTACCTCGACGGCGAGTACACCGCCCTGCGCGACGCGAAGATCAGCGTCCTCGACCGTGGCTTCATTTTCGGCGACGGCATCTACGAATACGTCCCCGTCTACTTCGGCCAGCCCTTCTGCTTCGAGGAGCACATGGCCCGCCTCGACCGCTCGCTCGCCGAGCTGCAAATAGAGAACCCGCTTTCGCTCGAGCAATGGCGCGAGATCGTGATGCGGCTGGTCGAGCCCGGCGGCGACGAACCCCAGTCAGTGTACTTTCAGGTGACGCGCGGCGTGGCACCACGCGACCACGCGATGGTGCGCGGCCTGCGCCCGACGGTGTTCGTGATGGTGAACCCGCTGCCGCCCATCTCCGACGCCATCCGCGCCAAGGGCGTGGCCTGCGTCACCGCGGCCGACTTCCGCTGGCAGAAGGCCCACATCAAGAGCACCAGCCTGCTGGGCGCCGTGCTCGCGCGGCAGATCAGCGTGGAAGCCGGTGCGGCCGAGACCATCATGTTCCGCGACGAATGGCTCAGCGAAGCCTCGTCGAGCAATGTGTGGATCGTGAAGGACGGCAAGCTGATGGGCCCGCCCAAGAACAACCTCGTGCTGACCGGCATCCGCTACAGCCTGTTCGAACGCCTGTGCAAGGCGCATGGCATTCCCTTTGCGCTGCGCCCCATCTCGCGCGAAGAGGTGTTCGCCGCCGACGAGTTGCTGATCTCCTCGGCCAGCAAGGAGCTGCTGCCCGTCGTCACGCTCGACGGCCAACCTATTGGCAACGGCCGCCCCGGCCCCATCTACAAGAGCTTGTACGCGGCCTACCAGCAGGCCAAGCAACACAACGCACAGAAGCACGGAGCCCTGGCATGACCGACAACACGACTACCACCGACACCAACGCGATCCCCGACCCGCGCAAGGAGTCGCTGATCGAGTACCCCTCGCAGTTTCCGATCAAGGTGATGGGCGCCAAGGTCGACGGCTTCGTGCATGCCGTCACGCAGATCGCCGAGCAATTCGACCCGACCTTCGACGCCACCACCGTCGAGCTGCGCGACAGCAAGGCCGGCAACTACCTCGGCGTGACCATCACCGTCACGGCCACCAGCCGCGAACAGCTCGACGACCTGTATCGCGCGCTGTCCGCGCACCCGATGGTCAAGGTCGTGCTTTGACCCACAAGCGGCCCGCGCGGCGGACCATGCCATGACAGACACCGCCACCGTCCCCGCCATCGAGCTGCACCCTCTGGGCCGCGTCGACTACGCCGATACCTTCGCAGCAATGAAGCAGTTCACGCTGGAACGCACGCCCGACACACCCGATGCGCTATGGATTTGCGAGCACGCTCCGGTGTTCACGCAAGGCATCGCGGGCAAGCAGGACCACATCCTGAACCCTGGCGCGATCCCCATCGTGCAGACCGACCGCGGTGGCCAGGTCACCTTCCACGGTCCCGGCCAGGTCGTGGCCTACCCGCTGATCGACCTGCGCCGGGCGGGCTACTTCGTCAAGGAATACGTCTACCGCATCGAGGAATCGGTGCTGCGCACGCTCGCCCATTTCGGCGTGACCGGCCACCGCGTGCCCGGCGCGCCGGGCATCTACGTGCGCCTGGACGACCCGTTCTCGCACGCCGCGCTGACCGGCCCGATGCCCGCCGCCGACCCGTTCCGCGGCCTCGGAAAGATCGCCGCGCTGGGCATCAAGGTGAGCCGCCACGCCACCTACCACGGCGTGGCGCTCAACGTACAGATGGACCTCGAACCCTTCTCCCGCATCAACCCTTGCGGCTATGCAGGGCTGCAAACGGTCGACCTTTCTACAATCGGCATCCAAACCACATGGGAAGAAGCCGCCACGGTGCTGAGCCAGAAGCTCTCCACTTTCCTGGCGCCTTGACACACCAATGAGCACCACAGAAGTCGTCCGCGACGCCCAGAGCGCCGAAAACTACAACCCCCTGGCCAAGCAGAAAGCGGCGGCCAAGCTCTCGCGCATTCCCGTCAAGGTGGTGCAGACCGGCGAAGTGCTCAAGAAGCCCGAGTGGATCCGCGTCAAGGCCGGCAGCCCCACCACGCGCTTCTACGAAATCAAGCAGATCCTGCGCGAGAGCAACCTGCACACCGTCTGCGAAGAGGCTTCGTGCCCGAACATCGGCGAATGCTTCGGCAACGGCACCGCCACCTTCATGATCATGGGCGACAAGTGCACGCGCCGCTGCCCGTTCTGCGACGTGGGCCACGGCCGCCCCGACCCGCTCGACAAGGACGAGCCGCTCAACCTCGCCAAGACCATCGCCAAGCTGCGCCTGAAGTACGTGGTGATCACCAGTGTCGACCGCGACGACCTGCGCGACGGCGGCAGCCAGCACTTCGTCGACTGCATCAAGAACATCCGCGAGCTCTCGCCGATGACGCAGATCGAGATCCTGGTGCCCGACTTCCGCGGCCGCGACGACCGCGCCCTCGAGATCCTCAAGGCCGCCCCGCCGGACGTGATGAACCACAACCTCGAAACCGCGCCGCGCCTCTACAAGGAAGCGCGCCCCGGCAGCGACTACCAGTTCAGCCTGAACCTGCTGAAGAAGTTCAAGGCGCTGCACCCCAACGTGCCGACCAAGAGCGGCATCATGGTCGGCCTGGGCGAGACCGACGAGGAAATCCTGCAGGTCATGCGCGACATGCGCGCCCACGACATCGACATGCTGACCATCGGCCAGTACCTGTCGCCGTCGGGCTCGCACCTGCCGGTGCGCCGCTACGTGCACCCCGACACCTTCAAGATGTTCGAGGAAGAGGCCTACAAGATGGGCTTCAGCCATGCGGCGGTGGGTGCGATGGTGCGGTCCAGCTATCACGCCGATCAGCAGGCCCACGCCGCCGGCGTCTGACCGTTTCGAAGACAGCAAAGAGAAGAAAGGCCCCATCGAGGGCCTTTTTCTATTCAGAGAAGATCGAGCCGGTACCCCACCCCATAGATCGACCGTATCAACTCCTGCCCCCGGCTCGCCGCATCGAGCTTGCGGCGCAGGTTCTTCACATGGCTGTCCACCGCCCGATCGGTCACCGCGCGCTGGTCTGCATGCACATGGTCGAGCAGCTTGTCGCGCGACAGCACGCGGCCCCGAGCATCGGCCAGCGCCTTCAGCAGGCGGAACTCGATCGGCGTGAGCCCCAGCGGGGTGCCGTGCAGCGTCGCCTTGTACGTCTGCTCGTCGATCTGCAGGGGCGATGCCTCGCGCGACGCATAGCCGCTGCGGCGCAGCAGCGCCTTCACGCGCGCCACCACCTCGCGCGGACTGAATGGCGTCTTGCAGATGTAGTCGTCAGCGCCGATCTCGAGGCCCATCAGGCGGTCGGCCTCCTCGACGCGCGCCGTGAGCATGATGACGGGCACCTCGCTGAACAACCGCAGCTCGCGGCACACGCTCATGCCGTCCTGTCCGGGCAGCATCAGGTCGAGCAGCACAAGGTCCGGCCGGCGAGCCTTCACGGAGGGCACAACCTCCAGCCCGTTGGCGATCCATTGCGAGGTGTAGCCCGAGGCCTGGAGGTAGTCGGCGAGCAGCGCCGCCATGCGCGGCTCGTCCTCGACGATCAGGATGTGCGCGGACGAAGAAGAAGCAGTTGCCATGGTCGTGTCGTTCATTGCGGTAGCCGCACCGCAATCCACAGCCCGCCCAGCGGTGAAGCCTTGGCCTCGATGGTGCCGCCATGCGCTTCGACGATGCTGCGGCAGATGGCAAGGCCGAGCCCCGCGCCGCCACTGGCCCGGTTGCGCGAACCCTCGCCGCGGAAAAAGCGCTCGAACAGGCGCGGCAGCAGCGCCGCGTCGACGCCCGGCGCCGAATCCATGAGATCGATCGCGATCTGGTTGTCGGCCTCGCGCGCCTCGATGCGCAGCACGCCGCCCGCGTCGGTATAGCGGCAGGCGTTGAGCACGAGGTTGCTGAAGAGCTGCTGCATGCGCCGCTCGTCGGCGAACATCATCAGCGGCTGCGCGGGCAGCACCAGCTCCAGTCGCAGGCCAGCCGAAGCCAGCCTCTCGCGGAACGAATCCACGCTCAGCTCCAGCAGCTCGCGCAGGTTGATGTCGGCCTTGCGGTACGCGAGTGCGCCCACGTCCGCCATCGACAGGTCGTACAGGTCGGTCACCAGCTTGTTGAGCATGCCCACTTCGTGCTGCAGCGAGCGCACGGCCTGCGCATCGAGGCGGCGCACGCCGTCCTCCATCGCCTCCAGCTCGCCGTGCAGCACGCCCAGCGGCGTGCGCAGCTCGTGCGACACGTCGGCCATGAACTCGCGGCGCATCCGCTCGTTGCGCTGCAACGTGAAGGCCAGCGAATTGAAGTCGCGCGCCAGTTGCCCCACCTCATCGTGCGATGCCACCGCCACGCGGCTCGCGTAGTCGCCCGATGTCAATCGGTGCGTGGCCGCCGCCACACGCTTGACGGGCGCGAGCAGCACCCGCGCGATCCACCATGCGATGCCCGCGGCCAGCAGCACGCACAGGCTGCCGATGACCCAGCTCGCGCGCAGCTGGTTTTTCTGGAAGCGCTGGTCGCCGGCCTCGCTCACGCTCTGGAACGGCATCATCGCGACCCAGCCCACGGTCTTGCCGTCGACCACCACGGCGCGTTCAATGGCACCCTTGCGAATCTCCCTGAAGCCCACGATCACCTTCCTGTCCGTATCGAGCAGCGCGATGCGCAGCACGGCGCCCGTCAGGTCGGACACCAGCGCCGGGGTGCGCCCCGGCTCGAAGCGCTCGCCCGAGGCGGAAGGCGCGGGCCGCATGATCTCGAACCAGGGGCCAGGGTCGTCTCGCAGGAAGTCCCAGCTGCCGTTCTGCCGGTAGGCCGCGACGGCGTTCGGCAGCACGGAGTCGAGCCGCTCCACGCCCTGCTCGTTGAGGTAGCCGACAAAGCCGCGCTCGAAGTTCCAGCGCGAGGCCGCGCCCATCGCGACCACGGCCAGCACGGCGGTGGCCAGCACGGCGAGAAAGAGCTTGGTGGTGATGCTGATCTTCATGAAGGGCCACAAGATAAGCCAGATGAGGCCCGCGCGGTGCACTCGGCGCCCATGGCCGTGCATGCCGCAGGGACCTCCACATTCGCTCCACATTCACTGAAGACCATGGATTCCAAACCCGATTGGAATCTTCTGAACATGTCTTCCCGCTTCATCCGCACCGGCCTCGCGTGCGCCCTGGCCTTCGGCCTGCTGGGCGCGATCGCGGGATGCTCCGGCTCTTCTTCCGCACCGCCCCAGCTCCCCGCCGCGCAAGTCGGCGTGGTCACCATCCAGCCCGAGAACCAGCCGATCACCACCGAGCTGTCGGGCCGCACCCGCGCCCGCCTGAGCGCCGAGATCCGCCCGCAGGTCGGCGGCATCGTGCAGCAGCGCCTGTTCGAAGAAGGTGCGCTGGTCAAGGCCGGGCAGGTGCTCTACCAGCTCGACCCCGCCAGCTACAAGGCGTCCTACGCCAGCGCGCAGGCCAGCGTCGCCAAGGCCGAGGCCACGGTCAACTCCGCGAAGGTCACCGCGCGCCGCAATGCCGAACTCGCGAAGATCGACGCCGTCAGCCAGCAGACCAACGACGACAGCCAGGCCACGCTGCAGCAGGCCGAGGCCGAACTCGGCGTGGCCCGCGCCTCGCTCGACACGGCGCGCATCAACCTCGGCTTCACACGTATCACCGCGCCGATCGCTGGGCGCATCGAGGCCTCGACGGTCACGCCGGGCGCGCTGGTCACGGCCAGCCAGACCACCGCGCTCACCACCGTGCAGCAGCTCGACCCGATCCATGTCGACGTGACGCAATCGACCACCGATCTGCTGCGGCTGCAGCGCGAACTGGCGGCCGGCACGCTCAAGAGCAGCAGCGACAAGAGCGAAGCCTCCGTGAAGCTGCTGCTGGAAGACGGCACGGTCTACGCCCACGCCGGGCGCCTGCAGTTCGCGAGCGTCACCGTCAGCGAAGGCACGGGCGCGGTCACGCTACGCATCCTGGTGCCGAACCCCGAACGCACGCTGCTGCCCGGCATGTACGTGCGCGCAGTGCTCGAAGAGGGCGTGGCCGAACGGGCGCTGCTGGTGCCGCAGCAGGGGGTGACGCGCACGGCCAGCGGCGATGCATCGGCACTGGTGGTCACTGCCGACAACAAGGTCGAGAAGCGCGCGCTGAAGGTGTCGCGCGCTGTCGGCAACCGCTGGCAGGTGACCGACGGGCTGAAGGCGGGCGAGCGCGTGATCGTCGAGGGCTCGCTCAAAGTCAAAGTGGGCGACACAGTGAAACCCGTGACCGCCGACACCACCGCAACGGTGGCCAGCGCGGCAAGCGCCGGCACCAGCCGCTGAGGAAGCAACGCACATGGCACGCTTCTTCATCGACCGGCCCATCTTCGCGTGGGTCATCGCCATCGTCATCATGCTTGCCGGCGGGCTGTCCATTGCCACGCTTTCGCTGGAGCAATACCCCAACATCGCACCCACCAAGGTCTCCATCAACGCGACCTACCCCGGCGCCTCGGCCAAGACCATCGAGGACTCGGTCACGCAGGTGATCGAGCAGAAGATGAAGGGCCTCGACCGGCTCGTCTCGATGTCGTCGAGCAGCACCTCGTCGGGCACCGCGCGCATCGAGCTCACCTTCGAGGCCGGCACCAACGCCGACGTGGCGCAGATGCAGGTGCAGAACAAGCTGCAGCAGGCCGAGTCGCAGTTGCCGCAATCGGTGCAGAGCCAGGGCGTGACGGTCACCAAGTCGGGCACCGACTTCCTGATGATCGTCTCGCTGGTCTCGCAGGACGGCAGCGCCTCGGCCACCGACATCGGCGACTACATCTCCAGCAGCCTGCTCGACGTGCTCAGCCGCATCGACGGCGTGGGCGACGTGCAGACGCTGGGTTCGGGCTATGCCATGCGCATCTGGCTCGACCCCGCCAGGCTGCAGAAGTATTCGCTGATGCCCTCGGACGTGACCAGCGCGCTCACCAGCCAGAACACCGAAGTCTCGGCCGGCCAGCTCGGCGCGCTGCCGGCGGCCGCGGGCCAGCGGCTCACCGCGACCATCACCGCGCGCAGCAAGCTGCGCACCGCCGACCAGTTCCGCGAGGTGATCGTCAAGTCGGACAGCAGCAGCGGCGCGATCGTGCGGCTGGGCGACGTCGCGCGCATCGAGCTCGGCAGCGAGAGCTACACCGTCAGCTCGCGCTTCGACGGCAAGCCGTCGTCCGGCATGGGCGTGAAGCTGGCCACCGGCGCCAACGCGCTCACGGTGTCGAACGCGGTGAAGGCCAAGCTCGCGGAGCTGGCGCCCTTCTTCCCCAACCAGATGAAGGCCGTGGTCGGCTACGACACCACGCCCTTCGTGCGCATCTCCATCGAGGAAGTGGCCAAGACGCTGGGCGAGGCGATGGTGCTGGTCGTGCTGATCATGTACCTCTTTTTGCAGAACCTGCGCGCCACGCTGGTGCCCGCCATCGCGGTGCCGGTGGTGCTGCTGGGCACCTTCGGCGTGCTGGCGCTGCTGGGCTACTCGATCAACACGCTGACCATGTTCGGCATGGTGCTGGCCATCGGCCTCCTGGTGGACGACGCCATCGTGGTGGTGGAGAACGTCGAGCGGCTCATGACCGAGGAAGGGCTCTCGCCGAAGGAAGCCACGCGCAAGTCGATGCGCGAGATCACCGGCGCGCTGGTGGGCATTGCACTGGTGCTGTCGGCGGTGTTCATTCCCATGGCTTTCTTCGGCGGCTCGACGGGCGTGATCTATCGCCAGTTCTCGGTGACCATCGTCGCGGCCATGCTGTTGTCGGTGCTGGTGGCGCTTACGCTGTCGCCGGCACTGTGCGCCACGCTGCTCAAGCCCGTGGAGGCCGGCCAGCATCAGGAGAAGCGCGGCTTCTTCGGCTGGTTCAACCGCAACTTCGAGCGCAATGCAGACCGCTACCGCTCGGGCGTCGGCGGCCTGCTGCGGCGCGGCAAGCGCAGCCTGCTGGTGTACGCGCTGCTGGTGGGCGTGCTGGCCGTGACCTTCATGCGCCTGCCCACCTCGTTCCTGCCCGACGAAGACCAAGGCACGCTGATGGCCCAGGTGAAGCTGCCCGCCAGCGCCACCGACGAGCAGCTGCAGCAGACCATGAAGAGCTTCGAGCAATACCTGTCCTCACAAAAAGAGGTTGCCCACTTCATCACGCTGACCGGCCTGAGCGGCGACCAGGCCACGGGCAATGCCTTCATCACGCTGAAGGACTGGAGCGAACGCGGCGGCGACGGGCAAGACGCCGCATCGCTGTCGCGCCGCTTCACGATGGAGATGGCCGCGCGCACCAGCAACGCCAACGTGTTCGTGATGCTGCCGCCGGCCGTGCGCGGCCTGGGCTCGAACGCGGGCTTCGACGTGCAGCTGCAAGACCTGGGCGGCATCGGCCACGATGCGCTGGCACAGGCGCGCGAGCAGTTCCTGGCCCTGGCCAAGAAAGACCCCGCGCTGAGCCAGGTGCGCAGCAACAACCTGGACGACACACCGCAGTTCGCCATCGACATCGACGACCGCAAGGCCGCGGCGCTGGGCCTGTCGACCTCGGACATCAACGACACGCTGTCGAGCGCCATGGGCGGCAGCTACGTGAACGACTTCATCAACAACGGCCGCGTGAAGAAGGTCTACGTACAAGCCGACGCGCCCTTCCGCATGCAGCCTGATAGCGTGAACAGCTGGTACGTGCGCAACGCCAGCAGCGAGATGGTGCCGTTCTCGGCCTTCGCCAGCAGCCGCTGGACGTACGGCTCGCCGCAGCTGTCGCGCTACAACGGCATGTCGTCGTTCGAGCTGATCGGCGACCCCGCCGCGGGCGTGAGCTCGGGTGCAGCAATGGATGCGGTGGAAAACATCATGAAGCAGCTGCCGCAGGGCATCGGCTACGAATGGACCGGCAGCTCGTATCAGGAACGCCTGTCGGGCTCACAGGCGCCGCTGCTCTACGCGGTGTCGATTTTGTTCGTGTTCCTGTGCCTGGCCGCGCTTTACGAGAGCTGGTCTGTGCCGTTCTCGGTGATGCTGGTGGTGCCGCTGGGCGTGCTGGGCGCGGTGCTGGCCACGAAGCTGGCGGGGCTGTCGAACGACGTGTACTTCCAGGTGGGGCTGCTGGCCACGGTGGGGCTGTCGGCGAAGAACGCGATCCTGATCGTGGAATTCGCCAAGCAGCTTCAGGACGAAGGCGTTGCGCTGGTCGATGCCACGCTGCAGGCCGTGCGCCTGCGGCTGCGGCCCATCCTCATGACCTCGCTGGCCTTCATGTTCGGCGTGCTGCCGCTGGCACTCAGCACCGGCGCGGGCTCGGGCAGCCGCCGCGCCATCGGCGTGGGCGTGCTCGGCGGCATCGCGACCGCCACCGCGCTGGGCATCTTCTTCGTGCCGCTGTTCTTCGTCGTGATCCGGCGCTTCTTCGCGCAAAAGAAAAAACCCGCGGCGGCATCCCCGCTGACCGTGCTGCCTGAGGCATGAACGCCATGACCCGAATTCATTTCAGACTCTCCGCACTCGTTGCAGCCGCGCTGCTGGCCGGCTGCGTCAACCTCGCGCCCGTGTACTCGCGGCCCGAAGCGCCGGTGCCCGCCACCTGGCCCGCCTCCACGGGTGCGAAGGAGGCCAAGGATGCAACCGTCTCCGCCACCACCGGCTGGCAGAGCTTCATCACCGACGACCGGCTGCGCCGCACCATCGCGCTCGCGCTGGCCAACAACCGCGACCTGCGCGTGGCGGTGCAGAACATCGAGAAGGCGCGCGCGCAATACGGCGTGCAGCGCGCCGAACTGTTCCCCAGCATCGCGGCCACGGCGGGTGCCACCCGCGCGCGCACCTCGGCGGCAACAAGCAGCAGCGGCGAATCGTCCATCGGCTCGACATACAGCGCGTCGCTGGGCTTCAGCAGCTACGAGCTCGACCTGTTCGGCCGTGTGCGCAACCTCAACGAGGCGGCGTTGCAAAGCTACCTGTCGACCGAGGCCACGACCCGAAGCACGCAGATCAGCCTGGTGGCGGAAGTCGCCTCGGCCTGGCTCACGCTGGCCGCGGACAACGAACGGCTGAAGCTCGCGCAGGACACGCTGGCCAGCCAGCAGCGCACGTATGCGCTGACCGGCCGCATGCATGAACTGGGCGCCAGCTCGGCGCTGTCGCTGGCCCAGGCGCAGACGACCGTTGATTCGGCGCGCGTGGACGTGGCCAGCTACACCGCGCAGGTAGCGCTCGACCGCAACGCGCTGGACCTGCTGGCCGGCGCCACCGTGCCGGACGAGCTATTGCCGGCCGCAGGCATGGCTACGGCCAGCGCACTGGTCGACGTGCCCGCGGGGCTGCCTTCGACGCTGCTGCAGCAGCGGCCCGACGTACTGGCCGCCGAGCACACGCTGCAGGGCTCGAACGCCGACATCGGCGCGGCGCGCGCGGCCTTCTTCCCGACGATCTCGCTGACCGCGAGCTCGGGCTCGTCGAGCACGGCGCTGTCGGGCCTGTTCAAGGGCGGCAACAGCACCTGGAGCTTCGCACCGTCGGTCAGCCTGCCGATCTTCAACGCCGGCAGCAACCGCGCCAGCCTCGACTCGGCGAAGGCGCAGCGCGAGATCGACCTCGCCACCTACGAGAAGACCGTGCAGACCGCGTTCAGGGAAGTGGCCGATGCGCTGGCCACGCGCGGTTCGATCGGCGAGCAGATTGCGGCGCAGCAATCGCTGGTCGATGCCACGCAGACGAGCTACACGCTGTCGAACGCGCTCTACCGCAGCGGCAGCTACAGCTTTCTCGAAGTGCTGGACGCGCAGCGTTCGCTGTATACGGCGCAGCAGACGCTGATCGGCCTGCGGCTGTCGGAGCAGAGCAACCGCATCACGCTCTACAAGGTGATGGGCGGCGGGGACACGGTGCAGGCCGAAACCACGGCGTCGGCACGCTGATCGACCCGGAGTCTTTCAGCCGCGCGTGGCGTTCTCTTTCATCTTCGCCAGCGCGATGGCGATGGCCGCGCCGCCCAGTGTCTTGATCAGCCCCGAGTGCTGCGCGTAGAACTGGCTCACCTCGTCGATGACGCCCGCATGCTGCTGCTCGGCATGCGTGGCGATCTCGGTCACCTGCGCGGGCGACAGCTGCGAGGCCTGGTCGGGCGTGACCTGCGTCTGCCCCGGCTGCAGCACGCGCCCGAGCACGCCGCCGGCCAGCGCCGAGGCGGCGGCCGGGCCCAGCGTGGCCAGGATCTGGTTGAGCACACCAGCCTGCTGCGTGGGCGACGACTGGCCGAACAGCTTGCCGACCGTGTCGCCGAAAGGCGGCGTCTGGTCCGAGCGCATGGCTGCGGCGAGCCCCGCGCCAAGTTCGCCGGGCGAGGCGTGCTGCGCGACCTGGTCGATGTGGTCCTCGGCGTTGTTGCTGTTGTTGCCGATGGCCTGCTGGAGGATGTCGAGTAATCCCATGGTGAGCTCCTTGGTGGTCGGGCATCGTGGCCCCGCCTTCCTGATCGGCAACTGACGGCGCTGTGTCCTGCACCGGCAGGCGTCGCCCAGGCGCTGGCCACGCGCAACAGGTCCGCTATCCTGCCGGCTGGCCAAGATGAAGGACTGACTCTCCCATGCACCCCGCTGTTCAAGCCTCTATGGAACGCAGTTTCGGCGCCATTGCCGATCTGGTTCGCCTCCACGCACAACACACCCCCGATCACACCGCGCTGGCGGATGCCACGCGCACGCTGGACTACCGCGCGCTCGACGCGCTGATGGACCGCGTCGCGGCCAGCCTGCAGCGCGACGGGCTCAAGGCGGGCGACGCCATTGCCATCTGCGCCTCGTCGTCGGTGAACTACGCGGCCGTGTTCCTGGGCGCGCTGCGCGCGGGCGTCGCGGTGGCCCCGCTGGCGCCCGGCTCCACGCCCGCCAGCCTGGCCCGAATGATCGACGACGCCGACGCGCGCATCCTGTTCAGTGACGCATCGGCAGCCGACGTGATCGGCCCCGCGAAGGAAGGCAGCATTGCACGCGTCGCGCTCGACGGCTCGCAGGTCGGCCGCGACATCGAAGGCTGGCTGGCGCCGGCCGGTTCGCAGCCCGAGGCCGTCGAGGTGCAGCCCGCGTGGGCCTTCAACATCATCTATTCGTCGGGCACCACCGGCGAGCCCAAGGGCATCGTGCAGGGCCACGGCATGCGCTGGTCCCACGTGCAGCGCGGCGCCAGGTACGAATACAGCACCGACACCGTCACGCTGCTGTCGACGCCGCTCTACTCCAACACCACGCTGGTGGTGTTCTTCCCCACGCTGGCTTTCGGCGGCTGCGTGGTGCTGATGCCCAAGTTCGACGCGCTCGGCTACCTGCAGCTGGCCTCGCAGCGCCGCGTGACGCACACCATGCTCGTGCCGGTGCAGTACCAGCGGCTGATGGCGCACCCGCGCTTCGACGAGCACGACCTCTCCTCCTTCCGCCACAAATTCAGCACCAGCGCGCCCTTCAACGCCACGCTCAAGGCCGACGTGCTCAAGCGCTGGCCCGGCGGGCTGATCGAGTTCTACGGCATGACCGAAGGCGGCGGCACCTGCATCCTGGAAGCGCACCTGCACCCGACCAAGCTGCACACGGTGGGCCAGCCCGCCGAGGGCAGCGACATCCGCCTGATCGACGAGGAAGGCAACGAGCTGCCGCGCGGCAACACCGAGGTGGCCGGCGAGGTGGTGGGCCACTCGGGCGGCATGATGACCGGCTACCACCGCCAGCCCGAGAAGACGCGCGAGGCCGAGTGGTTCGACGCCACCGGCAAGCGCTTCATCCGCACCGGCGACGTGGGCCGCTTCGACGCCGACGGCTTCCTCACGCTGTTCGACCGCAAGAAGGACATGATCATCAGCGGCGGCTTCAACATCTACCCGAGCGACCTCGAGGCCGTGCTGCGCGGCCATGCGGCAGTGGCCGACGTGGCGGTGGTCGGCGTACCGTCGGAGCAATGGGGCGAGACGCCGGTGGCCTTCGTGGTGCGCCGCGAGGGCGACGCCACGAGCGAAGACGCGCTGCTGCAATGGACCAACGCGCAGCTCGGCAAGACGCAGCGCCTGGCGCGGCTGAGCTTCATCGACGAGCTGCCGCGCAGCGCCATCGGCAAGGTGCTCAAGCGCGAACTGCGTGAACGTGACCACGGCTGATGCGCAGCAGCCCGAAGGCGGAGCAGGACCGCGCCAGATGAAATCCCTGCGCGGTCAGTTGCTGTTCTTCTGGGTGCTGTTGTTCGGCATGTGCGCCGCGCTGGCCGTGGTGATGCTGACGCTGTACCGCAGCAGTGCGGGGGCGCAGGTGGCGGCGGGGCGCACGGCCACCGAGCAGTCGTGCCGGGCCATCGCCGCGCGCTATGCCAGGTCGGCCACCGCGCCTGCCCCCGCACAACCCCAGGTCGACCTGCTGCAAGTGCTGCTGCAGCTGGTGCTGGTCGAGGCGCCGCACGTCGAAGGCGGCGTGTGGCAGGCCAGCGGCGGCCAGCTGGCCTACGCCTACCCCACCTACGAAGGCAGCGGCGTGAAGCGCGACGTGCCTGCCGCCGAGCAGCCGCTGATCGCCGAAATGGCGCAGCTCGCGGCCCGCACGCAACAGCCGCAGACCGACGTGGTGCGCGGCAGCCGCGAGGCGCTGATCGTCGCGGCCTGTCCGCTGGCGGCGCCGGGCAACGACCTGGCGGCCTGGACCATGACCCGCACCAACGGCGGTGCGCTGGCTGCGCAGGACAGCCTGCGCACCGGGCTGGGCGTGTTGCTGCTGCTGGTGCTGGCTTCGGGCCTGTGGCTGGGCTTCATCCTGCTGCGCGGACTGCGCCACGTGCAACGCCTGGAAAACCGGCTGGCGCAGGCCGATGCCGACGGCGGCGCCATGCCCGAGCTGCCTCGCACCGGCGTGCTCGAGCTCGACCGCATCGTCGACGGCTTCAACCACTACCGCCAGCGCTTCGAGGAGGCCCGCGCCCACCTGCGCGCGGCCGCCCAGCAGCGCAGCCGCGACCAGCGCCTGGCCGCGCTGGGCCGCATGACGGGCGGCATCGCGCACGAGATCCGCAACCCCATCGCCACCATGCGGCTGAAGGCCGAGAACGCGCTGGCCGCCACGCCCGAGAAGCAGGGCGAGGCACTGCGCGTGATCGTCGGGCAGATCGACCGGCTCGATGGGCTGGTGCAGAGCCTTCTTGCGCTCGTGCAGCCGGTGACGCTGGCACCGGTAAAAGTGGAGCTGCACCGCTGGCTCGACGAGCGTGTGGCCGCCGTGGCGCCCAAGGCCGATGCCGCCGGCGTGCAGGTCACGCTGCAGCACGACACGCCCGCCAGCGCCGTGTTCGACCCGGTGCACCTGGCGCGCGCGGTCGACAACCTGCTCGACAACGCGGTGCGCCATGCGCCGCGCGGCGGCCACGTCGTGCTCTCGGCCCTGCAGCCCGATGCGCGCACGCTGGCCATCCGCGTGGACGACGACGGCCCCGGCGTGCCCGAATCGCTGCAGGCCAGCCTGTTCGAGCCCTTCGCCACCGGCCGTGCCGACGGCACCGGGCTGGGCCTGGCGCTGGCGCGCGAGGTGGCGCTGGCGCACAGCGGTGACTTGCATCATGTGCCGCTGACACCGGGCACCCGCTTCGAACTGGAACTTCCATGGCGCACCTCCTGATCGTCGACGACGACGACGCCTTCCGCGACACGCTGGCCGAAACGCTTCAGGGCCTGGGCCACGAGACGGTCGCCGTCGCCAGCGGCAACGAGGCCATCGAGACGCTGTCGCGCGAGCGCTTCGACGCCGTGTTCCTCGACCACCGCATGCCCGGAATGGATGGCCTGCAGACGCTTGCGGCCCTGCAGGCGCGCATGGCGCGGCTGCCGCCGGTGATCGTGCTCACCGCGTTCTCGAGCGCGGGCAACACCATCGAGGCGATGCGGCTGGGTGCCTTCGACCACCTGGCCAAGCCGATCAGCCGCGAGGCGGTGCGCGAGGTGCTGGAACGCGCGCTGCAGCGGCACACGGCAGCCTCGCCATCGGCCAGCAACACCGGGGACGACGACACCGACCTGATCGGCCCGAGCCAGGCGATGCGCGAGGTGCACAAGCGCATCGGCCTGGCCGCCGCCAACGCGATGCCGGTGCTGGTGCTCGGCGAGACAGGCACCGGCAAGGAAATGGTGGCGCGCGCCCTGCACCGCTACTCGGCCCGCGCCGAACGCCCTTTCGTGGCCGTCAACTGCTCGGCCATTCCGAAGGAACTGCTCGAAAGCGAACTCTTCGGCCACATGCGCGGCGCCTTCACCGGTGCCACCGGCGAGCGGCCCGGGTGCTTTCGCGCGGCCGACGGCGGCGTGCTGGTGCTCGACGAGATCGGCGACATGGCGCTGGACGTGCAGGCCAAGATATTGCGCGCCCTGCAGGAGGGCGAAGTCACGCCGCTGGGCAGCCACAAGACGGTGAAGGTCGACGTGCGCGTGGTCGCTGCCACGCACCGCGACCTGGCCGCCGCCGTGCGCGAAGGACGCTTCCGGGAAGACCTGCTGTACCGGCTCGACGTGCTGTCGATCCGCATGCCGCCGCTGCGCGAGCGACTGGCCGACATCATTCCGCTGGCGGAGCACTTCCTGCGCCGCGCCGCCTTGCAGGGTGCGCCCGATGCCGTGCCCAAGGCGCTGTCGGCCGAGGCGGCGCAGCGGCTGCTGAGCCACCCGTGGCCGGGCAACGTGCGGGAGCTGCGCAACGTGATGGAGCGCTGCCAGGCGCTGGTGCGGCACCGCGTGATCGGCGGCGCGGACCTGGACCTCGCGCTCGGTGCCGCGGCTCCCGGCGAAGCCCCCGCCACGCTGCCCGCCGACTGGCTCGAGGGCGAACTGCCAGCCGCCGTCGAGAGGCTCGAGCGCCTGCTGATCGCGCACGCGCTCGCACAGACGCAGGGCAACCGCGCCGAAACGGCACGCCGGCTGGGCATTCACCGGCAACTGCTGTATCGCAAGCTGGCGCAGTACGGGCTCGAATGAGCCGCAGGTGTCCGCAAACCGGACACCCGGTGTCTCCGGATCATGCGGCAGCAAGCCGCCGGACGCACGCAAGTCGTTGATTTCAAAGGATTCGTGAGCTGGCACGTTGTGTGAGATGTCCTTGGGCATCCATCCACACAAGGAACTGACCATGACACCCCGCATCACCTTCATCGCCGCCGCCTGCCTGCTGGCCGGCAGCGCCGCCTTCGCCCAGATGCCGCCCCCATCACCGGGCGGACCGATCCCCCCGCAGCGGCCCGGCGCCACCGCGCCACTGCCACACGCCGTGCCGACAGCGGGCACGGTCGCCAGCGGCCGCGTGCAGCAATGGCTGCTCAACCCGAACGGCGAGGCCGACGGGCTGCTGCTGGCCGACGGCACGCAGGTCGCATTTCCGCCGCACCTCTCGGCCGCCGTAATGCAGGTACTCAGGCCCGGCGATACGGTGCAGGTCAGCGGCTGGCGCGCACCCGGCGTGCCGGTGGTGCGCATGCAGTCGCTCGCCGCCAACGGCCGCAGCGTGACCGACGAGCCGCCGGTGCCCGGCATGGCCCCGCCGCCGCGCGAACCGGGCGCGCTCGTTGCCCTGTCGGCGGGCGGGCGCATCGATCGCCTGCTGTACACCGACCGTGGCGACGTACACGGCGTGCTGCTTGCAGACAAGACCACCGTGCGCTTTCCGCCGCACATCGGCGCGATGTACGGCGCGCAACTGCAGCCCGGCGCCCAGTTCCATGCGCGCGGCTGGGGCACGCGCGGCGCACAGGGCACGGCGTTGGAGGCCACCAGCATGGGTCCGACCGCGGACACGGTGCGCGAGGTGTTCGGCGGCCCGGGGCTGGTGCCTGCGCACCGAGGCCCCGGCGGCCCCCGCGGCGCGAGGGGCGCCGGCCCCGCGCCATACGCGCCGCTGATGGCGCCACCGGCCCCGATGCCGGCATCCTGATCTTCCAGTCCAGCCTGCCATGACCTCCTCCGCCGCACCTTCGCGCCGCAGCCTGCGCGCACTCGACGCACTGGCCTTCTTCGCGCCCGACATCCAGGGCGGCGTCGGCCCGTTCCTGATCGTCTTCATGGCCGGCACGCTGGCCTGGGACCCGCAGCGCATCGGCACCGTGATGTTCGTCTCGGCGCTGGTCGGGCTGCTGGTGCAGGCGCCGGCCGGTGCGCTGATCGACAGCGCGCGGCACAAGCCGCGCTGGATCGCGGGCGCCATTTCGCTCATCGCGGTGTGCCTGGTGGTCATGGCGAACTGGCCGGGCTACGGCGTGATCCTGGCGGGCCAGTCGCTCATCGGCGCTGCGGGCACGCTGGTGGCGCCGGCCATCGCGGCCGTCAGCCTGGGCATGGTGGGTCGCGCCGGGCTGGATGCGCGCGTCGGCCGCAACGCCGCAATCACAGCGGCCGGCACGGTGCTGTGGGCGCTGGGCACCGGCTGGGTGGGCCACGCGTTCGGGCCGCATGCCATGTTCTTCTACGCGGTGGCGATGGCGCTGCCGACCATCGCGGCGGCCATGCTGATCCGCAAGCGCGACGTCGATCCACGGCTGGCGCGCGGCGCCGATGCCGATCACGAAGCCGACACGCCACGTTCCACCGCACGCTGGTACGACCGCCGTTTCATCGTGCTGCTGGTCTGCGCCTTCCTGTTCCACCTGGCCAACGCCGCCCTGCTCACGCTGGTGGCGCAGAAGGTCGGCACGCAGGCCGGCACCTCGGCCACGCTGTGGCTGTCGGGCGGCGTGATCGTCACGCAGCTGGTCACCATTCCGATTGCCCTGGCGGTCGGGCGCTGGGCGCCGCGGCTGGCGCGCAAGCCCATCTTCCTGGCCGGCTTCGCGGTGCTGCCGGTGCGTGGGCTGCTGTACCTGCTGGCCGACAGCCCGGCCGCGTTGCTGTCGCTGCAGGTGCTGGACGGCATCGGCGCGGGCATCTTCGGCGTGATGCTGACCTTGATGATCGGCGACATCACGCGCGGCAGCGGGCACTTCAACTTCGCGCTGGGCATCGGCGCGGCCTGCGTGGGGCTTGGCGCGGCGCTCAGCAACCTGGTGGCGGGCACGGTCGCGCACCTGGCCGGCTATGGCACGGCCTTCGTGATGCTGGCGGGCATCGCGGCCGCTGCGCTGACGCTGTTTGCGCTCGCAATGCCGGAAACTCGCGACCGGCGCCGTTCGATGGCGAACGCGCCGGCCGCCTCCGCACTGACCACCGCCGCTCCATGACCAAAGACACCGTGCCGACCCTGGCATCTTCCCCCTCGTCCGCCGCTGCCGCCGCCGACGCTCCCGCAACCCACGAAAGCGGCGGAAACGGCCTGCTCTGGGTGCTGGTGGCGGTGGCGGTGCTGTTCGCCTTCGTGCGCCCGCGCGCGCCGATGGACTGGCTCAAGCTGATCGACTGGCAGACTGTGGGGGCCCTGGCCGGGCTGCTCGCCATCACGCAGGGCGTGGAAAAGAGCGGCATGCTGCAGTCGGCCGCCCAGCGGCTGCTGGCGCGCACCACCAATCTGCGCCAACTGGCGCTGCTGCTCACCGCCACGGCCGCCGTGCTGTCGGCACTGGTCACCAACGACGTGAGCCTGTTCCTGCTGGTACCTCTCACGCGCGTGCTGGCCACGCAGGCGCACCTGCCGCTGGCGCGGCTGGTGGTGCTCCAGGCCCTGGCGGTGAACGCGGGCTCCGCGCTCACGCCCATCGGCAATCCGCAGAACCTGTACCTGTGGCACCGCACCGGCGAAAGCTTCGGCGGCTTCATGCTGATGATGGCGCCCACCGTGCTCGTCATGCTGTTCTGGCTGTTCGTGGCCGTGTGGCTGCTGGTGCCGCGCACGGCCATCGCGCTCAAGCCGGCGGCCGAGGTCTCACCGGTGCAGCCGAGGCTGCTGGCGCTGTCGGGCGTGCTGTTCGTGGGCTTCGTCGTCGCGCTCGACCGGCATTGGCTGCTGGCTGGCCTGGCGGTGGTGTTTGTCGCCTACCTGCTGTTCCAGCGCCGCGTGCTGCTGGGCGTCGACTGGGCGCTGCTCGCCATCATCGCGCTGATGTTCGTCGACCTGCGACAGCTGGCCGAACTGCCGGCCGTGGCTTCGCTGATGGGCCAGTGGCCGATTGCCGAGGGCTGGCGTGCGTACCTGGCGGCCATCGTCACTTCGCAGTTCATCAGCAACGTGCCGGCCACCATCCTGCTGGACCGCTACGTGCACGACCTGCCCGCGCTGGCGGCGGGGGTGAGCGTGGGCGGCTTCGGCTGCGTGCTGGGCTCGCTGGCCAATCTCATCGCGCTGCGGCTGGCCAAGGTGCCGCACGGGTTGCGCGAGTTCCATCGCATCGGCATTCCCTTCCTGATCGTGTGCGCGGCATCGGCGGTGCTGCTGCGGCTCGGTTGATCGCGTTTTCCGTTTCACAACCACACTCGAAAAAGGACATTCCATGCCACATCCTCACGACACTCTCGACGTCTGGTCGGTCGAAGGCCGTTTCCAGCACCTGGTCTACAGCCCCAAGGGCCACATCGAAGGCGTGCTGATCGACACCGACGGCGTGCCCACGCAGTTCGTGTTCGATCGCCACGACGAATGCGCCGCGCCCGCGTTTGCCGGCCTGCAGGCCGGCCAGGCGCTGGTGATCGAGGGCATCGAACAAGACCCCTCGCCCAAAGGCGAAACCGAACACACGGTCTACCGCTTCGAGCGGCTGGCCTCGGTCGACGGCAAGGCGCCGCGGCAGGTGGACGCCGGTGAACGCATCGACGGCACGGTAGTCCGCTTCAACTACGCGCGCCACGGACAGGCCAACGGCGTGGTGCTGGACACCGGCGACTTCGTCCACACAAAGCCCGACGGCCTCGCGCGGCTGGCGCTGAAGGTCGGCGACAAGGTGCGGGCCGAGGGCCGCTCACAGCCGCTGGCGACGGGCCAGGGGCGCGTGGTCGAAGCGGTGCGGGTCAACGGGCAGGCGCTGCAGGACGTCGACGGAAGCTGATGCTGCCTGTGGCATTGCCGGGGCGCTGCGCGGACAATCCATGACAGCCCATGCCTGTCCTCGGTTCCTCCCCGTCGCCCCACCATGAACTCGCCCTGCGCGACTACGGCCACTCGCATGGCAGCCACGCGCACGACCACTTCCAGGTGCTGATCGGCCTCGACGGCGTGCTGGAGATCGAAGTGGAAGGCCGGGGCGCCGGCATCGGCGCGGGCGAGGCGCAGGTGGTCGCCCCGGGCGACCGGCACGACTTCAGCGCGCGCAAGCACGGCAGCCTGTGCCTGGTGCTCGACACCACGCAACCGGCATGGGCCCGCTGCGCCGAGCGCGCATCGCCCGATTCGCCGCAACTGCACGCGCTGGCGCGCTACCTGGCGCAATGCATGAAGCAGCCGCAGGCCTCGGCCCTGGCCTTGCAGCACGGCCCCGCGCTGTTGCTGGAGGCCTGGAGCCCGGCGCCGGCATCTGCCGATTCGCGCCGACGTCGTATCGACTGGCCCCTGCTCGCCGACTGGGCCCGGGCCCGCTGGCACGAGCCGTTGAGCGTGGCCGACCTGGCCGATGTCGCCTGCCTGAGCCCGAGCCAGTTCGCGCAGCGCTGCCGCGACGAGCAGGGCGTGAGCGCGATGCACTGGCTGCGCTCGTTGCGGCTGGCGCATGCGCGTGAGCTGCGGCTGGGCGGCATGAGCGTGGCTGAGGCGGCACGCCGCACGGGCTACCGGTCGCCCTCCGCACTCACAGCCGCACTGCGCCGCTGACTGCGCCCTCCCCGGCGCAAGACCGTCGTTGCGCGACGACGGACCGTCATTGCGCGACGACCGCGTCGCTTAGCCTTGCCGCCCATGTCGTCCACCGTCTACGCCCTGCTGGCCATCGCGCTCTGGGCCACGCTCGCCTCGCTCGGCACTGCGCTGTCGCATCTGCCGCCTTTTCTCCTGACCGGGCTTGCGCTGATCATCGGCAGCGTGCCGAGCTGGCCACTGGTGCTGCGCGACCGCTCGGCCTGGCGGGTGCCGCCGTGCACGCTGGCGCTGGGCATCTACGGGCTGTTCGGCTTTCACTTCCTGCTGTTCATCGCGCTGCGGCATGCGCCGCCGGTCGAAGCCAACCTCGTCAACTACCTGTGGCCGCTGCTGATGGTGGTGCTGGCGCCGGTGCTGCTGCCGGGCATGTCGCTGCGGCCGCTGCACGTGGTGGCTGCCCTGCTGGGCTTCGCGGGCGCAGCGATCGCGATCCTCGGCGCGCGCAGCGGCGGCGCGGCGGCAACGGGGGCGCAGGAGTACTGGGGCTTCGTGCCGGCGCTGGGCTCGGCCTTCGTCTGGGCGAGCTATTCGCTCTGGACGAAGCGCGTGGCGGCCTTCCCGACCTCGGCGATCGGCCTGTTCGGGCTGGTCTCGGGTGTGCTCTCGCTGGCCTGCCACGCCGTGCTCGAGCCCTCGGTGGCGCTGTCGGGCCGGGACTGGCTGCTGCTCGTGCTCTGCGGCCTCGGCCCGCTGGGCGCGGCTTTCTTCGTGTGGGACATCGCGCTCAAGCGCGGCGACGCGCGGCAGATCGGCATCCTGAGCTACCTCACGCCGCTGGGCTCGACCGCGCTGCTGCTGCTCGTCACCGGCCGGCCGCTCACCTGGACCATCGCCGTGGCGGCCTGGCTCATCGTCTCGGCGGCGGTCATGGGCACGCGCGCGCGCTGACTTGCGCAGAATCAGGCTGTATCCGACGGCTCGGCGTCTTCTTTTCTGGCTAGAGTGGAGGCTCAGGAATAAAGGAGCCAACCCACATGGACGACAAGAACAGGGATTTCGAGATCACGCCCAAGCTGGTGTTCGACCTGAACCTGGCGCTGTACCTCGACCTGGTGGCCGCGCTGGAGGGCGCGGGCGCCGTCACCTACCGCCAGATGGCGGCCCGGGTGCTCAACATCAGCATGGACGCGCGCGGCGACGGCGACACCGGCCTGTCGACAGTGCTTGAAGGCATCGCCAGGGGTTTTGCAGGCCATGGCGACGGCATGTCGATCGAACTGCTGAAGGCCGCGAGGGGCCTTCGCGAAGACGAGGCGATGGGCGACATTCCCATGCGGCCCGACGAAAGCTGAAAAAGCGCCTTCTTCAGCTTCTTTTTCAGGCTTCCGCCACCTGCAGCACCAGCTTGCCGAAGTTCTCTCCGGCAAAGAGCTTGTTGAGCGACTCGGGGAAGGTGTCCAGGCCCTTCACGATGTCTTCCTTGCTCTTCATGCGCCCGTCTTTCAGGTAGCCGGCCATCTCGGCGATGGCGATGTGATAGCGGTCGGCGTAGTCGAACACCACGATGCCTTCCATGCGCGCGCGGTTCACCAGCAGGCTCAGGTAGTTCTTGGGGCCGGCCGCGGGCATGCTGTTGGCATTGTTGTACTGGCTGATGGCGCCGCAGATGATGATGCGGGCCTTGCGCGCGAGCCGCGCCAGCACCATGTCGAGGATCTCGCCGCCGACGTTGTCGAAGTAGATGTCCACGCCCTTCGGGCAGTGGGTCTTGAGGCCTTCGCGCACCGCGCCTGCGCCGGCCTTGTAGTCGATGCAGGCGTCGAAGCCCAGCTCCTTCACCACCCAGTCGCACTTGGCGGCGCCGCCGGCGATGCCGACCACGCGGCAGCCCTTGATCTTGGCCAGCTGGCCCACGGTCTGGCCCACGGCGCCGGCCGCGCCGGAAACCACCACCGTCTCGCCCGCCTTGGGCATGCCCACGTCCATCAGGCCGAAGTAGCCGGTCATGCCGGGCATGCCCAGCACGTTGAGCCACTGGGTGATGGTGCCCACGCGCAGGTCGATCTTGACCAGGCCGTTGCGCTTGACCTGGTCCTCGGGGATCAGGATGTATTCCTGCACGCCCAGCGTGCCGTAGACGGTGTCGCCCACAGCGAACTGCGGGTTCTTCGAGGCAATGACGCGGCCGACGCCGCCGGCGCGCATCACTTCGTCGATGCCCACGGGCGGGATGTAGCTCTTGGCGTCGTTGAGCCAGCCGCGCATGGCGGGGTCGAGCGACAGCGACAGCGTCTTGACCAGCACGCCGCCCTCGGCCGGCTCGCCGACGGGTTCGGTGGTGAATTTCCAGTTTTCGCGGGTGGCCGTGCCCTCGGGGCGTTTGGCGAGGCGAACCTGGTGGTTGGTGAGTGAGCTGCTCATGGTGTCTCCTTGACCTTGAATGCCGGACGCTGGCACGGAGGCGCATCGTAGCCGTGGCCTGCGGGCGGGCTGGTAGCGCAGGTGACAGCGCCCGCCGAGCCGCCTTGCCTCAGGCCAGCCTGACGATGATCTGCAGCCCCGGCCCGGCGTTGCGCACCGTCAGCTCGCCGCCGTGCGCCTCGGCGATCAGCCGGCACAGGTACATGCCGAGGCCGACGCCGCCGGTGGCGCGCGCCCGTGCGCCGTCGGTGCGGTAGAAGGGCTCGGTCAGCCGTTCGAGTTGCTCGTCGTCCACGCCAGGGCCGTGGTCGCGCACCTCGATCTCGATGCCCTGCTTCCTGCCGTCGAGCACCGCGCGCAGCGACACGCACGGCGGGCGCGGCGCGTCGGCGCTGTAGCGCAGTGCGTTGTCCAGCAGGTTGCGCACCAGCAGGCGGATGCGCATGCGATCGACGGCATGCGGCGGCAGGCCTTCGGCCAGGTCGAGGTGCACGTTCTGCGCACCGGGCATCTCGGCCACGATCTCGCGGATCAGCGCCGCCAGGTCGACCGGTTCGCGCTGCAGCGCCACATGCGGGCTCGCGAGGCGTTCGCTTTCGAGCAGGTCGCTGATGAGGTCGCGCATCTCGTTGAGGTCGCGCAGCAGCGCCTCGCGCTCGGCCTGGCCTTCGGGCGTGATCGGCAGCAGCTCGGCATTGAGCCGGGCACGCGTGAGCGGCGAGCGCAGTTCGTGGCTCAGGGCGAGCAGCAGACCGCGCTTGGCGTCGAGCATGGCCTGGATGTCGTCGGCCATGGTGTTGATGCGTTCGGCAAGGTCGCCGAGGTCGTCGTTGCGGCGCACTGGAATGGGCTGCGTGAACTCGCCACGGCCGAAGCGCTGCGCGCCTTCGCGAATGTCGATCAGCGGCCGCAGCAACCGGCTCACGTAGGCATAGCCCAGCAGCACGCACGACAGCAGCACGCCGAGCGTGGCCCAGCCGGTGGCACGCGGCGCCAGTTGCCAGAGCTTGGGCGCCCAGCCGAAGATCACGCGGTGGCCGTCTGCGGTGGGGCGGATGAACCACTTGTCACCCCCGAACACGTCTTCGCGGTCGTGCATCCAACCGCCGGGGCTGTTCGCTCCACCGGGGTTGGAATCCCAGTTGACCTTGGGTCCGACGATGCGGATGGTGATGGGCAGCCGGGCCACCAGCGCCTGTGCGCGCGCCACGTCGGGCGGCGTGCCGATCTCCGAGACCAGGCGGTCGGCGTAGTCGGTCAGCATCGGCTTGGCGGCTTCGGCCCAGCCGGTGGAAAAGGCCTTCTTCATGCCGCCCATGAACACCGCCGCCATCACCATGGCCAGCACCACGAACATCAGCACCAGCCGCACACGCAGCGAGCGGCGCCAGCGGCGCTTGCCCTGCACCTTCTCGTTCCAGCGCGCATGCCACTTCGCATGCCAGTCCTCACGCGATTGCTCGTCGCGGCACTCCTCGCCGCGCCACCTCATCCTGCGGGATTCCCGACGGCCGAGACTCATTGAAATACCTTCGCGCTTCGCGCTGCGGTGCGAGCTTGCTTGGGGCGGCCCGGCGCTGCGCTCATGCAGGTTCGCTTCGTGCCACGGCCAGCGCATAGCCGGCGTTGCGCAGCGTCTTGATGCAGTCCAGCGGCTCGAGCTTCTTGCGCAGGCGGCTCACCACGATGTCGACCGCGCGGGTGTAGAGCTCGGCCTCGTGACCGCGCAGGCGGTTGAGGATGTCGTCGCGGCTGAACACCTTGCCGGGTTCGGCGGCCAGCAGCGCCAGCAGTTCGAACTCGGTGCCCGTGAGCTCCACGCGCTCGCCATGGCGCAGCACCTGGCGCCGGTCGAGGTCGATCGACAGGCCGTCGAACACGCGGTGCTGCGTGCCGTTGATCACCGCCTGCGGCACGCTGCGCTGGCGGCGCAGGATGGTCTGCACGCGCGCCACCAGCTCGCGCGGCTCGAAGGGCTTGGGCACGTAGTCGTCGGCGCCGAGTTCGAGGCCGACCACGCGGTCCATCACTTCGCCGCGGGCAGTGAGCATGACGATGGGAATGTCGCTTTCCTTGCGGATCTCGCGGCACAGCGCGAAGCCGTCCATCTCGGGCAGCATGACGTCGAGGATGGCTGCGTCGTAGGTGCCGGCACGCAGCTTGGCGAGGCCTTCGCTCGGGCGCACGGCGCTCTCGAGCGTGCAGCCGAAGCGTGCGAAGTAGGTGGTCAGCGGCGCGGCGAGGTGTTCGTCGTCGTCGATCAGCAGGATGCGCGGCATGGCGGGATTGTGCCTCCTGGCAAGGAAATGGCGGATGACCTCGCTGACCATCAAACCTGCCGGCATCGCACCGCCCAGGTCAGGCCCGTCACGAGGAGTGAGAGCAAAAGCGCGTGGTAGACCACGTCGGGCACGGTGCGCGGACCGATGCCCGCCACGATGGTGCCGAGCCCGACCAGCGTGCCCAGCAGCGCGAAGCCCTGGCCGAAGATGGCGGCGCGGCGCGCGTCCGCCGGGCGCAGCCAGGTCTCGACCGTGGCGAGCACCAGCACGGTGGCGATCACCGCTTCGGCGATGCGGGCGTGCCCATGCGCATAGCCCGGCACGATGCGGCCGGCGTGCACCATCGATGCGAGGCCGAGCGCGAGCGCCTCGGTCAGCATCCATGCGCGCGCGGCCTGCGGGCGCATGACGGGGACTGTGCCGCGTTCGCTCACCATGGATCGGCCTTCCCGATGCGGCCCAGGTGCGTGGCGGCAAAGCCCGCCGCGTACTTGAGCCCGTAGCCGAGTGCGCGATCGAAGCCGATGTGGACCAGCCAGATCAGGCTGCCGGCCACCGCCCACGGCATGGCCGCAAGCACGCCGAGCGCCAGCAGCAGCACCGGCCCGACGTACGAATGCGCCGCGTTGTAAAGAGCCGCCCCCACGCGCGGCCCCGCGAGGTAGCCCAGCAGCGAGAGATCGGGCGCGAGCAGCCAGAGCGCGAACACGCCCCAGCCCGCGCCGAACTGGGCATAGGCAGCGAGTGCCACGCCGAGCACCACCGCGCCTTCGACCCGCAGCAGCGCACGCACCCCGCCGGCTGCCGCTGCCTGTTCGGGAGATACGGTGGAGCCGGCTTCGCCGGTCCACAGCTGTCGCCCCCGGAGAGGGGGAAGGCGAAGCGACACGAAGTGCGCGAAGCCTGGGGGTGATTGGAGCCTATCCACGATGGCTCCAGCGGCGGCCACCTCGGTCCATGAAGTCGCGCACCTTCTGCTGCTGCGCGGCATTCAGGTTGTCGTAGAAGTCGGCAGCGGCGGCAATGATCTCGGGGCTGCCGTTGCGCACTGCGGCGGTCTTCTCTTCGACCAGGCGCGTGGCGCCAGCCTGGTCGAGCTTGTTGCCCGCGAACAGCGCCTTGAACTGCGAGCGTGGGTCGCCCGAGCCGCCGGCGCCGCGCATGGCTTCGCGCTGCGCCTGCAGCTTCTCGGCCAGCACGGTGAGCTTCTGCTTCTGGTTGGCATCGAGCTCGAGCTTGCTGCCCACGCGCTCGATCATCTTCGCGCGGAACTCGGCGCTGTCGCCACCGCCCCAGCCGTGCCGTTGACCGGCACAGCCGGCGATGCTGCCGGCAACCATCGCGGCGCCCGCAAAACCGAAGAGAGTTCGTTTGATCCAGTACTTCATGGTGATTCCTTGTGTTGTCTGTGAGGAGGAAGCTCCATGGTGCGATCTGCACCGGGCCAAGTCCTCTCGCTGCGGTTGCGGCGTGTTTCGTTTTATTGCGACGCGCGTGGAGGCGAGCCAGGCGGCTTACAGGCGGCTGCTCTTGGCGTTGGCAGCCGAGGCGCGCGCGTCGACGGGGTTCTGCATCGTCGAGATGACCTGGCTGTTCACGCGCGAGCTGGCCGACACGTTCTGGTCGGGCGCAGCGGTGGCGCGCACGGCTTCGGCGACGATGCGACCGCGCTCGGTCGACACGGCCATGGTCTCGGCGCCGCGCGAACCGCGCACCACGTTCTGGTTGGGTGCCGATGCAGTGCTTACGGCTTCGGCGCTGACGTCGGCGCGGCTCTTGGCCGACACGGCGGGCTGCACGCCCTCGTAGCTTTCAGCCTTGGCGCCGGCTGCTGCGAGCATGGCGAACGAGCCAACGGCAATGATCTGGGTCAGGGAGAGAGATTTCATGATGCAGGCCTTTCTTTCAGGGTTGGAAGAGGAGGCCTGATCGTGCTTGCGGGGTTCCCGCAAGTCCTTTCGCCGCAGTTTCGGCGTGTATCGTTTCTTTTCACTCACCCGCAAGGGTGAGTGAAAAGTACGCTCAACCCGCCATCACGGCGGCAGGGTCGTCGGACTCGAGCACGCTCTTGGCCCATGCCTCGAGCTTGCTGGTGTCGGCGCGCAGCACTTCCTGCTTGACCGCGAGGATGCGCGAGGGGTGCATCGAGAAGCTGCGCAGGCCCAGGCCCAGCAGCAGGCGCGTGAAGGCCACGTCGCCCGCCATCTCGCCGCACACGGCCACGCCCTTGCCCTGGCGACGGCACTCGGCGATGGTGTCGGCCACCAGGCGCAGCACCGCCGGGTGCGCAGGGTCGTAGAGGTGCGCCACCGATTCGTCGGCGCGGTCGATGGCCAGCGTGTACTGGATCAGGTCGTTGGTGCCGATCGACAGGAAGTCGAAGTGCTTCAGGAAGATGCGCAGCGTGAGCGCAGCCGCGGGAATCTCGATCATGGCGCCGAGCTTCACCGGGCCGTGCACCGCCCCGCGGTTGTCGAGCTCGGTGCGCGCGAAGTCGATCAGCGACAGCGTCTGGCGGATCTCGCTCGCGTGCGCGAGCATGGGGATCAGCAGGTGGATCTCGCCGTGCGCCGCCGCGCGCAGGATGGCGCGCAGCTGCGTGAGGAACATCGCCGGGTCGGCCAGGCTCCAGCGGATGGCGCGCAGGCCGAGCGCGGGGTTCAGGTGCTCCTGCTTGTTGGCCGACTTGCTGTCGAGCGGCTTGTCTGCCCCCACGTCGATGGTGCGGATGGTGACGGGCATGCCCTGCATGCCCTCGACCGCGCGCTTGTAGGCCTGGTACTGCTCTTCTTCGTCGGGCAGGCGGGTCTGGCGCGTGGTCGACTCGCGGCCCATGAAGAGGAATTCGCTGCGGAACAGGCCCACGCCCACGGCGCCGGCCTTGACTGCGCCCACGGTGTCTTCGGGCATCTCGATGTTGGCGAGCAGCTCGACGCGCTGGCCGTCGAGCGTGATGGCCGGCTTGTGGCGCAGCCGCGCGAGCCGGCCGCGTTCGAGATCGCCCTGGCGCTGCTTGAAGCCGTACTCGGCCAGGATGATCGGCGACGGATCGACGATCACCACGCCGGCGTCCCCGTCGATGATGACCCAGTCGTCCTGGCGCACCAGCTGGCTCGCGGTGCGCGCGCCGACCACGGCCGGGATGTCCATGCTGCGCGCGACGATGGCAGTGTGCGAGGTGCGCCCGCCGACGTCGGTGACGAAGCCGGCGAACACGCTCTTCTTGAACTGCAGCATGTCGGCCGGCGAGAGGTCGTGCGCGATGAGCACCAGCGGCACGTCGATGCCGTCGCCCGCGGTGGGGTCGTCGTTGTCGTCGTCCGAGGCGGCGGCGCGCTTGCGGCGCGGCGGGCTCGGCGCCAGCACGGCGGCCGTGCCCTTCATGCGGTGCAGCAGGCGCTCGACCACCTGTTCGAGGTCGGCCTTGCGCTCGCGCAGGTACTCGTCCTCCATCTCGTCGAACTGGCGCGCGATGATTTCGAGCTGCGTGGTCAGCGCCCATTCGGCGTTGTAGAGCCGCTCGCTGATCCAGTGCTTGACGCCGCCGCTCAAGGCCTCGTCCTGCAGCAGCATCTGGTGCACCTCGAGCAGCGCCGCGAGTTCGTGCGGCGCGTCGTTGGGGCCCATCAGCGCGACGTTGGCCTGCAGCTTGGCGAGCTCGTCGGCCACCGCGTTGCGCGCGGTGCGCACACGGTCGATCTCGGTCTCGATCTCTTCGGGCTTGATGAAGTAGTGGGCCACGTCGATGCGGCTCGACACCACCATCACTGCGCGCCCGATGGCAATGCCACGGGCGACAGGGAGGCCGTGGACTGCGAAGGTCATGGGACGGTCCTTACTCGCCTTCGCCGAACTTGTCGTCCATGAGCTGGACGATGGCGTTCATCGCTTCTTCTTCCTGCGCACCGTTGGTTTCGAGCTCGACGGTCGAGCCGATGCCGGCGGCCAGCATCATCACGCCCATGATGCTCTTGGCATTGATGCGGCGATCGCCGCGGGAGAGCCACACCTCGCAGGGAAAGCTGCCTGCGAGCTTGGTCAGCTTGGCCGATGCGCGTGCGTGCAGGCCCAGCTTATTGCTGATGGTCACGGATTTCTTGATCACTGTGCTTTCTTTTCGCCTGATTCTGGGGAGCCGCCACCGCCACCTGCATGACGCCCGCGGTGCCGCCCGCGAGGGCGCGCTGCACCAGCGTCTCCAGAGGCTCATGCCGGTAGGTGACGGCGCGCAGCAGCATCGGAAGATTGACCCCCGCCACCAGCCGCGACCGGACGCCGTCCACCAGCTTCTGCGCCACGTTGCAGGGCGTGGCGCCGAACACGTCTGCCAGCACCAGCACCTGCGAGCGCGGCGTGTGCAGCTGCTGCGCAAGGGTGATGCGCGCGGCCGCCAGCGTTTCTTCGGGCGACACGTTGGGCAGCACGTCGAGCGCGACGATGGCCTGCTCGCAATCGGGAAACACATGCAGCGCACACTGCCGCAGCGCGTGTGCGAACGGTGAGTGGGCGATGATGAGGATGCTGTTCATGCGGGACGGAGGACGACTCGTCGATTATGCGGGGGCGCCCAGGGGAAGTAGATATACGACATAACGCAGCAGCCCCGAAAAACAGACAACGCCGCGCGAAATGAGACAGCCGTGTGTCCACACCTGTCGCGGGAGGCACTATCAAAACAATAGCGAATGGTGCGATCGTTCACGGAAGCCGCAGGCCCTCGAAGAATGTCTTCGACGCTTCGGCCGAGGAAGGCTTGCCCAGCACGGTGGCTTGGTAAAGCGCCACGGTGCCGTCTTTTTGCGACTGGGCGAACCAGAGCACCTGTACCGGCGCGGCGCCCTGCTGCTTTGGCTGGGCATCGAGCCGCAACGGGGCGGGTGTGGCGGTCGCGCGCTGCACGCTGGCGGGGGCTTGCGTCATCTGCTGCGCTTCTCCCAGCTGGCCGCGCGTGGCAGCGCGCCATGCGTTGAGCCAGGCCTCGGCCTGTTCGGGGCCTTTGGCGGAGGCATGCGCGATGGCGAAGGTCGCGCCGCCGGCTTCGCAACCCGCCATGTCGACCTGCACCGATTCGGCGCCCAGCGGCAGGGCGCGGCTTGCGCGGTCCGGCTTGCAGGGCAGCAGCGCGATCAGGCCCGATTCGGCGACCGGCACTTCGCGCCAGTTGAAAGTGGGGCTGCAGGCTGCGAGCAGGGCTGCCGCGGCGAGCGCCAGCCAGGAAGAAGAGAAAGCGGGCGACGACGGCATGGGGCAGCGATTATCGAACTGCGCGAGGGCCGCCGGAACGCCGCCAGCACGATCCGGCACGCGGAACTAAAATCGCGCCGCCCTTCTCTTGCATGAAGCCATGAAAAAATACATCGCCGCTGCCGCCGTCGTCATCGCATTGGCCACCGGCGTGGGCGTGTACCTCGGCTCCGGCGCCACCGCCGCGCCGGCCTCGACCTTCGTGCTGCTCGACGGCACGCAAAAGAGCACGGCGGACCTGAAAGGCAAGGTCACGCTGGTCAACTTCTGGGCCACAAGCTGCGTGACCTGCGTCGGCGAGATGCCCAAGGTCATCGCCACCTACGACAAATACAAGGCGCAGGGCTACGACACCCTGGCCGTGGCCATGAGCTACGACCCGCCGAGCTACGTCGTCAATTTCGCCCAGACGCGCAAGCTGCCGTTCAAGGTGGCGATCGACAACACCGGCAGCGTGGCGCAGGCCTGGGGCGACGTGAAGCTCACGCCGACCACCTACCTGGTCAACAAGCGCGGCGAGATCGTGAAGCGCTATGTGGGCGAGCCGGATTTCGCCGAACTGCACAAATTGATCGAAAAGCTGTTGGCCGAAGCCTGATCTCCGGTCTTCCCAACGAAAAAGGCGCTCCGAAAGAGCGCCTTTTGTTTTGGCGAAGCGGCTTGCTTATTGGTTGCGGAAGCTGTCGTGGCAGGCCTTGCAGCTTGCGGCGGTCGGGCCGAACTGGGCCTTGAGCGCGTCGAGGTTGCCGGCCTTGGCAGCGGTCACCAGCTTGCCGGTTTCTTCCATCAGCTTCTGCTGGCGCTCCTTGAACTTGGCGTCTTCCTTCCAGACTTCGGGCTTGGCCTTGCCGCCCTCGGTGCCGGCACCAAAGCCGGCCCAGGGCAGCTTCGCCATGTCGGCGACCACTTCGGCATTGGCCGCGGCAACGCTGGCGTCGTAGGGCGCACGGCCATTGGCCATGGCGCCGAGGCGAGCGAAATGCTGGCTCATCACGAACAGCGCGCTCTGGCGGTACTTGATGGAGTCCTCGGGCTTGGCAAACTGGGCCGCGGCGGGAAGAGACATGGCAGCGCAGGCGGCTGCAAGGGCGAACGAAGCTAGTCTGGTCATCGTGGGTCCTCGTTGTGGGGAAAGCGCCGTCGAATGCGGCACTGCCGGCGAGTGTAGGGGCGGCCCGTGTCCAGCGCATAGCAACAACCCGAAGCAGACTGGGGCCCGGACTTTGCTAATCTGCGCCTTCCGCAGCATTGCGCCCCCTTGGCGCCTTCTTCGATGACCGACTCCTCCGTGGCCGCCTTTCGCGCGGCCTCCGGCCCCGGTGCCCGCACACGGGTCTGGGACTTGCCGACGCGCCTTTTCCACTGCGCGCTGGCCATCGCCGTCATCGGCATGATCGGCACCGGCCTGGGCGGCGTCATGGAATGGCACTTCCGCCTTGGGTACACGGTGCTTTCGCTGCTGCTGTTCCGGCTGCTCTGGGGTTTCGTCGGCGGCCGCTGGTCGCGCTTCGCGGCTTTCGTCTACGGGCCGGGGTCTGTTGTCGCGTACCTGCGCGGACGGGCGCATCCGGACCATCTGATCGGGCACACGCCACTGGGCGCGCTGTCAGTGTTTGCGGTGCTGGCGATCCTGGCGTTGCAGGTCGCTACCGGGCTGATGGCGGACGACGAAATCTCGGCGTCGGGGCCGCTCACTCGTTTTGTCTCGGGCGAGGTAGTGAGCCTGGCCACGGGTTGGCACAAGGCGCAGGGCAAGTGGGCCGTGATTGCGCTCGTGAGCCTGCATGTGCTGGCGGTGTTGTTCTACGTGCTCGTCAAGCGGCATCGCCTGGTGCGGCCGATGGTGACGGGCGACAAGCTGGTTTCCGCAGAGAGCGGGCAGGTAGCGCCGAGCCGCGACGACGCGGCCTCGCGCTGGCTTGCGCTGGTGTTGTTCGCGCTGTGCGCGGGCGTGGCTTATTGGGTTTCTTCGTTGCGCGTATGAGCTTCTCTGTGTCACGCCCCCTGCCGCTGTCGGCGATGCCGGCTGTCGTGTTGCTCACGCCCGAGGAGGCGCACGAGATCGAGGCCGCGCGCGCGATCTTCAGCGACTATGCGGGCTCGCTGGGCATCGATCTGGACTTTCAGGATTTCGACAGCGAACTGGCGCAGTTGCCCGGCGAATACGCCGAGCCGCGCGGCACGCTGTTGCTGGCGCTGGTCGATCCGGTCAATGTGTCGGAAGACGCCGGGCGCCAGGCGCCGACGCTGCAGCGCGCCGACGGCACGCTGGCGCATGTGGCGGGGTGCTGCGCGCTGCGGCCGCTCGACAGCGCGGACTACGCGAACGCCGCGGAAATGAAGCGCCTGTACGTACGCCCCGGGTTCCGCGGCCTTGGCCTGGGCCGTCAACTGGCCGAGGCGATCATCGATGCAGCACGCAGCGCGGGATATGGCTGCGTGCTGCTCGACACGCTCGACGACATGGAGTCGGCGCGGGCCCTCTACGAAGACCTGGGCTTCGCGGAGGTGCCGCCCTACTATCACAACCCCGTCGCCGGGGCCCACTATCTCAAGGTGGATCTCTGACCGGAGCGGCCGATCAGCCGCGGGCCTGGGCCAGCAGGGTGTCGGCGTCGCTGACTTCGAACTTGCCCGGTGCCTCGACGTTCAGCGTCGCGACCTTACCGTCCTTCACGAGCATCGAATAGCGGTTGCTGCGAAGGCCCATGCCACGCCCGGTCAGGTCGAGCGTGAGGCCAGTGGCCTTGGCGAAATCGGCGCTGCCGTCGGCCAGCATGCGCACCTTGGCGCCGGTCTTCTGGTCGCGCGCCCACGCGCCCATCACGAAGGCATCGTTCACGCTCACGCACCAGATCTCGTCCACGCCGGCGGCCTTGAAGTCGTCGAAGTGCTGCACGTAGCCCGGCACATGCTTGGCCGAGCAGGTGGGCGTGAAGGCGCCGGGCAACGCGAACAGCGCGATGGTCTTGCCCGCCGAAGCCTTGCTCACGTCCACGGCGTTCGGGCCGATGCTGCAGCCTTCGCCCTCGACCTCGGAATATTCCTGCAGGGTGGCCGAAGGAAGGGTGTCGCCGACTTTGATCATTGAATGTGCTCCTGAAAAAGAAAAACGGCCCACATTGTGGGCCGTTTCCGGATGGGCTGTATCGAGCCGGGGATGATCAGACCAGAACGGCCTTCTCGACCAGACGGGTCACGACCCAGTTCTTGGTCTTCGAGATCGGACGGCTTTCCGTGATCTCGATGGTGTCGCCCAGCTTGTACTCGCCCTTTTCGTCATGGGCGTGGTACTTGCTCGTCTTGGCCACGATCTTGCCGTAGAGCTCGTGCTTCACACGGCGCTCGACCAGCACGGTCACGGTCTTGGCACGCTTGTCGCTGACCACCTTGCCGATCAAGGTGCGCTTGAGGGATTTTTTAGCTTCCGTCATGTTCACTCCTTACTTGGCGGCGGGGGTTTCTTGCTGCTTCTGAGCAAGAATGGTCTTGGCGCGTGCGATGTCGCGACGCGTGACGCGCAGCGTCGAGGTGTTCGACAGCTGTTGCGTGGCTTTCTGCATGCGCAGGCCGAAATGGGCCTTCTGCAGATCCTTGATTTCGGCTTGCAGGCCCGCGACGTCCTTCGTGCGCAGGGTTGCGGCCTTCGTCACCTTGGCCGGAGCCGCGGTTTCTTTTTTCTTACGTGTTGCCATGGATGTTCTCCTCTCAGGCGCCGAGCTGGCGAGCGACGAACGTCGTACGCAGCGGAAGCTTGGCGGCGGCCAGGCGGAACGCTTCGCGGGCGAGTTCTTCGGGCACGCCGACGATCTCGAACACGATCTTGCCAGGCTGGATTTCAGCGACGTAGTACTCGGGGTTGCCCTTACCGTTACCCATCCGCACTTCAGCGGGCTTGGTAGAGATTGGCTTGTCCGGGAACACGCGGATCCAGATACGGCCACCGCGCTTCACGTGACGCGAAATCGCGCGACGAGCGGCTTCGATCTGGCGCGCCGTGAGGCGGCCGCGGTCGGTGCATTTGAGACCGAAGTCACCGAACGCAACCGAGTTACCCGTGGTTGCGATGCCGGTGTTGCGGCCCTTTTGTTCCTTGCGGAACTTTCTGCGTGCAGGTTGCAGCATGTTTTGTTACTCCGTGAGGGCCCCAGGCACTTGCGTGCCCGGGAGCGACCGATTACTCGGTCTTGGCACCGTCCGCTGCTGCAGCGGGCGCGGCTTTGCGGACGCGCTTAACGGCGGGTTTCGAGTCTGCACCGGCACCGCCGGTTGCTTCTGCGGGCTTGTCGCTGCCATCGGCCGGGGCGGTGTTGCCACCGATCGGGCCACGGGCACCGGCGCGCGGGCCGGGACCACGACGGTCGCTGCCCGGACGGTCGCCACCAGGGCGGCCATCACGGCGCGGACCGCGCGGACGACGTTCTTCTTCAGGACGCGGCGTTTCGACGGCCGGCAGGTCGTTACGACCCAGCGTGTCGCCCTTGTAGACCCAGACCTTGACGCCGATGACGCCGTAGGTGGTCTTGGCTTCCGAGGTGCCGTAGTCGATGTCGGCGCGCAGGGTGTGAAGCGGCACGCGGCCTTCGCGGTACCACTCGGTACGTGCGATTTCGATGCCGTTCAGGCGGCCAGCCGACATGATCTTGATGCCCAGGGCACCCAGACGCATGGCGTTTTGCATGGCGCGCTTCATGGCGCGGCGGAACATGATCCGCTTTTCGAGCTGCTGCGTGATGCTGTCGGCGATCAGCTGCGCATCGATTTCGGGCTTGCGCACTTCTTCGATGTTGACCGCAACCGGCACGCCGAGCTGCTTGCCCAGTTCGCGCTTGAGGTTCTCGATGTCTTCGCCCTTCTTGCCGATCACGACGCCCGGACGTGCCGAGTAGATCGTGATGCGTGCGTTCTTGGCGGGACGCTCGATCATGACGCGCGAGACCGAAGCGTTCTTCAGCTTCTTCTTCAGGTATTCGCGAACCTTGATGTCTTCGGCCAGCATGCCCGCGAAATCGCGGTCGCTTGCGTACCAACGGCTGGACCAGTTACGGGTGACCGCAAGGCGGAACCCGGTTGGGTGGATTTTCTGTCCCATATTTCTTCCAGGCCTTCTTAGTTGCCAACCGTCACGTACACATGGCACGTGGGCTTGCTGATGCGATTGCCGCGACCCTTGGCCCGCGCCGTGAAGCGCTTGAGCGTTGCACCTTGCTCGACGTAGATGGTCTTGACCTTCAGCTCGTCGATGTCGGCACCGTCGTTGTGCTCGGCGTTGGCAATTGCCGACTCGAGCACCTTCTTGATGATCACAGCGGCCTTTTTCTGCGTGAACTGCAGAACGTTGAGCGCTTGATCGACCTTCTTGCCGCGGATGAGATCCGCGACCAGACGGCCCTTGTCGACCGACAGGCGGACACCGCGGAGGACTGCACGTGTTTCAGACATGGTCGTTCCTTACTTCTTCTGGACTTTTTTGTCCGCGGGGTGCCCCTTGAACGTGCGCGTGAGCGCAAATTCGCCGAGCTTGTGGCCGACCATCTGGTCGGTGATGTACACGGGCACGTGTTGCTTGCCGTTGTGCACAGCGATGGTCAGACCGATGAATTCGGGCAGGACCATCGAGCGGCGCGACCAGGTCTTGATCGGCTTCTTGTCCTTGGTCGTCACGGCCTTGTCGGCCTTGGCCACGAGGTGGTGGTCGACGAAAGGACCCTTTTTGAGAGAGCGAGTCATTGGCTATCCCTTACTTCTTGCGACGCGACACGATGAAGACCTGCGTGCGCTTGTTGTTACGGGTGCGATAGCCCTTGGTCAGATTGCCCCATGGGTCGACAGGATGGCGGCCTTCGCCAGTCTTGCCTTCGCCGCCACCGTGCGGGTGGTCGACCGGGTTCATCACGACGCCGCGAACGGTCGGGCGAATACCCTTCCAGCGTTTGGCGCCTGCCTTGCCGAGCTGGCGCAGGCTGTGCTCTTCGTTGGCAACTTCGCCGATGGTCGCGCGGCATTCGATGTGAATGCGGCGGACTTCGCCCGAACGCATGCGGACCTGGGCGTAAACGCCTTCACGGGCCAGCAGCGTGGCCGACGTACCGGCCGAACGTGCGATCTGCGCGCCCTTGCCGGGTTGCAGTTCGATGCAGTGGATCGTCGAGCCGACCGGGATGTTGCGGATCGGCAGGGTGTTGCCGGCGCGGATCGGGGCTTCGGCGCCCGACAGCAGCGTTGCACCGGCTTCAAGACCGCGCGGGGCGATGATGTAGCGGCGCTCGCCGTCGGCGTAGCAGACCAGAGCGATGTGGGCGGTGCGGTTCGGGTCGTACTCGATGCGTTCGACCTTGGCCGGGATGCCGTCCTTGTTGCGCACGAAGTCGACAACGCGGTAGTGGTGCTTGGAACCACCGCCACGGTGACGGATCGTGATGTGACCGTTGTTGTTACGGCCGGCCTTCTGGAACTGGGGTTCCAGCAGGGCTGCGTGAGGAGCACCCTTGAACAGGTGGTCACGCGAGATCTTCACCGCGCCGCGTTGGCCCGGCGAAGTGGGTTTCATCTTGATGACGGCCATGATTAAGCGCCTTCCCCGACGAGGTTGAGCTCTTGACCGGCCTTCAGCGTCACATAGGCCTTGCGAACGTTGTCGCGGCGGCCGATGGACTTGCCAAAGCGCTTGGTCTTGCCCTTGGTGTTGAGCACCGACACGCCCTGGACTTCGACCTTGAACATCAGTTCGACAGCGGCCTTGATCTCGGGCTTGGTGGCGTCTTGCAGCACCTTGAAAGTGACAGCGTTCGACTTCTCGCCGACCATCGTGGCCTTTTCGGACACGATCGGTGCGACCAGCACCGCCATCAGGCGGCCTTCTTCGAACGTACGTTCAGCGGCGGTAGGGTTCACGCGGCTCATGCGAACATCTCCTTGAGCTTGTCGACGGCACCCTTGGTGACCAGCACCTTCTTGTAGTGAACCAGCGACACCGGGTCGGCGTAGCGGGGTTCGACCACGAGAACGTTGACCAGATTGCGCGAGGCAAGGTACAGGTTTTCGTCGACTTCTTCGGCGATCACGAGCACGGACTCGAGATTCATCGCCTTGAAACGGGCTGCCAGCGGCTTGGTCTTGGGCGAGTCGACCTTGATCGAATCGACCACGGCCAGACGGCCTTCGCGAGCCAGCTGCGAGAAGATGGACGCCATGCCGGCGCGATACATCTTCTTGTTGATCTTCTGCGAGAAGTTTTCGTCAGGCATGTTCGGGAAAATCCGGCCACCCCCGCGCCACAGCGGCGAGGACGTCATACCGGCACGGGCGCGGCCCGTTCCCTTTTGCTTGAAAGGCTTCTTGGTCGAGTGCTTGACCTGTTCGCGGTCCTTCTGGGCGCGCGTGCCTTGGCGTGCGTTGGCCTGGAATGCAACGACGATCTGGTGAACCAGGTCTTCGTTGTAGTCACGGCCGAACACGGTCTCGGGGGCGTCGTACTTCGACGCGGCCTGGCCTTGTTCGTTCAGGAGTTCGAGTTCCATTACTTCGCTCCTTGGGCCGCTTGCGGCTTGGCCTTGACGGCGGGACGCACGGTGACGAAGCCACCCTTCGAACCCGGAATCGCGCCCTTGATGAGCAGCAGTTGACGTGCTTCGTCGATGCGGAACACGTCGAGGTTTTGCGTCGTGCGGGTGACGTCGCCGAGGTGGCCCGTCATACGCTTGCCGGGGAACACGCGACCGGGGTCTTGTGCCATACCGATCGAGCCGGGAACGTTGTGCGAACGGCTGTTACCGTGCGACGCGCGTTGCGAGCTCATGTTGTGACGCTTGATCGTGCCAGCGTAGCCCTTGCCGATGGAAGTGCCTTGCACGTCCACCTTCTGGCCCACGGAGAAGACGCTCGTCACTGCGATTACGCCGCCAGCCTTGTGCTGACCAGCGGTATCGGCGGTAACGCGGAATTCCTGGATGATTTCGCCTGCTTCGACACCTGCCTTGGCGAGGTGGCCGGCTTCGGGCTTGGTCACGCGCGATGCTTTGCGCGAACCGAACGTCACCTGCAGGGCGACGTAGCCATCGGTCTCTTGGGACTTGATCTGGGTCACACGGTTGTTGGACACATCCACCACCGTGACAGGAACTGCGTCCCCGTCATCGGTGAAGAGACGCATCATCCCCACCTTGCGGCCCAGCAACCCGAGGGAGTTGCTCAGACTCATTTGTTTTCTCCAAAAATGGAAACTCCCTACGCCGCTGCCACTTCAATTGGCGACAACGTTTGCCGGGCTTCCCCGACAGCGTAAGAAGGTTGATAAATCTCTGCCAGAACGACACCCATGCGGACGCAGCAAGGGCAGAGCCAGCGATTATAGCCCGCGATGCGGGCTCCGCGCAAGCACTGCAGTTGTGGCCGTTTTGAGGGCGCCGAAGCCCCGTTTCCGGGGTCTTTCGCGGCTTATTTCGGCTCTTTGGCCGGCAGCGAGATGATTTTTTCGCCTTCCGCGGACGACTTCATCTCGCCTGCAGCCTTCATGGCCGGGGCGGCCGAGCCGGTCTGCACGGGGATGGCGACGATGCTCATGGCGCCGTTCTGCGTGACAAAGACGTTCAGGTAGGCAAGGCCTTCGCGGTCGCTCGTCACCGTGGCGGTGGCGATCGTACGCTGGCCAGCGGGAAGGGCCAGGCTGCTGCTTGTGGCCAGGGTCAGGCCGGCATCGGTCGTCAGGCGCGCGGTGGCACCCGCCGGATCGCTCACGCCGTCGAACTGCAGAACAACAGAGACCGGCCGGCCAACCTGGGGCGTGCCCTCTACCCTGAACTGGATCACGACACCGGAATCGTTGGGCTTGCGTGCCGCGACCGTCATAGGCGCAGCATTGCGGGACGAGGCTGCGTGCTTCGCGGTGCGGGGCGCCGGCACGCCATCTGCAAAGACCGGCGCCGACGCGGCGGCTAGCGTCAGGCATGCCACAACGGCAATCGTCGAACTGGAACGGAGGTTCATGGCGGCCTTCCTCGCTGCTACTGAATGATCACGCCGAAGCAGGTGCTGGTGGCGGAATTGTTGAGATCGTTGACAACCAGAACATAGTCGCCAGTCGACAGGTTGACCGAACTGGTGTTTCGGCTCACCACGCCACCCCGATAGATCGCGTAGTTGGGATTAGCGCCCCCCGGCGGGGAGATCGTGAACTGGTAACCACGGTTGGTGGGCGCCGTGAAACGCAGGTACGCGAAGCTTCCGAGCTTGTTTCCGTCACGCTGAGGATCCGCAGCGTTCGTCACACAGGCCGAAGTGGCCGTACCAACCACTGCCTGCTTGTACATCGGCAACGCGATCGACACGCCGCCATCATTGCCCTCCCCCGCGCCGTAGGCATCATTGACCGTGATGCTCTGCCCCGTGAGCAACGCGGCCAGCGTAGATGCACTGCCCTGCGCTGTCGCGTTGAATGCCACGGCGAACGGATGAATCGACGTGACCGGCGCACCGCTCCTGAATAGCGCCCCCGTCATCGTGTCGTGGATCGGCTTGAAACCGACCTGCTGATTCAGATTCCAGAAGATCGACTGAATCGAGGATTCGCGGAACCATCCTCGGTTGGTCGCCGGCCCCTGCGTGAGATCGAGGCTGCCGCCCTGGGCCTGGCCAGGGCCACCCGAATCGACATAGTTGCTGCGCCCCAACGCAATGCCCGACCAGCCGTTGCCCCATCCTTCGGAGAAAGCGAGGCGGCGGTCGATGAGTTCACTCGTGGAGTGCGCGCCGCCCGGCGAATCGTCGCGACTGAAGGAGGCCTGGTAGTAGTGCCCCCATTCGTGCGCGATCACGGGCGCGTCGAATTCGTCGGTATCCACATCTTCCTTGCCGAGCACGTAGATTTCGGCACCCGAACTCCTTCCGATGAAGAACGTGGTGCCAATCTGGCCCAGCGCGATGCTGCCGCCGGAGTTGGTGTTGTTGACACTCCAGAACACCTTCAGCGACGGAAACGCCGTCGCCGGAGCCACCGACAGCACTTTCTGCATCGCGGTGTAGACCGTGTCCATCACGGCGAACGGCCCGGACACACGCTGGCTGGTGTAGCTCGACCCGCCCCATCCACTGCCGGCGCGCAGGTCGCGGGTGAGCGCCGCGGTGCCGGTGGAGAATGCCGACGACTGCATGGAATAGATCGCGTTCGACTGCGTGTTGTCACGCACGGTGACGTCCCAGCTCGGAAGCGCGCCAGTGCGGGTCAGTTGAGCGCGCACGCGGACAACGACGTTCGCGTTTGACGGAACGCTCGCCGAGTAGGCGCCGTTGTCATCGGTGGAAGTCGTGGCCAGCTGGCTGCCACTGGTGGCGTCGAGTACTTCGACAAAAGCA
This sequence comes from Variovorax sp. R-27, assembly GCF_049913215.1. Taxonomy (NCBI): domain Bacteria; kingdom Pseudomonadati; phylum Pseudomonadota; class Betaproteobacteria; order Burkholderiales; family Comamonadaceae; genus Variovorax; species Variovorax sp. R-27. The sequence goes on from NZ_CP183984.1 coordinate 6,404,555, forward strand.
CCACGCACCGGTTTGATCGAGATATCGGAATACACGAGGCGGCCACTGGGATTGGGCACCGACTCATAGGTGGCCGTACCGCTCAGGGCAACTGGCGTCGCCGGAAGCACGGGCAGCAAGGGAATGCCGCCACCGCCACCTCCCCCACCGCCGCCACACGCGGTCAACAACGCCGCCGCGATGCAAGCCACCAAACCCGACGCAAAAGAGATGCTTTGTCTCATAGCTGTGCTGCCCTCGTTTCAGCTGTCCGACGCCTCGATGGAGGGAGGCTGTCGTCCGGCGAGGATGCCACATCTGCGTGACATAAAGCACAAAGCCCGCCTGCATTTCTGCAGGCGGGCTTCACAAATAACCGCGACGCGAGGTCGAACGGATTACTGCAGCTTGATCTCGACGTCCACGCCGGCCGGCAGGTCGAGCTTCATCAGCGCGTCCACGGTCTTGTCGGTCGGGTCGACGATGTCCATCAGGCGCTGGTGCGTGCGGATTTCCAGCTGGTCGCGCGACGTCTTGTTGACGTGCGGCGAACGCAGGATGTCGAAACGCTTCATGCGGGTCGGCAGGGGCACGGGACCCTTGACGATCGCGCCGGTGCGCTTGGCGGTGTCGACGATCTCGGCTGCCGACTGGTCGATCAGCTTGTAGTCGAATGCCTTCAGGCGGATGCGGATTTTTTGCTTGGTAGCCATGGTGATTCCTTTGCGTCCGGCTTAGATGTCGAGGATCTTGGCCACGACGCCCGAACCCACGGTACGGCCGCCTTCACGGATGGCGAAGCGCAGGCCTTCTTCCATCGCGATCGGGTTGATCAGCTTGACGGTGATGCTGACGTTGTCGCCAGGCATGACCATTTCCTTGTCCTTGGGCAGCTCGATCGCGCCGGTCACGTCCGTCGTGCGGAAGTAGAACTGCGGACGGTAGTTGTTGAAGAACGGCGTGTGACGGCCGCCTTCGTCCTTCGACAGAACGTACACCTCGGCGGTGAAGTGCGTGTGCGGCTTGATCGAGCCGGGCTTGCACAGCACTTGGCCGCGCTCGACTTCTTCGCGCTTCGTGCCGCGCAGCAGCACGCCGACGTTGTCGCCAGCCTGGCCTTGGTCCAGCAGCTTGCGGAACATTTCCACGCCGGTGCAGGTGGTCTTGACCGTCGGGCGGATGCCCACGATTTCGATTTCTTCACCAACCTTGATCACGCCGCGCTCGACTGCGCCGGTCACCACCGTGCCGCGACCCGAGATCGAGAACACGTCTTCCACGGGCATCAGGAACGTGCCATCCACGGCGCGCTCGGGCGTCGGGATGTACGTGTCCAGGGCTTCGGCCAGCTTCATGATGGCGCCTTCGCCCAGTTCGCCCTTGTCGCCTTCCAGGGCGAGCTTGGCCGAGCCGTGGATGATGGGGGTGTCGTCGCCGGGGAATTCGTACTTGTCGAGGAGTTCGCGAACTTCCATTTCGACCAGCTCGAGCAGTTCCTTGTCGTCGACCATGTCGCACTTGTTCAGGAACACGATGATGTAGCCCACGCCCACCTGGCGAGCCAGCAGGATGTGCTCACGGGTCTGGGGCATCGGGCCGTCAGCGGCCGAGCACACCAGGATGGCGCCGTCCATCTGGGCAGCGCCGGTGATCATGTTCTTCACGTAGTCGGCGTGGCCGGGGCAGTCGACGTGTGCGTAGTGGCGGTTGGCCGTTTCGTACTCGACGTGCGCGGTGTTGATCGTGATGCCGCGGGCCTTTTCTTCAGGCGCAGCGTCGATCTGGTCGTAGGCCTTGGCTTCGCCGCCGAACTTGGCCGACAGAACCGTCGCGATCGCAGCCGTCAGCGTCGTCTTGCCGTGGTCAACGTGACCGATCGTGCCCACGTTCACGTGCGGCTTGGTGCGGGTGAATTTACCTTTTGCCATTTTTCAATCCTTGAAAGAGCAGTGCCCGTGATTGGGTTTTATGTCTGCACCGCATTGCTGGTTCCCTCGCCACGGGCAGCGAGGGGCACACGGTCGCAGACAGATTCGAAATTGAATACTTACTTGGCGCGGGCGGCCACGATGGCTTCGGCGACGTTACGGGGAGCTTCGGCGTAGTGCTTGAACTCCATCGTGTACGTTGCGCGGCCTTGCGACATCGAGCGCAGCGTGGTCGAGTAGCCGAACATTTCCGACAGCGGCACTTCGGCCTTGATGGCCTTGCCGCCACCGACCATGTCGTCCATGCCCTGCACCATGCCGCGGCGGGACGACAGGTCGCCCATCACGTTGCCGGCGTAGTCTTCAGGCGTTTCGACTTCCACGGCCATCATCGGCTCGAGGATCACGGGGTTGGCCTTGCGGGCGCCTTCCTTGAAGCCGAAGATCGCGGCCATCTTGAACGCCATTTCATTCGAGTCCACGTCGTGGTACGAACCGAAGTGCAGCGTGACCTTGACGTCCACGACGGGATAGCCCGCCAGCACGCCTTGCGTCAGCGCTTCCACGACGCCCTTTTCCACCGCGGGGATGTATTCGCGAGGAACCACACCGCCCTTGATGGCGTCGACGAACTCGAAGCCCTTGCCAGCCTCTTGCGGCTCGAGCTTCAGGATGACGTGACCGTACTGGCCCTTGCCGCCCGACTGGCGAACGAACTTGCCTTCGGCTTCTTCGACGGTCTTGCGGATCGTTTCGCGGTAAGCCACTTGCGGCTTGCCCACGTTGGCTTCCACGCCGAATTCGCGCTTCATGCGGTCCACGATGATTTCAAGGTGGAGCTCGCCCATGCCGGCGATGATGGTCTGGCCCGATTCTTCGTCGGTCTTGACGCGGAACGAGGGGTCTTCCTGAGCCAGGCGTTGCAGGGCGATGCCCATCTTTTCCTGGTCGGCCTTGGTCTTCGGCTCGACGGCCTGCGAGATCACCGATTCCGGGAACACCATACGCTCAAGCGTCACGATCGCCGTCGGGTCGCACAGGGTTTCGCCCGTGGTGACTTCCTTCAGGCCCACGCAGGCAGCGATGTCGCCAGCGCGGATTTCGTTGACTTCTTCGCGGTTGTTGGCGTGCATCTGCACGATACGGCCGATACGTTCCTTCTTGCCGCGAACCGGGTTGTAGACGCTGTCGCCCTTGGTCAGCACGCCGGAGTAGACGCGCACGAAGGTCAACTGGCCCACGAACGGGTCGGTCATCAGCTTGAATGCCAGGGCCGAGAACTTCTCGTTGTCGTCAGCCTTGCGGATGACAGGCGCTTCGTCTTCGTCCAGGCCGTTGACCGGGGGAATGTCGGTCGGTGCGGGCATGTATTCGACGACGGCGTCGAGCATGGCTTGCACGCCCTTGTTCTTGAAGGCCGAGCCGCACAGCATCGGCTGGATTTCGCCGGCGATGGTGCGCTGGCGAATGGCCTTCTTGATTTCTTCCTCGCTCAGCTCGCCGCCTTCGAGGTACTTGTTCATCAGCTCTTCGCTGGCTTCGGCAGCCGCTTCGACGAGCTTTTCGCGGTATTCGTTGCAGACATCGACCAGGTTGGCGGGGATCTCGCCGTACTGGAACGTCACGCCCTTGTCTTCGTCCCAGATGATCGCCTTCATCTTCACGAGGTCGACGATGCCCTGGAAGTGCTCTTCGGCACCGATCGGGATCTGGATCACGACGGGGTTGGCCTTCAGGCGGTCCACCATCATCTGGCGCACGCGCAGGAAGTCGGCGCCGGTGCGGTCCATCTTGTTGACGAACGCGAGACGCGGAACCTTGTACTTGTTGGCCTGGCGCCAGACGGTTTCCGACTGGGGCTGCACGCCGCCGACGGCGTCGTACACCATGACGGCGCCGTCCAGCACGCGCATCGACCGCTCGACTTCAATGGTGAAGTCCACGTGGCCGGGGGTGTCGATGATGTTGATGCGGTGTTCGTCGAACTTGCCAGCCATGCCCTTCCAGAAGCAGGTGGTGGCAGCGGACGTGATCGTGATACCGCGCTCTTGCTCTTGCTCCATCCAGTCCATCGTGGCGGCGCCGTCATGCACTTCACCGATCTTGTGGTTCACACCGGTGTAGAACAGGATACGTTCGGTCGTCGTGGTCTTGCCAGCGTCGATGTGCGCGGAGATGCCGATGTTGCGGTAGCGCTCGATGGGGGTCTTGCGGGACATGATTTACTTTCGGGTTGAAATGCGTTGAGCGCTGGGCCCCGAGCACGGGCACAACACCCGACACTCAGCACCCAACGCCCAAGCGAAGTTTGATTTTTAGAAGCGGAAGTGGCTGAACGCCCGGTTGGCTTCCGCCATGCGGTGCACTTCGTCGCGCTTCTTCATGGCGCCGCCACGGCCTTCCGTAGCTTCCATGAGTTCGTTGGCCAGACGCAGGGCCATCGACTTTTCACCGCGCTTGCGGGCAGCTTCCTTGATCCAGCGCATCGACAGGGCGAGGCGACGGACAGGGCGGACTTCGACCGGCACCTGATAGTTCGCACCGCCAACGCGGCGCGACTTCACTTCGACCATCGGCTTCACGTTGTTGATGGCAACGGTGAAAGCTTCGAGGGGGTCCTTGTCCGGGTTCTTCTTTTCGATGAAGTCGAGAGCACCGTAAATGATGCGCTCGGCGATCGCCTTCTTGCCGCCTTCCATGATCACGTTCATGAATTTGGACAGCTCGACATTGCCGTACTTGGGATCCGGCAGGATTTCACGTTTGGGGACTTCGCGACGACGTGGCATTTTTCTAACCTCTTTGCTTCAGTTGGCACCGTTTCCGGCACCGCGAGAGCCAGTCAGGACTCTCACTTACTCGACCCGACAGTGGGTCACTTCGTTCGATGTGCCCGCCAAGGCAACCGAACACCGTTTGTTTTTTGACGACAGGAAGGCTTAAGCCTTCTTGGGACGCTTCGCGCCGTACTTGGAACGCGACTGCTTGCGGTCTTTCACGCCTTGCAGGTCGAGCGAACCGCGCACGATGTGGTAACGCACACCGGGCAAGTCCTTGACACGACCGCCGCGAACCAGCACGACGCTGTGTTCCTGGAGGTTGTGGCCTTCGCCGCCGATGTAGGAGATGACTTCGAAGCCATTGGTCAGACGGACCTTGGCAACTTTACGAAGCGCCGAGTTGGGCTTCTTGGGCGTCGTGGTGTAGACGCGGGTGCAGACACCGCGACGTTGCGGCGAGTTCTGCATGGCAGGGCTCTTCGAATTGATCTTTTCGACCGTTCGACCCTGACGCACCAGTTGATTGATGGTTGGCATGAATGAATTAGTCCCAAAACAACCCGGCCCTGGTTGCAAAACCGCCCTTGGTCCTTGACGTGACGCAAGGCAAGGAAGCCGGGAATAACGAAAACGTGAAACCCTTCGGAAATTTCCGAAAAGCCCACGAGTATAGCAAACGAGTCTGAAACGGCAAGGTCAGCCGCAGCGGAGAGCTGCCAACCGCCTTGCCACCCCTTCGGATTTACTTGATCCAGAGCCGCACGGCATCCCATGCGCGGCCGAATATCCCTGCCTGCTCGACGGCTTCCAGGGCGACCAGGGGCACGTCGGCGACCGGCTGGTCGTCCAGGGTGACCTTGAGCGAACCGACGGCCTGGTACTTGGTGAACGGCGCCACCAGCGGATCGGGGCGCGACACCTGCGTCTTGATCTTGCTGGCGGTGCCGGCGGGCACCGCGACCACGATGGCTTCCGGGCGGCCCAGCTTCAGCGTGTTCGCCTTGCCCTTCCAGACGGCCGGGGTGGCGGCCGGCTGGCCGGCGTCGAACAGGCGAACGGCGTCGTAGGCCGTGTAACCCCAGTTCAGCAGCTTCTGCGACTCGTTGGCGCGCACGGTCTCGCCCGTGGTTCCCAGCACGATCGACAGCAGGCGGCGGCCGCCGGTCAGGTTGGGGAAATCGCGCTTGGCGGTGGCGATCATGCAGTAGCCGGCCGCCTCGGTGTGCCCGGTCTTCAGGCCGTCGACGGTCGGGTCGCGGAACAGCAGCAGATTGCGATTGGTGTCGTTGGTCGACGGAGTGCCCGGGTAGCGGTACTTCTTGATCGCGTAGTACTTGGCTTCCTCGGGGAAGTCGCGCACCAGGCGGGTCGCCAGAATGCTCAGGTCACGAGCCGTGGTGGTGTGGCCGGGCGCCGTCAGGCCTTCGGGGTTCTTGTAGCTCGTGTTCTTCATGCCCAGCGCCTTGGCCTGGGCATTCATCATCTCGACGAAGTGCTCGACCGTGCCGCCCACGCCTTCGGCCAGCGCCACCGTGGCGTCGTTGCCCGACTGCACGATCAGGCCCTTGATCAGGTCTTCCACCGGCACCTGCATCTTGGGGTCGATGAACATGCGCGAACCGGGCATCTTCCAGGCGCGCGGGCTGACCGGCAGCGTCTGGGTCAGCGTGATCTTCTTGGTGCGCAGCGCATCGAACACCAGGTAGGCAGACATCAGCTTCGTGAGCGAAGCCGGCTCGACCGGGCTGTCGATGTCCTTCTGGGCCAGGATCTGGTTCGCGGTCACGTCAAGCAGCAGGTAGCTGCGCGCGGCGATTTCAGGCGGAGCCGGCACCTGGGCGGCGGCGATCAGGCTGACGGATGCGGCGGCGGTAAAGACCAGCGCGCGGAGCGCGCCAAGAAAACGATTCATGGGGAGTTTGGAAAGAGACGAAAACAAGCCTGCGAGGCTTTCAAGCGATGTCCGCGCGCAGATGGCGGACCACGAGACTTTTGAGCAGCGGCAATTGTCCGTGAAAGAAGTGGCCGCCCCCGGGGACGACTGTGACAGGAAGTGACTGCGGCCGCGCCCAGTCCATCACGGCGGACAGCGGCACGGTGTCGTCGGCTTCGCCATGAACCACCAGCATGCGCTCGTGCGCCTCGGCCGGCAGCGTGGCCACGGTGTTGCGCGCGGCGGCCGTGCCTACCAGCACGATCTGGCGGATGTCGCGTTCGGTCCAGAGCTTTGCGGCGGCACCGGTCGCAACGAACGCGCCAAACGAAAATCCGGCGATCGCCAGCGGCCCCTCGGGCGCGAGCTGGCCGACGACATTCAGCATGTCTTCCAGCTCGCCACGCCCTTCGTCGTGCACGCCTTCGCTGGCGCCCACGCCGCGGAAGTTGAAGCGCACCGTGGTCCACCCGCTGGCGACGAATGCGCGTGCCAGCGTCTGCACCACCTTGTTGTCCATCGTGCCGCCGAACAGCGGGTGGGGATGGGCGATTACCGCGATGCCGCGCGGGGTGCCGGCAGGCTGGTCGCGCTGAACCTCGATTGCGCCGGCGGCGCCCTGGAGGCTGATCTTTTCGGTCTGGGAATTCATTGGCGCAAGGTACGAGCGGAGGGTCGGCGGAAAAGTTCAGCGTCCGACATCGGGAGGCAGCAGCAGCCGCTCGACGACCTGGCCGTTCTTCAAGTGCGACTCGACGATCTCGTCGATGTCATCGCCATCGACGAAGGTGTACCAGACGGCCTCGGGGTACACCACAGCCACCGGCCCGCCCGCGCAACGGTCGAGGCAGCCGGCCTTGTTGACGCGCACCTTGCCGGGCTCGGATAGCCCCGCCTCCTTGACCTTCGCCTTGCAGCGGTCGAAGCCTTCCTGCGCGTTGTGCATGGAGCAGGAGTCTTCGCCGTTCTTGCGCTCGTTGAGGCAGAAGAAGATGTGGCGGCCGTAATAGCCGGACGGCGCGGCGGGGGAGGAGCTGGGCATCGGCAGATTTTAGTGACCGCCCCTTAGCCCCGTGTCGATACCTTCAAACGTTCAGGCCGTCGCAGCGGCATTGGGCCGGCCCCGGCGCGACAGAGCGACCACCACATACGCCAGTACCGCGAAGGGCCAGGTCCAGCCCAGCCACTGCGCCAGCCCGTGGAAGCGGATGAAGCGCCCCTGCTCCCAGGTGGCCAGCGTCTGCGCGAAGTACGCGCTCTCGGGCGCCTGGTTCAGCAAGCTCAGCTGCAGCACGAGCCCCACCAGCAGCAGCGCCGCACACAAGCGGCGCGGCGCGAACAGCAACAGCACGCCAGCAAAGAACGCCGCGGCCATGCCGACCTGCACAGGCAGGCCCAGCCACGCCCATGCGTGCTCGGGCCCATAGCTCAATGCCGCCGACAGCGCCGAGGCCGCGATGCCGGCCAGCAGCGTCAGCGGCAGCAGCACCGCGCGCTGGACCACGGAGCGCGCCACCAGATAGCCCAGCAGGCACGGCACCAGCGCGCCGAGCATCACGCACAGCAGTTCCACCGCCGGCACCAGCGGCTCGAGCTCGAACTGCCGCAGCGGCAGCCAGTCGATGAAGGGCGTGTCGAGCAGCCACTCGGAGATCGCCACTTCGAGCCGCTCGAACACCTGCCCCAGCCCGAAGGTGACGGCCGCCGGGAACAGCAGCGCAAAAGGCCACAGCGCGAGCAGCACCAGCGCGCCGCGCGAGTCCTCGGTGAACCACTGCGAACGCGCGCGGCTCCAGTGCGCAACCGCGCCCAGCCGCTCCAGCCCCGCCGCCAGCACGGCACCAAGGACCGCACCCGTCGTGTTGAACCCCAGGTCCACGTTGGAGGGAATGCGCGCGGGCAGGTAGCTCTGCAGCGTCTCCATGGCGAACGAGATTGCCGCCCCCGCCACGGTGGCGCGCAGCACCGCATGCCAGACGCTGGTGGCCGGGCGCGTGCGCAGCACCGCCAGGGCGCACAGGAAGCCGAAGGGCACGTAGCCCACCACATTGATGGCGAAATCGAAGCCCGTCCAGTACTTGGGCCAGGGCGCCGACAAGTAGGCCCACGGCGCGATCCCCTGGTCGCGCCAGTCGGCGAACGGATAGAGACTGGCGTAGACGATCAGCGCCGCGTACGCGAGCGCCAGGGGGAGCGCGGCGGACTTGTGCGGCCTCTCCACCGTGTGCACCGGGCTCAGAACGGCTTGACGACCACCAGGATCACGATGCCCAGCAGCAGCAGCACCGGCAGCTCGTTGAACCAGCGGAACCAGCGGTCGTTGCGCCGGTTCTCGCCCGCCGCGAAACGGCGCAGCAGCACGCCGCAGCCGTGGTGATAGCCGATGGCCACCAGCACCAGCGCCAGCTTGGCGTGCATCCACCCGTTGCCCGGGCCGCGCCCGATGCCATAACCCAGCCAGAGCCACAGGCCGAAGCCAAGCGCGGGAACCGCCAGGAAAGTCGTGAATCGCATGAGCTTGCGTGCCATCAACAGCAGCCGCTCCCGCTCGGCCACCGACTCGGGCGGCACCATCGCCAGATTGACAAAGATCCGGGGCAGGTAGAACAACCCCGCGAACCAGCTTGCAACGAAGACGATGTGAAGAGATTTGACCCAGAGCATGGCGGCAGTTTAGTGGCGCCCCTCTCGCCGACCCCTCTTTTGCGGCGATGCCCCTGTACGACGGGCAAAAAAAAGCCCGACGTCTTCACGTCGGGCTGGGAAGCCCTTTTGCTGTCACACATCAAGGCACCCGCTCAGGGAGGAAAAGCGGGGAGCGGCAAGCCGCCCGCTTCAGAATTTAACAAAGACGAAACAAGGTTTCAAGCGACTGAGGCACTTTCTTTGACATTTGAAGCAAAAATTTGAGTACCTTGGTTCTACGAATTTCCGTAGTTGTCAGACAACTGGACACTCGGAGAGAAGGTCTGTGAAAGATCGCTTCAGGCACAATTTTGTATATATGACGTCATCATCTTCCCCTCCGGCCATGTTCCCCGCCGGGCGGCCGCGGCGCCTGCGCCGCGACGCTTTCACCCGCAATCTGGTTCGAGAACACGCCCTGACGGTCAACGACCTGATCTACCCGGTGTTCGTTCAGGAAGGCGAGAAACGTCGCGATGCCGTCCCCTCGATGCCCGGCGTGGACCGCCTGAGCCTCGACCTGTTGCTGCCCGTGGCCGAGCAGTGCGTGGCGGTCGGCATCCCGGTGATGGCGCTGTTCCCGGTGATCGACGCCAGCCTCAAGACACCCGATGGCCGCGAAGCCTTCAACCCCGACGGGCTGATTCCCCGCGTGGTGGCCGCCCTCAAGGCGCGCTTCCCCGAACTGGGCGTGATGACCGACGTTGCCCTCGACCCCTACACCAGCCACGGCCAGGACGGCCTGCTCGACGACACCGGCTACATCCTCAACGACGCGACCGTCGGAGTGCTTGTGAAGCAGGCGCTCACACAATCACGGGCCGGCGTGGACATTGTGGCGCCGAGTGACATGATGGACGGCCGCATCGGCGCCATCCGCACCGCGCTCGAAGCCCGCGGCGACATTCACACGCGCATCATGGCCTACAGCGCCAAGTACGCCAGCGCCTTCTACGGCCCCTTCCGCGACGCCGTGGGCTCGGCCGCCACACTCGGCAAGAGCAACAAGAAGGTCTACCAGATGGACCCCGGCAACAGCGACGAGGCCCTGCGCGAAGTCGCCATCGACATCGCCGAAGGCGCCGACATGGTGATGGTGAAGCCCGGCATGCCCTACCTCGACATCGTGCGCCGCGTGAAGGACCAGTTCCATGTTCCGACCTTCGCCTACCAGGTGAGCGGCGAATACGCGATGCTCAAGGCCGCCGCCCAGAACGGCTGGCTCGACCACGACGCCGTGGTGCTCGAAAGCCTGCTGGCCTTCAAGCGCGCCGGCGCCGATGGCGTGCTGACCTATTTCGCGCTCGACGCCGCGCGGCTGCTGCAGAAGTAACAGCGCCGGCATGCGCATCTTCGAAGTCAACCGCTCGCAGGTCAGCGAGCACGCCGCACTGGCACCCCTCACCGTACCGGGCGCGTGCGGCACCGGCGGCTACCTGTGGATCTCGCTCACACGCGAGGAATTCCGGGCTTCGCTGGCCGAGGTGCAGCAGATCCTGCAGACGCTGTGCCTCACGCAACTGGTCGACCTGCACGTGGCCGACCTGCTCAACGACCAGTTGCCCTCCCACTACGACTACACCTCGCAGTACGACGTGCTGGTGTTCCGGCGGCTGGCCAACGGACAGGGCCAGGCGGCGCTGGGCAACGGCAAGGGCAATGGCAGCGAGGCCCCGCCCTTGTCCCGCAGCGGCCCGCCCGTGCTGCGTCGAGTCGACACCCGCCCGGTCGGCTTCGCGGTGTTCGACCGCGTGCTGCTGTCGGTGCACCCGGAAGACGGCGCGGTGCGCGACGCCTTCGCCACGCGCCTGCTGGCGGCTGCCTCGCCCGACGACCGCGGCGCCCCTGCGCTCGACGTGCGCGCCACCTCGGCCCGCCTGCCAACCAGCCCTTCGGACCTGATGCTGCGCGTCATCAACCAGATCGTCGACGGCTACCTCGACCTGCGGCGCGAACTCACCAAGCAGCTCGATCACTGGCAGACCGAGCTGATCGACCCACGCAGCCGCTTCACCAACTGGGGTGCGCTGATGGAGGCGCGCCAGTCGCTGCACCACCTGGACGAGATCTGCGAAGACCAGCGCGCCGCCATGCAGGACTGGATCGACTCGCTTGAAACGCTCCCCGTGCCCAAGGGCGAGACGGAGCAGCGCGAGCGCGAGCTCATCATGATCCGCAGCCGCGACGTGCTCGAGCACATCGAGCGCGTGGTGCACCACGTGCACCGGCTGGAGCAGAACGCCGAGACTGCAGTGCAGATGCACTTCAGCGTCCAGGGCCACCGCGCCAACGACATCATGCGGGTGCTGACGGTGCTCACCGCCGTGTTCCTGCCGCTGAACCTCATCGCGGGCATCTTCGGCATGAACTTCGAATTCATCCCGCTGGTGCACAAGGCAGACGGCTTCTGGATCGCGATGACGTCGATGCTGGTCATCGCGGTGGTGCTGGTGCTGATCTTCTGGCGCAAGCGCTATCTCGCGCGTACGCGCTGATACCGGAATCGCCAACCAAAGAAAAAGGGCCACGCTTTCGCGTGGCCCTTTTGCATTTCGACGGCCCCGAGGGACCGCTTCAATTACTTGGCGACAGCGCCCGAACCTTGTTCGGCCTGAACGCGAGCGTCCATCGGGTTTTGCATGGTCGAGATGACGCGGCTGTTGACGCGCGAGCCGCCAGTCACGTTCTGGTCGGGAGCGTAGGAGGTGCGAACGGCTTCGGCTTGGACGATTGCGCGGTCCTTCGACACGGCAACCGTTTCCGGGCCGCGCGAACCGCGGGTCACGTTCTGGTTCGGAGCCGATGCGGCGCGCACGGCTTCGGCGTTGACTTCGTCACGGCTCTTGGTCGAGACGGCGGTGTTCACGCCTTGGTACGTTTCGGCTTGGGCGCCAACGGCAGCCAGCAGGGTCAGGGCGGCAGCGGCGAGGATTTGCGAGGTCTTCATATTCAGTTCTCCTAGGATGTTCGTTGGATGGTTCGTCCACCAGGCTTGCTGGTTCGCTTGCCTGTGCGGCGAGTTTCCGGGCGAACTGCCATGCCAAAACACTCTGTTCAGAGACACGGTGTTTCCTCTATTGAAACAATGCCGACATCAAGGCATGCCAGCAGAAAAAAGCCGGGCCCGGTTTGCACCGGCCCGGCCTTGCAGGAGAAGACTTCCGGCTTATCGCTGCGAGGCTTGGAACTGCGGCGGCACTTCGCTGTTGACGAAGGCGCGGCGGTCCAGGTTCTGGTTCGGCGCGTGGGCGGCGGCCACGGCCTCGGCGCGGACCGACGCCCGGTCGAGCGAACTCGGCCGCGAGACCAGCGGCGCCGCCACGACGTCGCCGTAGACATTGCCACCGCGCGCCGCAGCATCGGCGCCGGCCACCACATCGCTGCGACTGGTGACGGCCCTGAGCGGCTGCACCGGCTCGAAGCCCTGTTGGGCACCCTGCGCCTGCGCGCCGGAGGCGGCGAGCAGCAACAGGACGGCAGCGGCAATGATGTTCGGGGTCTTCATTTCAGTTCCTTCCAACGGTCCAACCGGGCTGGCGACGTCGGCGAGTAACCGAAGTGTCGCCCAAGCTGGTTAGGAAAAACCCGGGAGAATCGAACCATCGCGTTCCCAAAACGGAAACAATGGACTCATTCACATGGACAGTCTCGATCTGATCAGAACCTTCCGGGAAGTCGCCTCGCACGGCAGTTTTTCCCAGGCAGCCAAGAGGCTCGACATGTCGAAGGCCACTGTCAGCAAGTATGTGGCCGAGCTGGAAACCCGCTTCGGCGTGCGTCTTCTCAACCGCTCCACCCGTTCCGTGAGCCTCACCGATGCCGGCCAGCTGCTGCTGGACCGCAGCACCCCGATGCTAGAGATGGTCGAACTGACCCAGTCCGAGCTGCAGGACCGCGCCAGCCAGCCCGGCGGGCGGCTGCGCATCTCGGCCCCGCACGGCATGGGCAGCGGCGAGTTTCCGAACCTGCTGGCCGACTTCATGCGCTACTACCCCGACGTGACGATCAGCCTGCAGCTGACCAACCGGGCCGTCGACCTCGCCGAGGAAGGCATCGACGTCGAACTGCGCAGCGGCCCCATCGAGGACGCGAACCTGATCGTGCGCAAGCTGCGGCTCATGAACATGGTGGTCTGCGCCTCGCCGGTCTACTGGAAGAAGCACGGCAAGCCCGAGCATCCGCGCGACCTGTCGGGCCACGACGCGCTCACGTTCTCGGCGCAGGGCCAGCAGCCCGCGTGGCGCTTCGACGACAACGGCACGCCGATCGACGTACCGGTGAAAAGCCGCATGGACTGCACCGAAGGCGCGCCGCTGATCCGCGTGGCCATGCATGGATTCGGCGTGATCTACCTGCCGTCGATCCTCGTGCAATCGCACCTCGACCACGGCGAGCTGGTGCCCGTGCTGCAGGATTACGCGCGCAAGGACGTGTGGTTTTCGGCCGCCTACCTGCAGCGGCGCCACAACAGCGCTGCATTGCGCGCGCTGCTCGACTTCCTTCAGACCCGGGTCGGCCCGGGCGCCACGGCACGCAAGCCGAGCCATTCATGAAATGAAAAAACCCGGCAGTGCCGGGTTTTTTCATTGAAGAGCGAGCGCCAGACTCAGCCGAGGTGCTTCGCAAAGAAGGCCAGCGTGCGCTCGCGCGCCAGCTTGGCCGCGTCGGCGTTGTACGAGCCGCGCTGGTCGCAGTTGAAACCGTGGCCGACCGGATACACATGCACTTCCACCTCCGGATGCGCCTTCTTGAACGACTCGATGGTGTCCAGCGGAATCCAGTGATCCTGGTTGCCGAAGTGCGCGAGCACCGGCACCTTGGGCTGACGCGCCGTTTCTTCCGGCGAGGTCATGCCGCCGCCGTAGTAAGGCGCGGCAGCAGCCAGGCCCGGCAGCAGCGCCGCCGAGCGCCACACCAGCAGGCCGCCCCAGCAGTAGCCCACGATGCCGACCTTGCCAGCCTTCGACGCGTAGGCGATCGACGCCTCGATGTCCTGCAGCACGCCCGGCGCCGGCAGCGCCTCGACAGCGGTCTTCAGGCCGAAGCCGTTCTTCATGTCGTCGTCCGAGTAGCCCAGTTCCACGTCCGGCTTGACGCGCTGGAAGGTCGACGGCGCCACGGCCAGGTAGCCCTCGGCCGCATAGCCGTCGGCCACCGAGCGGATGTGCGAGTTCACGCCGAAGATTTCCTGCACCACGACCACCGCGCCGCGCGGCTTGCCCGCCGGTTCGGCCACGTAGGCGGGGAAGGTGAAGCCGTCCTTGGCCTTGAGATCGATGAATTGACCCATGTTGTCTTGCTCCTTGATGGCAAATAAGTAAGTGCCGGGTTATGGGCGCAGCGCCCGTTCGACGAAGTCGAGACGGTCCTGCCCCCAGAAAATTTCGCCGTCGATCACGTAGCTGGGCGCACCGAACACCTGGATGTCGATGGCCTCCTGCGTGTAGGCCTCGTAGCGCTCCTGGACCGCCTGGCTCAGCGACTGCTCGCCACGCTTGGGCGACAGCCCGCACTCGACGATCAGCGAATCGAGCACCTTCGGGTCGCCGATGTTGCGCTCCTGCACCCACACGGCCGCGAACACCGCCTCGCACATGCGCATGGCAGCCTCGGTGCCGTCGTGCATGTCGACCGCGATGATGACCCGCGCCGCGTCGTCGCTGGCCACCGGGAAGAACTTCGGCTTGACGTTCAGCGGCAGGCCGAGATAGCTCGAATAGCGCGCGAGGTCGACCAGCCGATAGGCCTGCCGCTGCGGCGCGCGCTTGCCCAGCGGCAACCCGCCGGACACAGGAAACACGCTGCCCATGTCGATGGGCCGCACGCGCACCGTGGCGCCCGCGGCCGCAGCAATCGCCGCAAAGCGGGAATGCCCCAGATAGGTCCACGGGCTCTGTGGCGCAAAGTAGTAGTCAATCGTCTTGCTGGTGCTCATGCGCGTGCCCCAATGATGTAATCCAAGCCGACGGTTTTAACTGACACGCAGTTTCTCTGCAGGAGGTAGGTTTTGGACCAGGTGCTCTTGATCACGGGCGGCGGCCGCGGCATCGGCGCCGCCACCGCCCTGCTCGCCGCGCAGCGCGGCTATGCGGTGGCCGTCAACTACGCCAGCAATTCGCTGGCCGCCGACGAGGTGGTGCGCACCATCCGCGCAAACGGCGGCGCCGCCATGGCGGTGCAGGCCGATGTGGGCGACGAGGCGCAGGTGCTAGCCATGTTCCAGAAGGTCGACGCAAGGTTCGGCCGTCTCACGGCGCTGGTCAACAACGCCGGCGTGGTCGACGTGCAGGCGCGCGTCGCCGACATGAGCGTGGCGCGGCTGGAGCGCATGTTCCGCATCAACGTGATCGGCAGCTTCATCTGCGCGCGCGAGGCCGTGCGGCGCATGAGCACCAAGTACGGCGGCACGGGTGGCGCCATCGTCAACATTTCCAGCGGCGCTGCGCGGCTGGGTTCGCCCGACCAGTACGTCGACTACGCCGCCAGCAAGGGCGCCATCGACACCTTCACCATCGGCCTGGCCAAGGAAGTGGCCGCCGAAGGCATCCGCGTCAACGCGGTGCGCCCCGGCCTGATCGACACCGAGATCCACGCCTCCGGCGGCATGCCCGACCGCGCCTCCGACCTCGCGCCCACCGTACCCATGCAGCGCACCGGCAGCGCCGACGAGATTGCCGGCGCCATCCTGTGGCTGCTCTCGCCCGAGGCCAGCTATACCACCATGGCCCTGCTCGACGTCACCGGAGGTCGCTGACCATGAGCACCTCCATGGACCTGATCAAGCCGCTGGTGACGCTGGTGGCCATCGTCAACCCGCTGGCCATCGTGCCCTTCTTCATCCACTACACGCAGGGCTACAGCGACGCGCAGCGCCGCCACACGGTGCGCATGTCGGCCTTCAGCGCGTTCGTGGTCATCGCGGTGAGCGCGCTGCTGGGCCTGCAGCTGCTGTCCTTCTTCGGCATTTCCATCGCGAGCTTCCAGGTTGGCGGCGGGCTGCTGCTGCTCATGAGTTCGCTGTCGATGCTCAACGCCCAGCCGGCCGAGAGCAAGACCAACGTCGAGGAGCTGCGCGCCACCGAGGTGAAGGCGTCGATGGGCGCGTCGATCGCGGTGGTGCCGCTCACCATTCCGCTGCTCACCGGCCCGGCCACCATCTCCACCGTGGTCATCTACGCCGACAAAGCGCAGCACCTGTGGGAGCTTGCAATTCTGGTGGGCTATGGCGTGGTGGTGGCGCTGGCCACCGCCCTGGCCTTCTCGCTCGCGCAGCCGATCGCGCGTGTGCTCGGCAAGACCGGCATCAACATCATGACGCGGCTGATGGGGTTGATCCTCGCCGCGCTCGCGGTCGAGGTGATGGCCGACGGCCTGGGCAAGCTGTTCCCGATCCTGAACAAGATCGGCTGAGCCGTCAGGCCAGCATCTTCTCGATGATCTTCCAGTGCGCCGACTCTACCGGCGTAATCGACAGCCGGTTGCCCTTGCGCAGCACGATCAGCTCGGCCAGTTCGGGCCTGGCGCGCAACTCGGGCAGCGCCAGCAGCCGCGTCTTGCGCACCGCCTGCACGTCCACCAGCAGCCAGCGCGGATCGTCCTTCTTCGAGCCTGCGTCGTAGTAGGGCGACTTCGCGTCGAACTGCGTCGGATCGGGCTTGATGCCCGAGGCCACTCGCGCAATGCCGGCAATGCCCGGCTCCGGGCAGCTCGAGTGATAGAACAGCACGCCGTCGCCGACCTTCATGCCGTCGCGCATGAAGTTGCGTGCCTGATAGTTGCGCACGCCGGTCCACGCCACAGTGGCGCCGGGTGCGGCGAGTGCATCGTCGATCGAGACCTCGTCGGGCTCGGATTTCATCAACCAGTAATTGGGCATGGTCCCGTCATGGTGTCACATAGTCCGAAACCACGACCCACTTGCCGTCTTTGATCTGCGACAGGCGTGACTGGTCGTTGCCCAGGCGCTTGGTGGCCGTGTAGCTGCTCTTCGGGCTGCCGAACATGTCGGGCTCGAAGGTCATGCTGTCCATGGCCTTGATGAAGCTGTCGGTCGTGAGGTTCGGGCCGGCCTTGGTCGCCGCCTTGATGAACGAATCGATGATCACGTAGCCGTACACCGAGAACACCGTCGGGTCTTCGTTGAACTTGGTCTTGTACTTGTTGGCCCAGAAGCGCAGCGGCTGCGACTGCTCGTCCGTGTAGGGGTTCTGCACCGTCATGGTGGCGTAGACGCCGTCCATCGCCTTGCCGCCCAGCTTGTGGATCAGGTCGGTGTAGGACGCGCTCGAACCCAGGAAGGTCGGGTTGAAGCCGGTCTTGCGCGACTCGCCCACGGTGCCGATGGTCTCGCGGATGATGGTGCCGAGCACCACGAGGTCGCAGTTGGCTGCCTTCATCTTCGCGACCTGCGAGCTGAAGTCGGTGGCGCCGCGCTTGAACGAGGTTTTCTCGGCCAGCTCCATGTTCGCGGCCTTCAGGCCCGCCTCTGCGCCGCGCTGCACCTCGAGCCCGAACTCGTCGTCCTGGTAGATGGTGCAGACCTTCTTGGCGCCCTTGTCCTTGATCATCTTCGGCAGGGCCAGGCGGATCTGGTCGTAGTAGGTGGCAGCGAACGAATACTTCAGCCGGTTCAGCGGCTCGTACATTTCGCGCGCCGCGGTAATGGGCATGAAGTTGACGACGTTCTTGTCGAACTGCACCGGCATCGCCGCCATGTTCTGCGCCGTGCCGATGTGGCCGGCCATGATGAAGATCTTTTCCTGGTTCACCAGCTTCTGTGCAGCCAGCACCGCCTTCTTCGGGTCGTAGCCCGAGTCTTCGACGAACAGCTTGAGCTTGCGGCCGTTGAGGCTGCCCTGCTCGTTGAGTTCGTCCACCCGCAGCTGCATGCCGTTGCGCGCCTGCTTGCCAAAGCCCGCGAGCGGACCCGACAGGTCCTGGATTGTGCCGATGCGGATCTCGTCCTTGCTCACGCCCTGCTGCTGAGCGGACGCAAGCGTCGCGATCAGGCCCAGCACGGCCAGCGTCGTCAGTGTCTTGAGCTTCATGCGGTTGTCTCCTCGGGTTGACGGAAAAAACGAATCACCGGTACATGGCTTCTATGCGCTCGGCGTACTTGGTCTGCACCAGCTTGCGCTTGAGCTTCATCGTGGGCGTGAGCTCCTCGTCCTCGGCGCTGAGCTGCGTTTCGAGCAGAAAGAACTTCTTGATCTGCTCGACACGCGCGAACCTGGCGTTGACGCGATCGATCTCGCCCTGGATCAAATCCTGCACTTCCTTCGTGCGCGTCAGGCTCTCGTAGTTGCTGAACGGCACGTCGTGGTCCTGCGCAAACTTCTCGACGTTCTCCTGGTCGATCATGACGATCACCGTGAGGTAGGGCTTCTTGTCGCCGATGACCACGGCATCGGTGATGTAGAGGCTGAACTTGAGCTCGTTCTCCAGCTCGCTCGGCGTCACGTTCTTCCCACCCGCCGTGATGATGATGTCTTTCATCCGGTCGGTGATGCGGAAATACCCGTCCTCGTCCATCACGCCCACGTCGCCGGTGTGCAGCCAGCCTTCGGCGTCGATGGTCTCGGCGGTCTTCTCGGGCAGGTTGAGGTAACCCATGAAGACATTGGGGCCGCGCACCAGGATTTCGCTGGTGGCAGCGTCGATGCGCACCTCGTTGTAGCCCGTGGCCGGCCCGATCGAGCCCGGCTTGATGCGCGTGGCCGGCACGGCGGTAGAAGCGCCGCACGACTCCGTCATGCCCCACACCTCCAGCATCGGCACGCCGAGCGCGAGGTACCACTTGACCAGCTCGGGCGAAATGGGCGCCGCGCCCGTCACCAGGAAGCGCGACCGGTGAATGCCGATGAGCTTGCGCGCGTTGTCCAGCGCCAGCACGCGCGCCAGCCTGAACTTGAACTTCAGCACCGGGCCGACGTCTTCGCCCGCCAGCACGCGATTGGCGATCTCCTCGCCCACGCCAATGCTCCACTTGTAGGCGGCCTGCTGCAGCGGGCTGGCCTCCTTCAGCGCGATCATCACGCCCGAATAGAACTTCTCCCACACGCGCGGCACTGCCGTGAACACGGTGGGCGCGATCTCGCGCACGTTCTCGGGCACCGTCTCGGGGTTCTCGACAAAGTTGAGGATCGAGCCGGTATACATCGCGAAGTACTCGCCGCCCATGCGCTCGGCGATGTGGCACAGCGGCAGGAAGCACATGCGCTCGTCCCGCTCGTCCTGCGCGATGAGCGTGTTGTAGCCGCGCGCGGTGTACACGAGCCCCGCATGGCTGTGCATCGCGCCCTTGGGCTTGCCGGTGGTGCCCGAGGTGTAGACGAGGATGGCGAGGTCTTCGGGCCGGCACGCGGCCACCGTGCGCTCGACGGCCTGCGGATCTGCGGCCAGGTGCGCGCGGCCGAGGGTGCGCAGCGCGTCGAGGCTCATCACCGCCGCATCGTCGAGGTCGCGCAGGCCTTCCATGTCGAACACGATCACGCAGCGCAGGCCCGGCAGGCCGGCGCGCACTTCGAGCGCCTTGTCGAGTTGCTCGTCGTCTTCAACGAAGAGCACGGTGGTGCGCGAGTCTTCGCAAAGATAGTGCACCTGCGAAGCCGCGTCGGTCGGATAGATGCCGTTGGACACACCACCGCAGCTGAGCACGGCCAGGTCGGCGAGCACCCATTCGATGACGGTGTTCGACAAAAT
This sequence comes from Variovorax sp. R-27, assembly GCF_049913215.1. Classification (NCBI taxonomy): domain Bacteria; kingdom Pseudomonadati; phylum Pseudomonadota; class Betaproteobacteria; order Burkholderiales; family Comamonadaceae; genus Variovorax; species Variovorax sp. R-27. The sequence goes on from NZ_CP183984.1 coordinate 6,424,561, forward strand.
CGACGCGCACTCGCCCGGCGCAAAGCCGATGGCCTGCAGCCCGGCCGCGATCTCGCGCACCGCGTCGGCCGTCTGGTGCCAGCTCCAGCTGCGCCAGATGCCCAGCTCCTTCTGCCGCATCCAGATGTTGTCGCCGCGCTGCTTCACGGCATTCCAGAACATCGCGGGAATGGTGTCGCCGGGCACGACGATGTCGAGCCGGGGTTCGAATGTGTTGAGTTCCCAGAGTCCTTGCATGGTGGCTACCTCCAGGTCTTTTTCTTCTTCCAGCGCCGCTCGCCGCGCACGCCGTCATCTTTCACGCCGAGGTAGAACTCCTTGATGTCTTCCTTCTCCCTCAGGCGCTCGCAGGAGTCTTCCATCACGATGCGGCCGTTCTCCAGCACGTAGCCATGGTCGGCCGCGTTGAGCGCCATATTGGCGTTCTGCTCGACCAGCAAGATCGTGGTGCCACGCTCGCGGTTGATGCGCACGACGATCTCGAAGATCTCCTTCGTCAGCTTCGGGCTCAGGCCGAGGCTGGGCTCGTCCAGAAGAATGAGATGCGGCGCGGCCATGATCGCGCGCGAGATGGCCAGCATCTGTTGCTGGCCACCCGACAGCAGGCCCGCGTCCTGCGTGGCCCGTTCGCGCAGGATCGGGAAGTAGGTGTAGACCGTCTCCATGTCGCGCGCCACGCCGTCGCGGTCCTTGCGGGTGTAGGCGCCCATCAGCAGGTTGTCCTTCACCGACAGCAGCGGAAACACTTCGCGGCCCTCGGGCACGTGGCTCAGTCCCTGCTGGACGATGTAGGCCGGGTCCTTGGCGGTGATGTCCTTGCCCTGGAATTCGATGCTGCCCTTGCGAGGGTCGATGATTCCCGAGATGGTCTTCAAGATCGTTGTCTTGCCTGCGCCGTTGGAGCCGAGCACGGTTGCTATTTCGCCCTGACGGACTTTCAGGCTCACGCCTCTGATGGCCTTGATGGGGCCGTAGGCGCTCTCTACGTTGAGGAGCTGGAGTACGGCATCGCTCATTTTTTCGCCCCTTCGGCCGGGGAGCGGCGTTGGAGCCCCTGTCCCCCGCGGGCCGACGTCACCGGCCCTTCGGGCTTCCCTGCGCTGCTCACGACGGGCGGGGTCTCGCAGAACTCGCTTCGCTCAAACAGCTGCGAGCCCTGATCCGCCCGTCGCTGCGCTGCTCGGCGGTGCCTCAACGGCCCGCGGGGGACAGGGGCCCCAACGCCGTGGGCACGCTCAGTGCATTTCCACCTCCGGCCAAGCCCGGTGTGCGGTGCGGTGTGGGCGCCCCCTCTGTGCCGCTGAGGAGCGCAGCTTTCCGCGGACAAGGGCCCGCCCTTGTTTGAGCGAAGCGAGTTTGGGCGGGACCCCGCGGAAAGCGAGCACCGGAAGGGAGCCCGAAGGGCCGGCATAGTGGGGGCGATCGCACCGCACCGCACACCGGGCGTCCCCAAAGAGGCAACGAACGAAGCATTCACGCCGCCACCCTCCTCAAGCTGCTCACGTCGTCCACAGTCCCAAGGTAGGCCTCGACAACACGCGGATCAGCCTGCACCTCACCGGGAGTTCCTGTAGCCAGCACCTCCCCCATGTTCATGGCAAGCACCCGGTCGGACACCTTGGAAACAAGCGACATGTCGTGCTCGACCATCAGCACCGACACACCCAGCTCATGCTGGATGTCCTGAATCCAGAACGCCATGTCCGCCGTCTCTTCGACATTCAGACCGGAGGACGGCTCATCGAGCAACAGCAACTTCGGCTCCGTGCACAACGCACGCGCCAGCTCCACCACCTTGCGAACGCCGTAGGGCAGCCCCGCCACCATCGAATCGCGGTGATGCTGAAGATCCAGCAGCTCGATCACCTGCTCCGCCTTCTCGCGCGCAGCAATCTCTGCTCGCCGCGTGGCGGGCGTGAAGAACACCTCGCTCCAGAACCCCGTCTGCCGGTGCGTGTGGCGACCGATCAGCAGGTTGTGCAACACCGTCGCGTGCTCGAACAACTCGATGTTCTGGAAAGTACGCGCAATGCCCAGCGCAGCAATCGCATGCGGCGCCTGCTGCGTCAGCGCAATCGGGCCGCCCTCCTCGCCATGCCACGTGATCTCGCCCGTGGTCGGCGTGTAGATGCGGCTGATCAGGTTGAACACCGTCGTCTTGCCCGCGCCGTTCGGGCCGATCAGCGTGAACACCTCGCCGCGCCGCACGTCGAAGCTCACCTTGTTGACCGCCAGCACACCGCCGAAGCGCACGCTCAGCTCTTTCGCGGAGAGAAGAATGTCGCCGTTCATCGCAACCGGTCCGACTTGGTGAACGACTTCTGCCGCTTGAACAGCCCCCTGCGGTAGAACGGAAAGAGCTGCAGCCAGGTGCGGATCTTCAGCCAGCGTCCGTACAGCCCCAGCGGCTCGAACAGCACAAAGGCGATCAGCACCACGCCATACACCAGCCCCTGCAGGCCCGGCGCCTGGCCGATGACCGCCGGCAGCCAGTCCTTGCCAATGGAGATCAGTTGCGGCATCGCGATCAGGAAGATCGCCCCCAGAAACGCGCCGTGCACCGAACCGAGCCCGCCGATCACCACCATCAGCAGCAGGTCGATGGACTGCAGGATGCTGAACTGGTCCGGCGAGATGAAGCTGAGCTTGTGCGCATACAACGCCCCGCCCAGCCCCGCGAGCGCGGCCGAGATCGCGAACGACATCGTCTTGTAGCGCGCGAGGTGAATGCCCATGCTCTGCGCCGAAATTTCCGAATCACGAATCGCGACGAAGGCCCGCCCCGTCGGCGAGCGCAGCAGGTTCAGGATGCCCAGCGTGCTCAGCACCGCCACCACCAGGCACAGAAAGTAGAACCCGTCGCCCGATCCCAGCGACCAGCCGAAGAGCTGCGGCGACTTCACGTGCAGCCCCGCATTGCCGCCCGTCACGCTCTCCCACCGCGCGAACACTTCCTCGACGATGAAGCCGAACGACAGCGTCGCAATGCCGAGGTAGATGCCCTTCACGCGCAACGCCGGCAGCGCGACCACCACGCCCACCGCCGCCGACAACGCAGCAGCCGCCACCAGCGCCAGCGGAAACGGCACGCCGAGATTCGTCAGCACCCCCTGCGTGTACGCACCCGTGCCGAGGAACGCCGCATGCCCGATGGAAAACTGCCCCGTGAAGCCGGCCAGCAGCATCAGCCCCAACCCGACGATGCCGTAGATCAGCACGAAGGTCAGCTGCGCCAGCCAGTACTCGTCGATGACCCACGGCGCGACGATGAGGAACGCAATGAGCAAGCCATACCAGAACACATGCCCACCGTGGCGCGCGAGCCGGATGTCCTGGTCATAGCTGGTCTTGAAGATGAAGCGCATATGAGACTTACACCTTCTTGCGCAGCTTCTCGCCGAACAGACCGTTCGGCTTGATCATGAGCATCAGCAGCACCACGATGTACGGCGCCGTGTCCTTGAAACCGTCGGGCAGGTAGAAGCCCGCGAACGACTCGACGATGCCGATCACCAGCCCGCCGACGATGGCACCCGGCAGGCTGCCGAAGCCCCCCACCACCGCCGCCGGAAAAGCCTTCAGCCCGATGAAGCCCATGTTCGCGTGCACGAAGGTGATGGGCGCCAGCAGCATGCCCGCAATGGCCGCGACCGCTGCCGCGAGCCCCCACACCAGCCCATTGAGCCGCTTCACCGGAATGCCCATGTAGTAGGCCGCCAGCTGGTTCTGCGACGAGGCCTGCATCGCGATGCCCAGCTTGCTGTAGCGGAACATCGCGAACAGCAGCCCGCACAGGATGGCCGTGGCGATGATGATCGCCAGCTGCTCCAGGTTGACCACCAGCTCACCGAGCTTCCAGATCTGGTCCTTGTAGGGCACGGCCAGCGTGTGGGTTTCGGTGCCGATGCCCGGCACCATGGTGATGAGCCCCCGCGCCACGTAGGCGATGCCGATGGTCAGCATCACGATGGAGAACTGCGGCTGCCCGAGGATGGGCCGTATCACCACCAGTTCGAGCAGCACACCGAAGGCCGCCATCGCCACCACCGCGAAGATCGCCGCGAGCCAGAACGGCATGCCGAACAGCGACATGCCGGCGAACGCGCCGAAGGCACCGAGCATCATCAGATCGCCCTGCGCGAAGCTCACCGTCTCGGTGGCCTTGTAGATCAGCACGAAGCCCAGCGCGATCAGGCCGTAGATGCAACCTTGCGCAATGCCCGACAGCAGGAGTTGAAGGATCTGCATGGGGCCCCTGCGCCGCGCCTACTGCCTGAAGCCGCCGGCCGCGTCGTGCAGCGCAAGGCGGCGCGAGCCGGCCACGATGTCGCTGGGCTTGAGGCCGTAGACCTGGCGGATCGAGTGGCTGAAGTGCGTCGAGTCGGGGTAGCCGGTGTCGAGCGCGATGTCGGTCAGCGTGCTGCCCTGTTGCACGTAGCGCAGCAGGCTGCGCGCACGCTTCCATGCGCGGAAGGCGCGAAAGGCCATGCCCGTTTCCTGCTTGAACAAGTGCAGGAAGCGCGAGAAAGACAGGTGCACCGAGGCAGCGCACTCTTCGGCCGACATCGGCGTGGCGGGGTCGGCGTTGATGGCGTCGGCCACCTTGCGGATGCGCGCATCGAGCGCGCGCGGCGCCAGCGCTTCGCCGAAGAACATCGCATCGAAGTCGAAGCCCTCGAAGCTCATGCCGCGCGCCGAGGCCGCCAGCAGGTGCGCATGGGCCTCTCGCAAGCGCTGCACGAAGGCCGGTGCCTCGACCGGGCCGCAGTGCTGCAAAAAGGCCGGCATGCGCGCGGGATCGACCGACTCCGACTCGATCAGCAGGTTGAAGATCAGCGGGTGCGCGCTCTCCACCTGGTGCAGCACGTGCGGCGGCACCACGATGAATTCACCGGTCATCCACGCCCCGCCGCCGATGCGGATGCGGTTGGGCGGCGCGCCGGCGGGCGACACGTACACGCCGTGCCCCCCCATCGTGCGCTCGGCGGCGGCGCCGAGCAGGCCGGCATAGAACACGCGATGCGGCGTGAGCCACATCAGGCGTTCCCCCTGCCGTGCGGCGCCGCGCTCGGGCGGCGTCGTCCTCGTTCGCTGCATGGTGTTTGTCTCCTGCATCGGTGGACTGCCACTGCGGGGTGGCGTCTTTGTTGGCTGGATCGTAGCGGCGCGAGCCGCCTGCGCGATATCGATTTGCGCGGGGACTTTCCCTAGGCCGGTGCCAGTGCGCGGCGCAGTTCGGCGGCGCAAAGCGCCACTGCGGTGTTGGCCTCGTCGAGCACCTTGCCCATGGGCACGAAGCCATGGATCTGGCGCTCGAAGCACACGTACATGGCGCGGTTGCCCGCGGCCGTGAGCGCCTCCGCATAGGCCAGCCCTTCGTCGCGCAGCGGGTCGTAGCCGGCCGTGAGCACCAGTGCGGGCGGCAGCTTCGACAGGTCGGTGTGCAACAGCGGCGAAGCGCGCCAGTCGAGGTCGTGCGCCGGGTCGGTGATGTAGTGGTCGTGGAAGTAGCGGATGGTGTCTGCCGTCAGCAGATAGCCCTGGCCGTTCGTCTGGTGCGAGGCATGGCCGCGCCGCATGTCGGTGGCCGGGTAGATCAGCAACTGGAAGGCAATGGGCAGGTCGCCAGCATCGCGCGCGGCGATCGACACCACCGCCGCAAGGTTGCCACCGGCGCTGTCGCCGCCGACTGCGAGCCGGCTCGCATCGAGCCCCAGCGCCGCGGCCTCGCGGCGCACCCACCGGGTAGCGGCCAGCACGTCGTCGACGGCGGCGGGAAAGCGGTGCTCCGGGCCCATGCGGTAGTCGACCGCGACGACAGCGCAGCCCGCGCCGTTGGCCAGCTCGCGGCACAGCACGTCGTGCGTGTCGAGGTCGCCGATGACCCAGCCACCGCCGTGGTAGTACACCAGCACCGGCAGCGGGCCTGCGCCAGAGCCGAGCGGCCGGTAGAGCCGCACCGGAATGGTGCCGTGCGGGCCGTCGGCGGCCAGATCGCGCACCTCGGCCACTTCGGCCGGCAGCGGCTGCGTGGCGACGCGGCGCTCACGGTAGAAGGTCCGCGCGTCAGCGGGCGACAGGGTGTGCGTCGGCGGAATGCCGCGCGCCTCGATGAAGTCGAGCAAGGCGCGAGCCTGGGGGTGCAGCATGGTGTCTCCGGTGGAACCACTCGACCATGCCCGCGCCGTTGCGGCGCGGCTTGCGAAAACTGGCTATGCCTTGCGCGGCTTCACGCGCGAGGCGGCTTCCTTGGCGAGCTTGCGGGCCGTGTCGATGTCGGCCGCGTGCACCAGCGCCACGCCCATGCGGCGCTTCAGGAAGCTCTCGGGCTTGCCGAACAGGCGGATGTCGCTGCCGGGCACCTGCAGCGCCTCGGCCACGCCGTCGAAGGCGATGCCGGTGGCGTCCACGCCGCCGTAGATCACCGCGCTGGCACCCGGACTCTTGAGGGAGGTGTCGACCGGCAGGCCGAGGATGGCGCGCGCATGCAGTTCGAACTCGTTCTGCCACTGCGTGGCCATGGTGACCATGCCGGTGTCGTGCGGGCGCGGGCTGACTTCGCTGAACCAGACCTCGTCGCCCTTCACGAACAGCTCGACGCCGAACAGGCCCTGGCCGCCCAGGTCGGCCGTCACGGCCTGTGCGATCTGCTGGGCCTTCTGCAGCGCGGCGGGCGCCATGGGGTGCGGCTGCCAGCTTTCCACGTAGTCGCCGCTCACCTGCACATGGCCGATGGGGTCGCAGAACTGCGTCTGCACAGCGCCGCCGGCATCCTTGGCGCGCACGGTAAGCAGCGTGATCTCGTAGTCGAAGTCGATGAAGCCCTCGACGATCACGCGGCCATGGCTCACTCGGCCGCCGGCCATGGCGTAGTCCCAGGCCTTCTGCACGTCGGCGGGGCCGTCGATCTTGCTCTGGCCCTTGCCGGAGCTGCTCATCACGGGCTTGACGATGCAGGGGTAGCCAATACCTTTCCCGTCCGCGCCGTCGATGGCCGCTTGCAGCTCGGCCAGCGAGTCGCAGAACTTGTAGGGGCTGGTCGGCACGCCCAGCGTCTCGGCGGCCAGGCGGCGGATGCCTTCGCGGTCCATCGTCAGGCGGGCGGCGCGGGCCGTGGGAATCACGCGCACCACGCCGGCGTCTTCGAGCTGCTGCAGCATGGGCGTGGCGATGGCCTCGATCTCTGGCACCACCAGCGTGGGCTTCTCGGCCTCGATCAGCGCTTTGAGCTGCTCGGGGTCGCTCATGGTGATGGTGCGCGCGTGGTGCGCCACCTGCTGGCCGGGGGCGTTCTCATAGCGGTCGACGGCAATGGTCTCGACGCCGAGGCGCTGCAGGGCGATCAGCACCTCCTTGCCTAGTTCGCCGGAGCCCAGGAGCATCACGCGGGTTGCAGAGGGGGAAAGGGGGGTGCCGAGGGTGGTCATGGTCGGAGGGTCGAAAAGAGCGGGAAAACGAGCAGGGAAAAGCAACGCCGCACTGTAAGCCACCGGCGGGCCGCCGGTGTCGCACACGGCAACGGCGCGGCTGCGGGGCTGCTTCACAATCGATGTTTTGCCGTGGCGCCAGCTGCGTGCACCCCCCTTTTTGTTTTCTTCAAGGAGTTCTCTCATGGCTATCCAGACTGTCGGCATCATCGGCGCCGGAACGATGGGCAACGGCATCGCGCAGGCCTGCGCGGTGGCCGGCGTGAAGGTGGTGATGGTCGACATCGCCCAGGCGGCGGTCGACAAGGGCCTGGCCACCGTGTCGGGCAGCCTCGACCGCCTGATCAAGAAGGAAAAGCTCACCACCGAGCAGAAGACCGCCGCGCTGGCGCTGATCCAGGGCTCGACCAACTACGAAGACCTGAAGAGCGCGCAGCTGGTGATCGAGGCCGCCACCGAGAACCACGCGCTCAAGCTCAAGATCCTCAAGCAGGTCGACGACATGCTGGCGCCCGAGGTGATCATCGCGTCGAACACCTCGTCGATCTCGATCACGCAACTGGCGGCCGCCACCTCGCGCCCCGACCGCTTCATCGGCATGCACTTCTTCAACCCGGTGCCGATGATGGCGCTGGTGGAGCTGATTCGCGGCTACCTCACGAGCGACGCCACGCACGACGCGGTGAAGGCGCTGGCCGAGACGCTCGGCAAGTCGCCGATCACGGTGAAGAACGCGCCGGGCTTCGTGGTCAACCGCATCCTGGTGCCGATGATCAACGAGGCCTTCTTCGTGCTGGCCGAGGGCATCGCCACGGCGGAAGACATCGATGCCGGCATGAAGCTGGGCTGCAACCAGCCCATCGGCCCGCTGGCACTGGCCGACATGATCGGCCTGGACGTGTGCCTGGCCGTGATGGAGGTGTACCTGGAGCAGTTCGGCGATTCCAAGTACCGCCCCTGCCCGCTGCTGAAGGAAATGGTGGCAGCCGGCCAGCTCGGCCGCAAGACCGGCCGCGGCGTGTACACGTACTGAGCCGCGCAGCCATAACAACAACATGGAGACAAGACCGATGACTGCGACCCCCACCACCCCACCGGCAGAAGGCTGCATCGACACCCAGGTGCTCGACCACGTGCTGCTGATCGGCATCAACCGCCCCGCCAAGCGCAACGGCTGGACGCCGCCGATGTTCAAGCAGCTGGCCGAGGCCTACACCCGGCTCGACGACGACCCGAACCTGCGCGTGGGCGTGCTGCACGCCTTCGGCGACCACTTCACGGCGGGCCTCGACCTGCCGGCGGTCACCGAGTACATGAAGCGCGGCGAGAAGGCCATTCCGGCCGGCCTGGTGGAGCCGCACGACTTCGGCCTGCCCGACTACCGCCGCCGCACCAAGCCGATGGTGGTGGCGGTGAAAGGCATCTGCTTCACGGTGGGCATCGAGCTGATGCTGGGCGCCGACATCGTGGTGGCGGCCGACAACTGCCGCTTCTCGCAGATGGAAGTGCAGCGCGGCATCATGGCCACGGGCGGCGCCACGCTGCGCATGGCCGAGCGCGCGGGCGTGGGCAACGCGATGCTGCACCTGCTCACGGCAGATGAGTTCGACAGCGCCGAGGCCTATCGCCTCAACTTCGTGCAGAAGGTGGTGCCGGCCGGGCAGGAGCTCGATGCGGCGCTGGCCATTGCGCAGCGCATCGCGGCACAGGCACCGCTGGCGGTGGTGGCCACGCGGCTCAATGTGATCAAGGCGGTCGAGCAGGGGCCGCTGGCAGCGGTGTCGGAGTTCATCGAGACGCAGAAGCGCCTGTCGAACAGCGAGGATGCCGCCGAGGGCGTGCGCTCCTTCATCGAGCGCCGCCCGGCGCGGTTCAGCGGCCGTTGATCCCCTTCTTCATCCAGAACAACAACATGTCCCTCTTCATTCGCACGGCGCTTGCCGCCGCCTTCACCCTGCTCGCCGTGAACACAACCTCCGCCCAGACGCCCACGCCCCCCGCGCTGCCAGACCCCGCGGCCACCTCGGTCGACGCGCTGGGCTGGATGAAGGGCTTCCCGCCCGCGCCCGACAAGCTCATCACCTTCGACAACCCGGCCGGCGGCGTGTTTCCGCGCACGCGCTGGAGCTTCTCGCACGTGCGCGAGACGGTGCCCACCGCCAACGTGTGGCGCGGCAACGGCGCGGCCAGCCCGCTGCCGTCGGGCACCTCGCCGGTCCAGATCGAGGCCGTCACGTTCAAACCCCTGGGCAGCGACCAGACGCTCAACTTCGCCCAGATGATCTCCGGCACCTACACCGACGGCATCCTGGTGCTGCACCGCGGCAAGGTGGTCTACGAGAAGTACTTCGGCGCGCTCACGGCCGAGCGTCCGCACATCGCGATGTCGGTCACCAAGTCCTTCGTGGGCACGCTGGCGGCCATCCTCGCTGACGAGGGCAAGCTGGACCCGGCCGCGCCCGTCACCAAGTACATCCCCGAGCTCAAGGACACGGCCTACGGCGACGCCACCGTGCGCCAGGTGATGGACATGACCGTGGGCGTGCACTACTCCGAGAACTACGCCGACCCCAAGGCCGAGATCTGGGACTACGCCCGTGCCGGCGGCATGCTCACCCAGGGCCAGAACTACACCGGCCCCAAGTCGTTCTACGAATTCCTGGTCACGCTGAAGAAGGAAGGCGAGCACGGTGACGCGTTCGCCTACAAGACCGTCAACGCCGAGGTGCTGGCCTGGATCGTGCGCCGCGCCAGCAACCAGTCGCTGGCCGATCTGCTGAGCGAGAAGATCTGGCGCCGCATCGGCGCCGAGCAGGACGCCTACTTCATGGTCGACCGCATCGGCACCGAGTCGGGCGGCGGTGGCTTCAACACCGTGCTGCGCGACCTCGCGCGCTTCGGCGAGACCATGCGCAACGGCGGCCGTGCACCCAACGGGCAGCAGGCCATTCCGAAGGCGGTGGTGGAAGACATCCAGCGCGGCGGCGACCCGGCGAAGTTCGTGAAGGCCGGCTATCCGCTGCTCAAGGGCTGGTCGTACCGCGACATGTGGTGGGTGTCGCACAACCCGCACGGTGCATACATGGCGCGCGGCATCCACGGCCAGAGCATCTATGTGGACCCGAAGGCCGAGATGGTGATCGTTCGCTATGCGGCGCACCCGGTAGCGGCCAACGGCGCGAACGATCCGCTGACGCTGCCCGCGTTCCAGGCGATGGCCGAGGCGCTGATGCGCCCCTGAAGCTCAGGCCGATGCCCGCTCGCGGGCAATGACCAGGAGGCCGTCCATGATCAGGCTCTCGACCAGCTCGAAGTGCCCGTTCATGACGGGCGCCATCTTCCAGCCCGCACCGCCGGTCATGTAGCAGGCCGGCTCCATGCCGCAGTGCGAGCGCACGTGCTGCACCATGCGTTCGACCGCGCCGGCAATGGCGTAGGTGCCGCCGCTGGTGAGCGCATCGCTGGTGTTGGTGGGAAATTCGCGCACTTCGCCGGTGGGCACGTGCAGCCCCGCCGTGCCCGACTCCAGCGCGCGCAGCATGATGCCGTGGCCCGGCAGGATCAGGCCGCCAAGGAACTTGCCTTCGGTGTCGATCGCCTCGACGGTCACGGCCGTGCCGATCAGCACCACCACCATCGGCCGCGGCGGCTGCCCGGGTCTCTCGGCCAGCATGCGGTGGCGCGCGCCGATCATCGCCACGAAGCGGTCGGCGCCCAGGCGCGTGGGATGGTCGTAGCCGTTGACGATGCCGGCCTCGCCAGCGCTGGGCATCACCCAGCGGGGAGTGCAGTCGAAGCGCTCGACGATCTGTTCTTCGGCGCGCCGCCGCACCGCGTCGCCGGCCACCACGCAGCCCAGCATGGAGCCGGGCGAAGGCAGGTCGGCCCAGGGGCCGTCGGCCAGCCGTTCGATGTGGTCGAGGAATTCGGCGCCCTGCGCCTGCAACGCGGCGCCGGGGCGGGCCGAGTCGTAGAGCGCCCATTTGAGGCGGGTGTTGCCGATGTCGATGGCGAGGAAGGGGGATGACATGCGCGGGATTATTGCGACTTTGTGTCTATTCCTGCTGGCGCGTCGCTGACACACGCGGCATGGGCCTACGCCGGCCCTCGGTGTTCCGCCGCTACATTCGCCAATTCCATCCACCACCGCACAAGGAGAAAGCCATGGGATTGCTGAGTTTCATCAAGGAGGCGGGCGAGAAACTGTTCGGCGGATCGTCGGCGCAGGCCGCCACGCCCGACGCCAATGCTGCGGCGGCAGCAGCCATCAAGACCTACATCGAGACGCAGAACCTCGGCCTCACGGGCCTCGAGGTTACCTACACGGCCAGCAGCGGCGTGGTCACCCTCGCCGGCCAGGCGCCCTCGCAGGAAGCCAGCGAGAAAGCCTCGCTGGCCGCTGGCAACGTTGCCAATGTGACAAGTGTCGAGAACAACCTCGTCGCTCCGGCCGCGCCGCCCGCGCAGTACCACGACGTGGTAAGGGGCGACACGCTGTCGGCCATCTCGAAGAAGTACTACGGCGATGCCAACAAATACAACGCGATCTTCGAGGCCAACAAGCCGATGCTGACGCACCCGGACAAGATCTATCCGGGGCAGAAGTTGCGCATTCCTGCGCTGAGCTGATCTTTCGTTCTTCGATCGGCAAAAGGCCTACCGATTTCGGTGGGCCTTTTTTGTTTCTTTCCGGGGTGCGTGCGAATGACACCGGGTACTCCCCTCCGCGAATGTCCCCCGGCCTTCGGCCTCCTCCTTTATTTCGCTACGGGGAGCACCCGGTGCCATTCGCACATGGGCGCGGCTGCGGTGCTGGCCGATCAACCAGTGCTCTGAACGCTCACGCCGATGGGGTGCCTTGCGCAGCGAAATAAAGGAGGAGGCCGAAGGCCGGGGGACATTCGCGGAGCAAGGTACCCCGTCGGCGTGAGCGCGCCCCGAACAGGAATCCCTAGTTCTGCTTCCAGGGCAGCCCACGCTTGCGCCAGCCGCCAATCTGCCCACGATGCCCCTGCTCGTCCGGGTTCCCCTCGAAGCCTTCGAGGATGTTGTAGGCCTCAACACCCAGTTCCGTCGCGCGCTTGGCGGCGGAGATGGAGCGCACGCCGCTGCGGCACAGCAGCACCAGCTTCTTCTTGCCTTCGGCGGCGGCGCGGATGCCGTCGTCGAACGCGGCGTTCATCGCCATGCCCGGCCATTGCTTCCAGGCCAGAGGCACGGCGCCGGGCACGTAGCCGACCCATTCGCGTTCGGCGTCGGTGCGCACGTCGACCAACACGGCCTCGCCGCTGGCCACCCACTGCGCGGCCTGCTCGGGCGTCACGTCGCCGGCATAGCCTTTTTCCCCAACTGGTTCAGTCATTTCTCTGCGTCCTTCAAATGAATAGGGTTACTTCCCAGGCAGCGGCCGTCTTTACGTTGCCCGATGCCCTCGCCGGATGGTGGAATTTTTCACCAGTTCGTGAAAACCCTGTTTGTCACGTTTTCCTGCGCGCCAAAGATGCGGCTTGGACCTGCCAAACATAACTCCAAGGGGCGGGCAGGGTTTCTTCGTCATCAGAACTTGTTTGGAGAGAGACAACATGACAGACAGCAAATCACCCCGCCGCCGCAACCTCCTCAAGGGTGCAGCCGTGGCCGCAGGCGCCATGTCGGTGCCGATGGTCAGCGTGGCTCAGACCACATCCTTGCGCTTCCAGAGCACCTGGCCCGCCAAGGACATCTTCCACGAGTACGCCAATGACTTCGCCAAGAAGGTCAATGACATGGCTGGCGGGCGCCTCAAGATCGAAGTGCTGCCCTCGGGCGCCGTGGTGCCCGCCTTCCAGCTGCTGGAGGCGGTGAACAAGGGCACGCTCGACGGCGGCCATGGCGTGGTGGCCTACCACTACGGCAAGAACTCGGCGCTCGCGCTGTGGGGCTCGGGCCCGGGCTTCGGCATGGATGCCAACACCGTGCTGGCCTGGCACAACTACGGCGGCGGCAAGGCGCTGCTCGACGAGATCTACAAGAGCCTGAACATGGAAGTGGTGTCGTACCTCTACGGCCCGATGCCCACGCAGCCGCTGGGCTGGTTCAAGAAGCCGGTGGCCAAGGTCGAGGACATGAAGGGCCTGAAGTTCCGCACCGTCGGGTTGGCGGTCGACATGTTCACCGAGATGGGCACGGCGGTGAACCCGCTGCCCGGCGGCGAGATCGTGCCCGCGCTGGACCGCGGGCTGATCGACGCGGCCGAGTTCAACAACGCGTCGAGCGACCGCACGCTGGGCTTCCCCGACGTGGTGAAGAACTGCATGCTGCAGAGCTTCCACCAGTCGGGCGAGCAGTTCGAGGTGCTGTTCAACAAGGGCAAGTACAGCGCGCTGTCGCAGGAGCTGCGCTCGATCATCGACTACGCGGTGCAGGCCGCGAGCGCCGACATGAGCTGGAAGGCGGTGCAGCGCAACTCGCAGGACTACGCCGACATGAAGAAGGCCGGCATCAAGTTCTACAAGACGCCTGACGCAGTGCTGCGCGCGCAGCTCGCGGCCTGGGACAAGACCGTGGCGAAGAAGGCCGAGGAGAACCCGCTGTTCAAGAAGGTGCTGGAGTCGCAGCGCGTGTTCGCAGAGCGTGCGCTGCAGTGGCAGAACGACTACGGCGTCGATTTCAAGATGGCCTACAACCACTACTTCAGTAAAAAGAAGGCCTGAAGAATCTCTCGGTGACAGTTCGCGCCGGCCACACGGAACGCTCCGGATGGCTGGCTTTCCGATGCGTGCTTTGCTGTTTTCCCGTGCCTTCATGACCATCCAACGCTTCCTCCACACCGTCGACCGGTTCAGCATGGTCGTGGGCAAGACCTTCTCGTGGTTCATCGTGGCGCTGATGCTGCTGGTGTGCGGCGAGGTGTTCAAGCGCTATGCGCTCAACGCGCCCACCGCCTGGATCTTCGACGCCAACAACATGCTCTACGGCACGCTCTTCATGATGGGCGGCGCCTACACGCTCTCACAGGCCGGCCATGTGCGCGGCGACTTCTTCTACGGCAGCATGAAGCCGCGCACGCAGGCCGCGCTCGATCTCGTGCTGTTCGCGCTCTTCTTCCTGCCCGGCGTGGTGGCGCTCACCTGGTCGGGCTGGACCTACTTCGGCGAATCGCTGGCGATGCACGAGCAGACCTTCAACGCCGACCCGATCCCGGTGTACCCGTTCAAGTTCGTGATTCCCGTGGCCGGCGCGGTGCTGCTGCTGCAGGGCATCGCCGAGATGGTGCGCTGCGCGCTGTGCCTGAAGACCGGCGTGTGGACACCCCGCCTGAAGGACGCGGAAGAAATGGACGTGGTCGGCGAGCAGCTCGCCGGCAGCAGCTACGTCGATGAAGCCGACAAGCGCGAGGTGATCGACAAGGCCAAGGCCATCGAGCAGGCCGCGCAGCAGCGCAAGAGCGACACGACTGGAGGTGCGGCATGAGCGAACCCGCACTCGGCCTCCTGATGCTTGGGCTGATCGTGGTCGTGATCATGCTCGGCTTTCCCACGGCGTTCACGCTGATGGGGCTGGGCATGTTCTTCGGCTTCATCGCCTTCTACGACCCTGCCTCGCCCTGGCTCGACAACAAGGTCTTCGACCTGATGGTGCAGCGCGCCTTCGGCGCCATGACCAACGAGACGCTGCTCTCGATACCGCTGTTCGTGCTGATGGGCTACGTGATGGAGCGCGGCGCGCTGGTGGACAAGATGTTCCACAGCGTGCAGCTCGCGTTCCGCCGCGTGCCGGGCTCTCTCGCGGTGACCACGCTGATCGTCTGCACCTTCTGGGGCATCGCCAGCGGCCTGGTCGGCGCGGTGGTGGTGCTGATGGGCGTGATCGCGATGCGGCCGATGCTCAACGCAGGCTACGACACGCGGCTCGCGGCCGGCGTGATCACCGCGGGCGGCACGCTCGGCATCCTCATTCCGCCCTCGGTGATGATCATCGTGTACGCGGCAGTGGCCGGGCAGTCGGTGGTCAAGCTCTATGCGGCTGCCATGTTCCCGGGCTTCTTCCTCGCATTTCTCTACCTGCTCTACGTGATCGGCTGGGCGCTGCTGCAGCCGAAGGTGGCGCCCAAGCTGCCGCCCGACCAGCAGCGCGCGCCGGTCACGCCGTGGGTTGCGCACATTGCGGCGAGCTATTCGCCGCGCATGCTGCCGGCGCTGTTCGCGGCCGTGGTGTCGCCCGCGCGTGCCATGCGCGGTGCGGCGGAAGGCGTGCGCATCACCTGGTGGCTGCTGCTGCGCAGCCTGCTGAATGCGCTGGTGCCGCTGGCGCTCGCAGTTGCGACGCTGGGCTCGGTGTGGTGGTACGTGACGATCTACTCGCAGAAGGACAACAACGCACCGACGGTCGCGGAGCAACAGGCGACGCAGAAGGCCGAAGCCCCGGCCGCTGCTGCATCGCCCGAGGCCTCCGGCACCGGGCTCGCTGAACCACCCACGTCCGACGAGCCGAAAGAGTCCGCATCGGAAGGCGGCCTGCAGGAGCCTCCCGGCGGCGTCGAGGAACCACCCGGCAGCGAGGCCCCTTCAGCGCCGCCTGCTGCGGAAGGTGGCCTGCAACAACTAGGCGAAGCCGTCGATGCACCGAAGACCGCCGCAGTGCCCGAAGCCTTCTACACAGGCTTCCTGCTGGCCAGTCTCTTCACGCTCGCACTGCTCTCCTGGTACTACTGGCGCATGGACGCGGAGCAATTCGAGATCCTGCGCATGCTGGTGTCGTCGGTCATGCCGCTGGCCACGCTGACGCTGGTGGTGCTGGGCGTGATCTTGTTCGGCATCACCACCGCCACCGAGTCGGCCGCGGTCGGCGCGGCCGGCGCCTTTCTCATGGCATGGCAAGCCGGCACGCTCGACTTCAAGAAGACCAAGGAGGCGGTGTTTCTCACGCTCAAGACCACCTCGATGGTCTGCTGGCTGTTCGTGGGCTCGGCGCTGTTCTCGGCGGTGTTCGCGCTGCTGGGCGGCCAGCGCATCATCGAAGAGTGGGTGATGGGCATGAACCTCACCCCGCTGCAGTTTCTGCTGCTGTCGCAGGCGATCATCTTCGTGCTGGGCTGGCCGCTGGAGTGGACCGAGATCATCGTGATCTTCGTGCCCATCTTCCTGCCGCTGCTCGCGCACTTCCAGATCGACCCGCTGCTGTTCGGCGTGCTGGTGTTCGTGAACCTGCAGGCGGCATTCCTCTCGCCGCCGGTGGCGATGTCGGCCTTCTACCTGAAGGGAGTGTCGCCACCGCACGTGACGATCAACCAGATCTTCGCGGGGATGATGCCGTACATGCTGATCGTGATCCTGTGCATGGTGTTCATGTACATCTGGCCGGGGCTGACGCTTTGGCTGCCGCAGTATCTGTACGGTTGAAGGCCGACGCCGGTGGGCGGCGACCAGAGCCTGCGCAACGCTGGCTCAGCGCCGCCGCTCCACATACGGCCGAGCCTGCAGCAGCACGATGCGGTCGCCCACGGTGGCCCACTCGATGTCCTGATCGACCGCGTTGAACGTTCGCTTCACAGCCGCGCCCACGTTGGCAAGCCGCACCACCAGCTCGTCCGTAAGCACGTTGCGCCCCACCTCCACCGGCACCTCTTTCACCCCGCCCTCCTTGTCGAGCTGCAACGAGGTTTCTTCGGCCGAGCGGCTCAGCACCTGGATAGCCTTCGACCAGCTCGAGTACATCACCTGCTCCGCCACGCGCTGCCCCTCGACCACGCGGATGCCGATGCCGCGCTTGGCCGAGATGTAGGTGACGTGCGGATGCCCCGCGTCGAAGGGGTCGCGCGTGATCATCACGCCGGCGTTGGTCGAGTCGATGGCGGTCTGCACGAACACGCCCATCAGTACCGACTCTGCGCCGAAGCCCGCGGCGCTGCGGGCTTCCCAGGCTTCGGGGTTGAAGACCGAGGCCCAGACCTTCTTCACCGCAACTTCGAGCGCGTCGCCGGTCTTGACGTTGGGCACCGTGGTGTAGAGCCCCGCGCCGCTGAAGCCGGGCAGGTCTTCGGAGTTGGACGAACTGCGCACGAACACGCCACTACCGCCCAGCTGCGACTGCCACGCGGCACGCCATGCCGCCGCGGTGGCGGCATCGACGGGCCATTGCACGATCTCGTCGCGCAACTGCGCCAGCGCCTTCTGGCGAATCTTCGGATCGCTCGCGAAGCCGGGCTGCTGCTGCATGCGCGCGATGCGCTCGGCCAGGCCGTTGGCGCGCATGAAGCGGTCGTAGTGCGCGAACGGAATGCAGAAGCCGTCGGGCACCGAGGTGCCCGGAATGTGCGCGGCCAGCATGGCGCCGAGGTTCGCGGCCTTGGTGCCGCACTGCGCGTTGTTGCGCGCACGCAGTGACGCCAGCGGCAGCAGGCGGGTTTCGCGCAGGTCGGGCTTGACGGCGCGCGCGCTGCCGGGCGTGGCGCCGGTGGACGCTGTGCGCACGGCGCGCGGTGGCAGCGCCGCGATCTCTTCAGGCGTGAGGCGGCGCACCTGGTAGCCCGAGGCAGCCACCTTCAACGCGACCCATTGGCCCGCGTGCGCCTTCAGCACCGTGGCGGCGTCGCGCACATAGGCGTTCGGAATGCCCCAGCCCTTGGCCAGCAGGTTGACGTGCGAGAGCGCGGTCGAGGGCCGCTCGGTCAGCACGCCCGCCACCGGCGGCAGGCTGATCGGCACCTGGCGCAGCACGGCGATGTCGTCGGGCAGCAGCGCGTTGATACCGGATTCATCATCCACGATGCGCACGCGGCCGGTGGCGGTGCCCAGGTTCAGCGGCAGAAAAGGCTGCTCGCGGATCAGCGCCTCCTGGCTCACGGAGTCGATGCCGGCTTCCTTCGCCACGCGCTCGTGCAGCGTGGAGTTGGTCTTGAACTTCACCGGCGCGAAGAAGCTGGCCTTGACCTGCGCGTCGGCCTGCCGCAGCAGCGGCGCGGTGAGCCGGTCGCCTTCCCAGAATTCGTAGGTGAAGGTGCCGATGTTCTGCTGCCAGCTCAGCGTGCCGAACAGGAAGCGGCGGTCGGGCACGAGGTAGTTGCGGTCGATCTCGCGCTTGGCGGTGCTCGGCACCAGCCGGGTGTCGCGCAGGAAGCGCACGTGCAGCTGGTAGCGCGGCGTGTCGATGTAGTACATGCGCGCCGGCTTGGCCTGCCGGTCGATGGCGAACAGAACGTGCGCGAGCTGCATGGGCGTGCCGGCGTCATAGACGCGCGCCATCTGGTCGAAGTCGCCCTGGCTGCGCAGCGCGGGCAGCGACGACGGCACCGAAGGGCGCGGCACGAGCTGCGCGGCCGGGCCTTCAGGCTGCGGCTGGTTCTGCTGCTGGTAGTAAGACGGCTTGCGCGCCAGTTGGGCAATGGCGGTCGCGGGAATGGCCGCAAGAGTTACCGCCGCGGCCACGAGGCACAGCGCAGTCACGCTATTGTTTCGGGAGCGCGCGACGCTCGTGGGGCATGCGTTTTTCTGGTCTTTCATGGGTATCCCTCCTTACAGCCGGTTGCCGAATGCACGCGCGCTTCACCAAGCAGTGGGCAGGCGGTGACAGCGGCAGCGGATTCTCGCGCGTTACAAACACAGCGCTTTCGCATCGTCCCGAGGATCAGAGAACAACGCCATGAGCCAACCCGCCATTTCCATGCTTTCCGCCCCGCGCCGATGGCTGCTCGGCCTGGCGCTGCTGTGCGTCGGCCTCGCGGCCAGCGCGCAGCAAGACCCGCCGGGCCGCGTCGCCCGCCTCAACTTCCAGCAGGGCACGGTGAGCTTCGCGCCTGCCGGCGAAGACAGCTGGTACGACGCGCAGCCCAACCGCCCCATCACCACCGGTGACCGCCTCTGGACCGACCGCAACGCGCGGGCCGAGCTGTACATCGGCTCGGCGGCACTGCGGCTCGACGGGCAGACGCATGTGGAGTTTTCCGAACTCGACGACGACACGGCGCGCATCACCTCGAACCAGGGCAACCTCCAGCTGCGCGTGCGCGACGATCTGGCGGGCCAGCGCGTCGAGGTCGACACCGGCAATCTCGCGGTGGTGATCGACGAGCCGGGCGAATACCGCATCGCATCCGATCCGGCCGCCGGCACCACCTGGGTGGCGGTGGCCTCGGGCCGCGTCACGCTCTACGGCGACAACGGCCAATCTCAATCGCTGGGCGCGCGGCAGCAGCTCACCGTGTCGGGCCGCGACCTTTCGGCCGTGGGCGGGGCGCCGCAGCAGACCGGCGGTTTTGAAGCCTGGGTGGCCGAGCGCAACCGCCTCGAAGACCAGTCGGTCTCCGCGCGCTATGTGTCGCGCGAGGTGGTCGGCTACCAGCAGCTCGACAACTACGGCGACTGGCAAAGCGACGCCACCTATGGCGACGTCTGGTTCCCGCGCAACGTCGATGCCGACTGGGCGCCGTACCGCGACGGCCAGTGGGTCAATGTCGCGCCTTGGGGGCTGACCTGGGTCGACGCCGCGCCGTGGGGCTTCGCGCCCTTCCACTACGGCCGCTGGGCGCGCGTGGGTCCGCGCTGGGGCTGGGTGCCGGGGCGGCCGAACGGGCGGCCGGTGTATTCGCCCGCGCTGGTGGGCTTCGTGGGTGGCGGTGCCAATGCTGGCGTGCAGATCGGCAACGGCCGCAACGGCGTGGGCTGGTTCCCGCTGGCCCCGGGCGAGCAATGGCGCCCTGGCTACCACGCGAGCCAGCGCTATGTGGACCAGGTGAACCGCATGGCCATCTACAACCGGCAGGCCCGCAACGACTTCTATGCCAACCAGCAGATGCCGGGCGCCGTGACTGTGCTGCCCGCCGACCGTTTCGGCCGCGGCTCTTTCGGGCGGCGCGACCTGGTGCGGCTGCCGGACGACCGCTTCTCGCGCGGGCCGGTGGCGCCCACGCCGGGCATCGCCATCAACGGCTTCGGCGGCGGCTTCGGCCGGCCCGCCGCGGTGATGCCGCCGGCGGCGGCGCTGATGGCGCGGCAGCAGCAGGTCCAGTTCCAGCAGGCGCAACAGCAGCAGTTGATGCAGCAGCGCGCAGCGCAGGCCGCACAGATTCAACAACAGCAGCAACTGCAGCAACAACAGCAGATGGAATGGCAGCGCCAGCAGGGCGGGCGTCAGCAACAGGAATGGCGCCAACAGCAGGATTGGCGGGCGCAACAAGACTGGCGCCAGCGCGGCGAGCAGGAGCGCTGGCAACAGCAACAGCAGCAACAACAACTGCAGGTCCAGCAGCAACAGGCGCTGCGTCAACAGCAGGAAATGCAGCAGCGTGCCGCACAAGCCCAAGCCCAGCAGCAGCAACAGTTGCTTCAACAACAGCAAATGCAGCAGATGCAGCTCCAGCAACAGCGCGCGGCCCAACAGCAGGCCTTGGCCCAGCAACAGATGCTCCGCCAGCAACAGGAAATGCAGTTGCGCGCCGCGCAGGCGCAGCAGCAGGTGCAGGCCCAGCAGCAGGCCCAGCAGAACGCAATGCGCCAGGCGCAGGAGGCCCAGCTGCGCGCGCTCCAGCAGCAGCGCGGCATCGCACCCCAACCGCAGCCGCAAGGCCAACGCAGCGACGATCCGCGCAAGCTCTGGACCTCGCCGGACTCGCGCTGAGAACGCCCCACCGCAAGCCCCGCTGAAAGCGCTGCCTTCGCCCCGCCGCTACAGTCGGCGGCCAAGGAGCAAGCCTTTCATGCCCACATTCGACTTCGATCTCTTCGTCATCGGCGGCGGCAGCGGGGGCGTTCGCGCCGCTCGCATGGCGGCGCACACCGGCGCCCGCGTCGCCATCGCAGAGGCCGCCGAACTCGGCGGCACCTGCGTCAACGTGGGCTGCATTCCCAAGAAGCTCTACAGCTATGCGGCCGGCTATGCCGAGTCTTTCGAGGAAGCCGCGGGCTACGGCTGGAAGCTGCATGGGGCGCCGCAGTTCGACTGGGCGCACCTGAAGGCGCAGCGCGCAAAAGAGATCACGCGGCTCAACGGCATCTATGCCTCGCTGCTGAAGAACTCGGGCGTCACGCTCGTCACCGGATGGGCGCAGCTGGTCGATGCCCACACGGTGGAAATCGACGGCCGGCGCCACACCGCGCGCCACCTGCTGGTGGCCACCGGCGGCACGCCCTTCGTGCCCGACATTCCGGGCCGCGAGCACATCGTGACCTCCGACGCGATGTTCGACCTCGACCCGTTCCCCAAGCGCCTGCTGGTGGTGGGCGGCGGCTACATTGCCTGTGAATTCGCATCGATCTTCAACGGGCTGGGTTCCAAGGTCACGCAGCTGCACCGCCGCGCGCACCTGCTCACCGGCTTCGACGACGACGTGCGGCAGTTCCTGGCGAACGAGATGGGCAAGGCCGGCGTCGACATCCGGCTGAACTGCGAAGCCGCCTCGGTCACGCGCGGGCCGCACGGACTCACGGTCACGCTGGCGCGCGGCCAGCAGATCGAGGCCGACACGGTGCTCTTTGCCACCGGCCGCGTGCCCAACACGCAGGGGCTCGGCCTCGAAGCAGCGGGCGTGAAGCTCGACGAGCGCGGCGCGATCGCGGTCGATGCGCACTACCGCAGCTCGGTGCCGTCGATCTACGCGGTGGGCGATGTGTCCACGCGCGTGCAGCTCACGCCGGTGGCACTGGCCGAGGCGATGGTGGTGGTCGACGAGCTCTTCGGCAAAGGCAAGCGCCGGCTCGACTACGAATTCATTCCCACTGCCGTATTCACGCACCCGAACATCGGCACCTGCGGCTACAGCGAGCTCGACGCACGCGCGAAGTTCGGCGAGGTGACGGTGTTCTCGAGCGAATTCAAGTCGCTGCGCCACACGCTGTCGGGCCGCAGCGAGCGCACGTTCATGAAGCTGATCGTGGACAAGGCGAGCGACCGCGTGGTGGGCCTGCACATGGTGGGCGCGGACGCGGGCGAAGTGGTGCAGGGCTTTGCGGTGGCGATGCGTGCGGGTGCGACGAAGGCGATCTTCGACAGCACCGTGGGCATTCACCCGACGGCCGCTGAAGAATTTGTGACGATGCGCGAGCCGATGCCCGGCTAGGCGCGCACCGCCTGCTGCTTGCCCTCGAGCAGCTTCACCATCACGAACAGTACGCGATTGGCCGGCGTGGGCACGCCCAGCGCCTCGCCGCGCCGTACGACCAGCCCGTTGAGGTGGTCGATCTCGCTGAGCTTGCCGCGCGCGAGGTCTTGCGCGGTCGACGAATACTGCGAGGGCATGCTCTGCGCGATGCCGCGCACGGCGGCGTCGGTATCGCCGGGCACTTCGACGCCTTCGGCCTTCGCAACCGCGAAGCACTCGGCCACCACGTCACGGATCACGTCGGTCACGCCCGGGCCCTTCGCGAGCACGCCGTAGGGCAGCTGCGTGACGGCCGAGAGCGCGTTGTAGGCGCAGTTGAGGATCAGCTTGGCCCACAGCGAGCCGCGCACGTTGCCCGAGATCTGCGTGGGCACGCCGGCGGCAACGAGTTGCTGCGCGACCTGTTCGCTCATGCGCGAGGGCGCGATCACCAGTTCGCCGCGCCCGTGGTGCTTCACGTGGCCCGGCCCCGCCATCTCGGTCGCCACGTAGACGACCGCCGCGGCAACCTCGTTCGCCGGCAGCACCGAGCGCACGCGCTCGTCGTTGTCGACGCCGTTCTGCAAGGTGAGCACCAGAGCACCGGGCGCGAGATGCGGCTTGATCTGCGCGGCGGCCACTTCGCTGTCGGTCGACTTCACGCAGAACAGCACGAGGTCCGCGCCCTGCACCGCATCGGCTTCGGTGCTCGCAGCCACCTTCACGAATTCGTCGAAGGCCTTGGTCTCCAGCCGGAGCCCCTTGGCGTTGACGGCCTCTACGTGCGAAGGCCGCCCCACCAGCACCACCTCATGCCCGGCGCGCGCCAGCATGGCTCCGTAGTAGCAGCCGACTGCGCCGGCGCCCATGACTGCGACTTTCATCGGTTCGATTCCTTGGTTGTCGCGGCGATCATGCCTCGGTCTCCACGCCGCGCGATTTCAGACCTTCGTCCAGCAGCCATTCGCGAAACGCCGCGAAGGCCGGCAGGTCGAGCCGGTCGGGCCGGTAGCAGAGGTAGTGACCCTGGTTCACGCTCACCGGCGTGCCGCACGGGCTCAGCAGCGAGCCTTCGGCGAGTTCTTCCTGCACCAGCAGCTTCGGCACGAGGCCGATGCCCAGCCCGTTGAGCGCCGCCTGTATCAGCGCCGAATACTGCGCGAAGCGCGGGCCGGCCACGATCTGCACTTCGGGCACGCCGTGCTGCGCGGCCCATTGGCGCCAGGCGCTGGGCGCACCCTCGTGATGCAGCAGCGTGTGGCCGACGATGTCGGCGGGCTGCGCGATGCGGTGCCGCCCCTCGACCAGCGAGCGCGCCACGATCAACACGAACTCGCGCCCCGCGATGTATTCGGACACCACGCCGGGCCAGCCGTCGGGGCCGTATCGGATCGCGGCGTCCACGCCCGCCGGAATGCCGTCGCTCGGCTCCAGGTGACGGCTGAAGCTCAGCATCACGTGGCGGCTCTTCTGGCTGAAGGCGGGCAGGCGCGGGATCAGCCACTTGGTAAGGAAGGTGGGCACGCTTGCCAGCGTGAGCAGCCCGGCGCCCGCGTCGCCCGAGCGCGCCTCGAAAGTCGCTGTTTCTATGGCGCGCAGGCCGCCCGAGATCTTCTGCCAGTACACGCGCCCCTGCGGCGTGAGCTGCACGCCGCGCCCGTTCTTCTGCAGCAGCTCGCGGCCGAGGAAGGCCTCAAGCCCCGCGATCTGCTTGCTGACAGCGCTCACGGTGATGCACAGGGCGCCGGCCGCCAGCGTGATGCTCTGGTGGCGCGCCACGGCGTCGAAGGCCAGCAGCTCCTGGATGGTGGGGCAGTCGCGCTTCATGCATGGCTCCGCTTCGTGAAAGCTGCATGAAAAACGCTTTCCGATTGCTCAAGTGTCGTCATCCAACTTTCACCCATAAGTACGCATGCGGTTCCTAGAATTCGAGGCAACGCGGCGGCATGCTCGGCGCGGACAGTAGCGCATCCGGAAAGTATGCCGGGTGTCCATGACATTGGAGACAACCTTGATCCGCGGCATCTCGCTCATCTACGGCCTGTACCTGCTGCTGCCCATCGCCCTGCTGCTGGTAGGCAGCGTGGGCGGCAACTGGACCAACACGCTGCTGCCCACGGGCATCACGGGGCAGTGGTATGTCGACCTCTGGCTCGACACCTCCTTTCGCAAGGCCTTCGTGAGCAGCCTCGTGGTGGCAATGGCTGCCTGCGCCATCAACACCGTGCTGGCGCTGCCGCTGGCCTATGCGCTGTATCACGGCGCGCGGCGCGGCGGCAGCCTGGCGGCGCGCATCGTGAGCGCCACGCCGGTGGCGGTGCCGGCCATTACGCTGGCCTTCGGCTACATGATCGTGTTCAACACCGACCTCGCGCCCTGGCTGGGCTCGATGCCGCTGCTGATCGCGGCGCACGCGATCCTCACCCTGCCCTACCTCACCAACACGCTGCTCACCGACCTGCGCCACCTCGACCTTGGCCGGCTCGAACAGGCAGCCGCCACGCTCGGCGCCTCGGGCTGGCAGCAGTTCACGGGCATCGTGCTGCCGAGCCTGCGGCAGAGCCTGATCAGCGGGCTGGTGATGGTCGCTGCCATTTCGGTGGGCGAGTTCGGCGTGTCGAACCTGCTCACGAGCTTCCAGAACCGCACCTACCCGGTGGTGCTGCTGCAGGCCTTCTACGGCGCCACGGGCTTTGCCTGCGCGGCCACGGTGATCCTTCTTGTGCTGGCCAGTGCGTCGGCGCTTCTTTCTTCTTCCCTTGTAAAGCAGCGCACATGAGTCTTCTGTTCGACAACGTCAGCTACAACTACCCCGGCAGCACGCACGGCCTGCACGACGTGTCGCTCGACGTACGCACCGGCGAGCTCGTGGCGGTGATCGGGCCCAGCGGCTCGGGCAAGTCGACGCTGCTCAAGCTGGTGGCGGGCCTGGAGACGGGCCACACCGGCCGCATCATGCTCGGCGGCGAAGACATGTCGCGCACGCCGGTGCACCAGCGCCACATCGGCATGGTGTTCCAGAGCTATGCGCTCTTTCCGCACTTGAGCGTGCTCGACAACGTGGCCTACGGGCTCAAGCTGCGCAAGCTGGCAACGGCCGAGCGGCGCAAGCGCGCGCAGGAGTTGCTCGACATCGTGGGGCTGGGCGACTTCTCGCAGCGCGCCGTGGCACAGCTCTCGGGCGGGCAGCAGCAGCGTGTGGCCCTTGCCCGCGCGCTGGCCATCGACCCGCGCGCCCTGCTGCTCGACGAGCCCCTGTCGGCCCTCGACGCCAGCGTGCGCGGCCATCTGCGCGACCAGATCCGCTCGATACAGCAACGCTTCAACGCCACCACGCTGCTGGTCACGCACGACCAGGAAGAAGCGCTGGTGATGGCCGACCGCGTGGCCATGCTGAAAGACGGCCGGCTGCTGCAGATCGCCACGCCGCGCGAGATCTACGAGAACCCCGCGAGCCGCGCGGTGGCCGAGTTCGTCGGGCTCTCGACGATCCTGCCCGCGAAGGTGGCCTCGCCGGGCCGGCTGGACCTGGGCTTTGCCGAAGTCTTCGCCGACACCGGCCACCGCCCCTTCGGCACCGCGCTGCACGTGCTGGTGCGCCCCGAACACATCCGGCCCGACCCGGCGCCCGACGCCGTGAACCGCCTCGCGGGCCGCACCGGCGCGCAGCGCTACCTGGGTGCGCTCACGCGCTACGACTTCGAGGTGCCGGGTGCGGGCAAGCCATTCCTTGCCGAGTCGGCAGCGCCGGCTGCAGAAGCCATCGCCATCGCGCCCGAACACCTTCGTTTACTTGACCACTGACCCTTTCCTTCAAGGAGCCACCATGCAACGCAGACATCTGATCCAGGCCGCCGGCGCACTGCCCGCACTGTCATTGGCAACCCTCGCGGCACGCACCGCCTTCGCCTTCGACGGCCCCGAGCTCTACGCAGGCGAGAAGGCGCTGTACGCCGAGGCTCAGAAGGAAGGCCTGTGCGTCTCCTTCGACACCGGCCCCGAATGGGCCAACTGGAAGTCGCTGTTCCGCGACTTCAAGAAGCGCTATCCCGAGATCGAGCTGACCTACAACGACATCGGCTCCGCCGCCACCGTGGTCGCGCTCGAGAAGACCAAGCGCCGCCCGCAGGCCGACACCGCCTACTACTTCGCCGCCTCGGCCGTCGACGCCGCGAAGAAGGACGTGGTCGCGCCCTTCAAGCCTGTCAACTTCGACAAGCTGCCGCCCGTGTTCCGCGAGGCCGAGGGCCGCTGGTTCACCATCCACACGCTCAACATCGCCTTCCTGGTCAACAAGAAGCTGGTGAAGACCGTGCCCACCGGCTGGGCCGATCTGCTCAAGCCGGAGTTCAAGAGCACGGTGGTTTACCTCGACCCGCGCTCCACCGGTATCGGCCAGGTACTGACCTTTGCAGCGGCCTACGCCAACGGCGGAAGCGTCGACAACGTGCAGCCCGGCACCGACTACCTCGGCAAGCTGCATTCGGCCGGCAATGTGCTGCGCGTGGAAGGCACAACGCCGTACGCCAAGTTCCTGAAAGGCGAGATCCCGGTGTGGATCAGCTACGAGAACGACGGCCTCAAGGCCAAGCACGTCGATGGCATGGGCGACGCGGTGGAAGTCGTGATCCCGAAGGAAGCCAGCGTGGCCGCACCCTACGCCATCAGCCTCGTGAAGAACGGCCCGAACCCGAACGCCGGCAAGCTGTGGCTCAACTTCATCATGAGCGAGGCAGGCCAGTCGCTGTTCGCGCAGGGCTTCGTGCGGCCCGCCGTGCCGGGCACGCCGCTGAGCGCCGACGTGGCGGCCAAGATGCCGGCCGCGCCGCAGATCAAGCCGCTCGACGTGGTGAAGGCCTCCGAGCGCAAGGCCGAAGTCGACAAGCTCTGGGCGCAGGCCGCGCTGGGCAAGTAAGCAGGCCGTGATGCGACGCTTTGGCGCCTGGCCCGCATGGGCCTTCATGGCGCTTTTCTTCGCGGTGCCGCTCGCAGCGCTGCTGCCCGAAGCCTTCGCCGAGGGCGGCAGCGCCTTCGGGCGGCTGTTCGGCAACCCGCTGTTCCTGGGCGCGCTGCGCAATACGTTGGGCCTCGGCCTCGCGGCGGGCGCGATCTCGGCGCTGGTGGGCACCTGCATCGCCATCGAACTGGCACGCCAGCCCGAAGGCCGACGCCAATGGATGATGACCTTGCTGGGCTTGCCGCTGGCCTTCTCGGGGCTGGTGATTGCCTACGGCTTCATCCTGGCCTTCGGCCGCGCGGGCTTCGTGACGCAGCTGCTCGCGGGCCTCGGCGGTGACCCGGCCGCCATCGGCAGCTGGATCTACAGCGTGTCGGGCCTGGGCTTTGCCTATGCCTACTACCTGATCCCGCGCGTGGCGCTGTCGCTGTACCCGGTGTTCGCCAACCTCGACCTGCGCCCGGCGCAGGCGGCGCGCACCTTGGGCGCTTCGAAAGCGCGTGCCTTCTGGGACACGGTGGTGCCCGAGGTGATGCCCTCGGTGCTGTCGAACGCCTGCATGGTGGCCGCGATCGCGATGGGCACCTACGGCACGGCGCTGGCATTGGTGGGCACGCAGCTCAACATCCTGCCGCTGATGCTGCTCGCGCAGGTGGGCGACGGCGGTTCCGATTTCGCGGTGGCGGCGGCCTTGTCGCTGGTACTGATGGTGGTGTGTGTGATCGTGATGGGAGTGGGCGATGTCTTTACGCGAAGGCGCGAGCGTGGTGCTGTCGGCGCCAGTCACTGAGGCGCTGGCGCGCCTCGCGCAGAAGCAGCGGGGGCCCGAGCGCTACCGCCAGCCCGTGGCCATCATCGGCCCGGGTGACGGCGGCCCGGCCGAATGCGAGGCTGCCCACGCGGTGGCGCATGCGCTGGCCGGCGCGGGCATGTCCGTGGTCTGCGGCGGGCGCGGCGGCGTGATGGCCGCGGCCTCGCGCGGAGCCGTGGAGGCCGGCGGCATCGTCGTGGGCATCCTGCCCGAGGACGACGACCGCAACGCCAACGAATGGCTCAGCGTGGCCATCCCCACGGGCATGGGCGAGATGCGCAACGGCATCGTCGCGCGCAGCGGCGTGTGCCTGGTCGCCATCGGCGGCAACATGGGCACGCTGTCAGAGATGGCGCTGGGGCTCAAGTGGGGCAAGCCGGTGTTCGTGATGCATGGCGATGTGGCATTGCCCGGCGCGGTGCAGGCCACCGATGTAGAAGACATGCTCACAAAAGTGCTCGCCTGCCTGCTGGCATGACTGCCCCCGGCTGAAGCGGCGGCCGCATTGCACAATGCCGTCATGCCCTACATGCCCACCTTTGTCGCTCCCGCCCGCTTCACCGATGCCGCCGCTGCACTCGAACAGGTCAAGGCCATCTACCAGGGCGGCCTCGCCCATCTGCGCGAATCGATGCTGCGCTTCGTTGCCGGCGAGGCGCTGCCGGGCCGGGTGCGGGCCTGCTACCCCTTCGTGCGGGTGCACACGCACACCGTCTCGCGCCACACGCCGCCGGCCAACGCTGGTCTGAGCTACGGCTTCGTGGCTGGCCCCGGCCGCTACGAGACCACGCTGACGCGGCCCGATTTGTTCTCGCGCTATTACCTCGACCAGTTCCGCCTGCTGCTCGAAAACCATCAGGTCGAGCTCGAGGTAGGCACCAGCACACAGCCCATTCCCATCCACTTCTCCTTTGCCGAGAACGACCACATCGAAGGCACCATGAGCGCCGAGCGCCGCGCCCTCATGCGCGACGTGTTCGACCTGCCCGACCTGGGCGTGATGGACGACGGCATCGCCAACGGCACCTACGAGGCGCGCGACGGCGAGGCGCAGCCGCTGTCGCTCTTCACGGCCGCGCGGGTGGACTACTCGCTGCACCGCCTGCGCCACTACTCGGGCACTGCGCCCGAGTGGTTCCAGAACTTCGTGCTGTTCACCAACTACCAGTTCTACATCGACGAGTTCGTGCGCCTGGGCCACGAGGCCATGGCCGACGAGAACAGCGAGTACGTCGCCTTCATCGAGCCCGGCAACGTTGTCACGCGCCGGCGCGGGCTGCCGGCCGGTTCGAGCGCCACCTACGGCCACCTGCTCGACGGCAGCCAGGGCACCGCGCCGCCGCGCCTGCCGCAGATGCCGGCCTACCACCTCGTGCGCGAAGACTGCAGCGGCACCACCATGGTCAACATCGGCGTCGGCCCGGCCAATGCCAAGACCATCACCGACCACGTCGCCGTGCTGCGCCCGCATGCGTGGATGATGCTGGGCCACTGCGCCGGCCTGCGCAACACGCAGCAGCTCGGCGACTACGTGCTGGCCCACGCCTACGTGCGCGAAGACCACGTGCTCGACGAAGAGCTGCCGCTGTGGGTGCCGATTCCGGCGCTGTCGGAAATCCAGCTCGCGCTGGAGAAGGCCGTGGCCGACGTCACGCGCTACGAGGGGCCCGACCTGAAGAAGATCATGCGCACAGGCACCGTGGCCAGCACCGACAACCGCAACTGGGAACTGCTGCCCGGCAACCAGCCGCAGCGCCGCTTCAGCCAGAGCCGCGCGGTGGCGCTCGACATGGAAAGCGCGACCATCGCGGCCAACGGCTTCCGGTTTCGCGTGCCCTACGGCACCCTGCTGTGCGTGAGCGACAAGCCGCTGCACGGCGAGATCAAGCTGCCCGGCATGGCCAACCACTTCTACCGCGAGCGCGTGGAGCAGCACCTGCGCATCGGCATGCGGGCCATCGAGATCCTGCGCGAAGAGGGCTCGACGCGGCTGCACAGCCGCAAGCTGCGCAGCTTTGCCGAGGTGGCGTTCCAGTAAGAAGAAGGGCTTCCGGAGGGCCCCGACAGAGGTCGGGCCCTCAGGGTTTGTCCTGCCCGCCATCGCGCGGGATTGCGCCGTTTCGCGGACATCATCCGGTTTACCCCACAGCAACCGGAAAGAAGATGACCCAGTCGCGTTCCGTTCCCCTCTCCCGCCGCAGCTTCTCTGCATGGATCGCGGCCTCGGCCGCAGCCGCTGGCGCAGGACATGCCGCACTGTGGCCGCGCACCGCCTCCGCCGCCGACGCACCCGTGAGCAGCAAGCTGCGCATCGTGATTCCCGCCAATGAAGGCGGCGGCTGGGACCAGACGGGTCGCGCGCTCGGCGCCGCGATGCTGGCGTCCGGCGCGGTCGGCAGCGTGGTGTACGAGAACATCGGCGGCAAGGGCGGCACCATCGGACTGGCGAAGTACGTCGAGAAATACGATGCGGACCCCGACACCCTGCTGATGAGCGGCATGG
Organism: Variovorax sp. R-27; assembly: GCF_049913215.1. Classification (NCBI taxonomy): domain Bacteria; kingdom Pseudomonadati; phylum Pseudomonadota; class Betaproteobacteria; order Burkholderiales; family Comamonadaceae; genus Variovorax; species Variovorax sp. R-27. The sequence goes on from NZ_CP183984.1 coordinate 6,455,311, forward strand.
TCATGGTCGGCGCGGTCGCGCTGCAGAAGCCCGCCGTGACGATGGCCAACATGGCGCCGATCGCACGCCTCACCAGCGACTACGAGGTGGTGGCGGTGAAGGCCGATTCGCCCATCAAGACGCCGAAGGATTTGATCGCACAGCTGCGCGCCGATGCAGCCAACACCGTCATCGCGGGCGGCTCGGCCGGCGGCGTGGACCACATGTACGCAGGCATGCTGGCGCGCGTGGCCGACGCTTCGCAGTCGCTGGTCTACCAGGCGCACCCCGGCGGCGCCGAAGTGGTCGAGGCGCTGGCAACCGGCAAGGCCGCAGCCGGCATCTCCGGCTACAGCGAGTTCAGCGAGGGCCTGGCCAGCGGCAAGCTGCGCGCCATCGGCGTGTCGTCGAAGCGGCCGTTCCAGGGCATCGCCTCGGTGCGCGAGCAGGGCGTGGAAGCCGACCTTGCCAACTGGCGCGGCGTGCTCACCGGCCGCAAGGTGCCGCCGTACCGCAAGGCGGCGCTGCTGACGGTGGTGCGGCGCGCCACCGCCACCGATGTGTGGCAAAAAGCCATCAAACAGAACAACTGGGACCCCTTCTGGATGGAGGGCAAGGATTTCGAGAATTTCCTCGAAACCGACACCGCAATGGCCGGCCCGCTGATCTATCTGCTCAAGCTGAAAGCCTGAGAGCGCCCGCTCCTGCGGGTTTTCCCTAGGCCACGAAGGCAAGGGATTGACACGTTTTTCGGACATCATCCGGTTACTTTTACAGGGAACTGGAAACAAAATGTCGCATTTCGTGCCGACCGGCCTCTCTCGCCGCAGCCTTGCGGCATGGATCGCATCGACAGCTGCCGCGGGCGCAATGCCCGCAGCGCTCTGGCCCACGATGGCCAGCGCGGCCGAACCGCAGCTCGCCACCAAGCTGCGCATCGTCATTCCCGCCAATGAAGGCGGTGGCTGGGACCAGACCGGCCGCGCCCTCGGCGCCGCGATGATCGCGTCGGGCGCGGTGGGCGACATCAGCTACGAGAACATCGGCGGCAAGGGCGGCACCATCGGCCTGGCGAAGTACGTCGAGAAATACGACGCCGACCCCGACACCCTGCTGATGAGCGGCATGGTCATGGTCGGCGCGGTGGCGCTGCAGAAGCCCGCCGTCACGATGGCGCAGGTCGCGCCGGTGGCACGGCTCACCAGCGACTACGAAGTGGTGGCGGTGAAGGCCGACTCGCCCATCAAGACCCCGAAGGACCTGATCGCGCAGCTGCGCGCCGATGCTGCAAAGACGGTCATCGCGGGCGGCTCGGCCGGCGGCGTGGACCACATGTACGCCGGCATGCTGGCGCGTGTGGCCGGCAACGCGGGGGCTCTGGTCTACCTGCCGCACCCCGGCGGCGCACAGGTGGTCGAGGCGCTCGAAACGGGCAAGGCGGCCGCCGGCATCTCGGGCTACAGCGAATTCAGCGATCACCTGGCCAGCGGCAAGCTGCGCGCCATCGGCGTGTCGTCGAAGCGGCCATTCCTGGGCATTCCGTCGGTGCGTGAACAGGGCGTGGACGCCGACCTCGCCAACTGGCGCGGCGTGCTCACCGGCAAGAAGGTCCCGGTCGAGCGCAAGGCCGTGCTGCTCGAAGCCGTGCGCCGCGCCACCACGGCCGATGTCTGGCAGAAGACCATCAAGCGCAACAACTGGGACGCGTACTGGATGGCGGGCAAGGACTTCGAGAGCTTCCTCGATCTCGATACGGCGATGGCCGGGCCGTTGATCTATCTGCTCAAGCTGAAGGCCTGATCGCTCGAAGCATCACGCGAAAAGCTCGGGCATTTCGCGCTGCGCCTTCGGCGTGAGCGTGAGCGCCCGCCCGTCGAGCTCCTGCCTCACCCATCCGCGGCGCAGCGACAGCTGCAGCCATGCAGCGCCCAGCGCACCGCCCAGGTGCGGACGGCGCTCGCTCCAGTCGAGGCAGGCGCAGGCAAAGCGGCGGCGCGAGCGCCGCACCGCATCGACCTCCACGCCCAGGCTCTCCAGCGCGATCGCGCCTTCGGACGTGAGTTCGTACGAGCCGCTCTGCAGGCCGCTGAGCCAGCCCTGCGCATGCAGCCTGTCGTGCAGCGCGACACCCGCCGTGCCCGCCATGTGGTCGTAGCAGGTGCGCGCGCTGCGCAGGCGGCTCGGCGTGTTCGGCTTGAACTCTGGCGTGCGCGGCGCGCCGGCCACCACCATCAGGCTTTCGAGCGCGGCGGCGACGTCGTCGTTGGCGAGGCGGAAGTAGCGGTGCTTGCCCTGCACCAGCAGATCGACCAGCCGTTCGTCCTTCAGGCGCGCGAGGTGCGCGCTGGCGGTCGATGCGGCCACTTCGGCCACGGTGGCGAGCTCGGTGGCAGTGCGCGCGTGGCCGTCCATCAGGCAGCTCAACATGCGGGCGCGCGCCGGTTCGGCGATGGCGCCGGCCAGGCGGGCCAATTGGAAATCGGCGGATGAAGCAGTGGTGTCCATGCGCCCATCGTAAGACGGCGGCGCATCCGACACTTCGTTCGCGGACGAAGTGTGGCGGCGGCTTCGATCGCACACTGACGCCATGAACGAAAGCAACAGCCCCACTCTTGCCGACATGCCCACCGACCCGGTCGCGGCCGTCACGCATGCCGATCCCTATCCGTACTACACCGCCCTTCGCGACGGGCCACCGCTCGCTTGGAACGAGAAGCTGCGGCTCTGGGTCGCGAGCCGCGCGGACGTGATCGAAGAGGTGCTGCTCGCGCACGGTGCGTTGCGTGTACGGCCGACCGCCGAGCCGGTGCCCCGCGCCATCGTGGGCAGTGCGGCCGGCGAGGTTTTCGGCCATCTGGTGCGCATGAACGACGGCGTGGCGCACCAGGCGCACCGGCCCGCGCTGCAACGCGCACTGGCCGGGCTCGATCTGAACGCGGTGCACGCGGCAGCCCTGCAGATAGCGCTGCGGGTTCCGCAGCAGCAGCCGCTGTCCGACGCGCTGTTCTCGATGCCTGTGCAGGCCGTCGCGCACCTGCTGGGTTTTGCCGACGACGCGCTGCCGCAGGTGGACCGGTGGATGCGCGACTTCGTGGCCTGCCTGTCGCCGTTGTCCACGCCCGAGCAGTTGCAGCGTGCGAGCGCCGCGGCGGGCGAATTGATGACGCGCTTTGAAGTTCTGGTGGCAAGCGAGTCGCCACGGCACGGCACGCTGCTCGCCGCCGTGCTCGCCGAAAGTGCGGGCGACGCAACGCTGTCACGCTCGCTGCTGGCGAACGTGGCCGGCCTGCTGTCCCAGACCTGCGATGCAACGGCGGGCCTGGTTGGCAACAGCCTGATCGCGTTGATGCGCGAGCCTTCGCTGCGCACGTCGACTCACACGCGCGATGGCCTGCAGGCCATCGTCGAAGAAACGGCGCGGCATGATCCGTCAGTGCACAACACACGGCGCTTTGCCGCCGAAGCCGTCACCATCGCCGGCACACCGCTGGCCCCAGGCGATGCGGTGCTGGTGCTGCTGGCGTCGGCCAATCGCGACGCGGCGTTCAACCCCGACCCCGACGGCTTCATGCTCGTGCGCGCCCGTCGCCGTATGCTCGGCTTCGGCCACGGCATGCATGCGTGTCCCGGCCAGGCCTTGGCATGCACGCTGGCAGCGGCCAGCCTCGACGCCCTGCTGCGTCGCGCGCCCGACCTCGATGCGCAACGCCTGCGCGGCTGGAGCTACCGGCCGTCGGTCAACGGGCGCATTCCCGTATTCCACTGACCCGTGCCCGCCAGGTGAGGCGACAGCTGCGCATCGCCCCAGCGAAGCGGCAACGCCGCCGGGCGACGCAAGGCATGCGTGACGTGGAAGCGCATCAGCCGCTCCGCGCCCTCGAATTCAGCCACCTCGGGCCCGTCCCAAACGATCTCTGCCGTGACCGCCACGTGCAGCAGATCGCCGCTGTCGAAGTCGACGAACAGCAGCCCCGCGCGCGGATGCGCCGCCAGGTTGCCGAGCGTGTTGAAGAAGCGGTTGCCGTTGAAGTCCGGTACGGTGAGCACGTCATCGCCGTCGACGCGCACGAAGCCAGGGCGACCGCCGCGGTGCGACACATCGACGCCGTGCGAACTCGCATCGGCCTCGTCGCCCGCCGCAACCTCGTTCGGATAGGCGGTGGCGATGAACAACGTGTCGGCACTGCCGATAAGGCGATGCGCCGCAAGGTCGAGCTTGTCGAGCCATTGCGCCTGCGGCGCCGCATCGGCACGCGGCGAAACGAACACCGGCTCGCGCGCCTGGATGTAGCGCGGGCAGTTGCCGAAGCTCTGCTGCACAGCGACCATGAAACCCGCGTCATCGAGCGCCTCGACCGTGCCGTTCATGCGGTTGCGCCGCCGCGTATGCGGCTGGATGCCGAGCAGGCCCAGCGTGGCGCCCTGCTTCAACTGGCCAACGAGCGGATCGCCCGACACGGGCAGCGCATCGACGCGCAGGTGCGTGGCATCTGGTGAATGCGCGAAGCCGGCAGGTGCCGCGAGCACGCTGGCCCAGGGCTGCAGCTCCGCATCGAGGCTGCCGACCACGAGGAACGGCAGCAGCCCGAAGAACTCGCGGTGCTGGTCGGGCATGTAGTCGCGAATGACGCGCGGCCCGGCCACCTCCATCTGCTCGCGCGAGCCCGCCAGGGCCTGCAACGCCCGCTCGCCCGCGTGGAAGGGCGCGGCGATCATGCGACCGCCGCAAGCCCGATGGGCGTGCGCACCATTGGTACGAAGCCCGGCAAGGCTTCCACGCGCTCAAGCCAGCCGCGCACGTTCGGGTAGGTATCGAGCGCCACGCTGCCTTCGGGCGCATGCGCCACATAGGCGTAGTTCGCGATGTCGGCCAGCGTGGCGGCGGGACCGGCAAGGAAGGGCTGCTGCTGCAGGTGCATCTCCATCACCGAGAGCAACGCATGCGAGCGCTTGACGGTCTCCGTCGGGTCGGTGGTGTGGCCGAACAGCGCCATGATCCGCGCGGCCGCCGGGCCGTACGCCAGCGGCCCCGCCGCCACCGAGAACCAGCGCTGCACGCGCGCCGCACCGACGGCATCGCGCGGCATCCAGCGCGCGGGGTCGGGTGCATAACGCTCGTTGAGGTAGACCAGGATGGCGTTGGAATCGGCCAGCGTAAGGTCGCCGTCCTCGATCACCGGCACCTGGCCGAAGGGGTTGCGCGCCAGGAACTCCGGCGCGCGGTTGTCGCGCTTGCGCATGTCGATCTCGACGTTCTCGAAGGGCAGGCCGAGCATCGTGAGGAACAGCCGCACGCGATGCACGTGGCCGGAGAGCGTGGTGCCGTAGAGCTTGATGGGCTGGGCGGGGCGATTGGCGACTGCGGCGTTCATGGAGGCGTTCCTTTTTCGAGATGGCTGGGACAGTGCCTCGATTCTTCTCTCTTGCGCCGAATGAATGAATAGCCATTCCTGTATTTGACTACTGCGTTTTCCGGTTTAATCGCCCCCATGGATCGTTTCAAGGCCATGCAGACCTTCGTGCAGATTGCCGACCAGGGCAGCCTGACCCGCGCCGCCGAGGCGCTCGGCACCTCGCTGCCCGCGGTAGTGCGCTCGCTCGCCGCGCTGGAGGCACACCTGGGCGTGCGCCTGTTCCACCGCACCACGCGCCGCCTTTCGCTCACAGAGGAAGGCCGTCACTACCTGTCGAGCGCACGCGAGGTGCTGCTCGCGGCCGACGCCGCCGACCTCGCGTTGAAGGCCGAGGCGCGCGAGCCGGCGGGCCAGCTCACCATCACCGCGCCGGTGCTCTTCGGCCACATGTACGTGGCGCCGGCCATCGTGCGCTTCATGCAGCGCTACGAAAAAGTGCGCTGCAGCGTGCGGCTGTACGACCGCACCGTGAGCCTGCTCGAAGAGGGCATCGACGTGGGCATTCGCATCAGCCCGCTGGAAGATTCGTCGCTGGTGGCGCAGACGCTGGGCACCATCCGCCGCGTGGTGGCCGTGAGCCCCGACTACCTGGCGCGGCACGGCACGCCAACGCATCCACGCGACCTGAACGGCGCGCCCTGCGTGCGAGGCCGCGTCGACGCGCCGGCGCAGTGGCTGTTCCACGAAGGCGGCAAGATGATCAGCGTCACGCCGAACAATCGCCTGGAGTTCAATCACCTTGCGCCGGCCATCGAGTCGTGCGCAGCGGGCATGGGCTTCGGCACCTTCTTCTCGTACCAGGTGATGCCGCACGTGGCGCAGGGACGGCTGAAGCTGGTGCTGGAAGACTTCGAGCCGCCGCCGCGGCCGGTGAGCGTGATCTATCCCAATGCGCGGCTGCTGCCCGCGCGCACGCGGGCGTTCATCGAGTGGATGAAGATGGAGTTCAGCGGGCTCAGGCTCTAGGTGCAGCTGTCATTGCAGCTGCAGTTGCGGGGCAATTCGCGGCTGTCGAGCAGGCAGATTTCCGAGTCCTGCTTCAGCACCGGCCAGCCGTCGCGCTCGAGCTGTCCGGTCACGGCCGATACGCGCGACGTGAATTCCTCCAGGGATTCGCAGCTGCGCAGCGTCACGAAGCAGGTGCAGGCTTCCTCACGCAGGCTGTCTCGCGACAACTGCGCGCCGTGCGCCTCGCACAGCTGCTGCAGCGCAGACATGTCGCACTGTTGCTGGCGCAGCTTGCCGCGCCACTCGAAATACTGGCCGTCGCAGTCGAGCTGGTCGGCGTCCTGCACAGGCGCATCGACCTTCACGCCCAGCACTGCCATGCCCGCCCGCGCCAGCCATTGCGCCAGCGCCATCGCTTCGGCCTTGGCTTCTTCGAGATCGGCGCGCAACCAGGCGGTAGCCGAGAGCTGCCGATTTCGCTCGCCGCCGTTGTCGCGGTGATGGTCGATCAGCAGCGGCCGCAGCCCGATCTGCTCGCACACCGCGACAAAGAACGGGATCTGCGATTCGTGCGGCACATCGCAGGTCAGGTGAAGTTCCAGCCTGCTCTTCATGGCACGACCACCGGCGCAGGCAAAGGCAGGCCATCGCAGAGCGCGGCGGCATCGCTCGCCATGCCGCGCACCGCCTCTTCGAGGCCGAGATTCAGCACCGACATGAACTCGCCATTGGCGCTGGCCCAGTTGGTGCGCGTGCCCATGCCGTGGTACTGGCGCAAGACAGTCTCGCCGCCGGGCAGGCGGTAGTTCACCTTGAGCACGACGTGCGAAACCAGGTTCAGATCGACCGACCACGCGTGGGCCAGGCGCAGGGCCACGTCCGCAGTCACCTGCCTGGCACCGGCGCTCGCGGGCGGTGCGCCCAGCACCGCCTGGAACCCGTAGCGGCTCGTCGATTGCAGCGCGCCGCGCGTCCATCCGGTGGCATCGCCGCTGCGCAGCGACTGCACGGACCGGGGCGTGGCGTGCACAGTCGGCAGCATCACGGTGAGGTTGCCGGCATTGGCCTTGTTGCTGCGCGCATCTTCGATCGACGGCAGGTACAGCGTGCAGCCGCGCGCGAGTCGCAGCGACACGGCCGGCACGCTGTTGGGGCGTTCGGCCGGCTCGGGCGCGGGCTCGAAAATCATGGGGAGCGGCTCGCTCTCGGTGACGGCATGCGAGAGAGTGGGCATGGCGCAGAGTATGGCCAGAGTGGTGGCGATGGCAAGTCCTTGGCGTGGCCTCATGGGGCGGTGTTCCTGACCGAATACATGGCGCCGTCCTGGTCGCGGAACAGCACGCGGCCGGGCTGCTCGTCGAAGCTCTGGCCGGCCAGTGTCACCCACGAACCGTTGACATTGAATCGCGCAGTCTTAACGCTACCTGAACGGGCGCCGGCAATGTCCAGCGCGACCGCATGCAGGGTCTGTGCCATCGACTCGCGCATCACGCCGCGCAGCACCTTCCCGTCGTTCGCGGTGAGCCTTCGCAGCACGGCAGCGCGCGCGGTGCCGCCGATGGGCGTCTGGAAGATGGCAGAGGCGCGGTAGCTCGGCTCGCTGCGGCCGTCCTGCCAGAGCAGGGCCGAGGTGCGCGTGGTGAAGGCACCGAGGCCTGGCTCCAGCGCGTATTGCAGCAACAGCACCATGTAGGCGGGGCCAGTCTTCGTGGCAGCGATGCGGGCCTCCTGCTCGGCCTTCAGCGGCATCGCCGCGAGCACCTGCGAGGAGCGGATCTTCAGCGGGAACGAGCTCGGCTCGGCAAGCAGCGTGGTCAGCGCCTTGCCCGCCTCCACGCGGTAGTCGTAGTCGAGCAGCGGGCCGACGATGGCCTGCACTTCGGCGCTCATCTCCTTCTGGCGCGTTTGCTGCACCGACGAGTCGATCAGCGCGCCGATCAGCCCGCCGCCGGTGGCCGCGCTCACGCCCGGGGGCTGCGCGGAGAACATGAAGCTCTCCTGCGCGACGACGACGCGTACGTCGACTTCCTGGACCTTGTTGCGGTCCGCAGCCGCCAGGGGCCGATGAAAAGGTGCGCAGGCGCTGAGCAGCAGCGCAGCCGACAGCACCAACCAGAAACGCAGCATCCTTGGGCCTCCCACCGCGCAATGCAACTGGGCGTCGATTGTGAGGCCGCCGGGGCGTGGTTCGACTCGGGTTATCGAGGGCTTGGAGCGCCCGTGATTTTCAGGTGACTGCGTCAGAATGGTTGTGTGCCGCCCACATCCTCTTCCCCTTCCCCCGCACCTCTCTTTCACGCCAGCCACTTGCGCAAGCGCTATGGCGACACCACGGTCGTCGACGACTTGTCGTTCGAGATCGCGCCCGGCGAATGCCTGGGCGTGATCGGCCCGAACGGCGCGGGCAAGACCACCACCATCCGCATGTGCCTGGGCCTCACCGCGCCCGACGGCGGCGACATCTCCGCACTCGGGCTGCAGATGCCGCGCGACGCACTGGCCATCAAGGCGCAACTGGGCGTGGTCACGCAGTTCGACACGCTCGACCCGGATTTCAGCTGCGCCGAGAACCTCGTGGTGTACGGCCGCTACTTCGGCTTCAGCAAGGCGCATGTGCGCGCACGCGTGCCGCAGCTGCTGGAGTTCGCGGCGCTGTCGCACAAGGCCGATGCGAAGCCGGGCGAGCTCTCGGGCGGCATGCGGCGGCGGCTGTCGCTGGCGCGTGCGCTGGTCAACGACCCGAAGCTGCTGCTGCTCGACGAACCGACCACCGGGCTCGACCCCCAGGCGCGGCACCTGATGTGGGAACGGCTGCAGGTGCTGCTGCAGCAGGGCAAGTCGATCTTGCTGACCACGCACTTCATGGACGAGGCCGAGCGCCTGTGCTCGCGCCTGCTGGTGCTCGACCATGGCCGCAAGATCGCCGAAGGCCGCCCGCGCGATCTGATCGCCGAGCACCTGGAGCCCGACGTGGTCGAGGTGTATGGCAACGGCGCGCTGTCGCTGGCCGAATCGCCCGAGCTGAAGGCGATGGCGGCACGCGTGGAAGTCAGTGGGGAGACGGTGTTCTTCTACACGCAGGACGCGCGGCGGCTGCTCGATGCGCTGACGCAGCACAGCGGCCTGCGCACCTTTCATCGGCCGGCGAATCTGGAGGACCTGTTCCTCAAGCTCACCGGCCGCCAGATTCGCGAGGACGGCTAGATCATGAACATGACGACAACGACGACCGCACCGATTGCAGCGACCGCGCCTCCTTCGCCTTCAGTGTGGCGCCCGCCCGAAATCTCGCTGCGCTGGTGGCCCGTGTTTTTGCGCAACCTGCTGGTGTGGCGCAAGCTCGCCATCCCCAGCCTGATCGGAAACATCGCCGAACCGCTGATCTGGCTCGTGGCCTTCGGCTACGGCATGGGCGCGCTTGTGGGGCAGGTGTCGGTCGACGGCGTGAAGGTGCCCTACATCCTGTTCCTGGCGAGCGGGTCGATCTGCATGAGCGCGATGAACGCGGCGAGCTTCGAGGCGCTGTATTCGGCGTTCTCGCGCATGCACGTGCAGAAGACATGGGACGGCATCATGAACGCGCCCGTCGGGCTCGACGACATCGTGATGGCCGAGATGCTGTGGGCGGCGTTCAAGTCGATCTTCACCGTGACGGCCATCTTGTTCGTGATGCTCGGGCTGGGCATCAGCCACAGCCCGAAGCTCATCGTTGCGTGGATGGTGCTGATCGGGGCGGGCATCACCTTCTCGTCGATCGCGCTGATCTTCAATGCGCTGGCGAAGGGCTACGACTTCTTCACGTACTACTTCACGCTGTTCATGACGCCGATGATGTTCCTGAGCGGCGTGTTCTTTCCGCTCGAACAGCTGCCCTCCGCAGTCAAGGCCGTGGCGGCGTGGCTGCCCCTGACGAATGCGGTGGCGCTGGTGCGGCCGCTTTTCATGGACCAGTGGCCGACCGACTGGTGGCTGCATGCGGCGGTGCTGGCGGTATATGCGGTAGTGGCGTTCTGGATTGCGTTGGCGTTGACGCGCAAGCGGTTCAAGGGGTGAGGCTGGGTCTCTTCATCACCTGCAGCTGCATGACTCCCGCGGTCCGGGCTCGCACTTCAGGCGAAGCCAGGCAAGTGGCAACCGCCTCGTAGCCAGGCGCGCCGGGATAGGGCGTCACCTGGGTCGGCGGGCTGTGGTTGGCGGGGCAGAGGATGATGGTTTCGTCCGGGCCGACGGCAGTCAGGTCGAGAATGGCGCAGGAGCGGGTGAGCATGAAGAGGGGCCGCACGCCGGGCCCGCGGCGGCGCAGCCAGGCAATCAATGCCTCCTGGGTTGCGTGGTCGAGGCCTTGTTCGATCATGTCGATGACCAAAGCATCCGGCCAATCGGCCTGCAGCCCCGCGAGCAATGCGATCAAGGCATCCGACGGCGTGGCGCCGTCTTCCACGAGCCAGGTCAGGGCTTCGTCGACGCGGGACCTCAGCAGGGGATCGCCATCCAGCCGCGACTTTGCTGCTGCCACCTCGTCATCTTCAAGCCTCTCCAGACCCAGCATGGCGGCGTTGGGCAGTGCATTGGCGAGGCACTGCGCCAGCCGGGTCTTGCCACTGCCTAGCGGACCAATGATGTAGTTCAGGGAGCGGATGTCGCGAAGCTCGAAGAGCTCCCCGCCCCATGGCCACGGCAGTTCGAATGCGATGCGGACCTCTGCAGCAGGTGCCAGCAGGCCGGTGAGTTCGCCGATGCTCGGCGTCCGGCCTTGCGCCAGTTCGCTTCGCAAGCCACGGACCTTGTCGACCGTGCGAGCAAGCTGGCGAAGCTGCGCTTCCAGCGCTGTCTGGTGCGCCGCCAGCGTTGGCTCCAGTCCCTGGGAATTGCCTTCCAGCGCCCGCTCCACCTGCGCAAGGCTGAAGCCGAGCGCGCGAAGCGCGACGATCTCGGCTGCCCGGGCCATCTCCTTCTGACCATACGCCCGCCACCCCGCCGCGGTACGACCAGGCTCCACCAACCCGCGCTGCTCATAGAGCCGCAAGGCCTTGGCCGAAACACCGAGCCGCCTCGCGGCTTCGGATGGACTGAAAGAGCGAGCGGTGGATTGCATGAAGAGAACCTTTTTCGACGTTCTTCCCTTTTTAAGGGCTGCCCCAGGGGCCGGGTCAACAGGCGGACATGAAAGTTGGATTCACTGGCCTTGCAGGTTCAGAATGCCCGTTCCCGGCAGACTGTAGCCTCCGTTGAAACCAACGCTTGCAAATTAGATTGCACACAATCTAATTGCTCGCTACAATTCAGCTCATGCGCTCCACCCCAGTCCCCGCCGACGAAATGCTCAAGCTGGACAACCAGCTGTGTTTCGCCGTGTACTCCGCCTCCCTGGCCATGACGCGGCTCTACAAGCCGGTGCTGGAAAAGCTGCAGCTCACCTACCCCCAATACCTCGTGATGCTCGCCCTCTGGGAGCAAGACGGCCTCATGGTCTCCGAGCTCGGCGAGAAGCTCTCGCTCGACTCGGGCACGCTCACGCCGCTGCTCAAGCGCCTCGAAGCCAACGGCTACGTGGCCCGTGTGCGCGACGTGACCGACGAGCGCCGCGTGCACATCACGCTGACAGCTGCCGGCCGCAGGCTCAAGAGCCGCGCATCCAACGTGCCGGCCTGCCTGATGGCCGCCACCGAATGCTCGGTGCCCGAACTGATTTCGCTCACCCAGCAGATCCAGACCCTGCGCGACCGCATCAAGAAGGCAGCCTGACGCAGCGCAACATTTTTCTCCCGCTTCGGTCGATCCCATCAAGAGAGAACGAAGCCTTTCACCAACCTCCCTCCACTTCATCATCACCAAAGGAATCACCATGACCACCAAGCTCGACAAAGTTCTCTACACCGCAGAAGCTCACACCGTCGGCGGCCGTGACGGCGCAGGCAAGTCCAGCGACGGCGCCATCGACGTCAAGCTGAGCTCGCCCGGTTCCGGCAAGCCCGGCACCAACCCCGAGCAGCTGTTCGCGGTCGGCTATGCCGCCTGCTTCATCGGCGCGATGAAGGCCGTCGGCCCGAAGATCGGCGTGAAGGTGCCTGAAGACGTCGCCATCGACTCCAGCGTTTCCCTTGGCCCGACGAACGGCGGCGCGGCTTACGGCATCGCCGTGAAGCTGGCGATCACGCTGCCCGGCCTGGATGCAGATGCCAAGCAGAAGCTGGTCGACACCGCTCACCAGGTTTGCCCCTACTCGAACGCCACCCGCGGCAACATCGACGTCGAACTCACCATCGCCTAAGCTCCCCCGAGCACACGCGAACAAGCGGTCCGGCCACAAGCCGGGCCGCTTTTTTCATGCCCGCCGATGTCTCACGGGTGACGCCAAAACCCGCCGCGAGATAGCGCCTTTCATCAAGCTTGGCTAACGTAGCTGGACACCAACTGCCAGGAGCCTCGCTCATGAGCACCACCAGCTTCCTCATCCGCAAAGACCAGCTCGCCACCACGCGCCTGCACACCGCCACCGACGAAGCGCTCGCCGGCGGCCAGGTGCGCGTGCGCATCGACAGCTTTGCGCTCACTTCCAACAACATCACATATGCCGCCTTCGGCGACGCGATGAGCTACTGGCAGTTCTTCCCGAGCGGCGAAGAGGGCTGGGGCAGCATTCCCGTGTGGGGCTTTGCGAGCGTCGTGCAGTCGCTCCACCCGGGCGTGGCGGTGGGCGAACGGCTCTACGGCTACTGGCCAATGGCTTCAGCCGCGGTGCTGAGCCCCGGGCGGCTCTCGCCCGAGCGCTTCACCGACGTGGCGCCGCACCGCGCAGAGCTGCCCGCCGTCTACAACCAGTACTTCCGCTGCGCGAGCGACCCGCTCTACACGGCCGACACCGAAGACACCCAGGCCCTGCTGCGCCCGCTGTTCATCACCTCGTGGCTGATCGACGACTTCATGGCCGACAACGATTTCTTCGGCGCGAAGACCATGCTGCTGTCGAGCGCATCGAGCAAGACGGCCTACGGCACCGCCTTCCAGCTGCACCAGCGCGAGGGCATCGAGGTGATCGGCCTGACCTCGCCCGCCAACGTGGCCTTCTGCGAAAGCCTGGGCTGCTACGACCGCGTGGTGACCTACGAAGCACTCGACACCATCGCGGCCGACACGCCCTGCGTGTACGTCGACTTCGCCGGCAACGGCGCGCTGCGCAACGCCATCCACGAGCGCTTCACGAATCTCGCATACAGCAGCTCCATCGGCGGCACGCACGTCGAGCAGCTTGCAACCAAGGGCGCGGGCAAGGACTTGTCGGGCCCGCGCGCCACGCTGTTCTTCGCACCGGCGCAGATCAAGAAGCGCACCACCGAATGGGGCCCCGACGAATTCGGGCGCCGCATGGTCGCGGCCTGGCACAACTTCCTGGCCACCGTCACCGATGCGAAGGCCCCCTGGCTGCACGCCGAACACCACGATGGCGGCGAGGCAGTGCAGGCCGCCTACGCGCAGGTGCTCGCGGGCAAGGGCGACCCGCGCACGGGCCATATCCTTTCTCTTTACAAACAACCTGCAAGCGCGTGAGCCCGCGGGGCGCCGTGTGGCGACAATCGCCGCATGACCCTTTCTTCCGCGGCGCCCGCGAACACACATCCTTACGAGAGCCTCACGCCAGACGTGGTGCTCGACGCGCTCGCGACGCTCGGCCTGTACGGCGACGGCCGGCTCACAGGCCTGAACTCCTATGAAAACCGGGTCTACCAGGTCTACCTGGAGGATCGCAGTGCCGTGGTGGTCAAGTTCTACCGCCCCGGCCGCTGGAGCGAAGCCGAGATCCTCGAAGAGCACGGCTTCTCGCTCGAACTGGCCGCCGGCGAAGTGCCGGCCGTGCCGCCGCTGGCCTTCGACGGCAAGACGCTGCATCACCACGCCGGCTTCGCCTTCAGCGTGAGCCCCTACCGCGGCGGCCGCGCACCAGAGCTCGATAACTTCGAGGTGCTCGAATGGGTCGGCCGCTTTCTGGCGCGCATCCATACCGTGGGCAGCGCCAAGCCTTTCGAGGCCCGCCCCGCGCTCGACCTGCAGACCTTCGGCCTCGACTCGCGCGACTGGCTGCTGGAGAACGACAAGATTCCGCTCGACATGCAGCGCGACTGGGAAAAGATCTGCAACGAGGCGCTGGACATGGTTCGCGCGACCGCCCTCGCGCTGCAGCCACCGGCCTCCGACTTCAAGCCCCGCAAGCTGCGCCTGCATGGCGACGTGCATCCCGGCAACATCCTGTGGACGCCCACCGACCGCCCCGGCGGCGGCCCGCACTTCGTCGACCTCGACGACGCGCGCACCGGCTTCGCGGTGCAAGACCTGTGGATGCTGCTGTCGGGCGACCGCGCACAGCGCACGTCGCAACTGTCGGGCCTGCTCGACGGCTACGAGCAGTTCCGCGAATTCGACCGCCGCGAGCTGGCGCTGATCGAGCCGCTGCGCACGCTGCGGCTCATCCACTACAGCGCCTGGCTGGCACGGCGCTGGGAAGACCCGATCTTCCCGATCAACTTTCCGTGGTTCGGCTCCAGCGACTACTGGAAGGGGCAGATCCTCGTGCTGGAAGACCAGTGCGAGCAGATGGCCGAAGAGCCCCTTTACGCCTAGAAATGTCGGCCCCCCGGCTTTTCACTCCGCTTCGCTGCGTGTAATTCTCCACCCCCCAAGGGGGAGGCCCGGCCGCCTTGGGGCGGCCCGGCGGCGGCCGGCTGCGCGTCGACCACGCCCTGCAGCAGCCGCTCGACCAGCACATTGGCCGGTCCGTTGCGCCAGATGCCATAGGCCTCCGACTGCGCCACCACCCGGTCGAGCGGCCTGAACACCGCGCCGCGCAGGGCCGAATGCCGCATCGCCTGCGGCACCAGCGCCACGCCCATGCCCTGCGACACCAGCGAGACCACGGCCAGCCAATGGCGCACCTCGTGGCGCACCTCGGGCAGAAAGCCCGCATCGGCGCAGATCGACAGGATGCGCTCGTGATAGTCGGGTGAGGCCTCGCGCGAGAACAGCACGAAGGGCTGGTCGCGCAGGTCGGCCGGCGCCAGCACCCGCTTGCGCGCCAGCGCATGCCCAGCCGGCAGGCAGGCCACGAAGGGTTCGGACAGCAACAGCCGGTGCTGCAGTTCGAGCGGCACGCGGCGCGTGTGGGCAAAGCCGATGTCCAGCCGGTCGTTCAGCAGCTCGGTGATCTGCACGCCGGAGTTGAGTTCGCTCAGCGTGATGCGCACCGCCGGGTGCTTCGCCTGGAAGGCACGCAGCGCCTGCGGCAGGCCCCGGTACAGCATCGCGCCCACGAAGCCGATGCGCAGCCGCCCTGCCGAGCCCAGCGCCACGTCGCGCGCCTCGATGGCGGCTTCTTCCGCCTGCAGCAGCACGCGCCGTGCCGAAATGCGCAGCGCCTCGCCGGCGGGCGTGAGCCGCACCTCCTTGCTGTTGCGCTCGAACAGCCGCGCGCCCACGTTGTCTTCCAGCTGCCGGATCGCCACCGACAGCGGCGGCTGCGAGATCGACAGGCGCCGCGCTGCCCGCCCGAAGTGCAGTTCTTCGGCGAGCACGGAGAAGTAGCGCAGGTGCCGCAGTTCCATGGATAGTCAGATCGAATCGAACAAGACCAAATCGATATTAGACACGGATCGTCGCGGCTTCAACAATGCGCCAAACCAAGGAAACCATGGAGACAAAGCGCATGTCCGCAGAGCACGCCCATCCGATCCCCGATCGCCACGGCCAGAACCTGTTCACCACCGACGCCGAGCTGCACGCACTGCTCGCGCTCTACCTGCCCGACGACCTGCGCCGCCACATGCAGCCGCACTTCGAGCGCCTGGGCGGCCTCGCGGGCGGCCTGCTCGACGAGCTGGCCGGCACCGCCGACCGCAACCCGCCCGTGCTGAAGCAACGCACGCGCACCGGCCTCGACGAGCAGAAGGTCGTGAAGCACCCCGCCTACGTCGAAATGGAACGCCTCGCGCTCAGCGAATTCGGCCTGGCCGCCATCTCTCATCGCGACGACACGCTGGGCTGGAAGGGCAAGATGCCGCCGCTGGTCAAGTACGTGCTGACCTACCTGTTCGTGCAGGCGGAATTCGGCCTGTGCTGCCCGGTGTCGATGACCGACTCCCTCACGCGCACGCTGAAGAAGTTCGGCAGCCCGGAGCTGCTCGCAAAGTACCTGCCGCGCCTGACCTCTCTCGACTTCGACGAGCTGGCGCAAGGCGCGATGTTCATGACCGAGCAGGCCGCCGGCTCCGACATTGCCGCCACCGCCACGATGGCGCACCAGGAAGCCGACGGCGGCTGGCGCCTCACTGGCGACAAGTGGTTCTGCTCCAACCCCGATGCCGACTTCGCGATGGTGCTGGCACGCGCCGACGACGGCTTGCCCGGCATGAAGGGCGTGTCGCTGTTCCTGCTGCCGCGCCGGCTCGAAGATGGCAGCCTCAACCACTACCGAATCATCCGGCTGAAGGACAAGCTGGGCACGCGCTCGATGGCCAGCGGCGAGATCCGCCTCGAAGGCGCGGTCGCGTACCTCGTGGGCGAAGCGGGCCGCGGCTTCGTGCAGATGGCAGACATGGTCAACAACTCGCGCCTGTCGAACGGCGTGCGCGCTGCCGGCCTGATGCGCCGTGCGGTGGCCGAGGCCGAGTTCATCGCATCCGAGCGCCGCGCCTTCGGCCGCACGCTCGACCAGATGCCGCTGATGCAGCGTCAACTAGACAAGCTGCGCCTGCCGGCCGAGCAGGCGCGCACGATGGTGTGCCAGACGGCCCTGGCGCTCGCGCGTTCCGACGCGGCCGAGCCCGACGCGTATGCGCTGCTGCGCATCCTCACGCCGCTCATCAAGTTCCGCGCCTGCCGCGATGCGCGCAAGGTCACGGGCGACGCGATGGAAGTGCGCGGCGGCTGCGGCTACATCGAGGAATGGAGCGATGCGCGCCTCGTGCGCGACGCGCACCTGGGCTCGATCTGGGAAGGCACGAGCAACATCGTGGCGCTCGACGTGATTCGCGCGGTGAAGCGCGAAGGCTCGCTGCCGGTGCTGCGCGCGCACTGCGCGAAGCTGCTGGGCGATGCGGCGCTCGCTCCTGGCTTCGCGAAGGCCTTGCGCGATGCGCTCGACCGCGCCGCCGCGCTGACCGAAACCGCCGCGCGTGAAGGCGGCGACGTGCTCGCGCGGCAGGCCGCATCGGCGCTTTATCACTGCACCAGCGCCATCGCGATGGCCTGGGAGGCCGCACACGGCGGCTCCGCACCACGCATGCGCTGGGCGCAACTGGTGCTGCTGCATCGCGTGCTGCCGCGCGATCCGCTCTCGCCCGATGCCATGCCCGCGGACTGGAACGCCGCCACCGTTCAATCCGCGACAGTGCCGGCCTGAGCTTCCTTTCCCTCTTACAAAAACGGAGACATCCCTTGAAACGCCTCACCTTCCTGCTGGCCGCCTGCGCCACGCTGCTGACAGCAATGCCCGCAGCGCAAGCCGCCGACGCCTTCCCCACCAAGCCCCTGATGCTGGTCGTTCCCTTCCCGCCCGGCGGCCCCACCGACGCGATGGCCCGCACGCTGGCCGCCGAGATGAAAGACCGCCTCGGCCAGTCCATGATCGTGGAGAACCGCGCAGGCGCCGGCGGCAACATCGGCGCCGAATACGTGGCGCGCGCCGAGGCCGACGGCCACACGCTGCTGTTCGGCACCTCGGGCCCGTTGGCCATCAACGCGAGCCTGTACCGCAAGATCAACTACGACCCGGTGAAGAGCTTCGCGCCGGTGATCCAGGTCGGCTACCTGCCCAACATCCTGGTGGTGAACCCCGCCCTGCCCGTGAAGACCGTGCCGGAGCTCGTGGCCTACGCCAAGGCCAACCCCGGCAAGCTCAGCTATGCATCGTCGGGCAACGGCGCGTCGTCGCACCTCGCGGGCGTGCTCTTCAACTCGGTGGCCGGCACCGACCTGCAGCACATTCCCTACAAGGGCACCGGCCCTGCGCTCAACGACCTGCTGGGCAACCAGGTCAGCATGACCTTCACCGACATCCTCACCGCGCTGCCTTACGTCAAGGCCGGCAAGCTGCGCGCACTGGGCGTGGCCACCGTCGCGCGCTCGCAGGCGCTGCCCGACGTACCGACGATTTCGGAGCAGGGCTACAAGGGCTACGACGTGAGCGTGTTCTTCGGCATCGTCGCGCCGGCCGGCACGCCAGCCGACCGCGTGAGCAAGCTCAACCATGCCTTCGCCGAAGTGCTGAACTCGCCCAAGGTGAAGCAGATGTTCGCGGCGCAAGGCCTCGAAGCTTCGGCCGACACTTCGCCGCAGAAGCTGGGGCAGTTCATTGGTAGCGAGTCTGTGAAGTGGAAAGACGTGGTGAAGAAGTCGGGGGCGCAGCTCGATTGATGCCGTCATTCGGGGCGCGCTCACGCCGACGGGGTACCTTGCTCCGCGAATGTCCCCCGGCCTGCGGCCTCCTCCTTTATTTCGCTGCGCAAGGCACCCCATCGGCGTGATCGTTCAGCGCAGCGGTTAAACCGCCGGAACAAGCATGGCGTTCCCTGTGCACAGGGCGCCGGGTACTCCCCGCAGCGAAATAAAGGAGGAGGCCGAAGGCCGGGGGACATTCGCGGAGGGGAGTACCCGGTGGCCTGTGCACTCGCCCCGAATGAACGAACAAAACAAATCCAAGGACCAGCAATGACACAAGCCCAAGGCGCCCTCGCAGGCATCCGCGTCCTCGACATCTCCCGCATCCTCGGCGGCCCCTACTGCGGCCAGATCCTCGGCGATCACGGAGCCGACGTGCTCAAGGTCGAGCCGCCACAGGGCGACGACACGCGCACATGGGGCCCGCCCTTCAGGGAAGGCGTGGCCTCGTACTACCACGGGCTCAACCGCAACAAGCGCGTGCAGCACCTCGACTTCTCGACGGAAGAAGGCCGCACTGCACTGCTCGCGCTGGTGGCCGAAGCCGACGTGCTGATCGAGAACTTCAAGACCGGCACGATGGAACGCTGGGGCATCGGCTACGAAACGCTGTCGCAGCGCTTTCCGCGCCTCGTGTGGTGCCGCGTGTCGGGCTTCGGCGCCGACGGCCCGCTGGGTGCGCTGCCGGGCTATGACGCCGCCGTGCAGGCCATGACCGGCATCATGAGCATCAACGGCGAAGCCGACGGCGGTCCGCTGCGCGTGGGCCTGCCGGTGGTCGACATGGTGACCGGGCTGAACGCGGTCATCGGCGTGCTGCTCGCTCTGCAGGAGCGCCAGCGCAGCGGGCGTGGGCAGTTCGTGGAGGCAGCGCTGTACGACAGCGGCCTGTCGCTGCTGCATCCGCACGCGGCCAACTGGTTCATGGACGGCACCGAGCCGCGCCGCACCGGCAATGCGCATCCGAACATCTACCCGTACGACGCGCTGGCCACCGGCACCGACCCGGTGTTCGTGGCCGTGGGCAACGACCGGCAGTTCGCCAGCCTGTGCCGCTGCATCGGGCTGCCCGATCTGGCGGACGATCCGCTCTACCGCACGGCCGGCGCGCGCTCGGTGCATCGCGACGGACTCAAGCAGCAACTCGAGGCGGCGATGGCGGCCTTCGATGGCCGCGCGCTGGTCGAGCAACTGATGGCGGCCGGCGTGCCCGCCGCGCCAGTGCTGCCAGTCGATGCCGCGCTGCAGCATCCGCACACGCTGCACCGCGAGATGGTGGTGGAGATGCCCGGCGGATATCGCGGCATCGGCGCGCCGGTGAAGCTGAGTCGCACGCCGGCAAGCTACCGGCATGCGCCGCTCACACCGGGCGATGCCTTCCTGCCGCTGGACGACTCAATGGAGCAGTGACGATCGGCCGCGGCCGATGCCGTAGTACGCGATGCCCACGGACTCGACCTCCGCGGCGTCGTAGACATTGCGGCCATCGAAGATCGCCGGCGTGCGCAGTGCCTTCGCGATGCCCGCGAAATCAGGCCGCCGGAACTCCGCCCACTCGGTGACGAGTGCCAGCACATCGGCGCCCTGCAGCGCCTCTTGCGCCGTGTCGCACCAGCGCACGTCATCGCGCTCGCCGATGAGGCCGCGTGCGTTCGGCATTGCCGCCGGGTCGTAGACCTGCACGCGCGCACCGGCGGCCCACAGCCGCCCCAGCAGCACGAGGCTCGGCGCATCGCGCATGTCGTCGGTATCTGGCTTGAAGGCCAGGCCCCACACGGCGATGGTCTTGCCCGCGATGCGGCCTTCGAAGTGGTGCGTCATCAGGTCGAACAGCCGGCTCTTCTGCTCGTGGTTCGTGGCCTCGACCGCCGAGAGGATGCGCAAGGCATGGCCGTCGCGGTCGGCCGCGTACCTCAGCGCCCGCACATCCTTCGCGAGGCACGAGCCGCCATAGCCCGCGCCCGCCTGCAGAAAGTCGGGCCCGATGCGCCGGTCAGCGCCGATGCCGCGTCGCACCATCTCGATGTCGGCACCCGCATGCTCGGCCAGGCGGGCCATCTCGTTCATGAAGCTGATGCGGGTGGCGAGCATGGCGTTGGCCGCGTACTTGGTGAGCTCGGCGGAGCGGCGGTCCATCACCAGCATCTGCTTCGGGTCCTCGATGAAGGGTTCGTAGAGCCGGGCCAGCAGGTCGACGGCCCACGGGTTTTCGCTGCCGATCACCACGCGGTCGGGCCGCCGGCAGTCGCGCACGGCCGAGCCTTCGCGCAGGAACTCGGGGTTCGCCGCCACCGCGATGCGAAGCCGCGCGCCGCGTTGCGAAAGCTCGCCGCTCAATACCGCCTCGACCTGGTCGGCAGTGCCCACCGGCGCGGTCGACTTGCACACGACCACCGCCTCGCGGTCACGGTGCCGCCCGATGCCAGCGGCCACGGCCATCACATGGCGCAGGTCGACGCGGCCTTCGGCATCGGCCGGCGTGTTCACCACGATGAAGAGCACGTCGCCATGCAGGCAGGCCGTGCGCTCGTCGGCGGTGAACTGCAGCGTTCCCGCGGCCAGGCCAGCGGCCAGCAGCGCCTCCAGGTCCGGTTCATGCAAGGGCATCAGGCCGCGCTGCAGCCCTTCGATGCGAGCCAAATCCGCGTCCGCGCACAGCACTTCGTGGCCCGCTTCGGCCAGGCAGGCGGCAAAGCTCAGGCCCACGTAGCCGGCGCCGAAGATGCTGACTTTCATGGGCGAGCCCATGGCGCACGGCACTGGTGGCGGGCGCGGTTGTGCGATAAAAGCAGGATGCAAGCCTTCAAAACAATGTCCGGACAGGAAAATTCGATGATGCCCGATCAAGTTGCCGCGCGTTGCGCGCTGGTCCTGGAGACCAACAACCTGCGCGGCGGAGCCGATGCCGAGGCCAAAGCAGGCACCAGCCTGCAGCGTCTCGTCGCCCTGCTGGCGAAGCAGAAACTGCCGCTCACCGCGCTCGCGCAGGTGGTCGTCACGCACGACGGGCTGAGCCCGGCCACCTGCGAGGCCGTGAGCAAGCTCGCAGGCTGCCCGGTCGACTTCGTGCGCATCGACGCCGCCACCGGTTATTACGACGCCAAGAACGTCGGCTTCGAGGCCACCGATGCGCAACGCTGCACGCACGTGGTGTTCGCCGACGCCGACTGCCTGCCCGACGACGACTGGCTGCTGCAGATGCTGCTGCCGTTCACGTGGAGCGACGCGCCCGCCGTGGTGGCTGGCCGCACCAGCTACGCGGCCAACGTGGTCGGCACAGCGCTCACGACCATCGACTTCATGTACTTCCCCAATGCCGACCATGCCGGCGCCACGAGCAACTTCTACGCGAACAACGTGGCCTTCCGCCGCGACGTGTTCGAGCAGCACAGCTACCAGGCGCTCGACGGCGTGTACCGCGCGCACTGCCAGGTGCTGGGCATGCGGCTGAAGGCGGCGGGCGTGCCGATCCACTACGCGGCACAGGCCCACACCGAACACCGCCTGCCCGACACGCGCGCCGAGGCGCTCAAGCTGCGCTGGATGCGCGGGCAGGACACGTACTCGCTCACGCCGCACCTGCTGCGCAGCTACGTATCGCCGCGCTGGCAGTGGCTCGCGAAGAGCGGGCCGATCGGGCCGCTGGCCGTGCTGTTCACCCGGCTGGGGTTCAGCGTGAAGGCGCTCAATCATCAAGACCTGCCGCCGCTGCGCGGGCTGCGCTGGCTCGCGGGCGTGGCGCTGATCCTCGGCTTCTCGGCGGTCGACATGCTGGGTGCGTTCGCGCGCGGCATCGGGTGGCACACCACGGGCAGCACCAACGCCGACGCGCAGGCGCTTTCGTATCACCGGCCCTGAACGCCTTTCGCGCCTTCCTTCTCTTCCAGAAGAACAACAAGACAAGAACATGCCAATTCGCTCTTCATTCATCGCTCGCCAGCTGACGCTCGGCCTCGCGCTCGCCGGCGCCTTCTCGCTGGCGAGTGCAGCCGACTTTGTCGGCCGCGGCGTCTTCAACTTCAAGTCCGACGCCGGCTGCCCCTTCGCCGCGCTCGCGGGCCCCGGCAACGACTGCAACCGCCTTGCCCTCGACGACCCCGACACCCGTGCCGCGCTCGACAGCGCCGCGCACACCATCCGCTTTGTCAACACGCGCAGCTACAACGAGAAAACCATCGTCGGCGACGTGCTGTTGCAAGGTTCCGGCCAGGCGCGCAGCGGCCAGCGCGTGCCGCTGACCTTTCATGCGCTGGTGAGCCGTTCGGGCAGCGAGTGGTCGGTGAGCAGCCACGCCCACTCGCCCATGGGCGGCGAGTTCAGCGACATCCGCATCGACCCGTACCAGATCGTGGCGGTGAACGAGGCGACCACCGACCATGTGCTGCTCACAGCCGACCAGGTCGTCGAGGCGCTGGCCAAGCCTTCGCTGACCGCGCGCCTGGCCAACGTGCTGGTGCAGGTGGAAGACAACCGCACGAATGGCGCAAGGGACGCCGACATCACCATCGGTCTCGGCCTGAGCAAGGCCTCGAAGTCGGTGGCGCGCGCGCGCTTTCATGCGCCGGCCGCCAGGGGGATGCAACTGGCCGAGGCCATGCAGCAGGGCAACTGGACGCTGGAGCTGCAGGCGCTGAGCGGCCAGATCCCGCACCAGGTGGTGCAGCGCGACATGTTCCTGTACGGGCTCGAATCGCAGTCGCTGCTGCAGCCGTTGCTGCAGCGCGGCTTCCGCAAGAACGAGAAGCTCGTGCTCGGCGCCACCAACGGCAAGGGCTATGTGCGCTACGACGGCCAGCAACGCGAATTCGCGGGTGCCGATGCCGCCGCGCGCGCCTTCCTGCAGGACAGCTTCATCGGGCTGGTGCTGGGCTGGCAGCAGCAGACACCACAGACCACGAAGGCCAAGGCCGATGGCCGCTGAGCCGCCCGACGACATCGCAGCCGGCTTCGACTGCCTCTCTGCGCCCACCTTGCGCGGCTGGCCGGCCCTGCAGGCCCGCCTCGTGCACCACGTCAAGCGCGCCGCACTGCGCCAGCTGCATGCGAGCAATGCTGGTGAGATGCTGTTGCTGCGCTTCTATCTGGTGGGCGAGGAATCGTCCGAGCAGGCGCTGCAGCGCGAACTGCGCATCGCCCCGCCCGAGTGGCTGGCGCGCCAGCTCGACCAGCACCTGGCCGACGAGCAACACCATGCGCGGCTGTTCGCGCAGGCCATCGTTGAGCGCGGCGGCAACGCGCAGGCGGCAGCTTCACCCGAAGAGGCGCCGCAGCCCGACTGGTTCAGCCGCCGCAAGCTCGCGCGCTGGCAGGCGCTCATTCGCCGCCATGCGCCGCACTTTGCGCACGGCGGGCTGGTGCCGGCCTATGCCATCGGCCTCTCGGCGGAGCAGATGGCCTCGCGCATCCTGCAGCGCCATTGCGCGCTGATCGGCCCGCAACATGCGCTGCACCCGCTGCTGTCGCGCGTGCTGATTGATGAAGACCGCCACATCCGTCTGTGCAGCCACACCTTGCAGCGCTGTGTGGCGCCGCATGAAGAGGCGCGGCTCGTGCAACTGATGCGCGAGGTGCGCGACACCGAGCGCGGCTTCGGCGTCACGGGCGCACTAGGCATGTGGATCGCCGGCGTGGCGCTGCGGCTGCGCCCCGGCGCAGCGCGGCCGGTGCAGCAGCATCACGCCTGAGCGATGCCGCCGCGCATCCTCTACCTCGCGACCGCGGACGCGCGCGGCCACCTGATGCGTGCGCAGCTGCTGGCCCATGCGCTGCGCGGAGCCGGCGCGCAGGTGCAGGTGCTCACCACCTCGGACGAAGGCGCGCGCTTTCTCGCCGGCTTCGGCATCGATGCGCCAGTGCTCTCGCGCCATTACGCCGTGCAGTTCGACACGCAGCAGAACATGCTGCGCCGCGAGACCGACCGCAACGTGGCGCACTACATGTTCCGCCCCGAACGCATGCTGCGTGACGTGTGGCGGCTGCGCGCACGCTTTCGTGAAGCCGACCTGGTGGTGAACGACTCGTTCCACCCCGCGCTGCTGCTGATGGGCTGGCTGCCGTTCTGGCGGCGCAAGGTCGTGCACGTGTACGGCGCCAGCCTGCGCCGCGCGCTCGAAACCAATTTCAAGGGACGGATGCCCGGCGCGATTGCAAAGCTGTTCGGCGGCATCGTGGCGTGGCAGATCGACCGCAGCCTCGCGCGCATCGAGCACGACTTCGCTTATGGCGAGCCGCAGCACGACGGCCACGGCCGCCACCGGCTGGCCACGCCGGTTGCGGTGGTCGATGCGGTGGACCACAGCGAAGCGGCACAGCGCGCGGCTGCCGTGTACCTCAACCCGCATTTCCAGGAGCCGGCACTGGCCGACGGCCTCGAACAGGGTCTTGCCGACGCAGGCGTGCCAGCACATCTCGTCGGCGAAGGCTATGCCCACAGGCCGCACTGGCATGCGCGCGACGAGCACTGGATAGAGGCGGCAGCGCACAGCGCGTTCATCGTTTCGGCACCGGGCATGGCGGCGCTGTCTATCGCGGCGGTCTACCGAAAACCGATCCTGCTGCTGCTGACCGACCAGCCGGAGCAGGCGATCAACGCGGGGCGCGCGGCGCAGCTTGGTCTGGCGCATCGCGTGGTGGTGTGGCGCGGCGATGCGCCGAAGTTTGCGCGGGCAGTTGCCGCCGCGGCCGGCGAATTGCTTGCACTGCCGGCTAGCGTGGCGGATTCCACTGCGGGGCGACAGGGGGCCATCGAACGGCTCCGGCACTGGACTACGCTGCTGTACGGCCTTGCCTCGACAGCTACCCGATAACCCCACGCGCCGTATCGATCAACGCGCGAAACGCCCGCGTCATCGCACGCACCGGATGCATCTCGGACCACTGCTTCGCTGTCGTCTTCGGCGGCGCGGAGATCACTCCCCGGCCCATGCGCAGCGACACCTGCAGCTTCCTGATGGTGAAGGCCGGTTGGGCCATGCGGCGCCCCGTGCCGGCGGCCACGACGAACTGCAGCACCAGGCACTTGCGTCCCGCCGTCGGTTCGATCTCGAACACCAGGCTGCGCCGCCGTGCGCCAGTGCCGCGCTGACCCGGCAGCACCGTGCCGTCGAACATGGCGAGCACGCTGGTGGCCTTGGCGTTGCTGCGGTAGTCGATGCTCACCTCGAGCCGGTACGGTCGCTGGTGCGACAGCACAGGTGACTGCGCCAACGAAGGCAGGGGAATGACGAGGCAGGCCAGCTCGCCCTCGCTGCGCGCGCCATCGCCGTCGAAGCCCGCCCAGCCATGACTGAGCCAGCTCATCGCGGGGCTGCCGGGATGGAACAGGTAGGAACGGCCCATCTGCAGCTCGGCCACCTCGGGCAGGCCCTGTGTCTGGTCGTCGAGGCCCCAGCGCGTGAGGAAGGCGCGGTCGATCGCCGCTTCGGGCCAGGCCGTGAGGCTCGGCCTGGCATTGTTGTTGTCGTCGGCGCCGCAGGCCGCGGCCATGAAATCCATCGCGCCCAACGCGGCGCCCACGGGGATCCAGTCTGAGCAGGTCTCAGGCAGCAACCCGGCCGCATTGCGGTCGGCGCGGATCAGCGCGTGCGCGGGCTTGCGAAAGTAGCGCGCCTCGGTCAGCACGCTAGACGACAGGCTGGCAGCGAAATGCACGTTTGCCGCGGACAACAGCGCGTACGTGTTCTCCTTTGTCCACGCCACATTGGGAATGGCGCGCGCAATGGGCGCCAGGTCGTGCAACGCATTCTCATAAGGGTGCGGCTTGATGACCAGCAGGTCGACGCTGTTCGCCAGCTCGCGCAGCGGTGCGATCACGCTGGCCGGGTGCATGGTGCGTCCACCGCTGACCAGCGACAGGTCGACCAGGCTCTGGCCGAAGAACAGGCCCACGCGCAGCCGCGGGTCGAACAGCGAGGCCGCGCCGTGGCGCGCGAAGCGGCCCTTGAGCGCGCTCGCGTGGTTCCAGAACAGCTCTTCGTCCACGCGACGCGACAGCAGCACGGCTTCGATCACGGGGTCATTGGTGCGCGCGCAGAAGTGCAGATGCTCGGTGAAGCGGCGCGGATCGATCTCGATGTCCAGGTAGCTCGCGCCGCTGCGGTCTATGCACTGCTGCAGCGCGGGCGTGAGGCCCCAGCCGATCACGAGGCAGCCGGGGTCGAACATCGGCAGGCCCTCGCGCCCGGCCAGCGGCAACAGGTTGGCGATGCAAGCGCGCGCCCAGCCGACCGGGGTGCAGGGCAGCTCCAGCCGGTCCATCAGGCGCTCGACGTCGATGCGGCCGCCTTCCGACAGCGGCGTGATCTCGCGCACCGGCAGGCCCAGGCGTCCCAGCGCGGTGTCGAAGAAGCCCCGGAGGAAGCGCCGGTTGGCGGCGTGATACTGCAGCCCGTTGGCTGGAGAGCGGAAGAAGTCGTCCGCAAAAATGACGTGGTGGAACCGGCTCGTGGTCATGGGTCTCGGGAGGACCGGCCTGCCCCTTGCGACCCGCCTCGCCGACCTTTTCTGTGCGATGCGCCAATCTAGGCAGCGACTCTTAGTTCAAAGTGAGGAAGGCTCGGCACATGCGCAAAGTTGCCGTAAAGGACCGGCTCAGTCGAGCGAGAGATTGAGATCGCGGATCAGCGGATGCCAGCGCGCCGACTCGCCCTGCAGCAGCGCCGCGAACTGCGAAGGCGCATCGCCCACCGGCTCGACACCGAACTCGGCAAGCTTGCGCAGCACGGCGGGGTTGTGGATGGCGCTGGCCACCGACTGCTGCAGCCGCGTCACGATCTCGCCCGGGGTGTTGGCGGGCACCACCAGGCCCATGAACGCGGCAGCTTCGACGCGCGGCATGCCTAGCTCGGCAAAGGTGGGTACGTTGGGCAGTTCCTTCAGCCGCTGCGGGTGCGCCACCGCCAGCGCGCGCAGCTTGCCACCCTGGATGAAGCGGCGCGACGCGGCCAGGTCGCACATCAGCACCGGCAACTGGCCGCCCGCCACGTCGGCCAGCGCGGGCGCGGCGCCGCGGTAGGGCACGTGCACCATCTCCAGCCCGGCTTCGCGTTCGAGCAGCTCCATCGCCAGGTGCTGCGGACTGCCGGTGCCGGCCGAGGCAAAGCTGACCTTGCCGGGAAAGGCGCGCGCATCGTCGATGAAGGCGCGCGCGTCCCTCACGCCGCTGGAAGGGCCTACCAGCAGCACCATCGGCAGCCGGCCCAGCAGGGTGACGGGCGCGAAGTCGCGCGAGGGGTTGTAGCTGAGGTTGCGATACAGCGCGGGGTTGAACACCAGCGTGCCGTTGTCGGCCGACAGCAGCGTGTAGCCGTCGGCCGGGGCGCGCGCGGCCTCGATGGCGCCGAGCGCGGTGTTGCCGCCTGCGCGGTTCTCGATGATCACCGGCTGGCCTGCGTCGATGGCGAGCTGCGTGCCGATGGTTCGCGCGACGATGTCGGCGCCGGCCCCCGCGGGGTACGGCACGATCCAGCGGATGGGCCTGGCGGGGTATGCGGCCTGCGCCTTCGCTACGCGGGGCAGTCCCGTGGCCGCGAGGGCGGCTATGGACAAGAGGTGCAGCAGCAGCGGTCGACGGGTCATGGACGACTGTCTCCGGAGGAGATACCAGCCGCGATGTTAGGCCGGGTCGCGTGTTCGTGTGAAAGGCGCGTCGATCAGGGCGCGACGGGGTTTCCGGGCGTGCCGGTTTCGCGGGCCGAGGCCGCGGCGGCAGCCACGGCCGGGGTGCGGTACTTGATGTTCACGGCGGGCGCCGGAGGCTCCGGGGGCGGACGCGTGATCTTGACGAGGGGCGGCCGGGCCGGTGTCGCGGTGCGTGCCACCGAGGAGGCAGCGGGTGCCTGGGCCGCGGCAGCAGGAGTGGCGATGGGCGTGAACGGATCGGCAGGTGTCGAATAGCGCACGGGGACAACCGTCGCCGGCGTTCCCGCAGCGGTCGGCGCCGAAGCCACGGGTGCTACAGGTGCAGCGGCCGGAGCGACCGCCACAGCAGCGGGAGCCGCAGGCGCGGCCTTGGGGTCATAAAGCACAGCGCCCTTGCTGACCCCCGTGGCCACCGGCCCTACGCCGACACCCACGCCGGCCGAGCCCGACACCTGCCCGCCGTTGTTCACGGCCACGCCCGCACCGAGCGGACCGAAGCCGGTGTTGAGCCCCACCGAGAAATTGCCGTCCTTGGTGGCGCCCAGCCCCAGCGAGAGTCCGGGCACCAGCGGAATACCGACGTGATAGTGAGAACAGCCGCCCGCCAGAAGCAACAGCAGCGCCGCCGGAACGACGGCTGCTGCACGAGGGACGCGCGGCCGGTCGTTCACACCAGCAGCGCGTTGACGCGCCTCACGTAGGCGGCCGGGTCGGCTGGCAGCCCGCCTTCGGCGAGCAGCGCCTGGTCGAACAGGATGTTCGCGAGATCGTCGAAATGCGACGAGCCCTCGAGCTTCTTCACCAGCGGATGCTCGGCGTTCACTTCGAGCACCGGCTTCAGTTCGGGCGCGGGCTGGCCGGCCTGCTTGAGCATGCGCGCGAGCTGCGTGCTCATGCCGCCGTCCTGCACCACGAGGCAGGCGGGCGAGTCGACCAGGCGGGTGGTCACGCGCACGTCTTCGGCCTTGTCCTTGAGCGCTTCCTTGAGCTTCTCGAGCATGGGCTTGAACGACTCGGCGGCTTCCTCGGCGGCCTTCTTCTCGGACTCGTCCTGCAGCTTGCCGAGATCGACCGCGCCCTTGGCCACGCTCTGCAGCGGGGTGCCGTCGAACTCGTTGAGATAGTTCAGCGCCCACTCGTCGACACGGTCGGTCATGAGCAGCACCTCGATGCCCTTCTTCTTGAAGACTTCGAGCTGCGGGCTGTTCTTGGCAGCGGCGAGCGTGTCGGCCGTGATGTAGTAGATCGCGTCCTGGCCTTCCTTCATGCGGGCCTTGTAATCCGCGAAGCTCACACTCACCGCATCGGTGGTGGTGGAGGCATAGCGCAGCAGCTTGGCGATGCGGTCACGGTTGCCCATGTCTTCGCCCAGGCCTTCTTTCAGCACCGCGCCGAACTCGGCGTAGAACTTGGCGTACTTGCCGGATTCATCGGCAGCCGCGGCAGCAGTTTCGGCCGCAGTGGGCGTGTTCTTGTCGACGACATCGGTCACGCCTTCGGTCGGTTCAGGCGCCGGCACCGATTCGCCGGAGCCCACGTCGATCTTGCCCTCGCCGCTCTCGGGCGCGGTCTTCTGCTTCTTCGCCAGGTCTTCCAGCATGCCGAGCACGCGCTTGGTGCTGCCTTCGCGGATCGCCTTCACGTCGCGGCTTTCCTGCAGCAGCTCGCGGCTCACGTTCAGCGGCAGGTCGGCCGAGTCGATCACGCCCTTGACGAAGCGCAGGTAGCTGGGCATCAGCGCCTCGGCATCGTCCATGATGAAGACGCGCTTCACGTAGAGCTTCACGCCCGCGCTCTTGTCGCGGTTCCACAGGTCGAACGGGGCCTTGGCCGGGATGTACAGCAGCTGCGTGTACTCGGTGCTGCCTTCCACGCGGTTGTGGCTCCAGGCGAGCGGGGCCTCATAGTCGTGGCTGATGCTCTTGTAGAACTCTTCGTACTGCTCGGTGGTGATGTCCTTCTTGGGGCGGCTCCACAGGGCGTTGGCCTTGTTGACGGTTTCCCACTCGCCGGTCTTCACCATGTCGCCGGGCTGGTCGTTCTCGCCGTCCTTCCACTCTTCCTTTTCCATCAGGATGGGCAGGGAGATGTGGTCGGAGTACTTGCCGACGATCTGCTTGATCTTCCAGGCGTTGAGGTATTCGTCAGCGTCGTCGCGCAGGTGCAGCGTGATGCTGGTGCCGCGCTCTGCGCGCGTGATGTCGGCCACCTCGAAGTCGCCGGCGCCGCCGCTGGCCCAGCGCACGCCCTGGTCGGCCGGCAGGCCGGCGCGGCGCGATTCGACGGTGATCTTGTCGGCCACGATGAAGCCCGAGTAGAAGCCCACGCCGAACTGGCCGATGAGCTGTGCGTCGGCCTTCTGATCGCCGCTGAGCTTGCTCATGAAGTCTTTTGTGCCGCTCTTGGCGATGGTGCCGAGGTTGTCGATGGCCTCCTGGCGCGACAGGCCGATGCCCTTGTCGGTGATGGTGATGGTGCGCGCGGCCTTGTCGAAGCTCAGGCGCACGTCGAGCTCTGGCTGGTCTTCATACAGCTCGGGGTGGTCGAGCGCCTCGAAGCGCAGCTTGTCGCACGCGTCCGATGCGTTCGAGATCAGCTCGCGCAGGAAGATTTCCTTGTTCGAATACAGCGCATGCGTGACGAGGTGCAGCAGTTGCGCGACTTCAGCCTGGAAGGGGAGTTTGGTTTTGGAGGAATCAGCCATGGAAAGAGAAATATCGAAGCCAAAAAATTCTATGCCGGGCACGGCGTCCATGCGGTGACGCTGTGCCAACTTCTTCAAATGGGTGGTCTTTCGACCTCATCAAGAGGCAAATGGGGTCGAAAGGCTCCATTTTGCGCACCCCTGAAGGCGTAAGACCAACGTTCTCGCCCGGGGAAGCCTTCCGGGTCACGAAATATTAACGGTCGTCAACACTTCTGAAATATCCTGCGCTGATCCGGAACAGGGCCGCAACACCCCGGGAGACAAAACAGGGATGTCGCCAGATGATTCGAACAACGCCGTGGACCGTACCTGGTCCCGTCGGAGCCCTGTGGCATCCGAGGGGCGTGCTCGCGTGGCTCGAATGCACGACCGCCCTGGCATGGCTGTCCTGCGCCCAGGCGCAGGCCGAGCCCCAGAAACCACAGGCCGTGGCTGACGCACGCATCGAGACCCTCGACCGTGCACAGGCAGAGCAGGCGCGGCTGAAGGCGCTCGTCGACTCCGCGCCCAAGGCCTACGAAGATCGCTTCGAGACTCTCGATGCCGATACCGCGGCGGCCGACGCAACGCCCGAAGCCGAGCAGCCGCAGGGTTATCGCGCCTGGCTGGTGGAAAGCCGCATCGGCTTCGGCGACGCCACGACCACCGGCTACGGCCGCCAGCGCGCGACCGAGTTCGGCCAGCGCTTCGAGTACCGGCGCGAAACCCTCAACTACGGCGAGTTCGTGCTGCAGGCCGACGGCCGCCACCTGGGCGGCGACAACAGCGCGAGCGGCATCGGCATCGGCTCGCTGGGCTATGCGCGCGAGGCCACCAGCGGCCGCTTCACGCTGCGCAACCTCGGCTTTCCGCTGACCACGCAGACCTTCGCCGACACCGCCGTGGGCGACATCTACAGCGAAGTCACCGATGGCCTGGCGCGCAACTACAGGCTCACGCTGGGCTCGTCCACGGTGCGCGGCGCTTCGACGCGCGTCTTCAACACCGATCTCGACGTGCGCGCCGGCATCGGCCAGCGCGGCAACCTCACTGGCGGGCCGTACCCCGGCTTCGAGAAGAGCCAGGGCACGCTCGGCTGGCTCGGGGCCACGCTGCGTCTGGGCGATCCATGGTTCGCCTCGTTCCAGCTCGACCAGGCGCGCGACATTCCGGCCTACTACATCGACCCCATCACGGCGATGGGAATCGGCCGCAAGGACGTCACGAGCTGGGCAACGTCGATCGGCTACGGCCGCGAGGTGGTGCGAGACGGCGACTTCAAGGCGCGCGCCACGCTGGTGGGCAGCCGCGTGAACTCGCCCACGCCGGGCGTGGCAACCGGCAATTCGCAGGGCCTCTTCATCGAGGCGAGCGCGCGCACCGGCCTGTACCGCCATGAATTCGGCATCTACACCGCGCGGCCCAACCTGTACTTCGGCGACTACGCACTGGCGACCGGCACGCGCGGCGCGTACTGGCGCGTGGACCGCAACACCAGCCGCATGAGCTGGGGCGCCGGCCTGGACTACGAGCGCGCGGCGCCAGACACCAGCTTCCATCTCTCGGGCTACCGGCGCTTCGGCGCGAGCGGCAATTTCCAGTACCTGTTCGACCGCTACAACTCCGTCGGCGGCAGCCTGAGCGCGTACCGCACGCGCTACGACGGGCTGCCGGACGGCGGCACCGCCAACGCCATAGCGAGCGGCGACGGGCGCAGCCTCTACGGCAGCGCCTTCTACCAGACCCGCTTCTTCGACTGGCCGCGCAGCCGCTTCACGCTGACGGTGCGGCGCAACGAGCTGATCGTGCTCGGCGACAGCGCCGCCACCGGCCAGGAAGTGCAATGGGAGCAGGACTGGATCGGCGGGCGCTACGAGACGATGCGCCCCGAGCTCACCACCACCCTCGGCCATGCGCGCGACAGCAGCGGCGGCACCACCCGCAGCTACCCGACGGCGGGCCTGCAGTTCCGCTACTGGATCGACAGCGGCTTCAACGTCGGCGGCAACCTGCGCTACACCTCGCAAAGCGGCGGCCTCTACACCAGCCGCGGCCTGTCGGGCTCGCTCATGGCCGAGAAGGAGCTGGGCGCGGGCTGGCGCGTGGGCTTCATGGCCAATTTCAACCAGGCGCGCGCATCGCTGCTGCCGACCTCTTATTCCGCACCCAATCTCTATCGCAGTAATGAGAAGACCGCCTACATCTATCTGCGCTGGGAGGGCAGCGCCGGCACGGCCTACCGGGCGGTGGGCGCGCGCGGCGAGGGTGCGGGCGGCGGCAGCGTGTCGGGCCGTGTGTTCTACGACGCCAACCGCGACGGCGAGCAGCAGTCGGGCGAAGGCGGCGTGGCCGGCGTCGAGGTGCTGCTCGACGGCCGCTACCGCGCCATCACCGATCGCGACGGCCGCTTCGAATTTCCGCTGGTGACCACCGGCCGCCATCAACTGACGCTCACGCTCGAAAGCGTGCCGCTGCCCTGGGGCGCGGCCGGCGACAGCGGGACGAGCGTGAACGTGCCGCTGCGTGGCCAGGCCACTGCTGCGATTCCCGTGGTCAAGGTGGGCGAATGAACCACGACACCGACCTTTCGATTTCTTTTTTTCCCCGCATACACAACCCCAAGGAGACTTCATGACCCGAAAACCCATTGCCCGCCTCGCGCTGGCCGCCTCTCTCACAGGCCTCGCCCTTGCCGGAGCACCCGCCATGGCCGAGAGCCAATACGGCTCCGGCACGGGCACGATCACGGCGCAGGCCAAGGTGAACCTGAGCGTGACGGTGCCCAAGCTGATCCTGCTGCGCGTCGGCTCGACCAACACCACGGTCGACACGGTGACCTGGACTTCAGCCCTCAGCATTCCGGGCGTGCCCACTACGCCGGTAGTGGGCAACAACACCAACGTGGACTGGAACGGCGCGGCGCCCACCGTCACGACCACGTCCGCCGCGAGCACGCTCACCGTGTACGCCTGGACCAACGCCGGCGCCGGCACCATCAACTGCGCCATGGGCGCCTGGGCGCCTCTCACGGGCGGCCCGACGAACGCGGACTTCACGGTCACCGCAACGGGCACGCTGCCTCATCCGGGCGCCAACCTCGGCGCCTGCGCCTCGACCTCGTTCCCCTCGAACGCGGTCGCCACCGGCACCTGGGCCTACTCGCTGGGTGGCACGCCCGCCGGCTGGGCTGCGAACACGTACACGAACACCATCACGTACACAGCCCAGGGCATTTGATGACGCGCAGCCGCCGATGCCAGGCGATCGCCACGACGGCGCTCGTGGCGGCGGCGAGCCTCGCCCCGCCCGCCCACGCCGTCATCACCACGGTGACCGACACGGGCAGCAGCTACGGCCTGACCCTGCGCGTGGGATCGCCCGGTGCGACCATCGACACGGTGGCCTTCAGCGTGACCGGCGCCAACGCCGGGCTGACCCCCACGGCCGTGACCGGCGCGCCGACCATCGACGTCTGGGTGATGCCGGTGCGCCCCATAGCCAACACCACGGTGG
This sequence comes from Variovorax sp. R-27, assembly GCF_049913215.1. Taxonomy (NCBI): domain Bacteria; kingdom Pseudomonadati; phylum Pseudomonadota; class Betaproteobacteria; order Burkholderiales; family Comamonadaceae; genus Variovorax; species Variovorax sp. R-27. Next base: position 6,489,916 of record NZ_CP183984.1, read on the forward strand.
CTCGGCCGGTGACGCTGCGCGTCGATTCCTCCATCGCGCTGACCTGCCAGTCGGGCGGCTGCGGCGCCACGACCATTCCCTTCAGCAAGATCAGCTGGGTGGCCACGAACAACAGCAACGCCGCCTCGGGCGACATCCAGGGCGGCCGCTTCACCGCCGCCGCCAACCAGTCGATCGCGAGCTACGACGCGAACGCCACCTTCTGCGTCGGCCTGCTCGGCCTGCCCTGCGTCCTGGGCGTCGGCACCTGGACCTACCTGTCGCGCAACGTGACTGCCACGCGGCTGCAGTTCTCCTACGACAACGACGTGGTGTACCCGGGCGGCAACTACAAGGGCACCGTGCGCTTCACGGCGTCGATGGAATGACCTCCCCGCGCCTTCGCCGATGGCCAGCCGCTGCACTGCTGCTCTGCGGTGCAGCGCTCGCCCCCGCATGGGCGGCGGTCGCCCGGCTCGACGATTCGGCCTCCCCGCGCGCACAGGTGCGCAGCGATTTCAGCAACGCCCAGGGGATGGACGGCAACATGGTCGTGCTGCCCCTCGGGCGCATCGAGTACCGACTGGCCACCGCCCCCCATGTGGGCCGGCGCGCGCGCATCTTCTATGTGATTCCGTCGATGGTCGCGGGCCTGCGCTCGCCGGCCGGAATGCAGGTGCAATGGCGCGGCAACGGCGCCTTCGCAAGCGGCAGCGGCCGGCCCGGCGACCGGGTGCAGGTGTGGAACGGCGTGGTCCAGGCGCCATGGATGAACGAGACCTTCGAGTTGACGCTGCGCGTCGACCCCCGCGAGCTGCGCATGCCTTCGGGCTCGGCGCTGAGCTTCGAGTCGTTCTTCGAAATCGAAACCCTGCCATGAACGTTTTTCTCTCTCCCTCTTCTCTCGTCCTCCTGCTGCTGGCAGTGGCCGGCGCTGCAACAGCCGCGCCCTTCGAGCTGGCGGTCACGCCGTCGCGCTTCGAACTCTCGGGCAAGGCCGGCGCGCGCCTGGGGCAGTCGCTCGACATCCACAACCTGGCGCCGACCGCCACCGAGGTGACGATGCGCACCATCGACTGGAGCTATTCGGCCGAAGGCAACATCGGCTACCACGACGAGTTGCTGCCCGGCAGCTGCAGGCCGTGGGTGGTGCTGGAGCGGCGCAGCGTTTCGGTGCCGGCGCGCAGCAAGAAGGCGTTCCGCTTCCAGGTCGATCCGCCGGCCGACGCGCCGCGCGGCGAGTGCCGCTTCATGATCGCCATCGAGGGCACGGAGCCGGCGCAGCAGACCGTCATCCAGAGCGGCGGCGCCAGCCTGAGCCTGCCGGTCACGGGCCGCATCGCGGTGGCGGTGTACGTCATGCTCAACGGCGCCGAGCCCAAGCTCGAAATCAAGCAGATCGCCAGCGGAGAAACAAACGGCGCACGCCGCACGCTGGTGACCGTGAGCAACACGGGCGACGCGCACGGCCGGCTCGAAGGCAGCCTGGACGCCACCGACAGCAAGGGCCGCGCGTTCGAGCTGGTGCCCGAAGGCACCCCCATCCTGCCGGGCCAGACGCGCACGCTGGCACTGGTGCCCAAGGGCGAGAGCGGCCAGCCCGCGCCGCAGCCCGCCTACCCGGTCAAGGCCAGCGGTACGCTGGACTGGGACAAGGGCAGCTTCAAGGTGGACATGGAGCTCAAGTGACGCACCGTATGGGCCCCCTGGCAGGCACGTTCTCGGGCCTGCTCGCCACGGCCGTCGGCATGGCGCCGATGGGGGCCACGCACGCCGCGTCGAGCACCGTCGGCCCGAGCGCCTCGGTGCCGCTGACCACCGGGTTGGTGAACCTCGACTTCACGATCGCCATCGACAAGTTCATCTTCTTTCGCATCGGCGACGGCGCGTGGCCCACGCCGGGCGGCACCACGAGCACGGTGAGCTTCGTGCTGACGCCGTCGATCCCGGGCGGGCCCACCACGCCGGTCGCGGGCAACAACACGCCCGTGAACTGGAGCGGCGCGGCGCCGACCTTCAGCGTCACGCCGAGCGGGAACGCGCTGCCGGTCGAGGTGCGCAGCAACGCAGGACAGGTCACGCTGCGGGCAGCCGCGACCGCGCCGCTCACGAGCGGGGCAAACACGATCCCGCTGTCGGAGATCACGATCGCCAGCAGCGACAGCAACCTGCCCGCGCCGCCGATTCCCAACTCGGGCACGGGCACCACGGTCAATGTCGTGGGCACCAGCTTCGCCAACCTCGTCACCCAGCGCACCGCGACCTGGACCTTCTCGTACGCAAACCTGGCCAGCCGCACCGCCGGCACCTACACCGGGCAAGTCACCTTCACGGCCAGTTCGCCCTGATTGGCTCTTTCCGGCGTGCAAGTCAGCTGGCGCTGGGATCGCTCGCCAAAGCTGCGCGGTGGATCTTTTCCTTCACCCCTCCAGGAGCTTTGCATGAACAACAAGAAATCCCGCGTGCTGTGCGTCGCAGCCTTCCTCGGGCTCGCCTCGCTCGGCGCGCAGGCACAGGTTCCGGCCGATGCGCCCGCCGGCACCACCGTGCAATGCAAGGACGGCAGCTACGCATCGCCCGACACCAAGTCCGGCGCCTGCCGTGGTCACAAGGGCATCAAGACCTGGTTCGGCAAGGCCGCGCCGGCTGCTGCCGGTGCTGCGGCGGCAACTGCGCCGGCCGCAGCGGCTGCGCCCACACCCGCACCCGCGGTCGAGACCCAGTCGGCGAAGGTCGACAAGACCGGTGTGGCGCCGAGCACCGGCACGGCCACCAGGACGCCGGGCTCGCCCGACCTCACGAAGATGGCGGCCGCGCCCGGTGGCGGCGCAGGCAAGGTGTGGGCGAACGACGAGACCAAGGTCTATCACTGCATGGGCGACCGCTACTACGGCAAGACCAAGAAGGGCGAGTACCTGAGCGAGGTCGATGCCAAAGCCAAGGGCATGCACGCCTCGCACAACAAGGCCTGCACGTCCTGAAGGCGTGCGCGAAGCCTGGGGGCGAGCCCTACCTCGGCTGTGACTCCACTTCTCGCGTCCAGCGGTCGATCAGGCGCTTGCGCTCGGCCGCCTTGCCGTACTTCTCGAAGTCGTACTTGATGAGCTTCACGTCGGCCATCGACGGGATGCGCGGGTCGGGTTTGAAGGTCTTGTTGGCCGGCGACTGCAGGCTGCCCGACTGCCCGCCGATGGCCTGGCCCGCGGGGCTCATGAGCCAGTCGTAGTAGCGCCTGGCGTTCTCCTTGTTGCGCGCGCCTTTCACGAGCGCGATGCCGCCGATCTCGTATCCCGTGCCTTCGCAGGGCGCGGCCGTCTTCACGGGAAATTTGTCGTAGCGCCAGCGCTCGAAGCCGAAGATGAAGCTCACGCCGATGGCCACTTCGCCCTTGGCCACGTTGGGCGCCTGGGCCTGGCCGCTGCGGGTGTAGTTGGTGACGTTCCGGTGCAGCTTCTTCAGGTACTCGAAGGCCGCTTCTTCACCCATCTGCTGCACCAGGCCCGCGATGATGGTGTAGGCCGTGCCGCTGGATGCCGGGTGCGAGATCTCGATCTCGCCCCTGTATTCGGGTTTGATCAGGTCGGCCCAGCACCTGGGCTCGTGCAGCTTCTTTTTCTTGAGCAGGTCGGTGTTGAAGCCGAAGCCGATGGCACTGGTGTAGAAGCCGCCCACCATGTTCTGCGACAGCGCGTACTGGCGCACCGCCCAGTCGTGCAGGTCGTTGATGTAGGCCGGGCGGTAGGGTTCGAGCAGGCCCTGCTCGGCGGCCTGCAGGAACGGGTCGCCGGTGCCACCCCACCAGATGTCGGTCTTGGGGTTGGCGGCTTCCGCGCGCAGCTGCGCGCCGATTTCACCTGTGCCCTTGTGGGCCTGCTGCACCTTGATGCCGGTCTCGCGCGTGAATGCGGTGGCCGCCGCCTCGCACCAGCCCGCGTCGGTGCTGCACAGCGCGTTGACGGTGCCCTGCGCCGCGGTGTTCGACACCCCCAGCAGGGCCGCCGTGGCAATGCATGCGGCGGTGGCGATGTGTCGGACGGCAAAAGGATGCATGCGCGGATCTCCTCGTTCGTTGTTTGAACGCGCAGGATAGCGTCCGCTTCAGCGCGCGGCCAGCAGCGGCGGCAGGTGCTCGGCGAGCCAGTCGATCACCACCCGCGTCTTCAGCGGCAGGTAGCGGCTGCGCGGGCGGATCACGTGCAGCGCGAAGCCGAAGGGCCGCGGCTCGTCGAACACGCGCACCAGCGTGCCTGCCGCGAGCGCATCGGCCGCGAGCCAGGCCGGCAGGCGCGCGAGGCCCATGCCGCCGATGGCTGCTTCGAGCAGCACCTCGGCGCTGTCGCAGCGCAGCCTTGAAGGCAGCGTCACGTCGACAAGACGGCCCTCGGTGTCGTGGAAGCGCCAGGACGAGATCTGGCCGTCGCGCGCATAGAGCACGGCCTCGTGCGGCTCCTTCAGGTCATCGATGTTCGCGGGATGCCCGTGTTCGTGCAGGTAGGCGGGCGAGGCGCACAGCGCCATCCACTGCATGCCGACCGGCCGGGCAGCCAGTTCCGCGCTGTCGGCGAGTTCGCCGCTGCGGATGGCCAGGTCGAGCCCCTCTTCCACGAGATCCACGCGCCGGTCATTGAACGAGAGCTCGAGCGACAGCTGCGGATGCCGGCGCGCCAGCGCCAGCAGCAGCGGCCCGACCTTCAGCCGGCCCAGCATCGCCGGCATGCTCAGGCGCACGAGGCCCGAGGCGGTGCTGCGCGCGGCGTCGGTCACGGCTTCGGCCGCCTCGAGCTCGGCCAGCACGCGACGGCAGCGCTCGTAGTAGCCGTGGCCTTCCTCGGTGAGGCTCTGGCTGCGCGTGGTGCGCAAGAAGAGCCGCGTGTTCAGGCGCGCTTCGAGCCGCGCAATGCTCTTGGCGACGGCCGAGCGCGTGACATGCAGGCGCTGCGCGGCCAGCGCGAAGCTGCCCGCCTCGGCCGCCGCGACGAATTCCTCGATGCCTTGCAGACGTTGGCCCATTGGAGACTTTCAAGCACCAGTGAAAGGAAAATTATCCGCCACCGGGTACCCGGCATCGTCAATAGCATGAAGGCTCCTCTTTTTTCTTTTTCCTTCCGCGGAGTCTTTTCATGCAGGAACCTCGAACGCTGCGCCGCTGGCAGCTCCCCACGCTCGGCCGCGCCCACCTCGAACAGGCCGGAGCGCCGCTGCCCGTGCCGGGCGCCAACCAGATCCTCGTGAAGGTCGGCGCGGTGTCGCTCAACTACCGCGACCTGCTGATGATTCGCGACGGCATGGGCATGGCGCTCGACCTGCCCTTCACACCCGGCTCCGACATGGCGGGCACCGTGACGGCCATCGGCCCCGGCGTGACGCGCTTCGCCGTCGGCGACCGGGTCGTCAACACCTTCTGGGGCGGCTGGATCGACAGCCACTGGCACGCGGAGGCCACGCTGCTCGGCGGACCCGGCCCCGGCATGCTCGCCTCGCATGTGCTGCTCGACGCCGCCTGGGCCGTGGCCGCGCCCACGACGCTGAGCCTGGCCGAAGCCAGCACGCTGCCGTGCGCAGGCCTCACCGCGTGGTTCGCGCTCGCCGAGACCGGTGCGCTGCGCGCGGGCGAGACGGTGCTGATCCACGGCACCGGCGGCGTCGCGCTGTTCGGCCTGCAGATCGCGCGGCTGCATGGCGCGCAGGCCATCGTCGTCACGGGCAGCGAATACAAGCGCGCACAGGCGCTCGCACTCGGCGCCACGCACGTGCTGGCGCGCGACGGCGACTGGCCCGCCGAAGTGCGCAGGCTCACGCAAGGCCGCGGCGCCGACCACGTGCTCGAACTCGCGAGCGGCCCCAACCTCGATCGCTCGCTGCAGGCCGTGAAGCAGGGCGGGCGCGTGTCGATCATCGGCATGCTCGGCGGCGAGACGCTGAGCGCGTCGTTCTACGCCATGGTGCTGGGCCGCGTGACGGTGCAGGGCATCGGCGTGGGCCACCGTCGCGCGCTCGAAGACCTGGTGCGCGCCGTCGATGCGAATGCGCTCAAGCCGGTGATTGCCGCGCAGTACGGCTTCGATGCGCTGCCCGCCGCGCTCGATCACCTCGAGCGCGGTGCGTTCGGAAAGATCGTCGTGACGCTCTGAACGAAGACGCAACGCAGTTGCGGCGCTGCACAAAAGCCGCGCCATCCGTGAACAGGTTCCGTTAGTACGAATTACACGCTCGACGCCCCCTCCTGGCGTTCCTAGAATCCGCCCGCGCACGGCCTCGTGCATTGCGCGCTTTCTCAACTTCAGGATGGAGAGTTATGGAACACAGTACCTACAAAAAATGGTCGGCCGAGTTCATTGGTACTTTCTGGCTCACGCTCGGAGGCTGCGGAAGCGCAGTTCTGGCAGCGGCCTTTCCGGGTGTCGGCATCGGCCTGCTCGGGGTCTCGCTGGCCTTCGGTCTCACGGTGGTGACGGGCGCCTATGCACTGGGCCCGATCTCGGGCGGGCACTTCAACCCGGCCGTGTCGATCGGCCTTGCGGCCGCGGGCCGCTTCAAGGCCTCGCAGCTCGCGGGCTACATCGTGGCGCAGGTGCTCGGCGCCATCGCGGCGGCCGGTGTGCTGTACCTCATCGCCACGGGCAAGCCGGGCGCTGACATCGGCGGCTTCGCCACCAACGGCTACGGCGAGCACTCACCCGGCAAGTACGGCATGACGGCCGCATTGCTGTGCGAAGTGGTGATGACTGCCGTGTTCCTGATCGTGATCCTCGGCTCCACCGCCAAGCGCGCGGCCGGCGGCTTCGCGGGTCTTGCGATCGGCCTGTGCCTCACGCTGATCCACCTGATCTCGATCCCTGTGACCAACACTTCGGTGAACCCGGCGCGCAGCACGGGCCCGGCCCTGTTCGGGCCGTCCTATGCGGTGTCGGAACTGTGGCTGTTCTGGGCGGCGCCCATTGCGGGGGCCATCATCGGCGCGGTGATCTACCGCGCCCTGCTCAGCAACGGCAACGACGACTGATCGCTGTTCGTCGTCATCACCGGCAGCGCAGCTTCAGTTCAGCTGCCGCTGCCCGACTTCACCATCGGCAGTGAAGTCGATTGCCCGATCGGCTCGGTGCCGGTCGGGTGCGACGCCCCATAGGCGCCGGCCTGGATGTCGGCCACCGGCATCGTCGAGCTCATCGCGGGTGCGCTGGTCGACTGGCCCATTGGCTCGGTGCCGCTCGGACGGGCCGCGGCCATCGCGCCGGCCTGGACGTCCGGGTTCGCGGGCGAATTCATCTGCAGCGGATGGAAATCCGAACCATCGGTGGTTTCGGCCGATGCGGTGACAGCGCCCATGGCTGCCAGCGCAGCAAAGGAACCGACGGCGAGAAGCTTGAAGGAAGTGCGCATGACGTGTTCTCCTGATTGCAGGTTGTCCCCGGTCACGTGCCATCGCGCGAACTGCGCGTGGCAGGACCTGAGTGCACTCTAGGCACGCAGACTGAGGTGAATGTGAGGGAAGAGTTACGCACGCGTGAGCAGCACGCTTTTTCCTGAAACTTTGGACCGCAGGTGCCTCGCTTGCCGGCAGGCCTTCGCTACACCGGCAGCACGGGCAGATGCACGCGCGCCATCAGCCCCGGCCCACCGGTGCGATTGCGCAGCTCGATGCGCAGGCCGTGCCGCTCGGCCGCCGTACGCGCAATCGCCAGCCCCAGCCCGCTGCCGCCCGCCACAGCGCCGGGCACGCGGAAGAAGCGATCGAACACGCGGCCGATGACGGCCTGCGGAATGCCGGGGCCGTTGTCGAGCACATCGACCACCGCGTGGCCATCGACCTCGTGCAGCTTCACGTCGACCACGCCGCCTTCGGGCGCGTAGCGCAGCGCGTTGTCGATCAGGTTGTCGAACACGCTGCGCAGTTCGGCCGCGGGCGCGAACACCACCGCGGCAATGCTGCCCTCAAAGCCGATGTCCACGCGCCGCGCATCGGCCAGCACCATCAGCTGGCTCACGCTCTCGCGCAGCAGCACTTCGATGTCGACGCGCTCGCGCGCATTGCCGAGGCTCTGCGGCGCGTCCTGCCGCGAGAGATGCAGCAATTGCTCGATCAGGTGCTGCGCGCGCGTGACGCCGGCCTCAAGCTGGTTGAAACGCTCGGTGGCCTCGCCTGCCGGCACGTGCGCGCGCAGGTTCTCGATCTGCAGGCCGATGGCGGCCATCGGCGTGCGCAGCTCGTGGGCCGCGTCCTGCACGAAGCGCCGCTGCGTGGCGAAGGCATTGCGCACGCGTGTCAGCAGGTTGTTGAAGGCGCCCACCAGCGGCGCGATTTCGTCGGGCACGCGCGCGAGCGACAGCTCGGTGGGGCTGCGCTCGTCCTGCGAGGCCACGTCGCGCGCCACCGCGCGCAGCGAGCGCGAAGCCGCCGACACGATGATCCACAGGATCAGCAGCGCCAGCGGCAGCAGCAGCGCGATCGGCAGGCCTTCGAACATTGCGCGGCGCAGGGCGCGGCGGCGGCGGTAGTCCTCGTTCTGCAGCACCTGCACGCGCGGCTGGTCGGCGCGCGTGCCGGGCTTGGCGGTGAACACGCGCCAGTCGGAGCCCGCATGCGCGCCCGTGTTCACGTCGCTGAAGCCGGGCTGGGGTTGCAAGGGCACCGTCAGCACGGGCCACGAGGTGGCGCGCAGCGTCTGGCCGTCGGCACTCCAGATCTGCACGATGAAAGCGCCGCGCGAGAAGGCGGCCTCGCCGTCCATCGGGTGCGGCAGCTTCTGCGGGTCGCTGCCTTCGTACGACTCGGCCACCAGGCGCATCTGGTCGTCCAGCGCGTTGTGCACGAGGTTGCCGTAGGCCTCGAAGGAGAACCACGCCGTGAGCACGGCCGCGCCCAGGTGCAGCGTGATGAGCCACAGCAGCAGTTGCGTGCGCAGCGAACGGGGCCGCCACCAGCGGCCGCCGCTGCGCGGAGCTCCGGTCATGCAGCTACGCGCCAGCCCAGGCCGCGTACGTTGCGGATCGCGTCCGCACCGAGCTTGCGGCGCATGCCGTGGATCAGCACGTCGATTGCGTTGCTGGTGACTTCCTCGCCCCAGCCGTAGATGCGGTTTTCGAGTTGCTCGCGCGAAAGAATGGCGCCGGGCCGCTCCAGCAGCGCATGCAGCAGCGCGAACTCGCGCGCGGTGAGCGCTTCGCGCGCGCCGTTGACCACCACTTCGCGCGTGGTGAGGTCGAGCTGCAACGAGCCGCTGCCGACCAGCGAATGCGCGGCGCCGTCGCGGCGGCGCACCACGGCGCGCATGCGCGCGAGCAGCTCGCGGAATTCGAAAGGCTTGAGCAGGTAGTCGTCGGCGCCGAGGTCGAGGCTGTGGATGCGGTCGTCGAGGCCGTCGCGCGCGGTGAGTACCAGCACCGGGGTGGCATCGCCGCGCTCGCGCGCGCGGCGCAGCACTTCTGTGCCGTCCTGCCTGGGCAGGCCAAGGTCGAGCAGCACGCAGGTGTAGCCGCCGTCACCCAGCGCGCTTTGCGCCAGCTCGCCGTCGCGCACCCAGTCCGCGGACCAGCCCGCGCCCTCGAGCGCCTGCTTCAGGCTGCGCCCGATCATTTCATCGTCTTCCACCAGTAGAACGCGCATCGCGGCGACTCCTTCGGCCGCAAGGTAGCACGCGACCGGGATGATCGGAAGTGTCTGCGCCGTGGCGCAGCGTAGAAACGAATACTTAGGGCACGCTTAGACGGCGGGTGCGCCACGGGGTCATGGCCTGGTCATGGCCCGTTCAAGGCAGACGCACGGCATGGTGTTCGCCTTCGCCGTCCGAGGCAAAGGCCAGCAGATCGAGGGCTTCTTTCTCGACGCCGACGCGGTCGGCCTTCGACCAGCGCGTGAACGGCTCCAGCACCACGGTGGCAGTGTTCTTCGCGCGCTCGATCTTCCAGACGCCCGCCACGAAGCCGTCGAGCAGCACCGTGCCACGCACGATGCCGTTGACGGTGAACACGCGAGCACGGTGCGCCTCGCTCAGCACGCGGCTGCGGTCGGCGTGCGAGAGCAGCAGGTTGTCCCACTCGGCCACGAGGCGCGGCGGCGCGGGCGTGTCGGCGTCAGGGCGCGGCGCGCGGGGCAGGTCGAACAGTTCCTGGCCGTCTTCGCCGGTGAACACGCGCAACTGCGGCCGCAGGCGCTCGGCCACGGCCTTCCAGCCGGTGAGGCCCGACCAGGCGCCGGCGTCGGCCAGCGTGGCGGGGCCGAAGGCGGCAAGGTAGCGCAGCAGCAGGTCGTCTTGCGTGGCCGGGGTTGCGTCGACGGCCTCCCCCAGCCAATCGCCGAGGGGCTGCAGCAGCGCGCTCTGGTGCGAGTTCCAGGTGCCGGCCGGCGGCAGGTGCGCCAGCGGTACGTTGTTGCGGATCAGGCCGGCCAGTGAGGCCGTCTCGCGGCCCTTCCATCGCACGCCGAGGGCCTGCCCGAGTTCGGCGCCGGTGTGCGGCCGTTCGGCGAGCAGCGCACGCCCTGCCTCGACCACCGCCGCGCGGTCGATGCCGTCGAGCGCCTTCTTGTGGTTGCCCAGCAGGCCGCGCTGGTGCACGGGCTCCAGCAGCGGACGCCACGCCAACGCATCGCTCGCGGTCATCAGGTGCAGGGTCGCGCGCATCGTCGACATGCGCACGATGCGGCGCTTCTGCAGTGCTTCGGTCAGCTGCTCGCGCCGGAAACCTTCGAGCCGGCTCCAGAGGCCGATGTAGGGTGGGTTGGGCGCCTGCGCCTGCAGGCCGGCCAGGCGTTCGACGGCCTGCGTCACCGTCAGCCTGCGCCGTGCCAGCAGCATCTGCCGCGCCAGCGTGGCGCGGTTCAGCGCGCGCAGGCTCAGAACTTCTCGTGCGGCCCGAGGTAGCGCCATTGGCCCACTGGCAGGTTGCCGAGCATCACCTTGCCGATGCGCACGCGCTTCAGGCCCACCACCTTCAGGCCGACCAGTTCGCACATGCGGCGGATCTGCCGCTTCTTGCCCTCGGTGAGCACGAAGCGCAGCTGCTCGGGGTTCTGCCATTCGACGCGCGCCGGCTTGAGCGGCTGGCCATCGAGGCTCAGGCCGTGTCGCAGCCTGGCCAGCATGGCCGGCGGAAAGACCGCCTGCACGTTGGTGGTGACGGGGTCGTCGTCGTCCATGCGCACCAGCTGGCCGGTAGGCGCGGGCTGGCCCAGGCCGTGGTAGGCCACGCGCACCAGGTATTCCTTCTCCATCACGGAGTCTTCGCCGATGAGCTGGCGTGCGATGCGGCCGTCCTGCGTCATGACCAGCAGGCCGATGGAGTCGATGTCGAGCCGCCCGCACGGCGCCAGGCCGCGCAGCTGCTGGGGACTGAAGAAGAAACGCGCGTTGTCTTCCGTCCAGCGGTTCTGCGGTGTGAAGAGCGTGACCGCCGGCTCGTGGCCGTCCTCGGCCTGCCCGCTCACGTAGCCGATGGGCTTGTTGATGAGGATGGTGACCTGGTTCGCCTGCTGGCCCTTGGCGGCCTTGTCGATCTCGATGCGGTCGGACGGCGTGACCTTCACGCCCATCTCGGCCGGCTTGCCGTTGACCTTCACCCAGCCGTTGGCGATCCACTCGTCGGCCTCGCGGCGCGAGCACATCTTGAGCTCGGCCATGCGCTTGTTGAGGCGAACGGCATCGGTAGGGGGAGAAGAGGGCTCGGTCATCGGAGGCTTGATCAATGTGCGGCACCGATGCTATCCTGAACGCAAGCGCGAGTTGATCGCGCCCTTTTTGGGGGATTCCCAAGTGAGCACACGCAAGTTTCAATACGCCATCGTCATCGGGCGTTTCCAGCCCGTTCATTTCGGACATCAACGACTCATCGAAGAAGGCCTTCGCGCCGCCGATCGGGTCATCGTGGTGGTCGGCTCCGACCGCAAGCCACGCAGCGTCAAGAACCCCTTTACCTTCGACGAACGCGAACGCATGGTGCGCGCCTGCCTGCGCGGCACCGAGCAGATGCGCGTGAGCGTGGTCGGCGTGGGCGACTCGCCCTACAACGACCAGATCTGGATCGCGTCGATCCAGTCGGCGGTCGAACGGCTCATCGTGCAGGACGGCCATGCACCCGCCAAGGCCAAGGTCGCGCTGGTGGGGCACCTGAAGGACGCATCGAGCTACTACCTCAAGCTCTTCCCGCACTGGGAGTTCGTCGGCCAGAACAGCGTGGAAAGCCTCAACGCCACCGACGTGCGCGGCCTCTACTTCGATCCCGAGAACCGCGGCCAGCTCGCACGCGCCGACCTGCCCGACGGCACCGCCGCCTTTCTCGAGCAGTTCACCACCACGGCCGACTACGCCGATCTCTGCGAAGAACGTGCCTTCCTCGTCGACTACCGCGACAAGTACCGCTATGCGGGCAGCGACTTTCCGCCGATCTACACCACCGTCGACGCCATCGTGGTCGAGGCCGGCCACATCCTGCTGGTGCAGCGCAAGTTCCATCCCGGCAAGGGCACCTGGGCGCTGCCCGGCGGCTTCGTTGGTCAGCACGAGCGCCTGCAGGACGCGGCCGTTCGCGAGCTGAAGGAAGAAACCCGCCTCAAGGTGCCCGTGCCCGTGCTCAACGGCAGCATGAAGGCCAGCCACGTGTTCGACGCGCCCGACCGCTCGCAGCGCGGCCGCACGATCACGCACGGCTTCTTCTTCGAGCTGGCGCACAACCAGTGGACGGGCCTTTCAGACGTGCGTGCCGACGACGATGCGGCCGAGGTGCGATGGGTGCCGATCGCCGAGTTCCTCGACATGCAGGACCACGTCTACGAAGACCACTTCTTCATCGCGAATCATTTTTTGGGTGGCCTGGGCAAGAACTGAACGACCAGGCTTTGTCAGCAAGAACGGCACCTGGTTGACGGGTGCCAACGTGAAAGGAGCTTTCACATGAACCGCAATCTCACCTCCTCGCCCCTGGGCAACAACCTGCTGCTTCGCACCGACTCCTACAAGGTGTCGCACTGGATGCAATATCCACCCGGCACGCAGACGGTGTACAGCTACATCGAGTCGCGCGGCGGCATCTTCAGCCACTCGCTGTTCTTCGGCCTGCAGGCCTATCTGCGCGAATACCTGCAGACGCCGGTGACGCGCGACGACGTGGAAGAAGCCGCCCTGCTCATGGCCGCGCACGGCGAGCCCTTCAACCGCGAAGGCTGGCTGCGCCTGATCGAGAAGCATGGCGGGCTGATGCCGGTGCGCATCCGCGCGGTGCCTGAAGGCAGCGTGCTGCCGGTGCACAACGTGCTGGCCACCATCGAGAACACGGACCCCGAGTTCTTCTGGGTCACGAGTTTTCTCGAGACCGAGTTGCTGCGCGCGATCTGGTACCCCACCACGGTCGCCACGCTCTCGGCTGCCGCGCGCACCACACTGCTGCGGTACCTCGAAGCGACCTGCGACGACCCGCAAGGGCAGATCGCCTTCAGGCTGCACGACTTCGGCGCGCGTGGGGTGTCGAGTCTCGAATCAGCCGCGCTCGGCGGCATGGCCCACCTGGTGAACTTCATGGGCACCGACACGCTGGCCGCACTGGTAGCCGCGCGCCGGTACTACGACTGCGACGTGGCGGGCTTTTCGATTCCGGCGGCCGAGCACAGCACCATCACGGGCTGGGGCCGCGAGCATGAAGCCGACGCGTACAGCAACATGGTCGAGCAGTTCGGCAAGCCCGGCGCGACCTTCGCGGTGGTGAGCGACAGCTACGACATCTTCAATGCCTGCGCGCGCATCTGGGGCGGCGAGCTGAAGGCGAAGGTGGTGGCCTCTGGCGCGACGCTGGTGGTGCGGCCCGACTCGGGCGACCCGGCCGAGACCACGCTGAAGGTGGCGCAGATCCTGGCCGACCGCTTCGGCACCACGACGAATGCCAAGGGCTTTCGCGTGCTGAACAACGTGCGCATCATCCAGGGCGACGGCGTGAACCTCGACTCGCTGCGGCTGTGCCTGTCGAACTTCTTCCACAACGGTTTCTCGACGGAGAACATCTCCTTCGGCATGGGTGGCGGGCTGCTGCAGCAGGTCAATCGCGACACGATGCAGTGGGCGATGAAGTGCTCGGCCATGCAGGTGAACGGCGAGTGGCGCGACGTGTACAAGTCGCCGGTGGGTGATGTGAGCAAGGCCTCGAAGAAGGGTCGGCTTGCGCTGGTGCGTGATGCGAACGGCGTCGAGAACACCGTGCGTGAGGAGACGCTTGCGGCAGGTCAGGTCGACCTGCTGCAGACGGTGTTCGAGAACGGGCGCATTGTCGAGAGCACCACGTTCGATGCAATACGCGAGCGGGCTGCCATCGGGGTGAACCAGTTCGTCACCTCTCGCGCGCCGCTCTGAGGCGGTTCGGGTCGCTCCTTCGGGGCGGGTGCGAATGACACCGGGTACTCCCCTCCGCGAATGTCCCCCGGCCTGCGGCCTCCTCCTTTATTTCGCTGCGGGGAGCACCCGGTGCCATTCGCACATGAGCGCAGCGCTTGTGCCGGCCGATCAACCGCTGTGCTGAACGAGCACACCGTCGGCGTGATCGCGCCTCAGGCTCCCCAAGGGGCAGTGCCACAAGGCATAGCCATAATCCGCCCAGACCGCCGAATCCATGACCAAACTCCTGATCCTCAGCGTGAGCGCCGGCAACGGCCACGTGCGTGCAGCACAGGCGCTTGCCGCCACCGCCCAGAACCTAGTCCCGCCCTGCACGGCGGTTCACATCGACGCGATGGCCCACGTGGCCAGCGGCTTTCGTAAGGTCTACACCGACTGGTACATCCAGCTCGTGAACCGCGCACCCGAGCTGTGGTCGTACCTGCACCAGCGCACCGACACCACGCCGCACCACGCGCCCTCGCAGCGCCTGCGCCGCGGCATCGAGCGGCTGAGCACCGGCGCACTGGTGCGCGAAATCCGCCGCGAAAAGCCCGATGCCGTGGTCTGCACGCACTTCCTGCCGGCCGAACTGCTGATGCGCGAACGCAATCGCGGCCGCATCGAATATCCCGTGTGGCTGCAGATCACCGACTACGACCTGCACAACATGTGGCTGGTGCCGGGCATGGCGGGCTACCTTGCTGCGACGGAAGAGGTTGCTTTCCGCCTGCGGGCGCGGGGCATTCCGGCGGAGCGGATCCACGTCACCGGCATTCCGGTGATGCCGGCTTTTTCCGAGCCCGATGTGCCGGCGCTGGCGCGCAATGCCTGCGCGGCGGAACTCGGCCTCGATCCTTCGCGCCCCGTGCTGCTGATGGCGTCGGGCGGTGCCGGCGTCGGCGACCTGCCGAGCATGGTCGAGCGCGTGCTCGGCCTGGGTGGCCATGACGGCAAGGAAGGCAACTTCCAGGTGATCGCCGTGGCGGGCCGCAACGTGGAAGCGCATGGCAAGCTCGAAGCGCTGGCCAGGCGCTATCCGGGCCGCGTGGTGGCCATCGGCTTCACCAACGAAATGCACAAGATGATGGCCGCGTCCGACCTGGTGGTGACCAAGCCCGGCGGCCTCACGGTGTCCGAATGCCTGGCGCTGGGCAAGCCGATGCTGCTGATCTCGCCGATTCCCGGGCAGGAAGAACACAACGCCGGCTTCCTGATGGAAGAAGGCGCGGCCTGGCTGGCCTACGACGCCATCGGCCTCGACTACAAGGTGGCGCGCCTGATGGCCGACCCCGCCAAGCTCGCGACCATGGCTGCGCGCAGCCGGGCGCTGGGCAAGCCGCAGGCGGCGCGCGCGGTGCTGCAACACGTGCTGGGTGCCAAGGCGTGAGCGGCGCCGTCGAAAAGACGAGCGTGGCCCGCACGCTCGGTTATCTCGCCTGGGTGGTCGTCATGGCCTTCTTCTTCGCCAATGCCGAGATCCAGATCGAAGGCGGCGCGGGCTGGGCCACGTCGCTGCCGACCTGGCGCATCGAGAACAGCATCTGGCTCGACATCTTCTGGGGCGGCCGCGCGATGACGGGCTATCACGCCTGGGTGTTCACCTTCATGGCGCTGGTGTTCTTCTCGCCGCTGGCCTTCAACGGGCGATGGACCTGGCGCGACATGGGGCTGGCGGGGGCGGGCCTCATCGTGTTCTGGGTCTGCGAAGACTTCACCTGGTTCCTCATCAACCCGGCCTTCGGCTGGGAGCGCTTCAACCCGGTCGATGCGTTCTGGCACAAGCACTGGATGTGGGGCGCGCCGGTCGACTACTGGGGCGGCCTCGCGGTGGCGGCGCTGATACTGGCAACGCGGCACTGGCCTCGCCAGAAGCAACGACAGCAATGACGAAGAAGAAGCACGGCAAGGCTGCAGCGGCAGCAGAAGAAGGCATTGCCGACCCGCGCCCCGGCCACTGGGCCGATCCGCTGGACGCATTGCAAGTCGAGAACCTGCACCGCATCACGCCCACGCTGTACCGCAGCGCGCAGCCGCGGCGCGCCAACATGGCGGCGCTGCAATCGCTGGGCATCCACACGGTGGTGAGCCTGCGCTCCTTCAACGACGACAGGAAGGTGTTCGCGGGCAGCGGCATCCGGCTGGTGCGCGTGCCGATCAACACCTGGTCCATCGACGACGCCAAGGTGCTGCGCGCGTTGCTCGCCATTCGCGAGGCCGAAAAGCACGGCCCGGTGCTCATCCACTGCATGCACGGCGCCGACCGCACCGGCGTGGTCGCGGCGGTGTACCGCATGGCGGTACAAGACTGGGACAAGGACAGCGCGCGCCACGAGATGCTGCGCGGCGGCTATGGCTATCACACGCTGTGGCGCAACATTCCGCGCTACATCGAGCGGCTCGACCCGGTGAAGATGCGCCAGGCGCTGGCCCATGCCCCGGTGGTGCCCATGGTGTCCTGAAGGCGCCAGCGCCTTTCGTACCCCGCTCCTATACTGGCCGCCCCGTGGCCACAGGCCATCTGCGAACCTTCTGAAAAGGGCTCTTCCATGGCACTGCAAATCCGCTCCCTCATTCGCGCCAGCGGCGAACTCGAACTCTCGCTGCACGACGACCCCATTCCCGAGCCGCAGGCCCACGAAGTGGTGATTCGCGTCGAGGCGTCGCCCCTGAACCCGTCGGACCTGGGCCTGCTGTTCGGCGCGGCCGACATGAGCACCGCCAAGGCCTCCGGCACCGCCGATCGCCCCGTCGTCACCGCCACCGTGCCCGAGCGTGTGCTGCCCGCCATGAAGGCGCGGCTCGACGAATCGATGCCCGTCGGCAACGAAGGCGCGGGCGTGGTGGTGAAAGCCGGTTCGTCGCCGGCCGCGCAGGCGCTGCTCGGCAAGACCGTGGCAGCCATCGGCGGCGCGATGTACTCGCAGTACCGCTGCCTTGCCGCCGCGCAGTGCCTGGAACTGCCGGACGGCACCAAGCCAGCCGAAGGCGCCTCGTGCTTCGTCAACCCGCTTACGTCGCTCAGCATGGTCGAGACGATGCGCATGGAAGGCCACAAGGCGCTGGTGCACACGGCTGCTGCTTCAAACCTCGGCCAGATGCTCAACAAGATCTGCCAGAAGGACGGCATCGCCCTCGTCAACATCGTGCGCAAGCAGGAGCAGGAAGACCTGCTGCGCGGCCTGGGCGCGAAGTACGTGTGCAACGCGACCTCGCCCACCTTCCTCGAAGACCTGACGCAGGCGCTGGTCGAGACCGGCGCCACGCTGGCCTTCGACGCCACCGGCGGCGGCAAGCTCGCGGGACAGATCCTCGGCTGCATGGAAGCGGCCATCAACCGCACCGCCAAGGAATACAGCCGCTACGGCTCGACCACGCACAAGCAGGTGTACATCTACGGCGGCCTCGACCGCGCCCCCACGGAGTTCGTGCGCAACTTCGGCATGGCGTGGGGCATGGGCGGGTGGCTGCTGTTCCCGTTCCTCGGGAAGCTCGGCGATGCGGGCACCCAGCGCTTGAAGGCGCGTGTTGTGGCGGAACTGAAGACGACGTTTGCGAGCCACTACACGCGCGAGGTGTCGCTGGTCGAGGCGCTGCAGCTCGATGCGATCGGTGTTTATGGGAAGCAGGCTACTGGTGAGAAGTTCTTGCTGAATCCGAACAAGGGCGTTGCTGCGGCCTGAGAAAGTTCGTCTTCAGGGGTGCGATCACGCCGACGGCGTGCTCTGCTCCGCGAATGTCCCCCGGCCTGCGGCCTCCTCCTTTATTTCGCTGCGCAGAGCACACCATCGACGTGATCGATGGACGCGGCGGTCGATCGGCCCGCATAAGCGCTGCGCCTATGTGCGAATGGCACCGGGTACTCCCCGCAGCGAAATAAAGGAGGAGGCCGAAGGCCGGGGGACATTCGCGGAGGGGAGTACCCGGTGTCATTCGCACGCACCCCGAACACAACGCCCCGAAAGAAGACTGAAATAAAAAAGGGCGGCTCTTGCGAACCGCCCTTTCAATACCATCAGCTCTTCACAAGCGTGGCCATTTCACCCGCAGGCGCCACTTCATAGTGGTCGAACTGCATCGTGTACTGCGCACGGCCCGAAGACAGCGCGCGCAGGTTGCCGATGTAGCCGAACATCTCCTTCAGCGGCACATGCGCCTCGACGACCGCTGCGTTGCCGCGCGCCGTCTGGCCGCGGACCATGCCGCGCCGCCGGTGCAGGTCGCCGATGCAATCGCCGAGGTAGTCGGCGGGCGTGATGACTTCCACCGCCATCACCGGCTCCAGCACCTGCGGCCCGGCTTTCGCAGCCGCTTCACGGAAGGCCGCAGCGGCGGCTAGTTCAAAAGCCATCGCCGACGAATCACGCTCGTGATGGCTACCGTCCACCAGCGTGGCCATGAAGTCCACACACGGAAAACCGGCAACCACGCCCGATTGCGCGGCACGGCGGATGCCGGCCTCGACCGCGGGAATGAACTCGCGCGGAATGACGCCGCCCACCACCTGGCTCTCGAAGGCGATGCCTTCGCCACGCGCACGGGGCGCGAGACGCAGCTTCAGTTCCGCGAACTGACCGGGGCCACCGGTCTGCTTCTTGTGCACATGGTGCACCTCCACTTCTCTTGAAATCGTTTCCCGGTAGGCAACCTGCGGCCGCCCCACCGACACTTCGACGCCGTACTTCGCGCGCAGCTTCTCGATGGACACATCGAGCTGCAACTCGCCCATGCCCGACAGGATCGTCTGGCCCGATTCGGCGTCCTGCCTCAGTTGCAGGCTCGGGTCTTCCCGCAGCATCGCCTGCAGCGCCTTCGACAGCGCCTGCTGGTCGGCCTGCGCCTTAGGCTCGATCGCGACGTGGATCACCGGCTCGGGCACGCTGATCTCCTCCAGATGTACCGGATGATTCCGGTCGCACAGCGTGTGACCGGTCAGCGTGTCCTTCAGCCCGACGATGGCCGCGATGTCGCCGGCCACGAGCTCGTCGCGCTCGATGCGGTCGTCCGCATGCACTTCGTACAGCCGCGCAGCGCGTTCGATGCGGCCCGTCGTGGCATTGAGCATCGTGTCGCCACGCCGCAGCCTGCCGCTGTAGACACGCACAAACACCATCGCGCCATGGTCGTCGCTGGCGACCTTGAACGCGAGCGCCGCGAACGGCGCCTGTGGATCGCTGGCCATAGCCACTTCGCCCGGCTTCGGCAGCCAATCGACGATCGCGTCGAGCAGAGGTTCCACGCCGCGGTTGCGGAACGCCGAGCCTGCGAGCACGGGCACGAAGGCACTGGCCAGCACACCCTTGCGGATGCACGCGTGCAGCACGTCGGCCGACGGCTCTTCGCCATTCAGGTAGGCGTTCATTGCCGCTTCGTCCTGTTCGACCGCCAGCGCCACGAGCCGCTCCCGGCAACGCTGCGCCGGTGCCAGCATCTCTGCAGGCACGTCGACCACACGGTACGGCTGGCTCGCATCGTCCTTGTCCCAGACGAGTGCGCGCATGCCAACCAGGTCGACCACACCGCGGAAGTCACCCTCCGCGCCGATGGGCAGTTGCACGGCAACGGCCTTCACACCCAGGCGTTCTTCCATCATCGCGACCACGCGCGGGAAGTCCGCGCCGAGGCGGTCGAGCTTGTTGACGAAGGCGATGCGCGGCACGCGGTACTTGTCCGCGAGGCGCCAGTTCGTCTCGGTCTGCGGCTCCACGCCGGCCACCCCGTCGAA
This sequence comes from Variovorax sp. R-27, assembly GCF_049913215.1. Lineage (NCBI taxonomy): Bacteria > Pseudomonadati > Pseudomonadota > Betaproteobacteria > Burkholderiales > Comamonadaceae > Variovorax > Variovorax sp. R-27. The sequence goes on from NZ_CP183984.1 coordinate 6,509,971, forward strand.
CACGACGACCGCACCGTCGAGCACGCGCAGCGAGCGGTTCACTTCGATGTTGAAGTCGATGTGGCCGGGCGTGTCGATCAGGTTGATCTGCGTCGCGTTCCAGTGGACCGTGATGGCCGCGCTGCTGATGGTGATGCCGCGCGTCTGCTCCTGCGGCTCGAAGTCCATGCGGGCCGTGCCACGGCTGACGTCGCCGATGCGATGGCTCTCGCCGGCATAGAACAGGATGCGTTCGGTGGTCGTGGTCTTGCCCGCGTCGACGTGGGCAATGATGCCGATGTTGCGGAGGTTTCTGGGTTTCGGGTTCATAAGACGAATCTCTCTTTTCTTTCGGCCGAAGCTCGCTCTTTCGCGCTCTGCTTCGAAGGCCTGGTTGGCATGCGCCAGCCCCAGGGCAAGAAAAATTCGCCTGAGGGCTAGCGACGAACGGTGTCGTGCAATCTGCTGATGCGGCGGCCGGAGCCCGGGCGCACGGTGTCCACGCTCCGGCGGAGGCGAATCGTGGCGATCAGCTTGTCGTAGGTACGCATGGCGTTGTGAAGAATGAAGTGCAGCAAAACAAAAACCCCGGAGGGACGAACCTGCCGGGGTTTTCAATACCGGAAGGCGCACCGCCTTCCGAACGCGATCGAGGGCGATGTCAGGTGGCGATGCTCGCCTCGATGGCTTGGATGAATTTCATGGTGGGCTGGATTGTGGTGATGCCGGCGGGCAAAGGCAAGCGCGGCGACGTGCCCTGTTGGCTGGGAGTCACGGTGTTGCGGGAAGGCCTAAACCACCAACCGATACCCCACAGCCGTCTCAGTCAACAGATGCCGGGGCTGCGCAGGATCGGCCTCCAGCTTCTGCCGCAGATGCCCCATGTAGATCCGCAGGTAATGGCTCTGGTCGGAGTGCGACGGCCCCCACACCTCGCGCAGCAGTTGGCGCTGCGTCAGCACGCGCCCCGCGTTCGCGACCAGCACCGACAGCAGGCGGTACTCGGTAGGTGTCAGATGCACCTCGACGCCTGAACGCCGCACGAGGCGCGCGGCGCGGTCGAGCTCGATCTCGCCGAAGCGGAACAGCGCCTCGGGAGGTTCTTCGCTGCCGTTGCCACCTGCCGCTCGCGGACGGCGCAGGTTGGCTCGCACCCGCGCCAGCAATTCGCCGGTGCCGAAGGGCTTCGTCAGATAGTCGTCGGCGCCCGCGTCGAGCGCGGCGATCTTGTCGGCTTCATCTGTGCGCGCCGACAGCACGATGATCGGCACGGCCGACCAACCCCGCACGTCGCGAATCAGCGAGACGCCATCGCCATCGGGCAACCCGAGATCGAGCACCAGCAGATCGGGCTGCCGCGTGCCGGCCGCCGCCAGTCCATCGCGCAACGTGCCAGCCTCATGCACCACCCAGCCTTCGGCCTCGAGCGCGCCGCGTACAAAGCGGCGAATCTGCGGCTCGTCTTCGATCACGATGGCGATGGGGGTTGGCATGGGTTCAGAGTTGGGCTTCTGCCGGTTCGGGAGGCTCGCGGCGGGGCAAGGTGACCGTGAATTCTGCACCGCCGTCGCGCGCGTTGCCCGCAGCGATTTCGCCGCCGTGCGCGTTCACCACGGCCTTGCAGATCGCAAGGCCCAGGCCCACGCCGGGCGTGGCCGATTCGACCTCGCCGCGCGTGAACTTGTCGAACAGCTTCTGCTCGTGGCCCAGCAGCGCGGCAGACAGGCCGAGGCCGTGGTCGCGCACCGTCAGCACCAGCGTGCCGGGCTCGGCCCGTGCACCCACCACGATGGGCGGCGCGCCGTACTTGGTGGCGTTCTCCAGCAGGTTGACCAGCACGCGTTCGATCAGCACCGCGTCGAACTCGACCAGCGGCAGCTCGGGGTCGAGCGCGGTCTGCACGACGGTGTTGCCGAGCGACGTGCGCGCTGCGCGAATCGCAGAGCCCACCACCTCCTCCACCGACTGCCAGTCGCGCCGCAGGTTCACCGCACCGCCTGCAATGCCGCTTTCGAGCCGCGCCATGTCGAGCAGGTTGTTGACCAGCGCATGCAGTTCGTGTGCCTGCGCGACGATGGCGCGCGCGGTGTTGCCGTGCTCCTCGGGCGGCAGGGTCTGCAGCGATTCAGCCAGCACGATCAGCGCGGTGAGCGGCGTGCGCACGTCGTGCGAGATGGCGCCGAGCAGGGCGTTGCGCAAACGCTCCGACTCCATCTCGACCACGGCCTGCTGCGCCACCTCGACGTAGTGCACGCGCTCCAGCGCAATCGCGATCTGCCGCGCCAGCGTGTCGAGCTGCTGCGCCTGTTCGGGAATGAGCAGCCAGCGCGGCTGCGCGGGCGACAGTGCGAGCACGCCACGCACGCGCATCGGCGCCTGCAACGGCACGTAGTGCCAGGCCTGCGCCGCCAGCGTGGCGGTCGCAAGGCCGGCGGGCTGGGCATGGCGGAAGGCCCAGTCGGCCACCTGCGGGTCGAAGCCCTTGGGAGGGTCGGCGGGCAGCATCAGTTGATCGGCCGCGTCGGTCACCAGCACCAGTGCATCGCCGCCGAAGTGACCTTGCACAGCGGCGGTGCCGAGCGTGATCACCTGCGAGCTTTCCAGCGCGGCCGACAGTTCGCGCGTGAGCTCGAACAGCGAACGCGCGCGCCGCTCGCGGCTGGCCGACACGCCGGCCGCGAAGCGCAGCCCCGCCGTGAGCTGCCCCACCAGCAGGCCGACGCCGAGCATGATCGCGAAGGTCAGCACGTACTGCACGTCGCTCACGGCGAACGACAGGCGCGGCGGCACGAAGAAATAGTCGAAGGCCGCGACGTTGAGCAGAGCCGCCAGCGCCGCGGGCCCGCGCCCGAAGCGCATCGCCACGCCCACCACGCCGAGCAGGAACAGCATGACGATGTTCGACAGCTCCAGCACGTGGGCCAGCGGCGTGCAGATCAGCGTGAGCGCGATGCTGGTGGCAGCGGCCCATGCGTAGGCGGGCCAGTGGGTGGGCGCCTTCTCGTGATCGTCGCTGTCGATGCGCATGCCCTCCAGCTGGGTGCGCGACAGGCGGCGCGAGCTTTCCGCGCGGGCCACTTCCATGATGTCGAGCGCGGGTGCGCGTTGGGCCAGCGCACGCGCCAGCGGCTGCGCTCCCGCGGGCCACCAGCGGCGCCAGCCGGTGGCCGGTTCGGCGCGCCCCAGCACCAGCGTCGCGCAGTTGAGCCGGCGTGCCTGTTCGGCCAGCTGCTCCGCCACATCCGAGCCGGTGAGCACGGCGGTGGCCGCGCCCAGTTCTTCCGCCAGCTTGAGTACAGCAAGAGTCCGATCGCGCTCCGCCGCGGCCAGCCGCTGCAGCCTGGGCGTTTCGACATACACCGCATGCCAGCGCACATTGAGCTGGCCCGCGAGACGCGCCGCAGTGCGCACCGTCTGCGCCGCGCCTTCATGCGGGCCCACGCAGGCGAGGATCGCGCCCGAGGTGTTCCAGGCCTGCAGCTCGCGGCCCTGCCCGTTGCCGCCAGCGCCCGATTGCTCCACGCGCCAGCCGCGCACGTCGTCTTCCACATGCTCGGCGGTGCGGCGCAGTGCGATCTCGCGCAATGCGATCAGGTTGCCCTTGCGAAAGAAGTTCTGCGCAGCGCGCTCGGCCTGCTGCGGCAGGTAGACCTTGCCGGCCGCGAGCCGCGCCGTGAGTTCGTCGGGCGTGACGTCGACCAGCACCACCTCGTCGGCCTCGTCGAGCACGGTGTCGGGCACGGTCTCGTGCACACGCACGCCGGTGATCGCGCCGACCGTGCCGTTGAGGCTTTCGAGGTGCTGCACGTTGAGCGCAGACCACACCTCGATGCCGGCGGCCAGCAGCTCCTGCACGTCCTGCCAGCGCTTGGCGTGGCGCGAGCCGGGGGCGTTGGTGTGAGCCAGTTCGTCGACCAGCAGCACGGCGGGTTTGCGGGCGAGCGCGGCGTCGAGATCGAATTCGGCGAGGGTGCGGCCGCGGTAGTCCAGCTCGCGCAGCGGCAGCGCCTCCAGCCCCGTGAGCAGCGCGGCGGTCTCGCTGCGGCCATGGGTTTCGATCACGCCGATGAGCACGTCGCGGCCGGTGGCGCGCTCGCGCTGCGCCGCGCTCAGCATGGCCCAGGTCTTGCCGACACCGGCACTGGCGCCGAAGTAGATGCGCAGCTTGCCGCGCAATGCGCGCGCTTCGTCGTTTCGCAGTTGGGCCAGCAGGGCGTCGGGATCAGGGCGGGAAACGTCGTTCATCGGCGGCACAGGTTAGCGCATCGGATTGAATGTCGACTCACCCTAACGACGTGCATGTGCAAGCCGCCCTGCGGATTCCGCGGAACGCAGTTCTTCCGCCGTCAGCAGGTAGGCGGGGTTGTTGGTCAGCCGCTCGATGGCCAGGTCGATGAATGCCTTGGCGCGCGCGGGCTGGGCCGCGCGGCTTCCGTAGTAGACGAACACGGCCGAACGGTCGGCGGCGTGCTCGCTCAGCAGCGGTATCAGCCGCCCGGCCCGGATGTGCGCGCTGGCGCTCACGCTGGTCATCGAACCGATGACATGCCCGGCCAGCACCGCTTCGGTTTCCAGCGCTTCGTCGTTGACGCACAGTGCCGGAACGATGTGATGCTCGACGACATCCTCCCCGACCTTCACGTACCAGGGCATGACCTTGCCCGTGCTCGGGAGACGGAAGCCGCTGCAGCGATGCGCGGCCAGCGCGTTCAGGCTGTCGGGCGCGCCATGGCGATCAAGATACGACGGGGCCGCGCAGACGATGAGCTGGAGGCCGAACAGCCTTCGCGCAATGACGCCCTCGGCCGGCGACGGGCCGACGCGAAAACCCACGTCGACCCGGTCTTCCACCCAGTTGCCGATGCGGTCGTCCAGTTGCACGTCGGGCTGCACTTCAGGGTAAAGCCTGCAGAACTCGTCGAGCAGGGGCCAGAACACGGGAGCGAAGGTCGATCGCGGCCCCACGATGCGCAGCGGCCCGGCAATCTCGTCGGTTGCCCGGCGCGCCATGTGCAGGGCGCGCTGCAGACCGAGCAGCGCGGGCTGCGCGGCCTCCAGAAACTGCCGCCCCTCGTCTGTGAGCGCCATGCTGCGCGTGGTGCGATGGAACAGTCGCACACCCAGGTGCTGCTCCAGCTGGGCCAGGGCCTGGCTGGCGGCCTGCGGCGTCATCCCTTGCGCCGCGGCGGCCTGTCGCAGGCTGCCGAGTTCGGCCGTCCTGGCGAATGTGGCGATGGAACGCAGTTCATTGATAGGCATAAAGGCCTCCAGTGTGGCCGTCGATTATCAAGAGCAACTTGTCAGTGCATCAAGGCCGTTCCGCCTAGTTCGGCCCGGGGGTACCGGCCTACATTGGCGGATTGCAGTTGTTCGAGATGAAAGGCACGCGGCACGGCATGAATACCCCCGACGAACCCACCACCATCTCCAGGCGCGATCTGCTGATTGCCGGGGCCGCTTCGGCGGCAGTGGTCGCGGAGGCTCCAGCGGCCAACGCGGCGACGACACCCGCGCCAAAGCTCTCCGGCCTGTCGAAGACGACCATTGAAGTGAATGGCAAGACGCACGTCCTGACGCTGGACAACCGCACCACCCTGCTCGATGCGCTGCGCGAGCACCTGCACCTGACCGGCACCAAGAAAGGTTGCGACCACGGCCAATGCGGCGCCTGCACCGTGATGGTGGACGGCCGCCGCATCAACTCGTGCCTGACGCTGGCGGTAATGCATGAAGGCGCCAAGGTCACCACCATCGAAGGCCTGGGCAAGCCGGGCGCGCTGCATCCGATGCAGGCTGCCTTCGTGAAGCACGACGGCTACCAGTGCGGCTACTGCACGCCGGGGCAGATCTGCTCTGCCGTCTCCGTGCTGAACGAGATTCGCGAAGGCATCCCCAGCCACGTGAGTGCCGACCTGACGGCCAGGCCCCAGGTCACGGTGGTGGAACTGCGCGAGCGCATGAGCGGCAACATCTGTCGATGCGGGGCCTACAGCAACATCGTCGATGCGATCACCGAAGTGGCCGCGGGGAGAACGGCATGAAGTCCTTCACCTACGAGCGCGTGTCTTCGCCGACGGAAGCCGTCATGAGGGCGGCAAGGGTTCCGGGTGCGCGCTTCATCGCAGGCGGCACCAACCTGCTCGACCTCATGAAGCTGGAGATAGAGACGCCCGCTCACCTGATCGACGTCAACGGCCTGGGCTTCGACAAGATCGAAAGCACGCCCGACGGCGGCCTGCGCATCGGCGCGCTGGTGCGCAACACCGATCTTGCCGCCGACAGCCGCGTGCGGCGCGACCACGGTTTGCTGTCGCGCGCCCTGCTCGCCGGCGCATCGGGCCAGCTGCGTAACAAGGCAACGACCGCGGGCAACCTGCTGCAGCGAACGCGCTGCCCTTACTTCTACGACACCAACCAGGCCTGCAACAAGCGCCAGCCCGGCAGCGGCTGCTCGGCCATCGGCGGATACACCCGGCAGCATGCGATCGTGGGCACGAGCGATGCATGCATCGCGACACATCCCAGCGACATGGCCGTCGCGATGCGCGCGCTCGATGCGGCGGTGGAGACCATCCGCGCCGACGGCTCGCGGCGCACCATCCCCATCGCCGACTTCCACAAGCTGCCCGGCGCTACGCCGCATGTTGAAACAGCGCTGGCCCCCGGCGAGCTGGTCACGTCGGTCAAGCTCCCCGCACCGGTGGGCGGCAGGCACATCTATCAGAAGGTGCGCGACCGGGCCTCCTATGCCTTTGCACTGGTTTCGGTAGGCGCGATCGTGCAGCGCGACGGCAGTGCCCGCATTGCGGTGGGCGGCGTCGCACATAAACCGTGGCGCGTCGAGGCGGCGGAGGCCGAGATGCCTCGCGGCGCCAGGGCCGTGACCGCGGCATTGCTTGCCGGCGCCAAGCCCACTTCACAGAACACCTTCAAGGTGTCGCTGGTCGAGCGCACGCTCGATGCGGTGCTGACGCAAGCCAGGAGCTGAGCGATGAAGTTCGACACCCCCGCCACCACCAACCCCATCGACCAGCTGAAGGTGATCGGCCAGCCGGTGGACCGCATCGACGGTCCGCTCAAGACCGCGGGCACTGCCCCCTACGCATACGAGAGGCACGACGTTGTGGCCAACCAGGCCTACGGCTACATCGTCGGATCGGCCATTGCCAAGGGCCGGATCGTTTCGATCGACCTGAGCCGCGCGAAGGCCGCGCCGGGCGTGATCGCCATCGTCACGCATGAGAACGCAGGCAAGCTGGGCAAGGGCAACTTCAACACGGCCCGGCTGCTCGGCGGCCCCGTCATCGACCACTACCACCAGGCCGTTGCGCTCGTCGTCGCGCAGACCTTCGAGCAAGCGCGCGCCGCGGCGCAACTCGTTCAGGTGCAGTACGCACGCGCCGAAGGCAGCTTCGGCCTCGCGGATGCGAAAGCTTCGGCGGACCGCAAGACGATCAACCGCGACAACACCGTCGGCGACTTCGCCGGCGCATTCGCCAAGGCCGAAGTGCGGCTGGACCAGACCTACACCACGCCCGACCACTCGCACGCGATGATGGAGCCGCAAGCCACCATCGCCGCGTGGGATGGAGACAGGCTCACCGTGTGGACCTCGAACCAGATGATCGACTGGACCACCGGCGAACTCGCGAAGACGCTGGACATACCCAAGGACAAGGTCCACCTCATGTCGCCCTACATCGGCGGCGGCTTCGGCGGCAAGCTGTTCCTGCGGGCGGACACGCTGCTGGCGGCGCTGGGCGCGCGCATTGCGCGCCGGCCGGTCAAGGTCGCGCTGCAGCGCCCGCTGATCGCCAACAACACCACGCACCGGCCCGCGACGATCCAGCGCATTCGCATCGGCACCACTGCGCAGGGAAAGATCACCGCCATCGGCCATGAAAGCTGGTCCGGCAACCTGGTGGACGGCAAACCCGAGAACGCAGTGCAGCAGACGCGCCTGCTCTACGCGGGCGAACACCGGCTCACCGGCACCCGGCTGGCTCTGCTCGACCTGCCCGAAGGCAACGCGATGCGCGCACCGGGCGAGGCGCCGGGGCTGATGGCACTGGAGATTGCAGTCGACGAAATCTCGCAGCAACTGGGCATCGACCCCATCGAGTTCCGCGTGCTGAACGACACGCAGGTAGACCCGGCCAACCCGAGCCGTCCGTTCTCGCAGCGCCGCCTCATCGAGTGTTTGCGCACGGGTGCCGAGCGCTTCGGATGGAACAAGCGCAGCGCGCGGCCCGGCCTCGTGCGCGACGGCCGATGGCTCGTCGGCATGGGCGTGGCGGCGGCGTTCCGCAACAACCAGGTGATGAAGTCGGCCGCACGCGTGGCATTGGATGCGCGCGGCGTGGTGACGGTCGAGACCGACATGACGGACATCGGCACCGGCAGCTACACGATCATTGCGCAGACGGCCGCCGAGATGATGGGCGTGCCGCTCGAACGCGTGGTCGTGCGGCTCGGCGATTCGCACTTTCCCGCGTCCGCCGGCTCGGGCGGGCAATGGGGCGCCAACTGCTCGACGGCTGGTGTCTACGCTGCTTGCACCAAGCTGCGGGAGGCCGTCGCGCAGCGGGCGGGCCTTGACTCCGCCGGCGCCGTTTTCGCGGACGGCATGGTGCGCGCCGGTGGCCGCAGCGTGCCGCTCGCCGGTATCGCGGCTGGCGAGAGCATCGTCGCGGAAGACGTGCTGGAGTTCGGCAACCTCGACAAGCAGTACCAGCAGTCCACCTTCGGCGCGCACTTCGTGGAAGTCGGAGTCGACGCATTCACTGCCGAGATACGGGTGCGACGCATGCTCGCCGTCTGCGCCGCGGGCCGCATCCTCAACCCCAAGTCGGCGCGCAGCCAGGTCATCGGCGCGATGACCATGGGGGTAGGAGCCGCGCTCATGGAAGAACTCGCCGTGGACGAGCGCCTGGGCTTCTTCGTCAATCACGACCTGGCCGGCTACGAGGTGCCGGTGCATGCCGACATACCGCACCAGGAAGTGATCTTCCTGGACGAGACCGATCCGATCTCTTCGCCTATGAAGGCCAAGGGCGTTGGTGAGCTCGGCATCTGCGGCGTGGGTGCGGCAGTGGCGAACGCGATCCACAACGCCACGGGCATACGGGTGCGCGACTATCCGATCACGCTGGACAAGCTCATCAGCCGGATGCCCGACGCGGCTTGAATTGCATCCGCGTCCGGCGGCGGTGTGCGCAAGCCGCACAACACTTGTCGCCGTGCCGGCCTAGTCGCTGTCCGCTGCCGTTCCTAGACTTCCTCATCACTTTTGATGAATCTCTTCCAGGAACAACAACCATGTCAGGACTCTCTCGCCGCGGACTCATGAGCGTATTGGCCGTGCCCTGCGCGGCCGGCATCGTCGGCACTTCCGCTGCCGCACCCGTGTCTTCCCCCGCACCGACGCCGACCCTTCGCGCCATGTCGGGCGCGAAACCTCTGCAGCAGTTGAACGGCAAGGCCACCGCCTTGCTGGTGATCGACTTCCAGAACGAATACTTCACCGGCCGCATGCCCATTGCCGACGCATCGGATGCCGTCGCCCGCACGAAGCGCCTGCTGGCGTGGGCGGACCGGCACGCTTTCCCCGTGTTCCAGATACAGCACGTGGCGCCGGCGGGCTCCGCGACATTCGCCCAGGGCGGCGACACCGTGAAGTTCCACGCAGACATGCAACCGAGGGCGCGCGATACGGTCGTGCAGAAGACCACCGTCAGCGTGTTCGCAAGCACCGACATCGCGCAGCGCCTGCGCTCGGCCGGTGTCCAGACCCTCGTCATCACCGGGCTCATGACCCACGCATGCGTGGCTGGTGCGGCCCGTGACGCCGCTGTGCAGGGCTTCGACGTGGTGGTGTCGTCCGATGCCACGGCCACCCGGTCGATCCGCCGCGAGAACGGCGACACCGTTTCGCACGACAGCCTGCATCGCGCAGCGCTGGCCGAGATCGAGGACACCTTCGGCGAGGTGCTGACGACCGCGCAGATCCTGGCATTGCCGGTTGCCTGAAAATGCGAGAAATCTAAGGAACCCGCGGGAGGGCGGCGCATGGATCAGGTGAAGGCGATGCGCGCCTTTCAACGCATCGCGCAGGCGAAGAGCCTTTCGTCGGCGGCGCAGTCGCTGGGAACCACGCACTCCAGCCTGTCGCGCCAGTTGCAGGCACTGGAGGCGTCGCTCGGCGCGCAGCTGGTGCGGCGCGACACGCGCGGTATCACGCTGACCGAAGCGGGGCATCGCTATCTCGCCGCCTGCACGGACATCCTCTCGCGACTGGATGCGGCCCATGCCGATGCGGCGGCGGATAGCAAGGCGCCCTCGGGAACACTGAAGGTAAGCATGCCGCTCTCGATCGCGACGCTGGAGCTGCCGGACTGGCTGCCGGCCTTTCAGGCGCGGCATGCAGGCATCCGACTGGAAGTCGTTTGCACCGACCGCTTCACCAAGCTGGTCGCCGAAGGCATCGACGTCGCGCTGCGCATCAGCGCCGAGCTGGAAGATGCCTCGATGATGGCGCGGACGCTGGCCATCTCCGACATGGTGCTGGTCGCCGCGCCACGCTATCTGGCCGAGCACGGCCTGCCCCGCACGCCGGAAGACTTGTCGCAGCACCAGTGCCTGCAGCACAACGGGCCGGAAAGCCCTGCGCACTGGACCCTCCACCTGCGCGACGGCCAACAGCAAACGCTCAAGCCGGATGCGCGCTTCGCGTGCGACACGATCACCGCGCTGTATTCGGCCGCGAAATGCGGGCTGGGCATTGCGGCGCTGACATGGCACACGGCGCGCGCCGATCTTCAGGCAGGCGCGCTGGTACGCGTTCTGCCGGAGGTCACGCTCGGTCAGCGCACTTACGCGGCGCTCTATCCGCGCACGCGGCACGTGCAGCCCGCGGTGCGCGCCTTCATCGATTTCATGGCGACTCACTACAGATAGATAGCAAGGCACCGGGTTGTCACAACCCGGGTGGGTGGCGCGTCTTCTTCAGGTCAGCGGGAATCCCCGCGCAACCCTGGAGAACTCGACATGCACAGCCTTGCACAAATAGCCCCGGCCTATGACGGCCATTGCCACGCCTTCATCGACAGGCCATCGGCATCTTTTAATAATCAAAGTACTTTCTTTGATTAATAATGGACGTCGTAATGAACAAGCAATCAAGGGCGTGGCTAGGCGCCGGCCTCGCGACATTGGTAATTGGGGGAGCCGGCTACGGGCTCGTCACGAAGCTCACGCCGGCGCATGCGGAGGGTGGCGGCAGGCCGCCGGCCAAGGTGGCGGTGGCCACCGCGCAGAAGACGGAGGTGGCACGCTTCCTCAGCGGCATCGGCACGCTGGAGGCCAACCGGCAGGTCGAAGTGCCGGCGGAAGTGGAAGGCCGCGTTGCGAAGATTCTCTTCACGCCCGGCGGCGAAGTGCGCGCGGGGCAGCTGCTGGTGCAGCTCAACGACGCACCCGAGCAGGGCGACCTGGAGCGCCTGACGGCCCAGCGCGCCAATGCCAAGGCACTGCTCGACCGCACGCGCCGCCTGGTGCCGCAGCAGGCGGCCACGCAGGAACAGCTCGAACAGGCGCAGGCCGCCTTCGACCAGGCCAGCGGCGACCTGCGGCGCGTGCAGGCGCTGTTGGAGCAGAAGCGCATCAAGGCGCCGTTCGACGGCGTGCTCGGCATCCGCCGCGTCAACCTCGGCCAGTTCGTGCGGGCCGGCGATGCGCTGGTGTCGCTCACCGACAGCCGCACGCTGTTCGCCAACCTCACGCTGCCCGAAACCGCGCTGCCCGTGCTCAAGCGCAACCAGCAGGTGGCGCTCTCGGTCGACGCCTATCCGGGGCGCGTGTTCCAGGGACGGCTCAGCACCATCGAGCCGCAGATCGGCAGCGACACGCGCACGGTGCGCCTGCAGGCCACCATCGACAACGCCGACGGCGCCCTCACGCCGGGCATGTTCGTCAACGGCAAGGTCGCGCTGCCAGCGCGTGCCGACGCCATCACCGTGCCCGAGACGGCCATCACCTACAGCACGCACGGCGACTCGGTCTTCGTGGTGCGGCCCGCCGAAAAGGGCGACGGCTTCACGGCGCAGCAGGTGTTCGTGAAAGCCGGCGAGCGGCAGGACGGCCTGGTCGTCATCGAGAAGGGCCTGATGCCCGGCGACAAGGTCGTCACCTCCGGCCAGCTGCGCCTGTACACCGGCGCCGCCGTGATGCCGACTGCAAAAGACACGCTGGCCGTCGCGCAGGAATCGAAGTCATGAAGTTCACCGACCTCTTCGTGCGCCGCCCCGTGCTGGCGCTGGTGGTGAGCACGCTCATCCTGCTGCTCGGCGCGCGTGCGCTGGGCGACCTGCCGGTGCGGCAGTACCCGCTGACCGAGAGCACCACGCTCACCATCACCACGCAGTACCCCGGCGCCTCGCCGGAGCTGATGCAGGGCTTCGTCACGCAGCCGATCGCGCAGGCGGTGGCGACCATCGAGAACGTCGACTACCTCTCGTCGTCTTCCACGCTGGGCCGCAGCGTGATCAGCGTGCGCATGAAGCTCAACGCCGATGCCAACCAGGCGCTCACGCAAGCCATGGCGCAGGTCAGCCAGGTGAAGTACCGGTTGCCGGCCGAGGCCTTCGACCCGGTGATCCTGAAGTCGTCGGGCGAGGCCACTGCCGTGGCCTATGTCGGCTTCTCCAGCAAGACGATGCCGATGCCGGCGCTCACCGACTACCTCTCGCGCGTGGTGCAACCGCAGTTCGCCTCCATCACCGGTGTCTCCGGCGTCGAGGTGTCGGGCGGGCAGACGCTCGCCATGCGCGTGTGGCTCGACCCCAACCGCATGGCCGCGCGCGGCATCTCGGCCGGCGAACTGGCCGACGCGCTGCGCCAGAACAACGTGCAGGCCGCGCCCGGGCAGGTGAAGGGCCTGTACGTGGTGTCGAACATCCGCGTGAACACCGACCTGGTGAACGTGGCCGAGTTCCGCGACATGGTCATCAAGCGCGACGGTGATGCCATCGTGCGCCTGGGCGACGTGGCCACGGTGGAGCTGGGCGCTGCAAGCGCCGACAGCAGCGCGACGATGGACGGCGTGCCCGCCATCTACCTCGGCCTGCAGGCCGCGCCCAACGGCAACCCGCTGGTGATCGTGAAGCGCATCCGCGAGCTGCTGCCCGGTATCAAGCAGAACCTGCCGCCGGGCGTTGAAGTGCAGTTGCCCTTCGAGCTGGCGCGCTTCATCGAGGCTTCCATCGACGAGGTACGGCACACGCTGCTCGAAGCCATCGCCATCGTGGTGATCGTGATCTTCCTGTGCCTGGGCTCGATCCGCGCGGTGCTCATTCCGGTGGTGACGATTCCGCTGTCGATGCTGGGCGCGGCCGCGCTGATGCTGCTGTTCGGCTTCAGCATCAACCTGCTGACGCTGCTGGCGATGGTGCTGGCCATCGGGCTGGTGGTGGACGACGCCATCGTGGTGGTGGAGAACGTGCACCGCCACATAGAAGAAGGCAAGTCGCGCGTGCAGGCCGCGTTGATCGGCGCGCGCGAAGTGGCCGGCCCGGTGATCGCGATGACGCTCACGCTCGCCGCGGTGTACGCACCCATCGGGCTCATGGGCGGGCTCACCGGTTCGCTCTTCAAGGAGTTCGCCTTCACGCTGGCGGGTGCGGTGGTGGTGTCGGGCGTGATCGCGCTCACGTTGTCGCCGGTGATGAGCTCGTTCCTGCTGCCGCAGGACACCGCAGGCAGCCGCATGGCGCGCGCTGCCGAGGCCTTCTTCCACCGGCTCGCCACGGGCTATGGCCGGCTGCTCGACGTGTCGCTGCACCACCGCTGGGTGACCGGCGCGTTCGCGGCGCTGGTGCTGGTGAGCCTGCCCTTCCTCTACAACGCGGCGCAGCGCGAGCTGGCCCCAGGTGAAGACCAGGCCATGGTGCTCACGGCCATCAAGTCGCCGCAGCACGCGAACATCGACTACGTCGAGAAGTTCGGCAAGAAGTGGGACGAGGTGTTCGCCACGCTGCCCGAGAACACCGGCCGCTGGCTCATCAACGGCTCGGACGGCGTGTCGAACAGCATCGGCGGCGTGCAGCTTTCCGACTGGAAAGACCGCAAGCGCAACGCCGACCAGATCCAGGGCGACACGCAGGGCCGCATGAACGACGTGGAAGGCAGCAGCGTCTTCGCGTTCCAGCTGCCCTCGCTGCCGGGCTCTACCGGCGGGCTGCCGGTGCAGATGGTCATTCGCAGCGCGGGCGATCATCGCACCGTGTTCGAGGCGATGGAAGCGCTGAAGAAGTCGGCGCGCGACAGCGGCAAGTTCGCCGTGGTCGACAGCGACCTGGAATTCAACAACCCCACGGTCGAGATCCGCGTCGACCGAGCCAAGGCCAACAGCATGGGCGTGACGATGAAGTCCATCGGCGACACGCTGGCTGTGCTGGTGGGCGAGAACTACGTCAACCGCTTCGGCATGGACGGCCGCTCGTACGACGTGATCCCGCAGTCGCCGCGCGAGCAGCGGCTCACGGCCGAGGCGCTGTCGCGCTACTTCGTGAAGAGCGCGAGCGGCCAGCCCGTGCCGCTGGCCAACCTGGTGCAGTTGTCGACCAGCGTGGGGCCCAACAAGCTCACGCAGTTCAACCAGCTCAACGCGTCCACCTTCCAGGCCATTCCGATGCCCGGCGTGACCATGGGCGACGCGGTGGCCTTCCTGAGCGAAGAGGCGAAGAAGCTGCCGGCCGGCTTCAGCTACGACTGGCAGTCGGACGCTCGGCAGTTCACGCAGGAGGGCTCGGCGCTGGTGATGGCTTTCGTGTTCGCCATCGTGGTGATCTACCTGGTGCTGGCCGCGCAGTACGAGAGCCTGCGCGACCCGCTGATCATCCTGATCAGCGTGCCGATGTCGATCTGCGGCGCGCTGGTGCCGCTGGCGCTGGGCTTCGGCACCATCAACATCTACACGCAGATCGGGCTGGTGACGCTGATCGGGCTCATCAGCAAGCACGGCATTCTGATGGTGGAGTTTGCCAACGAGATCCAGGTGCACAAGGGCTTCGACCGGCGCGCGTCGATCGAGGAGGCCGCACGCATCCGGCTGCGCCCCATTCTTATGACCACGGCCGCGATGGTGATGGGCCTTGTGCCGCTGCTGTTTGCCAGCGGCGCGGGTGCCAACAGCCGCTTCAGCATCGGCCTGGTGATCGTGGTCGGCATGCTGGTGGGCACGCTGTTCACGCTGTTCGTGCTGCCCACGATGTACACGCTGCTGGCGCGCGACCACCGCGCGGCGGGCCACTCGCAGCGCGCGGCCGAACTCGATGCGCTGGCCGAAGGAGCATGACCATGAACCGACTCTTTTCCTACGCCGCTCCCTTCGCATTGAGCATGCTGGTGCTGGCCGGCTGCGCCGTCGGGCCGGACTACAAGGCGCCGGCCGACGCACCCGTTGCCATCACTGCGCCCGAGCGCTCGCTGTTCGCCGACGACGCGGTGCAGCGTGACTGGTGGCGCCAGCTCGACGATCCGCAGCTCGACGCGCTGATCGACCGCGCACTGGCCGAGAACCACGACATCCGCATCGCGCAGGCCCGGCTGCTCGAAGCCCGCGCCACGCAGACCGAGGCGGAGCTCGACCGGCTGCCGGTCGTGACCGCCGTTGCGAGCAAGACGCGCAGCATTGCGCAAGGCAACAGCGGCACGCAGCCTGATGTGCGTTCGCTGTCGCAGAGCAGCCGCGCGGGCTTCGACGCCTCGTGGGAAATCGATTTGTTCGGCCGCCTGAAGCGGCTCGACGGGGCAGCGACCGCGCGCACCGAGGCCAGCGCCGCCGATCTCGAACAGGTGCGCATCGTTGCCGTGGCCGAGCTGGCGCGCAACTACTACGAGATGCGCGGCGCCGAGCAACGCATTGCCGTGACGCGCAGCACGCTCGACAGCCTGCGCCAGAGCCTGCGCGTGACCGAGGCGCAGGTGCAGACCGGCCGCGGCCTCGAAGGCGACCTCGCGAGCGCGCAGGCCAACCTGGCAACCACCGAAAGCCAGCTGCCCGCGCTCGAAACCACACGCCGGCAGTCGGCCTACCGCGTCGCGGTGCTGGCCGGCCTGCGCCCCGGCGAGCTGGAGTCGATGCTGCAACCGCGCCAGCTGCGCGTGCTCGACAAGCGCCTGCCCATCGGCGACCTGGCCGAACTGCTGCGCCGCCGGCCCGACGTGCTGCGCGCCGAGCGCGGCCTGGCGGCCAGCACGGCCGACGTGGGCGCGGTCACGGCCGAGCTGTATCCGCGCTTCGACATCGGCGGCTTCCTGGGCTTCGTCGCGCTGCGGGGCTCCGACCTGGGCAGTTCGCCGAGCCGCGCCTTCAGCGTGACGCCGGGCGTGAGCTGGCCGGCTCTGCGGCTGGGCTCGGTGAAGGCCCGCGTGCGTGGCGCCGTGGCCCGCGCCCAAGGCGACCGCGCGCTCTACGAGCAGACCGTGCTGCGCGCCATCGAGGACGTGGAAGGCGCCCTCACCGGCTACGGTCAGAACCAGTTGCGCCTGCAGCGGCTGGTGGAAGCCTCCGCCCGCAGCGGCCGCGCCGCCGAGCTGGCCGAGGTGCGCTACCGCGAAGGGGCCGCGCCCTACCTGAGCGTGCTCGATGCGCAGCGCACCCTGCTGCGCGCGCAAGACGCGGTGGCCGAGGCGGAAACCGCCTCGTACACCAGCCTCGTCGCGCTCTACAAGGCGCTGGGCGGCGGCTGGCAAGCACCCGCCGCTGCGAAGGGAGTGCCAACCACCTGACAATGGCGCTGTTTCCTCCCTACGACCGAATCCGCCATGTCCGCCCCCGATGCCAAGCCCACCTGGATGCCGCACCAGCCGGCAGACCGCATCCTCTCGACGCTCAAGACCCGCGGCGCGCTCGGCATTCCCGACATCGCCAAGGTGCTGAACGTCACTGTGGAGGCGGTGCGCCAGCAGATGGCCAAGCTGGAAGCCGAAGGCCTGGTCGACGCCGAGAGCCGCTCCAGCGGCCGCGGCCGGCCCACGCAGATCTGGCGGCTCACGGGCGAGGGCCACAAGCGCTTTCCCGACACGCATGCCGAGATGACGGTGCAGATGATCAGCGCCGTCATCAGCGTGTTCGGCGAGAAGGGCATGGACCAGCTCATCAGCGCGCGCGAAGCCACCATGCGCACCAACTACACCGAGGCCATGCGCGGCGCGCGCAGCCTCAAGGCGCGGCTGGAGCGGCTGGCGGAAATCCGCAGCCGCGAGGGCTACATGGCCGAGTTCCGGCCCGACGAACAGGGCAAGGGTTTTCTATTC
Source organism: Variovorax sp. R-27 (assembly GCF_049913215.1). NCBI lineage: Bacteria > Pseudomonadati > Pseudomonadota > Betaproteobacteria > Burkholderiales > Comamonadaceae > Variovorax > Variovorax sp. R-27. The sequence continues at coordinate 6,527,266 of NZ_CP183984.1, forward strand.
ATCGAGAACCACTGCCCCATCTGCACCGCGGCGCAGGCCTGCACGGGCTTGTGCCGCAGTGAGCTGCAACTCTTCGACGAAGTGCTGGGGCCCGACGTGAGCGTCAGCCGCGTCGAACACGTGCTGGCGGGCGCGCGAAGGTGCGCCTACCGGGTCGAACCCAAGGCGAATGCCTGACTCTGTTTTTTCAGCAACCACCACAAGGAAACCACGATGGAACACAAGCTCCCACCCCTGCCGTACGCCCTCGATGCGCTGGCACCCGAGTATTCGAAGGAAACCCTCGAGTACCACTACGGCAAGCACCACAACGCCTACGTGGTGAACCTCAACAACCTGCAAAAGGGCACCGAGTTCGAGTCGCTCACGCTTGAAGAGATCATCAAGAAATCCAGCGGCGGCATCTACAACAACGCTGCCCAGATCTGGAACCACACCTTCTTCTGGAACTGCATGAAGCCCCAAGGCGGCGGCGCTCCCACCGGCGCGCTGGCCAAGGCCATCGATGCCAAGTGGGGCAGCTACGACGCGTTCAAGGAAGCCTTCGTGAAGTCGGCCGTGGGCAACTTCGGTTCGGGCTGGACGTGGCTGGTGAAGAAGGCCGACGGTTCGGTGGACATCGTGAACACCGGCGCCGCGGGCACGCCGCTGACCACTGCAGACACCGCGCTGCTGACGGTGGACGTCTGGGAACACGCCTACTACATCGACTACCGCAACCTGCGCCCGAAGTTCGTCGAGACCTTCCTGGCCAAGCTGGTGAACTGGGACTTCGCGGCGAAGAACTTCGGCTGAACACCGAGGGACAACATCCTCAATCGTTGATCGGGTCGGGGATGATGAGTATCGGATTCCTGAAGCAGACTGAAACAGGCGATACCCCGCCCTCCGAACCGAGCATCTGCACCGGCTAGCACCCTGAAGTCCAGAAGGCCGGAAGGTCGGTGCCGTCCTGCAAGGACAGCGCGTACAGATGCTGATCGTGACGCGTATCGCCTATTTTTTCCGCGAGCTTGAGCAACCCCTCGCGAGAGAACCCAAGTCGCTCTGCGACGCGTTGACTCCTCTTGTTGGTAACGGCGCACTTTATTACGTAGCGTCGCAGCAATTGCTGCTGAGCGAAAGTCCGCACAAGTGCGCCAACTGCCGATGAAGCAACGCCCTTTCCGCGAGCGGACTCATCCAGCCAGTATCCAATTTCACCTGATTCGTTTCCAAGATCAAGCGTGTTGAACGACACGACACCTACAAGGTGATCATTACACCAGATTCCGTAAGCTGCTTCTACCTTGTTTTGCATCCCGATTTCACAGGAAATGCAAAATGAAATTGTGTCCTCAAGGGAATCAACAAATCTCGGCCAATGCAATTGTTGCGACAAGCTTGATTTGTTTTTCTCTATCAAACAATGCAATACGGAGGCATTTCCTCGGGCAATAGCTCGCAACTCCAGGCCTTCTTCAATCGCGATGACAAGGGGGAAGGAATTTATCGAACTAACATCCAATGATCGAAATTTTCCCTCCGACACACGATGACGAAGCAAAATTACATTTTTCCCCGCAACACCCCAGATTGGAATCGCTGGGCGAATCCATGCTGTTGCAGACGGAATATCGTAGGCGCCACACCCTCTAATCAAGATCGCATCGCCAGCCTGTGTTTCGGAGTCAATTTCATGTACACCACCGAGATAGTCCGATTCAAAACAGTTTGCACCCGACAAATAGAACGATTTACGTGCCTGCTGCGGCCTCTCCAGAATCGGCTCGAGACGATGAGCCCACGAATGAATCGAAAAAGCCTGATTGACACTTGCATCACAAAAAAGAATTCTCCTCCCGTTTCTGCTTTTCTCGTGCGAAATGGTGCTGACAAGGTACCCGTCATCTTCGACCAAATGGCGTCCGGGTTCAAGTATTATCTTGAGTTTGAATTTTTTATCAATTAACTCAGCGAGGCACTGAGAAATGCCTCTCAGGTAACTTTCAATAGTTGAAATCTCGAGAAACGTCGATGCGGAGTTTGCGGGATATCCTCCCCCCAGATCGATCCACCCGGTTTCCGGAAGATGCGAATTTATGAATTCAGCATAAAAAACCAGTGCCTCCTTGAGGCTCGATTCATCAAGCATATTTGAACCAACATGCAGATGCACGCCACCCAACAGAAAACGGCCGGCATTGGTTAATTCTGCGACTTGCTCCAATTCCTTTCGATCAAATCCAAATCGAGACGCACCCATTTTCTTGCCAAAATGAGTCAACCGTATTCCGATGCATGGCACGGAAATTTGATGCAAGCCCGCTGTTTCAATAATCGCCCTCAACTCCTCAAGCGAATCCGCATGGATTCTGATGCCGTTTTTTAGGGCAAATTCAATCTCCTCCCGTCCCTTTACGGGGCCGTCGAAAATAATTCTGTCCAACGAAAATCCATCTGCCACCGCAGCTTTGATTTCCGCCAATGAAGCTGCCTCAGCCGACCATCCCAGGGCATTGAAAATCTGAAGCAGGGAGCGAAGATTGTTGGTTTTTATGGAGTAGGCGATTTCGCATTTTTCGAAATTCAAAAAAGCCAATCGTTGAAACTCTTTCGCCTTACCCTCTATCGCATTCAAGTCCAAAAAATAAAAAGGAGTTTTCTCTCCCTGCTGTAGCAGGCCAGCAATGACCTCTTTTACTGATGCGGAAATTTTTCGTTGCGCCATACCTGTATCGCCAATCCTTGATATTTTCTTTGCTTATTCGCAGCCAACCGCATGGCCAAGATTTTTTCGTACGCCGCCCATAGCACCTCAGGCGCGGCACCGGTTAGGTCATGCTGAGACTCAAAGACGATTCGACGGACCTCCATCGCAATGACGTCATCAGAATAAACCGGCAGGCCTTCCACCTCTTGATTAGTCAGAGAGAATCCGGCAGTTTCAAAAAAATTATTCCACCACAGCTCACTCCAGAAAGGCCGCGGCCTGAAGCCGACGTGCAATTCAATTGCATCGAGGACATCGACCGGAGGCTCCTGAGAGTAGAAAAAACTGGACACGCAAAGAATTCCACCACCCCTTAAAACTCGACGAACCTCGTTGATCGCAGCCTGCTGGTTTTGAATGAAGGCAAAAGTGCATCCTGCCAAGATATGAGTGAATTCAGAATCTTTAAAAGATAAATTTTCCGCGTCTCCACTCTCGAATTGAAGGTGCGATACACCATCCCTGGCCGCCATATTTTTTGCCGACTCTATTGCGCACATCTCCACATCAATACCAACTCCACTGCAGCCGGTTAGCTTTGCCGTATTTCTGGAGCTATATCCAGTCGAACAGGCAAGGTCCAAGATGGATGATTTTTCCTTGATATTCCCCTTATTTATCCAATATCGAATGGTCTTTTCCCCGCCAGGAGGGGAATTTTCTTGACGCAAATAACCGACAAGCGCAGGATAACTTGTCTTTTTAATTAGATCTGGCGTCCAACCAATAAGCGGCCTGGATTGTTCTTCCAAGGCAGAGCGGAAACGCGAGAAATGCTGACGCGGGAATTCAGTCGAATCCCAAAGGGAGCTCAACTCAAAGTTATCGCCAAGATCTCCCCCTATGGACTGAATGGCCAACGACGAGACTATTCCGGCTATTTCCGTGTTTGACGGGCCAAAACTGGGCCCAATAAATCCAGGCACCCTTTCCCATTGAATTGCAGAGTCACTATTTCTCGAGGCAGCGCCCCTACTTACGGTTGAATAGTGATGCATATAGCCGCATTCGATAATTCTTGTTTGACCGGAGGTTTTTAAAGACCTCCCAAGCCCCAAAGGATTATCCGCAGAAATTATCACAAGACTGAAAGATTTCGCCAACCTTTCCAGCTCTTTCTCGCCGACAAAATCACTGGATGTGCTACATACGACTTCTGGAAACCTATCCTCGATCAAGGAACTTAGTACATCAATTTTCTTTTTCCCCACGTCTGCCATGCGCCACATGAATTGCCTGTTCAAATTGCTGGGCTCAATAACGTCGCCATCGACCAGTCGCAATTCCTTCACTCCTGCGCCCGCGAGATTCATAGCGACTAGCGAGCCGATTCCTCCGCAGCCCACGATTAAAATTCGACTATTCGCTATGTTCAGCATTCGATCGAGAAATTCTCGGCAATTTCTTCCCGTCGCCATCAAATAAGATGCTGTGCGACTGGTTCGATCGATTGCTAAATATTTTTTAGCCTCCGCGATTTCATCGACCGTGCCGAACAATATTGCACCCGAATCAATTAGCGCCTTCCAGAAATCCTCTCTTGAGTGGCTTTGGGCTCTGACGATATGATGAGGACCGTAAATATACAGTGGGCCATCTAGCTCCTGCCCCCAGACCGTTGAAGGTCGGAGCAAGCCGATAGGCCTGTCGTTTACGACAATGACTCGATCCACTATTTTTTCTGGATCTCGCTCTGTCATATTTGAAAAATGGTTCATTGGATAAAAGGCCCCTCGGTTAACAAGGAGCCTTCTCTGCTCCTTTAATTGCAGTAGGGCATCCCCTGCAACATCCACTCCGCTGCTGGTCCACAGCCTCTTCCAAACGCTACAACCTCATGAGGTTGCCCTTCTTTCACGATATCGATTGGAGACTGCGGTTGGTGTACGGTTTCTTGCAGCGGTACCTGCATTGCCTGCGCTTGTGCAGTTGCGAGAAGCAACCCAGTAACTGACAGAAATTTGCTCATCTCTTGATTCCTCACCTGAGATTTTCGAACATCGCTGGAAAAGCCCAGCCAGCAAACAATACTCATTCTCAACAAGAAATTCAACCGCATTCGTGTTAATTGACATTAATTAACATTAATAGCGTCAATTGACATTTACAGTCTAATTTTTATAAAAGAAGTCTTGCCAGTCCGATGCCGTAGCTTCAGCTTTGAGGTTTGTGCGAGAGCGACATCTGAGTCGATCGATTGAGACTTCAGCACATGACAACCTCGCACGTACACGGGCTATCCAAAGCTCGTGCCCTTTGTTATCCGCATCCATACGGTTGCTGTCAGCGCGTACCGAGATAGGGGTCATCGCGAACCGCGAAACCCCTGCATCACGGTTCCGGCACACTCGCCCTTCGGCAGAGCCGGGCGCGCACTCCATTACCCGCATAGTCCCGACGACACACAGATACAGAGACAACCCATGATCAGAAAACTCATCCGCCCGCTGGCCATCGCGCTGGCAATCCCCATGGCATTCGCCACCGTTGCGACGCATGCACAGACCGCGGCCTACCCCGCCAAGCCCATCCGCATGGTCGTGCCCTTCCCGCCCGGCGGCGGCACCGACATCCTGGCGCGCCTGGTGGCCCAGAAGCTCACCGAGGTGAACCACTGGACCGTGGTGCCCGACAACCGCGCGGGTGCCGGCGGCACCATCGGCATCGCCGAGGCCGCGCGCGCCGCGCCCACGGGCTACGACATCGTGATGGGCCAGAAGGACAACATGGTCGTCGCGCCCTGGCTCTACAAGAACCTGAGCTACAACCCCGTGAAAGACCTCACCGCGGTGGCCCACGTGGCCTACACGCCGGTGGTGATCGTCACGCAGGCCAACTCCAAGTTCAAGACGCTCGACGACGTGGTGAAAGCCGCGCGCGCCGCGCCAGACACCGTCACCTACGGCTCGCCCGGCAACGGCACCACCATCCACCTGGCCGGCGAGATCTTCAACAGCGCCGCCAAGATCAAGATGCGCCACGTGCCCTACAAGGGCTCCAACGCGGCCATGATGGACGTGCTCGCGGGCAACGTCGACCTGATGGTGTCGTCGGTGCCCTCGGCCATGGCGCAGATCAAGGCAGGCAAGCTGCGCCCGCTGGCAGTCACCTCGGCCAGGCGCAGCACCTCGCTGCCCGACACGCCCACCGTGGCCGAGCTCGGCTACAAGGACTTCGACGTGAGCACCTGGTATGGCATCTTCGTGCCGGCCGGTACGCCGAAGGACGTGGTGACGCTGCTGAATGCCGATATCAACAAGCTGCTGGCCACGCCTGAAATGAAGGCGGCCATCATCGCGCAGGGCGCGGAGCCGCAGAGCATGACGCCGGAGCAGTTCGGCGCGCTGCTGAAGACCGACTACGAGAAGTGGAAGGGCATCGTGCAAGCCTCGGGCGCGACAATCGAATAAGCCTGCGCGCCGCAGAATGGTGTCTCCAGAACAAGCCGCAACGACGGCATGGAGACACCGATGGTTTCTTCCTTTTCCCTGAAGACAGCTGCCAGCGCGGCGGTTGTCGCCCTCGTCCAGGGCTGCGCGCAGATGCCCGCGCAGAAACCTTCCGACGCAACCGTGGCTGCCCACGTCGCGGCAGCCACGCAGGCCGCGGGCAGCGACCTCGGTCCGCTGCTCACGCTATGCAAGCCTGCCCCCGCCACGCGCCCGCCGCAGGACGAACTCGACAAGGGCCTCCCGCTGCTCATCAACAAGCCGGCGCCACCGCCCGCCAAGGCCTTCGACAACCTGTATTTCGTGGGCGCCGACTGGGTCAGCGCCTGGGCCATCAAGACCTCCGACGGCATCATCCTCATCGATGCGCTGAACAACCAGGTGGAGGCCGCCGCGCTGATCGAAGGCGGCATGCGCAAGCTGGGCCTCGACCCGGCGCAGATCAAGTACGTGATCGTCACGCACGGCCACGGCGACCACTACGGCGGAGCACCCTACCTCGCGCAGAAGTACCGCGCGCGCGTGGTGATGAGCGAGGCCGACTGGACGATGACCGAGACGAAGCTGGAGTTCGCCACGCCCATCTGGGGCGCGCCGCCCAAGCGCGGCGCGGGCGACATCTCGGTGAGAGACGGCGACCGCGTCACCCTGGGCGACACCACCGTCACGCTGTACCTCACGCCGGGCCACACCATGGGCACGCTCTCCCCGGTGTTCGACGTGAGCGAGAACGGCAGGAAGCACCGCGCCATGCTCTGGGGCGGCACAGGCTTCAACTTCGGCAAGGACGTGCCTCGGCTGGACAGCTACATCGCGTCCACCCGGCGCATGGACTCCCTGGTGAAAGCACAAGGCATCGACGTGATGCTGTCGAACCACTCGAACGTCGACAGCTCGCAGGCCAAGATGGCGGCGATGCGGCAGCAGCCGGCCGGCGCGGCGAACCCCTTCGTGATGGGCACGCCCACGGTGGAGCGCGCATTGAACGTGATGGGCGAATGCGCGCAGGCGCAGCGCGACAGGTTCGCGATGCAGTAGTCGCAGTTCAGTCCGGCACGAACTTCGTGTTGAAGATGGCAACGTCCGACGCATCCTCGAACGTCGCCACCTGCCCCATCTTCCCGTCGCTCAGCCTGCAAGCCGAGAACAGGCTGTAGCGGCCCTTGAAGTAGAACTCGTCCATCACGATCAGAGCGTACGGGTACGGCACGAAGACCTGGTGCTCGAAGACGATGCGGTGCACGTTCCTCGGCGACGGGAAGAGCTTGTACTCGATGGTGTCGATCGACTTGGCGGTGGCCATGGCGTGCGTGTCCTTCGTTTCGATCAGGCAGGGTCGCGCACGTCGGCCACGGGGTTATTGCCGAAGTCTTCGCGCGCCAGGTACTTGAGCACCTTGGCCGCCGCAGTGGCGGGACTGTCGAGCCGGCCGTCCTCTTTCATGCTCACGAAGCGCGTGCGGTCCGGAAACTTTTCGGCCGACGCACCGCGCAGTTGCACCTGCATGTCGGTGTCGATCACGCCGGGCGCGAGAGAGACGATGCGCGCGCCGTTCGTTGCATTCGCTTCCTCGAGCGCCACGGCGCGCGAGAAGTGGTCCATGCCGGCCTTGGCCGCGCAGTAAGGCGCCTGGCTGCCCATGGCGTTGCGGCCCAGGCCCGACGAGATGTTCAGCACCTTGCGTGCGCCGCGCCATTCGCGGGTCGCGCCGAGGAAGGCTGCCGTCAGCAGCATCGGCGCTTCGAGGCCGATGCGCAGGGCCAGCGAGAGCTCGGCCTCCACCGCGCTCGACAGCGGCGCGGGGTTGCCGACGGTGCCGGCGTTGTTGATGAGCGTGACGCTGTCGAAGCGTTGCGCGTCGATGGTCTTGAGCCATGCCGACACGCGGGCCGATGCGGCCACGGGGTCGGACAGGTCCTGCTCCCATTGCACGAGTTCGGCGCCGGCGGCTTTGGCTACTTCGGCAAGTGCCGGATCCTGCTTGCGCGAGATGCCCAGCACCGTGTGGCGGGCCTGCAGCAGCTGTTCGGCCATGGCACGGCCCAGGCCGCGCGAGGCGCCGGTGATGAGGGTGAGGTGGGAAGCGGTCATCGGGAAGCTCTTTCTTGAACGAAGGCGGGGAGGTTAAGCGGTATCGAGAGGCCTTGGTGCTCAGCCGGTACGGAACTGCTTGCGCAGGAAGTTGCGGTGGCGGGCGATGTGCTGCAGCTGCGCAGGCGCGATGGTGCCGTCGAGGTCGACCTCGTCTGCGCCGTTGAGCACCGCATTGGCATTGGCCATGGCACGCGCGACGACTTCTTCCTCGCTCACGCCGAGCTGCGCTGCGAGGTCGAGCGCCACGCGTCGCATCGCGCGTTGCGAGAGCATCCACATCGCGCCGAAGCGGTCCCACGCGAGCGCGGCCTCTTCGGACTTCTCGCGGTCGGCCAGAATTTCGCTGAGCGGCTTGGCCAGTATTTCGTTGAGCACATCGAGCTTCTCGTTCAACGCCTCGTTGCGTTCGATGGCCTCCTGCAGCGTCGGGCCGGTGTCTTCGGCCTTCGCCTTGGGCGCCTCGGGCGGTGCGATGAAGGCGGCTTCCGCATTCGCGGGCACCACCTGGAGCTGGTCTTTGAGGGTCATGTGTTTTCCGTTTCCGCCGAGGCGTTCTTCCTGTTCGACATCGCGGTCGCGCGCAGGCCCGGCAGGTCGAGCACGCGCAGTCCACCGTACTCCACCCGGATCAGGCCCTGTGCCGAGAGGCCGTTCAGCGCCTCGTTCACGCGCTGGCGCGAAAGGCCGACCAGGTAGGCCAGCTCCTGCTGCGTGATGCGCAAGACTTCGCCCACGCCTGGGTACAGCACCGGGTTGAACAGCGACACCAGGTTGCGCGCCACGCGCGCGTCGGGGTTGTTGAGCCGGTCGATCTCCAGTGCCGCGATGAACTGGCCCAGCCGTTCATTCAGTTGATTCATCACGAAGCGGTTGAAGCCGATGGAGTGGTCGAGCAGCCAGTGGAAGCTTTCGATCGGCAGCCCCGCCACCAGGCTGCGCCGCAGCGCCTGGATGTTGTAGCGGTAGGGCTCGCGCTTCATCACCGTGCCTTCGCCGAACCAGCCGCCGGGCGGCACGCCGGTGTAGGTGACCGAGCCGCCGTCGGCGTTGTCGTTGCTCATCTTGAGCAGCCCCTCGACCACGCCGAACCAGTAGGTCGGCGAGCGGCCGACGCGGCACACCAGGTCGCCGGGCTCGGCCTCGCCCACCACCAGCGCGGCTTCGGCGCGGCGGCGCTCGGCGGGCGTGAGCGTGGGCAGCCAGGGGATGCCTTCGAGCTCAGCGGCATTGGCGGGACGCACGCGATCCTTGATCGAACCGCCGAGCACGTTGTGGTTGAGATTGCCGTGAGGCATCGGGAAACTCCGGGGAGTAGTGTCCCTAGGATTGTCGTTGGAACGACAACCGGGCGTCAAAGTGAGACCTACGATCCGCCCACTGTGCAAACAACCGCCCCCACCTTCCCCCGTCTGCTGCTCGCGCATGCCGACGCCCAACCCGAGGCGCCCGCCGTGCGCGAGAAGGATCTCGGCATCTGGCAAACCTGGACCTGGAACGCCGTGGCGCAGGAAGTGCGCGAAATGGCCTGCGGTCTCGCGAGCCTCGGCTTCAAACCCTTCGACAACCTGGCCATCGTCGGCGCCAACCGGCCGCACCTGTACATGGCGGTGGTCGCGGCGCAAAGCCTGCGCGGCGTGCCGGTGCCGCTGTATCAGGATGCGGTGGCAAGCGAGATGGTCTTCATGCTGCAGGACGCGGCCATCGACTTCGTGATCGTCGAAGACCAGGAGCAGGTCGACAAACTGCTCGAATGCCGCGAGCTCCAGAAAGACCAGCAGCACGGCATCCGCCACATCATCTACGACGACCCTAAGGGCCTGCGCCACTACGACCAGCCGGGCCTGATGAGCTACGAGCAACTGCGCGCACTGGGCCGCGAGTTCGACAAGGCCAACGTCGGCTACTACGACCGCGCGGTGGCCAGCGGAGAGGCTACGGATGTCGGCGTGATCCTCTACACCTCGGGCACCACCGGCCGCCCCAAGGGCGTGTGCCAGACGCATGCGAGCTTCATCGCAGCGGGCAGCGGCGGCGTGCAGACCGACAAGCTCGGCCCCGGCGACAACATCATGAGTTACCTGCCGATGGCATGGGTGGGCGACCACCTGTTCTCGGTGGCGCAATGGCTGGTGGGCGGCTTCACGCTCAACTGCCCCGAGTCGGCCGAGACGGTGATGAACGACATGCGCGAGATCGGCCCGAGCTATTACTTCGGCCCGCCGCGCACCTTCGAAGGGCTGCTCACGGCCGTGTCGATCCGCATGGAAGACGCGGCCGCGCCCAAGCGCTGGCTCTATGCGAAGTTCATGGCGCTGGCGCGGCGCGTGGGCGCGGACATTCTCAATGGCGCGCCGGTGGGCACCGGCGACCGCCTGATGTACGGCCTGGGCAACCTGCTGATCTACGGCCCGCTGCGCAACGTGCTTGGCATGAGCCGCATCCGCGTGGCCTACACGGCCGGCGCGGCCATCGGGCCCGACCTGTTCCGCTTCTACCGCTCCATCGGCGTCAACCTCAAGCAGTTCTACGGCCAGACCGAGACCTGCGCGTATGTGTGCCTGCAGCAGGACGGCAAGGTCAAGCTGCAGACCGTGGGCACGGCCGCGCCGGGCATCGAACTGAAGATCGCGGAAGACGGCGAAGTGCTGGTGCGTGGCGTGTCGGTGCTCAAGGAGTACTACAAGCGCCCCGACGCCACGGCCGAAGTGCTGGATGCAAACGGCTACTTCCACACCGGCGACGCGGGCGTGCTCGACAGCGAAGGGCACCTGCGCATCATCGACCGCGCGAAGGACGTAGGCCGTCTCGTGAGCGGCGCGATCTTTGCGCCCAACTACATCGAGAACAAGCTCAAGTTCTTCCCGCAGATCAAGGAAGCCGTGTGCTTCGGCAACGCGCGAGACGAAGTGTGCGCGGCCATCAACATCGACTTCGAGGCCGTGGGCAACTGGGCCGAACGGCGCGGCCTGGCCTACGGCGGCTACGTCGACTTGGCCGGCAAGCCCGACGTGCTGGCGCTGGTGGCCGAATGCATCGGCAAGGTGAATGCCGACCTCGCGGCCGAGGACGGCATGGGCGAGACGCAGATTGCGCGCTTCCTGGTGCTGCACAAGGAGCTCGACCCCGACGACGACGAACTGACCCGCACGCGCAAGGTGCGCCGCGGCTTCATCGCCGAGAAATACGCGGTGCTGGTCGCCGCGCTGTATGGCGGCAAGACCGAGCAGTACATCGAGACCCAGGTCAAGTTCGAGGACGGACGCACGGGGGTTGTCAGCGCCACGCTGAAGGTCGTCGAAGCGAAGACGTTTCCCATCGTGAAGGCGGCGGCATGAGCACCCGGAAGACAGGCGAGGTCATCCTCGACGTGCAGAACATCTCCTTGAGCTTCGGCGGCGTGAAAGCGCTGACCGACATCAGCTTCAACGTGCGCGAGCATGAAGTGCGCGCCATCATCGGGCCGAACGGCGCGGGCAAGAGCTCGATGCTGAACTGCATCAACGGCGTGTACTGGCCGCAGCAGGGCTCCATCACCTTCCGCGGCCAGACCTTCAAGCACATGAACTCGCGCCAGGTGGCCGAGATGGGCGTGGCGCGCACCTTCCAGAACCTGGCCCTGTTCAAGGGCATGAGCGTGCTCGACAACATCATGACGGGGCGCAACCTCAAGATGAAGAGCGGCCTGCTCGCACAAGCCCTGCGCTGGGGCCCCGCCGAGCGCGAGGAGCTGCGGCACCGCGAATTCGTCGAGCACATCATCGACTTCCTCGAGATCCAGGCACACCGCAAGACGCCGGTGGGCCGCCTGCCCTACGGCCTGCAGAAGCGCGTCGACCTGGGCCGCGCGCTCGCAATGGAGCCGCAGGTGCTGCTGCTCGACGAGCCGATGGCAGGCATGAACGTGGAAGAGAAGCAGGACATGAGCCGCTTCATCCTCGACGTGAACGACGAGTTCGGCGCAACCATCGTGCTGATCGAGCACGACATGGGCGTGGTGATGGACATCTCCGACCGCGTGGTGGTGCTGGATTACGGCAAGAAGATCGGCGACGGCACGCCGGATGAAGTGCGCAACAACGAAGACGTGATCCGCGCCTACCTCGGCGTCGAGCACTGATCACGAAAGAACACGATGGGCTTTTTTCTTGAAACCCTGTTTGGCGGCCTCATGGTCGGCATGCTCTATTCGCTGATCGCCATCGGCTTCGTGCTGATCTACAAGGCCTCGGGCGTCTTCAACTTCGCGCAGGGCGCGATGGTGCTTTTCGCGGCGCTGGCCATGGCGCGCTTCTCCGAGTGGTTCCCGCTGTGGTTCGGCTTCCAGAGCCAGATCCTCGCGAACATCCTGGCCTTCATTGCCGCGATGGCGGTGATGGTGGTGGTGGCCTGGCTGATCGAGCGGCTCGCGCTCAGCAAGCTGGTGAACCAGGAAGGCATCACGCTGCTGATGGCCACGCTGGGCATCGCCTACTTTCTCGACGGCGTGGGCCAGACGATCTTCGGCAACGACATCTACAAGATCGACGTGGGCATGCCCAAGGAACCGCTGATGGTGCTCGAAGGCACCTTCCAGGGCGGGCTGCTGCTGAGCCAGGAAGACCTGATCGCCGCGCTGGTGGCGGCCGGCCTCGTGGTGGTGCTGGCCATCTTCTTCCAGAAGACGGCTACGGGCCGCGCGCTGCGCGCGGTGGCCGACGACCACCAGGCCGCGCAGTCCATCGGCATTCCGCTCAAGCGCATCTGGGTGATCGTGTGGTCGGTGGCCGGCTTCTCGGCGCTGGTGGCCGGGATCATCTGGGGATCGAAGCTCGGCGTGCAGTTCTCGCTCTCGCTGGTGGCGCTGAAGGCGCTGCCGGTGGTGATCCTCGGCGGGCTCACATCGATTCCGGGCGCCATCATCGGTGGCCTGTTGATCGGCGTGGGCGAGAAGCTGTCCGAAATCTATCTCGGCCCCATGCTCGGTGGCGGCATCGAGATCTGGTTTGCCTATGTGTTGGCGTTGGTCTTCCTGCTCGTTCGGCCTCAAGGCCTGTTCGGCGAAAAAATCATCGATCGGGTCTGAGCAATGTTCTACAGAGAAAACGGTCAGTTCAAGTCGAGCTACAGGGCCGACCAGCAGATCTTTCCGATTGCGCAGGATCGCATCGCGATGCTGGTGCTGCTGCTCGTGGCGTTTGTCGTGGTTCCGCTGGGCGTGTCCGACTACTGGATGCGCGCCATCCTCACGCCCTTCCTTATCCTGTCGCTCGCGGCGCTGGGCCTCAACATCCTTGTCGGCTATTGCGGCCAGATCTCGCTGGGCACGGGCGCCTTCATGGCGGTGGGCGCATATGCGGCCTACAACTTCCAGGTGCGCATCGACGGCATGCCGCTGATCGCATCGCTGCTGCTGGGCGGCCTGTGCGCGACGGTGATCGGCGTGCTGTTCGGCATTCCGAGCCTGCGCATCAAGGGGCTGTACCTTGCTGTGGCCACGCTGGCGGCGCAGTTCTTTACCGACTGGGCCTTCCTGCGCATCCAGTGGTTCACCAACAATTCTTCATCCGGCTCGGTGAGCGTGGCGGGGCTCAACGTGTTCGGCGTGCCGATCGAGTCGCCGGTGCAGAAGTATCTGTTCTGCCTGCTCTTCGTGGTGGTGTTCGCGCTGCTGGCAAAGAACCTGGTGCGCAGCGCCATCGGCCGCGAGTGGATGGCAATGCGCGACATGGACGTGGCAGCCGCGGTGATCGGCATTCGCCCGGTGTACGCCAAGCTCACTGCCTTTGCGGTGAGCAGCTTCATCGTCGGCGTGGCCGGCGCGCTGTGGGGCTTCGTGCACCTGGGTGCGTGGGAGCCGGCGGCGTTCAGCATCGACCGCTCGTTCCAGCTGCTGTTCATGGTGATCATCGGCGGGCTCGGCTCGATCATGGGCAGCTTCTTCGGCGCCGCGTTCATCGTGCTGCTGCCGCTGTTTCTGAACCAGCTGCCGGGGTGGCTGGGCTTCTCGATTTCGACCGCGCTGGCCTCGCACCTGGAGACCATGATCTTCGGCGCGCTGATCGTGTTCTTCCTGATCGTCGAGCCGCATGGTCTTGCGCGGCTGTGGTCCACGGCCAAAGAGAAGCTCCGGCTCTGGCCCTTCCCTCATTGATTGATGAGTTCCCGTTCGTAAAAAACCCGGCACCGAGGTGCCCACAAAGGAGACAGGCATGAAACTGAAATCGCTCGCTCTGACCGCCGCCCTGGTGGCCAGCACCCTCGGCGCCCTGCTCGCGCCGTCGCTCGCCAATGCGCAGGCCAAGGAGCAGTTCTTCCCGCTGCTGGTGTACCGCACGGGCCCCTATGCACCCAACGGCACGCCCTGGGCCAACGGCAAGCAGGACTACATCAAGCTGGTGAATGCGACTGGCGGCATCAACGGCGTGAAGATCACGTACGAAGAATGCGAGACCGGCTACGCCACCGACAAGGGCGTGGAATGCTACGAGCGCCTGAAGGGCCGCCCGGGCGTAGCGCTGTTCGACCCGCAAGCCACCGGCATCACCTTCGCGCTGACCGACAAGGTGCCGACCGACAAGATCCCGCTGATCACGCTGGGCTACGGCCTGGCCGCCTCGCAGGACGGTGGTGTCTTCAAGTGGAACTTTCCGCTGATGGGCTCCTACTGGACCGCGGCCGACATCCTGATCCAGCACATCGGCAAGGCCGAAGGCGGCATGGACAAGCTCAAGGGCAAGAAGATCGCCCTCGTGTACCACGACTCGCCTTTCGGCAAGGAGCCCATTCCGCTGCTGCAGGAGCGCGCCAAGCAGAACGGCTTCGAGCTGTCGCTGATCCCGGTGACCGCGCCCGGCGTGGAGCAGAAGTCGGCCTGGCTGCAGGTGCGCCAGCAGCGCCCTGATTTCGTGCTGCTGTGGGGCTGGGGCGTGATGAACTCCACCGCGCTGAAAGAGGCCGTGGCCACGGGCTACCCGCGCGAGAAGATGTACGGCGTGTGGTGGGCCGGTGCCGAGCCCGACGTGAAGGACGTGGGCGCCAATGCCAAGGGCTACCACGCGCTGGCGCTGAACACCTCGGGCACGCAGCCCAAGGTGATCCAGGACATCCTGAAGCAGGTGCACGACAAGGGCCAGGGCACAGGGCCGAAGGACGAAGTGGGCTCGGTGCTCTACACGCGCGGCGTGATCATCCAGATGCTGACCGTCGAGGCCGTGAAGCGCGCGCAGGAGCGCTTCGGCAAGGGCAAGGTCATGACCGGCGAGCAGGTGCGCTGGGGCATGGAGAACCTGGCACTCGACCAGAAGAAGCTCGACGCACTCGGCTTCTCGGGCGTGATGCGTCCGGTGAGCACTTCGTGCCAGGACCACATGGGCTCGACCTGGGCGCGCGTGCACACCTGGGACGGCGCGAAGTGGGGCGACATGTCCGACTGGTACCAGGCCGACGACCAGATCATCAAGCCGATGGTGAAGTCTGCTGCCGACAAGTACGCGGGCGAGAAGAAGCTGACGCGCCGCGAGGCAGCAGATTGCCAGTCTTGATGCACTGAGCGTGCCGTGGCGGCTCGCGAGAGCCGCCATTCGCAAGAACAGCACTGCGCTGCACGCGCTGTTCTTGCGAATGCTTCGGACCACACCATGAGCGAACCCAACATCCTTCTCAATGTCAACGGCATCGAGGTCATCTACAACCACGTGATCCTCGTGCTCAAGGGCGTGTCGCTCACGGTGCCCGACGGCGGCATCGTGGCGCTGCTCGGCGGCAACGGCGCGGGCAAGACGACCACGCTGCGCGCAGTGAGCAACCTGCTCGCGGGTGAGCGCGGCGCTGTCACCAAAGGCACCATCGAGCTGCGCGGGGATCGCATCGAGGCGCTTTCGCCCGCCGAGTTGGTGAAGCGCGGGCTGATCCAGGTGATGGAGGGCCGCCACTGCTTCGCCCACCTGACCATCGAAGAGAACCTGATGACCGGCGCCTACACGCGCACCGATGGCAAGGCAGCGGTGCAGCAGACGCTGGAGAAGGTCTACGCATATTTCCCGCGCCTGAAGACGCGGCGCACTTCACAGGCGGCCTACACATCGGGCGGCGAGCAGCAGATGTGCGCCATCGGCCGCGCGCTGATGGCCAACCCGAGCATGGTGCTGCTCGACGAACCCTCTATGGGCCTGGCGCCGCAGATCGTGGAGGAGGTGTTCGAGATCGTGAAAGACCTGAACACCAAGGAGCGCGTGACCTTCCTGCTGGCCGAGCAGAACACCAACATGGCGCTGCGCTACGCCGACTACGGCTACATCCTGGAGAACGGGCGCATCGTGATGGATGGCGAGGCCAAGAGCCTGCGCGAGAACGAGGACGTGAAGGAGTTCTACCTTGGCGTTGGCGGTGCGGATCGCAAGAGCTTTCGGGACGTGAAGAGCTACAAGCGGCGCAAGAGGTGGCTGGCTTGATGTATTCATGTGTCGCTGTTCGGGGTGCGATCACGCCGACAGGGGACATTCTCGGAGGGGAGCACCCGGTGTCATTCGCACGCACCCCGAACGAACGCCAGCGTGGCGAAAAACCGAACTGAAAGACAAAGGGTACGGACATGACCGACCACTACGACAAGCTCGAGATCCGCGATCCGGCCGAACGCGAGCGCGACCTGCTGGCCGCGCTACCGAAGCAGATCACACAGGCCCAGACGGCAGCACCCGCATTCGCAAAGATCCTCTCCAGCGTGAAGCCCGCAGACATCACGACACGCGAGGCGTTGGCGAAACTACCGGTCACGCGCAAATCGGAATTGCTCGACCTGCAGAAGGCACGCCGCACCGACGACCCCTTCGGCGGCTTCTCGACCATCGTGCGCGGCCCGCGCATGCCGCGCGTGTTCGCGAGCCCCGGCACCATCTACGAGCCTGAGGGCGAAGCGCGCGACTACTGGCGCACCGCACGGGCACTGCATGCGGCGGGCTTTCGCAGCGGCGAGCTCATTCACAACAGCTTCAGCTATCACATGACGCCCGCCGGCTCGATCATGGAAAGCGGCGCACGTGCCATGGGCTGCACCGTGTTCGCGGGCGGCACCGGGCAGACCGAGCAGCAACTCGAAGCCATGGTCGACCTGAAGCCCGAAGGCTATGCGGGTACGCCGAGCTTCCTGAAGATATTGCTGGAGAAGGCCGAGGAGAAAGGGCAGAAGCTGCCCTCGCTCACCAAGGCGCTCGTCTCCGGCGAAGCCTTTCCACCCAGCCTGCACGACTGGATTGCCGCGCACGGCGTGAAAGGCACGCAGTGCTATGCCACTGCCGACCTGGGCCTGATCGCCTACGAGACCAGCGCGCGCGAAGGCCTGGTGATCGACGAAGGCGTGCTAGTCGAGATCGTGCGGCCCGGCACCGGCGACCCGGTGCCCGATGGCGAGGTCGGCGAGATCGTCGTCACCACCTTCAACCCCGACTACCCGCTGGTGCGCTTCGGCACCGGGGACCTCTCGGCCGTGCTCGCGGGCACCTGCCCCACCGGCCGCACCAACAAGCGCATCAAGGGCTGGCTCGGCCGCGCCGACCAGACGACCAAGGTGCGCGGCATGTTCGTGCATCCCTCGCAGGTGGCCGAGATCGCGCGGCGCTTTCCCGAAGTGCAGCGCGCGCGGCTCATCGTGTCCGGCGAGATGGGCGACGACAAGATGACGCTGCAGCTCGAATGCGCGGGGGCGGTGCCCGAAGGGCTCGAGGCCCGCGTGAGCGCGGTGATCCGCGAAGTGACCAAGCTGCGTGGCGAGGTCGTCGTCTTGGGTGCGGGCGGTCTGCCCAACGACGGCAAGGTGATCGAGGACGCGCGCAGCTACAAGTAGCCAGTCAGTCGCGGCGGTACAGCCAGCGCGTGGCGGCGCGCATCAACACCACCACGAGCACCGAATAGACCAGCACGAGCGCCAGGGCGAAGCCGATGAGGCCGCCCGCGTTGTCGAAGCTGTGCGACCAGGTCACCAGCATCACCCAGGCCAATGCGATGGCGATGCAGCTGACCTGCACCAGCACGAAGGCCAGGGCCGCGGCCGCCACGGCCCTGAAAGGCCGCACCCGCGCGAGCCCGGCATTGGCGCCCAGCCAGCCGCCCCAGAACGCGAGCGCGAAGGCCACCAATGGCGGCAGCATCCAGGCGATCAGCAGTTCGAGCCCATCCATGCCGCGCGCGACGGATGTCCAGCGACTCACGACCACGCCGCTCCACATCTGCAGCGATGCGAACACCGCGGCGCCCACCAGTGCCACGGCACGGCGTGGCGATGCACCGATGGCTTCATCGTCGTCCTGCTGCTGCGCATCGGAAGGCGCTGCACTGGCCGCCCTCAACGCGAACCAGGCCGAGACCCACACGCCGAGCACGAGCAAGATCAACTGCGCGACGGACTGCAGCACCGTGAACAGCGCCATCGCCGCGCTCATGGACGTCGAGCCGAAAAAATCATGCAGGCGGCCGCCCGGCATGAAGAGCAGTTGCACTTCGTAGAACAGCGGGCTCAGTAAGTAGAAGTTGAGCACCAGCACCGCGATGTACACCGCGGCGTAGCGGATGCGGGGTTGGGGCAGCCGGGCCACGCTGCCAACGCCGCGCTTTTCGAGCGCGTTGCGCCCGTGACTCCAGGCCAGTGCCGCCGCCAGCACCCAGGCCATGCCGATGCTGAACACCATCGGTATCCACACACCCGGCAGGGCATAGGTGCTGCGCAGCTGCTCGCCGTGGGGCGAATCGGGCCAGAGCTGGATGGCCATGTTGACCAGCACCATCGCGGCATCGATGGCCACGGTGACGAGCGCAAGATCGCGCGGCAGGCGCTGCGCGCTTGCGGGGGAAGGGGTCGTCGTCATGGGAATGCTTTTTCTCGCTTTACATGGCGCATGCGGTGGCATGCGCGGAAGAAGCAAGGGTATCGGATGACGACGCGAACCTAAGGGCTATTCGCTATAGGTCAGGCAGCAGTCAGCCTTTAAGATCGCGGCGTTTTTATTACCCCCTCCCGGAGACGACATGAAGAAACTGTTCGCCCTCGCGGCGATTGCCGCCGCAGCCGCCGGTGCTCACGCCCAGGACTTTCCCGCGGGCAAGACCGTTACGCTGGTGGTGCCTTTCGCAGCCGGCGGCCCGACCGACCGTGTCGCGCGTGACCTGGCGGAGGCCATGCAGAAGACGCTCGGCACCACGATCGTGGTGGACAACACCGCGGGCGCGGGCAGTTCCATCGGCACCGCCAAGGTGGCGCGCGCCAACCCCGACGGCTACACGCTGCTGCTGAACCATATCGGCATGTCGACGATGCCGGCGCTGTATCGCAAGCTGCCCTTCAACGTCGAGACCGACTTCGAATACCTGGGCATGGTCAACGAAGTGCCGATGACGCTGATCGGCAAGCCCGGCCTGCCCGCCAACAACTACAAGGAGCTGACGACCTGGATCGCGGCCAACAAGGGCAAGATCAACCTGGGCAACGCCGGCCTGGGCGCCGCGTCGCACCTGTGCGGCCTGCTGTTCCAGAGCGCGATCAAGGTCGAGATGACGCCCGTGCCGTACAAGGGCACGGCCCCGGCCATCGCCGACCTGCTGGGCGGCCAGATCGACCTGCTGTGCGACCAGACGACCAACACCACGTCGCAGATCGAGGCCAAGAAGGTCAAGGCCTATGCCGTGACCACCGCCAAGCGCCTGACCACCCCCGCGCTGAAAGACCTGCCGACGCTGGACGAGTCGGGCCTGAAGGGTTTCGAAGTGACGATCTGGCACGGCATGTACGCGCCCAAGGGCACGCCCGCGCCGGTGCTGAAGAAGCTCAACGAAGCCATCAAGGCCGCGATGAAGGACCCGGGCTTCATCAAGCGCGAAGAAGCGCTGGGCGCCGTGATCACGACCGACAAGCGCGTCGAGCCGGCGGAGCACAAGAAGTTCGTCTCGGCTGAAATCGCGAAGTGGGGTCCGATCATCAAGGCTGCCGGCGTGTACGCCGACTGATCGATTCACCGCCGCCACAAGCAGCCGCAAGGCCGCCTGCGCCCTCCCGGGCCAGGCGGCTTTTTTCGTTATGCTGGCCGGGATTTTTCTTCCACCCTCCCGCCCCTTTCGCTCTCTCCCATGCGTTTTCGCAGCGCGGCCTTTCCGGTCTTCCTGGCCCTGCTGGCGCATGACGGCATGGCCCAGCCGCAGACGCTGCTGTGGGTCTGGGACCGGCCCCAGTTTTTTTCCGCGCTGCCAGAAGGCACGGGCGTGGCCTACCTGCATGCCACGGTGCAGCTGAGCGGCGAGCGCAGCCGCACGAGCTGGCGTCAGTGGCCGCTGCGCATCGCGCCGGGCGCCACCACCGTGGTGCCGGTGGTCCATGTTTCACTCGACAACCTCGCGCCCTCGCCCGTCAACGACGCGCAGCAGGAGGCCATTGCCGCCGCCATCGAGCATGCCGCGAAGCACGGCAACCGCTCGGGCTGGGTGCAGCTCGACTTCGAGGCGCGCCGCAGCCAGCGCGAGGCGTATGTCGCGCTGCTGCGGCGGCTGCAGCCGGTGCGCGCCGGCGGCGTGCGGCTCTCGGCCACGGCGCTCGCCTCATGGTGCATGAGCGACGCGTGGCTGCCTGCCGGCCTGCTCGACGAGATCGTGCCGATGTACTTCCGCATGGGGGCGGAATCCGCGCGCATCCGCCAGCGGCTCGACGCGACGGGCGCGGCCACGGTGCCGGCCTGCCGCGACGCGGCGGGGCTGATGCTCGGCGAGGCATGGCCCGTGCTCGGCAGCGTGAAGCGGCGCTATGTGTTCCACGCGGGCGCATGGAAGAACGAAGACTTCGAACAACTCGGCAACAGGGATTCGCACAAATGATTTCTTCAACAGCAAACGCGATGCGCGCCGGCGCCAGGCTGCTCGCAATGGCCGCGCTGCTCGGCAGCGCTCTCGCGGCTCATGCCAGTGGCGGCGGCGACCCCGAGGACCTGTTCTTCGCCACCACCCGGCCCGACCAGCCGGTGCGCGAGTTCGTCGAGCGGCCCGCGGGCTACTACACCGACTACCTCGTGCCCTACCAGGTGCTCTGGTACTGGCGCCTGCACGGCCAGCCGTTCTCTTCCGACGCCGTGCGGGCCTTCTCCGATCTGCTGGAGAAGCTGCCGCGCGAAGACAACGGCATGGCCGAAACGGACGACGCCTGGATCGAATGGCGAAAAGCGCGCGACGACGCCAATGCGAAGCTCGATCCCCAGTCGCCCCGCGACAGGCCTGCCCTGCTGGCGCCATCGCAGCAGCAGCCGAAATGGAACGCCAGCAGCCTGCAGGCGAGCCCCAACTGCTTCTACGGCGATGCCTTCCGCAACGCCACGAAGACGCTGGCCCAGCGCATGACGCGTGCCGCCGGCGATAAGGCGGCCACCCCCTACGTGCGGCATTGGCTGCAGGCGCAAGACGCAGTGTTCGACACCTGCAACAAGGAGCCCGGCACCATCCCCGAACTGCCACCCCGCGCCCCCGCCTGGCTGCAGGCCGACCATGCCTACCAGCTGGCCGCACAGCGCTTCTACGCCGACGATCTCGACGAGGCCGACACCGCGTTCACCGAGATCGCGGCCGACAAGGCCAGCCCCTGGCGCGACCTCGCGGCCTACATGCGGCTGCGCGTGCTGGCGCGGCAGAACCCGGGCGGCGAGCCGTCTTTCTCGGAACGGGACGACGCCGGCAAGGAAAGCCCCGAGGCGCTGAAGCAGCAGGCCGAACTTACCAAAGCGGTCGATGCCATCGCGCTGCCGCTGCTGAAGAACCCACGCCTCCAGGCGCTGCATCCGTCGGTGCACCGGCTGGCCGAGGCACTGCGCATCCGCTACCTCACGCCCGGCACGCGCCTGCAGCGCCTGGCCGACAGCCTGAAGACCATGGGCGCACCCGATGTCGCCGCCGCCAGGCTGCTGTTGCTGAACCACGAGTTCCGCTACTGCATGATGGCCGGTTGTTCGTACGCCGGCCCGGATCAGAAGTCGGATCTCGTGCAGTGGCTCAACACGGTGCGCGGCTTCAACGGTCCGGCGAGCGGCATCACCGCCCAGGACAAGTGGCGCGAGAAGTTCAGCTGGAGCAACTACCAGCGCACGCACGACCTCGCCTGGCTGATGGCCGCGGCAAGCCTGGTGCCCGTGAGCACCGCCACCGACGACAAGCGCGAGGCCGAACTGCAGGCCGCATTGGCGGCCGTGCCCGAAGACCACCCCGCACGCTTCGCCGCCACCCAGTTGCGCGCCCAGCGCCTGTTTGCGCAGGGCCGCTTCAAGGAGACGCGTGAACTGGTCGCCAGTGCAGCCGATTCGCCCTTGATCGCACACAGCCTCTCGGGCCAGAACCTCGTGAAGGCGCTGCTGCTGCCCACGGCCTCGTCGGAAGAGGAATGGCGCCGCCTGGCGATCCGCCCGGTGGTTGCTCGCCGCGACCCCGAGGCGATGGAAGCCAAACCCAATGCGGTGCCGCTGGCCAGCACCTTCGACGACGACGCGACGCGCTTCCTGAACACGCGCGCGCCGCTCGCAATGTGGCTGCGGCTCGCGGCCGACCCGGCGCTCTCGCCCGCGCTGCGCGACTCCCTGCTGGAGACCGCATGGACCCGCGCCGTGCTGGCCGAGGACTACGCCAGCGCTCGCCGCGCTGCGCAGATGCGTATCGCGTCACCGTCGCAGGGGGCTACCGCCAAGGGGCCGGACATGATCGCCGGCATCCGCCGCTCGATGGCGCTGTCGGTCACTGACACCGCCGCCTGGCGTCACCTGCTGCTGGAGCGCATGGCAAGCACCACCGAGGTGCTGTTGCCGCCGCACTGGCCCGTGGCAGACGGCATCCGGCCCACGCCGCTCAAGCCCTGGCTCGAACCGGCGTACGACCGCAGCATGGCCACCGGCAGCTACAGCAAGTGGTGCCGCCCGCTCGGCGTGATGACCACCGGCCCGCAGGCCGCCACGGCTGCCGATTTCGAGATGCCCGAGTTCCTGCCGCAAGAAGAGCGCGCGCAACAGGCCGCGCTGGTCGCAAAGTTGCGCGCCATTCCGCAGGACTCGATCTACTTCACCCAGGAAAGCCTGGCGCTGATGCAGCGCAACCGCGCTGATCCGCTGGTGCCGCAGGCGCTATCGGTCGCGGTGAAGATGGCGCGCTACGCCTGCCCGGACAAGGCGGTGGGCGACTGGTCGCGCAAGGGCCTTCAGACCCTGCACGCGAAATACCCGGATTCGACCTGGGCCGCCAGCACCCAGTACTGGTACGGCGGCCGGTAGAGAAGGAGAGAGCGGGCTTCCCTACTTTGGTCGGATCGCGTCAGCCGTCCCCTGGATGAAGGCCTTGATGCTCTCGATGTCGTCCCCCGAGAGCTTGCCCGTGAAGTCGGGCATGCCGCGCGCCATGGCCGGGCCCTTGAGGATGAACTTGTCCAGGTTCGTGATGTAGGCCGGGTCCATGTAGCCGAGGTTGGGGATGTTGCCGCCGCGGTCCACGCCGGGCACGCCGTGGCAGAACACGCAGTTGCTCACGTAGAGCATGGTGCCGGCCTGGACCTTGGCGGGGTCGTACTTCACGCCCTGCACCAGCTTGTCCATGCGGTACTGCACGAAGTCCGGCATCTTGGCCGTGCCGCCCACCGCGAAGGTGTAGACCGTGCCTGGGCCCTGCCGCTCGGTGGCGCGCTGCGCCAGGCCGTACACCCCGCCCCAGCCCACGGCGACCGAAACATATTGCTTGCCGTCGACCATATAGGTCGAGGGCGCGGCCACCACGCCGGTGCCGGTGGGCGTTTCCCACAGCTTCTCGCCGGTCTTGGCGTTGTAGGCCAGCAGGCGCCCGTCGGCCGTGCCCTGGAACACGAGGTTGCCGGCAGTGGTAAGGGTGCCGCCGTTCCATGGCGATGCGTAGTCGACGCCCCACGCTTCCTTCTGCGCCACCGGGTCCCACGCCACGAGGCGGCCGAAGGGCTTGCTCGTGGGCGGCTCGACATTGGCGAACTTGCCGAGGTTCCAGCCCAGGCCCGAGTGCGGGCGGCCGGGCACGTTCTGGTCGAACTTCCAGTCCTTGTCGTCCATCAGGTTGATCGGCACGTGCTGCGCTGGCAGGTAGGCAAAGCCGGTCTGCGGGTTGAACGACATCGGGTGCCAGTTGTGCGCGCCGAAGGGGCCGGGGATGCTGTCGCCGGGCTTCTCGTTCTGGCGCGCGGCGGCAATCTCGATGGGCCGGCCGTTCTTGTCGTAGCCGGTGGCCCAGTTCACTTCGACGAAGTTCTTCGCCGAGATGAACTTGCCGCTGGTGCGGTCGATGACGAAGAAGAAGCCGTTCTTCGGCGCATGCAGCAGCACCTTGCGGGCCTTGCCGTCGATCTTCACGTTGGCGAGGATCATCGACTGCGTGGAGGTGTAGTCCCAGTTGTCGCCGGGCGTCTCCTGGTAGTGCCACACGTACTTGCCGGTGTCGGGGTTGAGCGCCACCACCGAGCCCAGGTAGAGGTTGTCGCCGCCCTTGGGGCTGCGCGCCTTGGCGGCCCATGGCGAGCCGTTGCCGGTGCCCACGTACATCAGGTTGAGATCGGGGTCGAAGGCGAAGCTGTCCCACGCGGTGCCGCCACCGCCGGCTTCCCAGTACTTGCCGCTCGGGTCCCAGGTCTTGGCGGCGCGCGCCATGGATTCGTCTTCGAAGGGCTTGCCCGGGTCGCCCGGCACCACGAACCAGCGCCACTTCTGGTCGCCGGTCTTCGCGTCGTAGGCGGTGACGAAGCCGCGCACGCCGTACTCGGCGCCGCCGTTGCCGATGATGACCTTGCCCTTGAACACGCGCGGCGCACCGGTGATGGTGTAGCTGCCCTTCTGGCCCTCGATGGTGTTCTTCTCCCAGACCTTCTGTCCGGTGGCTGCGTCGAGCGCGATCAGGCGGCCGTCGTAGGCCGCCACGTAGACCTTGCCTTCGTAGATCGCAACGCCTCGGTTCACCACGTCGCAGCAGCCCTTGAAGCCTTTGGACTTATCGACCTGCGGATCGAAGGTCCACAGTTTCTGCCCGGTGCGGGTGTCGATGGCATGCACCACGCTCCACGAGGCGGTGACGTACATGATGCCGTCCACCACCAGCGGCGTGGCCTCCACGCCGCGCGTCGACTCGAGGTTGTACGACCAGACCAGCCCCAGTTGCTTGACGTTGCCGGCGTTCACCTGGTCGAGCTGGCTGAAGCGCGACTCCGAATAGTCGAGGCCGACGCTGGGCCAGTCGGGTGTTTTCTTCTGCGCCGCGTTGGCGCGGATGAAGCTGCCGTCGACGCGTTTGGTGGCGGCTGCCGCGCGGTCCTGTGCGTTCTGGGCCGTGGCCGCCGTGTTTGCGCCCAGGCACAACAAAGCGCCGGCGAGCACGAGCAGCCCGGAGTGTGTTTTTTTCATCGCAGGTCTCCTTTGTGGCTCAAGGATGGTCTGTGCGGGCTTCGCATTCATCTTCGGGATTTCCCCAGTCCGGTGCTGTTCCATTGCGGAACACATTCAGCGTTGGTCCCGGACTCGGTCCCTTGCGGGAGGCAGCGAACACCATGGCCCTCGACGGAAGAAGAATCGGCACGGCGGATGCGCCGCGCCAACTCTTTGCCAGCACGCCCGCGCAGCGCGTGGCGCTCGCGCGGCAGCAGTTCTTCGAGGAAGGCGTGCGCCCCTCGGGCCTCGTCGGCGAGGCGGTGATCCAGTCGTGGATGCGCTGCAGCCGCACGCACACCGACCGCCAGCGCATCGTGCCCTTCGATGCGGTCACGCCGAGCCGGCTGCACGCCACGCTCGCGCGCAACCGCGAACTGCTCGAGGTGGCACGGCAGGAGCTGGTGCAGATGGAGCACGCGCTCGCGGGCACCGACTGCCGCGTGATCCTCACCGACAGCGAGGGCGTGCTGGTGCACGTCACGCAGCAGCCCGCCATGGCGCACCAGCCGGTGCTGTGCAAGACCGCGCGCGTGGGCGTGAACATCTCCGAGCGCATCGTCGGCACCACGGCACCGGGCATCGTGGCGAGCACCGGCCAGGCCTGCACGGTCAACGGCGCGGAGCACTACTTCGACGTGCTGTGCCAGATGCAGTGCGCGGCAGCACCGATACGCGACGTGACGGGGCAACTGGCCGGCGTGCTCGACCTCACGGCGGAGGCGCGGCGCTTCGGCTTCGATGCGGCATCGATGGTGGCGCTCTATGCCACGACCATCGAGAACCGGCTGCTGCAGGCGCAGTCGCGCGACCACCTGATCCTGCGCTTCCAGGCCAGCCCCACTCTGCTGGGCACGCCGCTCGAAGCGCTGGCCGGCATCGCGCCCGACGGCACGATCGCGTGGCTCAACAACGCAGGTGCGCGGCTGCTGGGCCGGCTGCCCGAAGCGGCGGACGAGCGCGATGTCGAATGCCTGCTGGGGCATGACCTTGCGAGCCTGCTGCGCCTTGGGCGGCGCGAGGCAGCGCAGCCGCTGCGGCTTGCGAGCGGGCTGGGCGTGTGGGTGCAGGCGCGGCTGAAGGGCGCGGATGGCGCGGACTTCCGGCATGCGGTGGCAATGCCCGGCGAAGCCACGCCGCTGGCCATCGAACAGGATGCGCAGATGCCTGCTGCCGAAGCCTGCGAGCCCGAGCCCCATGCCGAGACAACGCTGCGCGAGCACAGCCGCAAGCTGATCGAGGAAACGCTAGTGGCGCACGGCGGCAATGTGTCGCAGGCGGCGCGGCAGTTGCGCGTGTCGCGCGGCACGCTCTATCGCAGGCTGCGCGGCTGGAAAGAAGACGCCGCGGACTGATCAGGCCGCGGCGCGAGCCAGCGCACGCGCGCGACGCGCCTTCGCATCGGGCTGCAACGGCCGCAGGTATTCGTGCAGCGCCAATGCAGCTGCGCCCACCGCAGGGGCCAGCGCGCCGTAGCGCGCGGTGCGCAGGTCGGGCGCGGGCATGCCGGCATCGTCAGCGTGGCGCTTCATGCTTTCGAACGCCGCTTGCGCAAAGCCGCGATGCTCGGCGCACGCCTTGCCGCCGAGCACGATCGCGCGCGGGTTGAACGTGACCCACAGGTTCTGCAGCAGCACGCCGAAGAAGGCGGCGGCGCGCGGCAGGTCGACCCCCTTGCGCTCCAGCACGCGCGAACCGAAGAAGGCCTCGGCGCAGCCGCGTCGGCCGCACGAGCACAGCGGCCCGTCGAGTTCAAGGATGGTGTGGCCTATCTCGCCGGCCATGCCCTGCGCGCCGGTGAAGAGCCGGTCGTTCAGCACCACGCCGGCGCCCACGCCGACGTCGCAGTTAACGAAGACCAGTGGGTCTTCGCCCTCGCCCGCCGCGAACTCGTATTCGCCGAGCGCAGCGGCATCGGCGTCGTTCTGCAGTTGCACGGTCACGCCGGGCAGGCCGATGGCGGCAAAGGCTTTTTCGAGCGCGGGCAGCAGGCTCACGTTGCGCCAGCCGAGGTTGGGCGCGAAGCGGACCACGCCAGTGCAGTCGTCCACCGCACCGGGCACGCACACGCCGATGCTCGACAGGCGCAGGCCCAGTTGCTCCAGCTGCGCATTCGCGGCGGCCGCCATGCGCGCGACCTGCGCGCACACGCCCGCCGGCGAGCCGTCGGTGAGTGCGTGGGTGTTCGAATGCAGCACCTCGCCCTGCAGCGAGACGCACACGAGGCGCACGGTCTCTACCGCAATCTCCACGCCCATCAGCGCGCGCACGCCGACATTGATCTGCAGTGGCGTCGAAGGCCGGCCGAGCCCGTCGGCCACGGTGGCGCCGGCCTCGCTGAGCCAGCCTTCGTCGATCAGCTCGCGCACCAGCAGGCTCACGGTCGACTTGGTGAGGCCGCTCTCGCTGGCCAGCCGCGCGCGCGACAGGCCGGGCTGCGCGCGCAGCAGCCGCAGCAGCACGCTGCGGTTCATGCGCTTGAGCAGTTGCTGGTCGCCTATCGTCTTCACGACAACATCAGGCGAGCGCGGCAGTGTCGGCGTGATGGGCCTGCTCCTTGCCCTCGGGCCGCTTGCCGGCAATGATCATCCCGAGCACTTCGTCTTCGGTCACGTCGGCGGTACGGTAGGTACCGACCAGCTTGCCGTTCTTCATCACCGCGAGGCGGTCGCTCAACGAAAACACGTCGGGCATGTCGTGCGTGATGAGGAAGATGCCCACGCCATCGGCCTTGAGCTGCTTCACGAGGCCGCCGACCATCGCGGTTTCTTCAGGGCCGAGCGCCGCGCAGGGCTCGTCCATGATGAGGATGCGCGCGTTGAAGTACAGCGCACGCGAGATCGCCACCACCTGCCGTTGCCCGCCCGAGAGCCTGCGCACCGGCACGCGGATGTTGGTGAAGTTCTTGTTGAGGCGGTGGAACACCTTGCGCGCCTGCACTTCCATGAAGTGATCGTCGAGCGTGCGCCACGGGGTCATCTTCTCGCGGCCGAGAAAGAGGTTCGACACGGAGTCGAGGTTGTCGGCCAGCGCGAGGGTCTGGTAGATGGTCTCGATGCCCTGGCCCTGCGCTTCGGCGGGCGTGCGGATGTTGACCTTCTCGCCCGCGATCAGCGTGTCGCCGGAGTCGATGGGGTAGGCGCCCGCGAGCATCTTCATCAGCGTGGACTTGCCGGCGCCGTTGTGGCCCAGCAGCGCGACCACTTCGCCGGGGTAGAGGTTGACGCTCACGCCGTCCACGGCCTTGACGCCGCCGAATGCCTTGCGAATTTCGCGCAGTTCCACCAGGGGTTTGGAGGTGTCGATGTCTGCCATTTCAGTTCTCCCCAAACTTGCGGCGATACAGCACGTCGAACACCACAGCCACGATCAGCACCTGCCCGATGATGACCATGCGCTTGCCGATGGGCACGTCGAGCAGCAGCATGCCGCTGTCGAGCGACTGCATGATGAGCGCGCCCAGGACCGACCCGAAGATCGAGCCGCTGCCGCCCGCGAGCGCCGTGCCGCCGATGACGGCCGCCGCGATCACGTACAGCTCCATGCCCGTGCCCAGCGAGTTGGTGCCCGCATTGAGCCGCGCAATCGACACGATGGCCGCAATGGTGACCAGCACCGCCAGCAGCGCGAACAGCATCAGCGTGACGCGCTTGACCGGAATACCCACCAGCGCTGCCGCGTCGGGGTTGCCGCCCATCGCGAACACATAGCGCCCGAAGCGCGTGCGGTGCACGATGAACGACAGCACGATCGCCACCACCGCCCAGATCAGCACCGGAATCGGAATGCCCTGCGGCTCGCTCTTCGACGAGATCTGGTAGTTGTTCATGACCCATGCGAAGGCGATCACCACCGCCACCGGCACCGCGGTGATCAGCACGTCGAGCCACAGCGCCTCGGTCGGCATGTCGTAGCGCTGGCGCGCGCGGCGCTTTTGCAGCATGCGCCCGAACAGCACCAGCGCCACGATGGCAGCGAGCACCCAGCTCGCGGTGACGCCGATGCCGCCGTCGTAGCCGCCGCCCAGGCGCTGGAAGAATTCGTCGTTCACCGGCTGCGTCTTGCCGTCGGCCACCAGGAAGGCCGCGCCGCGAAACGACATGAGGCCGCCCAGCGTGACCACGAACGACGGCACGCCGAGCACCGCCGTGAGCCAACCCTGGTAGATGGACACCAGCAGCGCCACCGCGAGCCCCGCGAGGCAGGCCGTGGGCCACGACCAGCCCGAGGTGTATTGCAGGTACGCGATCAGCACGCCGACGAAGCCCATCACCGAGCCGACCGACAGGTCGATGTGGCGCGCCACGATGACCAGCACCATCACGGTCGACACGATGCCGACCACGGCCGTCTGCTGCGCGACGTTGTAGAGATTTTCGGGCGACAGAAACACGCCGCCCGACATGACGCTGAACACCACGGCCATCACGGCCAGCAGCACGCACATCAATATCAGCCGCAGGTCGATGCCCGTGCGGCGCCACCAGCCCGGTGTTGGATTGCTCATTCTTGAAACCCCCAGGGACTACAGGTGCGCAACCTGCCCTGGCCGGGCCCGTGATGGGCCAGCCCGAGGCGGCAGCGTTGCGCGGATGGACGC
Source organism: Variovorax sp. R-27 (assembly GCF_049913215.1). Lineage (NCBI taxonomy): Bacteria > Pseudomonadati > Pseudomonadota > Betaproteobacteria > Burkholderiales > Comamonadaceae > Variovorax > Variovorax sp. R-27. The sequence goes on from NZ_CP183984.1 coordinate 6,557,572, forward strand.
GCGACCGGCGCGTCCGTTGCTACGGCTTACTTGCAGGCGGCGGGCGCGCTCGCACCCGAGGCGCCCTTGCAAAGCTCGTCCTTCTTGATCCAGCCGGCCTTGACGACCACGTCGAGGTTGTCGCGCGTGATCGGCACCGGCGTCAGCAGGCGCGAGGACAGCGAGATCTTCTTGGCGCCGCCGGCCCATGGCGCGGCCTTGTCTACCGGCTTGCCGGCGGCCAGCGCCACGGCGGCGGTGGCGGCTTCGCGGCCGAGTTCGCGCGAGTCCTTCCAGATGGTGGCGGTCTGCGTGCCCAGCGCGATGCGGTTGAGCGCTGCGAAGTCGGCGTCCTGGCCCGACACCGGAATGCCGCGGATGCCCTTGGCCGTGAGCGCAGCCACCGCGCCGCCGGCCGTGCCGTCGTTGGCCGCGACCACCGCGTCGACCTTGTTGCCGTTCTTGGTGAGGATCTGCTCCATGTTCTTCTGCGCGACCTCGGGCTTCCAGCCTTCGGTGTATTCGTCGCCGACGATCTTGATGTCGCCCTTCTTGACGGCGGCGTCGAGCACTTCCTGCTGGCCTGCGCGCAGGAAGTCGGCGTTCGGGTCGCTCGGCGAGCCCTTGATGATCACGTAGTTGCCCTTGGGCTTGACCTTGAAGACTTCGCGCGCCTCCATGCGGCCGACCTCGACGTTGTCGAAGGTGATGTAGAAGACGCCGGGCGCCTCGATCAGCCGGTCGTACGCCACCACGGGCACCTTCTGGCGCGTGGCCTTGGTGACTGCGGGCAGGATGGCGTCCTTGTCCATCGCCAGCACGATGAGCGCCTTGGCGCCCTTGGACATCAGGCCCTCGATGTCACCGAGCTGCTTCTCGGGCGAGCCGCCCGCATCGGCACTGATGTACTTGGCGCCGAGCTTCTCCAGTTGGGCCTTGATGGCGGCCTCGTCGGTCTTCCAGCGTTCTTCCTGGAAGTTCGACCAGCTCACGCCGACCACGGTCTGCGCCATCGCGCCCACGGCCGTAAGACCGAAGGCCATGGCGGCCAGGGTGTGTTTCAGTTGCATCGATGTCTCTCCAATGTTGGTGCGCCCCGCAGGGATCAGCCGTGTAAGAAATTAGTTAGTTTGAAGGGCGAACTAACTATCCCATCGCGGCGGGGCTCTGGGCATCCGGGAATTCCCGGAGCGCATTGCGACCCTTGTCGCGGGATGCGGTCCTACGTTGCGGGCGTGTGCGGCCCGGTATCTTTCGCATCCCTCCCGCTTGGCGGGAGACCATATTCCGAACGCTCTCCCGACCTTTGTCGCCGATGAACAAGGAGACAAGAAATGCTCACAGACATGCTCATGCTCAGGCAGATTGCCGCCACGCGGCTACCCATGGTGATGTCCTCGCGCAAGGACATCGATGAAGTCCTGAAACTGCGTGCAGCCGGACTGGTGCTCGCGCTGGTGCCCTCGGCCGCGGACATCGCGAAGATGCCGGGCCTGCGCGTGGTGCAAGTGTTGGCGGTCACGCAGAAGGGTTTCGAGGCGCTGCAATGCGTGCGCTATCCGGGCGAAGGCGCGCGCGAAAAAGGCCGGGAGGTCCCGGCCTTTTCGTGAGGCGCCGCGAGATCGGCGCGAATCCGATCAGCGCGAGTTACTCACGCGCACGCGCGGCGTTGCGCAGGTCGCGGATCTGGTCGTGGTTGCGCTGCGCGCCTTCGGCCTGCATCGCGATCACGCCGCGCACGTCGGCAGGCAGGTTCTGCTTCATCGCCTTGCGATAGCGTGCAACCGCCGCGTCTTCGCCGCGCTCGCACGACTCCAGGATCGAAAGCTCGCTGTTCGCGCCCAGCGATCCCTTCACGTGCACCCAGCCGCGGTGCAATGCGCCGCTGGTGGTGCCGCCGGAGGCCGGTGTGCCGCCGTAGGTGGTGACGAGCGCGATCAGTTCGGCACCGGCCTTCCTGCATTGCTCGGCGCGGCTGGCAAACAGCTGCTTCGCCGCGGGGTCCTTCACTTCTTCGGCGCAGGCGCGAAAGCCGTATTCGCCGTCGCGCGAGTTTTCGAGCAGGTCGTTGAGCACGTCCACGACCTCGTCGTTGGCGAGGATAGGGCCTGTGTTCAGGGTGTCTGTGGTTGCTTCGGTGTATGCCATGTCGGGGTCCTTTCGTTGCCCGTCTGTGCGACGGGCCGGGTCTGCGGGGTTCAGCCTTGCCTCTGCTTTCATTGATTGCTCTGGCGGCTGAGCGAAGACCCATGGTTGAAAGATCGACGGCGCCGCCGCGTCGTCACATCGGGCGATCCTGCGTAGGCGAAGGACGACCCGCTCCGGTGTCTTCACTGCGTGCAGACGCTGAGCGCAGACGCGCGGGAAAACTCTGGGGAAAGTTTTGGCACAAGGAGCCGGTTGTCCACAGCCGGCCCGATCGCCCTTAAGTTGTTCCTCTTTCGAGGCAGCCCCGAAAGCAGAGGTGCGCACAGTGAAGCAGGCAGCACAAGTCGTTGTCAGCCATGGAAAAAAGCGCAGTTTCCACAGCAGGGGTTTACCCTTATCTATTACTACTATCTTTAATAAGAGAAATAAGTAGAGAAGAAGGGACCGGCCTGGCGAGCAACAGTCAGGCCGCGAAGCCGCCGTCGATGTTCAGGCTGGCACCGGTCACGAACGCCGCTTCGGGGCTGGCCAGGTAGCCGACCATGCCGGCGATTTCTTCCGGATGGGCATGGCGGGCCAGTGCCATCAGGCCGTGCATGGCGGCAGCGTTGGGGCCGTCGACCGGGTTCATGTCGGTGTTGACCGGGCCGGGCTGCACGTTGTTGACCGTGATGCCGCGCGGGCCGAGGTCGCGCGACAGGCCCTGGACCATGCCGACCAGCGCCGACTTGCTCATCGCATAGGCGCTGCCGCCCGGCCAGGGCATGCGCTCGGCGTTGGTGCTGCCGATGTTGATGATGCGGCCGCCTTCGCCCATGTGGCGCGAGGCCGCCTTGGCCGCGACGAACACGGCGCGCACGTTGACGTTCAGCGTCTTGTCGAAATCTTCGAGCGAGAAGTCGTCTAGGGTGCCACCGAGGAACACACCGGCGTTGTTCACGAGGATGTCGATCTTGCCGAAGGCGCGGGCCGCTTCGTCGATGCCGGCGGTGAGCGCGGCAGCGTCGGCGCTGTCGATCTTCAGCGCGAGGGCGCGGCCGCCTTCGGACTGGATGCTGCGCACCAGTTCGTCGGCCGGGGCGGCCGAACTGGCGTAGCTGAAGGCCACGGCGGCGCCGTCGCGCACCAGGCGCCGCACGATGGCGGCGCCGATGCCGCGCGAACCGCCGGTGACGAAGGCGACCTTGCCGGCCAGGACGGCGGAAGAAGAAGCAGTGCTGGAAGTCATGATTTTTCCGATCAGTTGAAGGAGGACGGGAGAAAGAAGACCTTCAGTGTCGGCATTTCATTCCCTCGGCGGTAGCCATCAATTGGCGCAATCAAATTCAACCCAAAGTTGAAGATAAACACGAAAATGCGGCCATGGAACCGCTCAATCACCTCGAATCCTTCGTGCAGAGCGCGGAGGGTGGCAGCTTCTCGGCGGCCGCCCGGCGCCTTGGGCTGACGCCGGCCGCGGTCAGCAAGAACGTGGCGCGGCTCGAGGCGCGGCTGGGCGTGCGGCTGTTCCAGCGCAGCACGCGCAGCCTCACGCTGACCGAGGGCGGCGAGCGCTTCCTGGCGCAGATCGGCCCCGCGCTGGCCACGCTGCAGGAGGCCGTGGCCGGCATCGACACCGACGACGGTCAGCCCGCCGGCACGCTGAAGGTGAGCATGGGCCAGGCCTTCGGGCGCGAGCACGTGCTGCCGCTGATGGGCGACTTTCTCGCGCGCTACCCGGCCATCCTGCCGGACTGGCATTTCGACAACCAGCAGGTCGACCTGGTCGGCGAGGGCTTCGATGCGGCCATCGGCGGCGGCATCGAGCTGTCGGCCGGGCTGGTGGCGCGGGAGCTGGCGCGCATCCACGTGGTGGCGGTGGCGTCGCCGCGCTACATGGAGGGGCGCAAGCGGCCGCGGCACCCCTCGGATCTGGCGGAACTCGACACCCTGCTGCGCCGCTCCTCGCCCACGGGGCGGCTGCGCAGCTGGACGCTGCGGCAGGCACGCGGAGAGGAGGTCACGGTCGATCTGCCCCGGCCGCGCGCGATCTTCAACGACCCCGAAGCCATCGCGCATGCCGCACTGATGGGGCTGGGTGTGGCGATGCTGCCGATGCCCTTCGTGGAACGCGGGCTGCGCAGCGGCGAGCTGCTGCGGCTGCTGCCCGAATGGCACCAGGACGCGGGCGCAGTGTGGCTCTACTACCCGAGCAAGAAGCTGCTGCCGCCGAAGACGCGCGTGTTCATCGACTTCGTGCTGGAGCGTTTTCGCAACGAGCGGTTTGCGCAGCGCATGCAGGTCGCCTGAGCCGACTGTGCGTCGACCCACCGGCTCACGGGGTTTTCACCCGCGACGCCCGTGGCGCGCACCTGTACAAACGCGCGCATGACTTCTTCTTTCCCTCTCTTCAAGCCCAGTCGCCGCACCGCGCTGGCCGCATCCGTAGCCACCGCCCTGACCCTGATGGCCGCCCCTTCGTGGGCACAAGGCACCTGGCCGACCAAGCCGGTGCGCATCGTCGTGCCGTTTGCGGCCGGCGGCACCACCGACATCCTGGCGCGCGCCGTGGCGCCCGAGCTGTCGAAGGCCTTCGGCCAGCAGTTCATCGTGGACAACCGTGCGGGCGCGGGCGGCAACGTGGGCGCCGAGGTCGTGGCGCGCGCGCCGAACGACGGCTACACGCTGCTGATGGGCACGGTGGGCACGCACGGCATCAACCGCGCGCTGTACCCCAAGCTGCCCTTCGACCCGATCAAGGACTTCGCGCCCATCACGCTGGTGGCCGCCGTGCCGAACGTGATGGAGATGAACGCCGACAAGGCCAAGACGCTGAACATCCGCAACGTGCAGGACTTCATCAAGTACGCCAAGGCCAACCCGGGCAAGCTGAACATGGCGTCGAGCGGCAGCGGCACGTCGATCCATCTCGCGGGCGAGCTGTTCAAGAGCATGACGGGCACGTTCATGGCGCACATCCCGTACAAGGGCTCGGGCCCGGCGCTGCTGGACATGGTGGGCGGTAACGCCGACGTGATGTTCGACAACCTGCCCTCGTCGATGGCGCAGATCAAGGCAGGCAAGCTCACGGCCCTGGCCGTGACGAGCGCGCAGCGTTCGCCTGCCCTGCCGGACATTCCGACGGTGGAAGAAGTGGGGGGCCCGTCGCTCAAGGGCTTCGAGGCGAGCTCGTGGTTCGGGCTGCTGGCACCGGCCGGCACTTCGCCCGAAATCGTGAACCGGATTCAGCAGGAAGTGGCCAAGTCGCTGGGCACGCCGGCCATCAAGGAAAAGATGCTCGCGCAGGGCGCGATTCCGAGCGGGAATTCACCCGCCGACTTCACGAAGCTCATTGCGAGCGAGCACGTGAAGTGGGCGAAGGTCGTCAAAGACTCAGGCGCGAAAGTCGACTGACGGAGCTCAGGTCTTCCAGGTCACGTCTTTCTTCTCGGCCAGCGAATCCTTGAGCATGTGAAGCAGGGGGATTGCACGCTGGTGCAGCCCGACATGCTGCTTCTCGGCCTCGTTGGCGTGGCCTTCGACGGCGTAGTCGTCGTTGTTGTGGGCGTTGGAGCCCTCGCGCGCCAGCGCGGCTTCGATGGCCGCGATGGCGCCGGGGATCTGCTCGACCGTGATGATGCCCTGCGGGGCCGCCGACTTGCCGACGATGTCCAGCAACTGGCGCGCATGCACTTCGAGCATCACGAAGTCGGGGGAGGCTCGGGACTGGAATCGATAGAGCATGGTGTTTTCACTCACTTGTAGATGTAGTCACGGGCAAAAGGGTACACCGATTGCGCGCCGCGCAAAACGCCGTGCTCGACCTTGCCGTCGGGCCTGGTGGACAGCATCTGGTGCAGCGAGATCCAGCCCTGCTCGAAGCTCATGGCCGAGCCCGCGAGGTAGAGGCGATAGGCCCGCAGCACGCGCTCGGCGTTCTCGGCCTGGCGGCCGCCGTTGCGCTGCAGCACCTCGCGCGCGGTGTCGAGCTGCGCCTCGAGTGCATCCGACCAGGCCCAGAGCGTGCGCGCATAGTGCGGGCGCAGGCTCTCGGTGTCGACCATCTCCAGGCCGGCCGCGGCCGTTTCGCGCAGCACGTGCGTCACGTGCAGCAGTTCGCCGCCGGGGAAGATGTATTTCTCGATGAAGTCGCCCATGCCGGCGCCCAGCTGGCGGTAGTTGAGCTCGCCCGAGGTGATGCCGTGGTTCATCACCAGGCCGCCCGGCTTCAGCAGCGAATGGATCTTGCGGAAGTAGGTCGGCATGTTGGCCGCACCCACGTGCTCGAACATGCCCACCGACGAGATCTTGTCGAAGGGCTGGTCGACCGACAGCTCGCGGTAGTCGCGCAGTTCGACGCGCACGCGGCCCTGCAGGCCCTTTTCCTCGATGAGCCGCTGCACGTAGGCATGCTGGTTCTTCGACAGCGTGATGCCGGTGGCGTCCACGCCGTAGTGCTCGGCCGCCCACAGCAGCAGCGCGCCCCAGCCGGAGCCGATGTCGAGATAGCGCTCGCCCGGCTGCAGCATGAGCTTGCGGCAGATGTGGTCGAGCTTGGCCTCCTGCGCCTGCGCCAGCGTGAGGTCGGGCGTGCGGAAGTAGGCGCATGAATACACGCGGCGCGGGTCCAGCCACAGCGCGTAGAAGTCGTCGGAGACGTCGTAGTGGAACTCGATCTGGGCCGCGTCCTTGCGCAGCGAGTGCGAGCCATGGGACTTTGCCCGGTGCTGCAGGCGGCTCCACCAACCGGTGTCGGTTTCGGCCGGGTTGCCGGGCAGCATGCCGACGGTGGCGTCGATCAGGTCGCGCATGGCGCCCTCGATCTGCACCTTGCCCTCGACATACGCCTCGCCGATGGCCCCCACCTGTCGGGCCGCCAGCTTGGCGAGCACCGTCCACTCCTTGAAGGCCAGGGTGACGCGGGCTCCCGCCTGGGCAACGCGCCGGCCATCTGGCAGCTCCAGCGCGATGGGGACAGGCAGCGAAGCCAGCTGCGACTCGATCTTGGGTATCAAGTTTTGCATGGGGCCCATGGTATTGATTTTTCCAAGTTTTTGCATGACTACCCGTGTCAGCGGCGGCCGCGAGCGACACGCCGGGCGCCCGGTGCGAATCGGGATTGACATGAGATTGTTTATGTCTAAACTATTGAACCATGAACAGCATCAGCCCGCTCAAATCCGCTCCCGCTTCGGACCTCCAGCGCATCCTGTGCATTGGCGGGGGGCCGGCGGGTCTCTATTTCGCCCTGCTGATGAAGGCGCGCAACCCGGCGCTGCAAATCACCGTGGTGGAGCGCAACCGCCCCTTCGACACCTTCGGCTGGGGCGTGGTGCTGAGCGACCAGACGCTGGGCAACCTGCGCGCGGCCGACGCCGACACCGCGGCGCTCATCGGCAATGAGTTCCATCACTGGGACGACATCCAGGTCTTCTTCAAAGGCCGCCAGGTGCGCTCGGGAGGCCACGGTTTCTGCGGCATCGGCCGCAAGCGGCTGCTGAACATCCTGCAGGAGCGCTGCCTCGCGCTTGGCGTCGATCTGGTGTTCGAGACCGACGCCACCGACGACCAGGCCATTGCCGCGCAGTACAAGGCCGACTTGGTCATTGCCAGCGACGGCCTCAACAGCCGCATCCGCCAGCGCTACGCCGACGTGTTCAAGCCCGACGTCGATCTGCGCAACTGCCGCTTCGTCTGGCTGGGCACGCACCAGACCTTCGACGCCTTCACCTTCGCCTTCGAACAGACCGAGCACGGCTGGTTCCAGGCGCATGCCTACCAGTTCGACGACAAGACATCGACCTTCATCGTCGAGACACCCGAGGCCGTTTGGAAGGCCCATGGCCTCGACCAGATGGAGCAGCCCGAGGCCATCGCCTTCTGCGAGAAGCTGTTCGCCAAATACCTGGGCGGCCATTCGCTGATCAGCAATGCCACGCACCTGCGCGGCTCGGCCAACTGGATCCGCTTTCCGCGCGTGGTGTGCGAGCGCTGGACGCACCGCATCGACGTCGAAGGCCGCTCGGTGCCCGTGGTGCTGATGGGCGACGCCGCGCACACGGCGCACTTCTCCATCGGCTCGGGCACCAAGCTCGCGCTGGAAGACGCGATAGACCTGGCCAACGAATTCGCGCAGGGCGGCACGGTCGACCATGTGCTCGAAGGCTACGAAGCGCGCCGCAGCGTCGAGGTACTGAAGATCCAGAACGCCGCGCGCAACTCCACCGAGTGGTTCGAGAACGTGCCGCGCTACACCGGCATGCAGATCGAGCAGTTCGCCTATTCGCTGCTCACGCGCTCGCAGCGCATCAGCCACGAGAACCTGCGCGTGCGCGACACGCAATGGCTCGGCGGCTACGAGCAATGGCTTGCGGGCGGCAAGGCGATGGCGCCGATGCTCATGCCCTACAAGGTGCGCGGGCTCACGCTGAAGAACCGCATCCTGGTGTCGCCGATGGCCACCTACAGCGCGGTCGATGGCGTGCCGCAAGACTTTCTGCTCGTGCACCTGGGCGCACGTGCTCTCGGCGGCGCCGCCATGGTGTTCGTCGAAATGACGAGCCCGACGCCCGAAGGCCGTATCACGCCGGCCTGCACGGGCCTGTACAACGACACGCAGCAGGCAGCGTTCAAGCGCATCGTCGATTTCGTGCACACGCAGTCGAGCGCAAAGATCGCCATGCAGCTCGGCCACAGCGGCCCCAAGGGCTCCACCCGCGTGGGCTGGGAAGGCACCGACGAACCGCTCGAAAGCGGCAACTGGCCGCTGCTGGCTGCGAGCGCGCTGCCCTACGGCGAACAGAACCAGCTGCCCGCCGCCATCACGCGGGCCGAGATGGACACGCTGCGCGACCAGTTCGTCGCCTCCACCCGTCGCGCCGTCGAATGCGGCTTCGACTGGCTCGAACTGCACTGCGCGCACGGCTACCTGTTGTCGGCCTTCATCAGCCCGCTCACGAACCTGCGCACCGACGAATACGGCGGCGACATCGAAGCCCGCTGCCGCTATCCGCTCGAAGTGTTCCGCGCCATGCGCGCCGTGTGGCCAGCGGACAAGCCCATGAGCGTGCGCATCTCCGCGCACGACTGGGCGCCCGGCGGCAACACCGATGCCGACGCGATCGTGATCGCGCGCCTCTTCAAGAAAGCCGGCGCCGACTTCATCGACGTGTCTTCCGGCCAGACCACGCGCGACGCGAAGCCGGTGTACGGCCGCATGTACCAGACGCCGTTCTCGGACCGCATCCGCAACGAGGTCGGCATCTCGACCATCGCGGTCGGCGCCATCACCGACGCCGACCAGGCCAACAGCATCATCGCCGCCGGCCGCGCCGACCTGTGCGCCGTCGCGCGTCCGCACCTGGCCGACCCGGCGTGGACGCTGCACGAAGCCGCCAAGCTGCAGAGCCGCGACGTCGACTGGCCCAAGCAATACCTGAGCGGACGCGACCAGATGTACCGCGAGATCGCCAAGCAGCAACAGCTCGCAGCGGCAGCGAATGCCGCGATGGCCGCCCAGAGCGGCGAGGAGACGCACTGACATGGACCTCGAAGCGCGCGCGCACAGCGAACACCCCGAAGCACTGCGGCTCTGGCTGCGGCTGCTCACCTGCACCCAGCTGATCGAGAAGCAGGTGCGCAACGAACTGCGCTCGCAGTTCGCCACCACGCTGCCGCGCTTCGACCTGATGTCGCAGCTCGAACGCTCGCCCGACGGTCTCAAGATGAACGAGCTCTCGCGCCGCATGATGGTGACGGGCGGCAACGTGACCGGCATCACCGACCAGCTCGTGACCGAAGGGCTGGTCGAGCGCATCAACGTCGAGGGCGACCGCCGCGCCTGGCGCGTGCGCCTCACGCCGCGCGGGCGCAAGCTCTTCAACGAAATGGCGCAGCAGCACGAAGACTGGATCGTCGAAGCCTTCGCGGGCCTCAGCGGCAAGGAGATCTCCCAGCTCCACAAGCTGCTCGGCAAGGTCAAGGAACACTCACACAACCAATTGATAGTGGAGACCGAATGAAGCACTACATCGGCGCAGGCAACCCCATGCGCGCGCAATTCGAAGCGAAGGCAGCCTACAAGGCCGAGCACTTCGCATGGAGCTACGAGGCCGGCGTCGGCACCGTCACGCTGAACCGGCCGGAGCGCAAGAACCCGCTCACGTTCGACTCGTACGCCGAGTTGCGTGACCTGTTCCGCGCGCTGAACTACGCGACCGACGTGAAGGCGATCGTCGTGACCGGCGCGGGCGGCAACTTCTGCTCTGGCGGCGACGTGCACGAGATCATCGGCCCGCTGACCGGCATGCGTATGCCCGAGCTGCTGGAGTTCACGCGCATGACGGGTGACCTGGTGAAGGCGATCCGTGCGTGCCCGCAGCCCATCGTCGGAGCCATCGACGGTGTGTGTGCCGGCGCCGGCGCAATGATCGCTCTGGCCTGCGATCTGCGCTACGGATCGCCCGCCACGCGCACTGCATTCCTCTTCACGCGGGTGGGTCTTGCCGGTGCGGACATGGGCGCCTGCGCGCTGCTGCCGCGCGTGATCGGCCAGGGCCGCGCATCGGAGCTGCTGTTCACAGGCCGCGCGATGACGGCGCAGGAAGGCCACGCCTGGGGCTTCTTCAACGCACTGCATGAAAGCGATGCGCTGCTCGAAGCAGCCACGAAGGTTGCGCGCGAGCTGGCCGAAGGCCCGAGCTTCGCGCACGGCATGACGAAGACCATGCTGTCGCAGGAATGGTCAATGACCATCGACCAGGCCATCGAGGCCGAAGCGCAGGCACAAGCCATCTGCATGCAGACGGAAGACTTCAAGCGCGCGTACGAAGCCTTCGCGGCCAAGCGCAAGCCGGTGTTCGGCGGAGACTGACGCGATGATGACCAAAGCACCCGCCCCGCCATCGACTGCGCACCTTGCGCTGCCCTTCTTCGACGATGCGCATCGCGCGCTCGCCGACGGCCTGCTGCCCTGGGCCGCTGCGCAGGAAGTCGATGAGCGCGATGACCGTGCCGCCTGTCGCGACTGGGTTCAGCGGCTCGGCACCGGCGGCTGGCTGCGCTACTGCGTGCCGGGTACGTCCGGCGGCGCGCTCGAACGACTCGACTCGCGTGCCCTCGTGCTGCTGCGCGAAACGCTTGCCTTTCACTCGCCGCTCGCCGACTTCGCGTTCGCGATGCAAGGCCTCGGAAGCGGGGCGATCACACTTGCAGGCACGCCGGAGCAGCACGCCAACTACCTGACGGCGGTTGCCAAGGGCAGCAAGATCGCGGCCTTCGCGCTCAGCGAGCCCGAAGCGGGTTCCGACGTGGGCGCGATGGCAATGCGCGCCGAAGCAACCGCCGACGGCTGGAAGCTCAACGGCGAGAAGACCTGGATCAGCAACGGCGGCATCGCCGACTTCTACTGCGTCTTCGCGAAGACCGACCCCACCGGTGGCACGCGCGGCATCACGGCCTTCATCGTCGATGCAGCGACGCCCGGCCTCGACACCTCCGCGCACATCGACGTGATGGCGCCGCATCCGCTGGCCACGCTGCGCTTCGAAAACTGCATCGTGCCGCGCTCGGCGCAACTCGGCGAGCTCAACGGCGGCTTCAAGCTCGCGATGCGCACGCTCGACATCTTCCGCGCTTCGGTAGCGGCTGCTGCGCTCGGCATGGGTCGTCGCGCGTTGGCTGAAGCCATTGCGCATTCGAAGAGCCGCCGCATGTTCGGCCAGACGCTGGCCGACTTCCAGCTCACGCAGGCCAAGCTCGGCGAGATGGCCGCGCTGATCGACAGCGCCGCGCTGCTCACGTACCGCGCTGCGTGGATGCGCGACGACGCAGAGCAACGCGGTGCACCGGCAGTGGGCGACGTCTCTGCCGCAGCCGCAATGGCCAAGATGTGCGCCACCGAAAACGCAAGCCGCGTGATCGACATGTCGCTGCAGATGCACGGCGGCCTCGGCGTGAAGGTTGGCACGAAGATTGAAAGCCTCTACCGCGACATCCGCTCGCTGCGCATCTATGAGGGCGCGACGGAAGTCCAACAACTGATCATCGGTAAATCTGTTCTGCGGGGATAAACACCGTGTCTGCCCAAGTCGACCGCTTCGTTCACGACCGCCTGCCGCCTGCCGCGCAGCTGCCCGTCTTTCGCTACGAACTGCCCGAGCTGCAGTTGCCCGACCAGCTGAACCTGGTCGAGGAGTTGCTCGACAAGGCGGTGGCCAAGGGCCTCGGCGACAAGCCGATGCTGCGTTCGCCGCAGGGCACGTTGACGTACGCGCAAGCGGCCGTCGAGGTCAATCGCATCGCGCAGGTGCTGACGGAAGACCTCGGGCTCGTGCCGGGCAATCGCGTGCTGCTGCGTGGCGGCAACTCGGTGGCCATGGCGCTGTCGTGGCTCGCGGTGGTGAAGGCCGGGCTGATCGCAGTAGCAACGATGCCGCTGCTGCGCGCGAAGGAGCTGGGCGAGATCATCGAGAAGGCGCAGCCCGTAGCCGCGTTGTGCGATGGGCGCCTGCTCGACGAACTCGTGATCGCTCAGCAGGCACATCCGGTGCTCGCCACGGTGATTGCATTCAACAAGCCCGATGCGGATGACTCGCTCTCTGCACGCGCGGCGAAGAAGAGCGGTGTGTTCAAGGCCTGCCCCACGGCATCGGACGACATCGCGCTGCTGGCCTTCACATCGGGCACCACGGGCAAGCCGAAGGCGCCCGTCACCACACACCGCGACGTGCTCGCGATGTGCGAGACCTGGCCGCGCCATGTGCTGCGCGCGCGCAGCGACGACATCGTGGTGGGCTCTCCGCCGCTGGCCTTCACCTTCGGCCTCGGTGGGCTGCTGGTGTTCCCGATGTGGGCGGGGGCTTCGGTCTACTTTCCCGATGCGCCGTTCACGCCCGAGGGGCTGGTGAAGCTCATCAACGAGGTCGGCGCGACCATCTGCTACACGGCACCGACGTTCTATCGCCAGATGGCGCCGTTCGTGAAGCAGCACGGCATGCCCAGCCTGCGCATCAGCGTAAGTGCCGGCGAAGCGCTGCCCGATGCCACGCGTCAGCTGTGGAAGGACGCCACCGGCATCGAGATGCTCGACGGCATCGGCGGCACCGAGGTGTTCCACATCTACATTTCGGCTGCGGGCGACGACGTGCGCCGCGGCGCGGTCGGCAAGGCAGTGCCGGGCTTCACCGCGAAGGTGGTGGACAACGAAGGCAACGAGGTGCCGCGCGGCACGGTCGGCAAGCTCGCGCTGCAGGGCCCAGTAGGCTGCCGCTATCTCGACGATCCGCGCCAGGCCGACTACGTGAAGAACGGCTGGAACTATCCGGGCGATTCGTTCGTGCAGGACGACGACGGCTACTTCTTCTACCAGGCACGCGCCGACGACATGATCATCACGGCCGGCTACAACGTCGGCGGCCCGGAGGTCGAAGACGCGCTGCTCAAGCACCCGGCCGTGGCCGAGTGCGGCGTGATCGGCAAGCCCGATGCCGACCGCGGCATGATCGTGAAGGCGTTCTGTGTCCTGAAGCCCGGCAACGAGGGCAACGCAGCCCTCGTGAAGGCGCTGCAGGACCACGTGAAGGCGACGATCGCGCCTTTCAAATACCCGCGGGAAATCGAGTTCGTGCCGGTGCTGCCACGCACCGAAACCGGCAAGCTCCAGCGATTCAAACTGAGACAACTCAACACAACATCATGATCCACAAACTCTTGCAGCCCGAAGGTTGGCTGCCTCCCAAAGGCTATGCGAACGGCGTTGCCGCGCGCGGCACGACGCTGTTCGTCGGCGGACAGATCGGCTGGAATGCGCAGCAGCAGTTCGAGTCGGACGACTTCATCGACCAATGCGGCCTGGCGCTGCGCAATATCGCCGAGGTGCTGCGCGCAGGCGGTGCGGGCCCTGAGCACATGGTGCGCATGACCTGGTACGTGACCGACCGCGACGAATACAGCAGCCGGCTCGCCGAGCTCGGCCCCGTCTACCGCGATGCGATGGGCCGCAACTTCCCGGCTATGACCTGCGTGCAGGTGGCGGCACTGGTCGAGCACCGCGCGAAGGTCGAGATCGAGGTGACGGCGGTCATTCCAGACTGATTGACGCGGCCCCGAAACGCTTGCGGTACTCCGCGGGCGTGATGCCGACCTGCCGCTGGAACGCGCGGCGCAGCGTGTCGGCATCGGCGAATCCGCATTCGTATGCCACCTGCTTGGGTGCCGCGTCTCCAGCCTCCAGCAGGCGGCGCGCGGCGGCCACGCGAACGTCTTCCACCCACGCCGCGGGTGTGACTCCGACCTCCTGCCTGAAGAGCCGCGCGAAGTGGCGTTCGCTGAGGCCCATGCGCGCCGCGAGATTCGCGACGCCGTGATCCTCGGCAGGGTTGGCCGAGATCCATCGCTGGACCTCCTGAAGGGCCGAACGGCCGGTGGGCGCGGCCTCGCCCTTGCGGCTGAACTGCATCTGGCCGCCAGGGCGCTTGAAGAACATCACGAGCTGCGCGGCAACCTTCATTGCGATGTCGCGGCCGAGGTCTTCCTCCACGAGTGCGAGCGATAGGTCCAGGCCCGCCGTGACACCTGCGGCGGTGCGCAGGCGGCCGTCGCGCACGTGGATGGCATCGGCGTCGACGGTGACCGAAGGGAACTCCTGCGCGAGCTGGTCGGCAACGGCCCAGTGCGTGGTGACGCGCCGGCCGTTCAAGAGCCCGGCCTGGGCCAGCACGAAGGCGCCACTGCAGACCGAGCCGAAACGGCGCATCTTGGGTGTGAGTTTCCTCAGCCACGTGGTCACGTTGGCATCGGACACCGCGTCGGCCGCGTGCGGAGAGCCCGCGACGAGCAGTGTGTGAATGGGCTCGTCCATTGCATCGCCGATGACTGCATCGGGCATGAGCCGCACACCCGAGGAACTGCGCACGGGCCCTCGCCGGGTTGCGATCACCTGCAGCCTGTAGGCCTGCGAACGAGCTTGCAGGTTGGCCTCGGCGAACACGTCGAGCGGGCCGGACACATCCAACAACTGGACGCCGGGCATGGCGAGGATGGCGACGGTCTTCGGAGCTTTCATGGATCTGCGGCGCTTTCGGACGGACAATGTCTGGATTCGCCGTTCTACGTCGATCGAAGCCATCACAGCCTACTCCTAGAGTTGTCTCAACTTCACAGGAGAAATCCAAATGACTTTGACGACGACGGATATCGAAGGGGTGCGCATCCCCGACAGCAAGCTCGCACACGAGATCACGGAACTGGTTCGAGACACGGCCCCGCCGCTGCTCTTTCACCATTCGAGCCGGGTCTACTACTTCGGAGCGCTCGCCGGCAAGCGCCGCGGGCTGACCTTCGACCCGGAGCTGCTGTACGCCGGCGCGATGTTCCACGACATGGGGCTGGTGAAGAAACACAGTAGCGCGCACGAGCGCTTCGAAGTCGACGGTGCGAACGTGGCGCGCGACTTCCTGTGCGGGCATGGAATCTCGAAGCAGGACATCGACCTGGTATGGACCTCGATCGCGCTGCACACGACGCCGGGCATCCCGCAGCACATGCACCCGGTGGTGGCACTGGTCACGGCCGGCGTCGAGATGGACGTGCTGGGCCTGACCTACAAGGAGTACAGCGAGGCCGAGCGCACGAAGGTCGTGCATGCGCATCCGCGCACCGAACACTTCAAAGAAGACATCATCCAGGCCTTCTACGACGGCATCCGGCACAAGCCGGAGACGACGTTCGGGAACGTCAAGGCGGACGTGATCGCGGACAAGGAGCCGCACTTCCACCGGGGCAACTTCTGCAGCGTAATCCGCTGCTCGGCCTGGCACGGTTAAGACTAGGCGAGCGCGCAAATTCCGGAAACAAAAAAGCCCTCTTTGCGAGGGCTTTTTCAATTCATTTACCGGCCAAGAAAAAAGGCCCTTTGAAATTCAAAGGGCCTTTTAAATTGGTTGCGCGAGCAAGATTTGAACTTGCGACCTTTGGGTTATGAGCCCAACGAGCTACCAGGCTGCTCCATCGCGCGGCAAGATGGAATTATAGCTTATTCAGCAGCGTTTTGCTCGGCTGCTTCTTCTTTAATTTCAGGACGGTCGACCAGTTCGACGAGTGCCATCGGAGCGTTGTCGCCCACGCGGAAACCCATCTTCAGGATGCGGGTGTAGCCGCCCGGACGCGCGGCGAAACGCGGGCCGAGTTCGCCGAAGAGCTTGACGACGCTGTCGCGGCTGCGCAGGCGGTCGAAAGCCAGGCGCTTGTTGGCGAGCGTGGGCTTCTTGGCGAGCGTGATCATCGGTTCGATGACGCGGCGCAGTTCCTTGGCCTTGGGGACCGTGGTCTTGATGACTTCGTGCTCGATGAGCGAATTCATCATGTTCTGCAGCATCGCAAGGCGGTGCGAGCTGGTGCGGTTGAGTTTGCGGAGTCCGTGTCCGTGACGCATGGTGCTTTCCTTTACTTTATAAAAACAGGCAGCCGTATCAGGTACTGCCCGGTGCACTGGCCTTTTTCAGGAGGCCTATTTCAAAAATTCAAATCAACGCTTGTCGAGACCGGCCGGCGGCCAGCTTTCGAGCTTCATACCCAAGGTCAGGCCGCGCGAAGCGAGGACTTCCTTGATTTCGTTGAGCGACTTGCGACCCAGATTCGGGGTCTTGAGCAACTCGTTTTCGGTGCGCTGAATCAGGTCACCGATGTAGTAGATGTTTTCGGCCTTCAGGCAGTTGGCCGAACGCACGGTGAGCTCGAGCTCGTCGACAGGGCGCAGCAGGATCGGATCGAATTGCTGTGCGCTGCGCGGTGCCGGTGCATCGAATGCTGCGAGTTCGCCGCCTTCGAGCTGCGCAAACACGGCGAGCTGTTCGACCAGGATTTTAGCCGATGCGCGCACGGCGTCTTCGGCGGTGATCGCACCGTTGGTTTCGATTTCAACCAGCAGCTTGTCGAGGTCGGTACGCTGTTCGACACGGGCGCTTTCGACCGTGTAGCTCACGCGCTTGACGGGCGAGAACGACGCGTCGAGAACGATACGGCCAATCGACTTGGTCGGCTCGTCGGCGTAGCGGCGCATCGTGCCGGGCACGTAGCCACGACCCTTTTCGACCTTGATCTGCATGTCGAGCTTGCCGCCTTGCGACAGGTGCGCGATCACGTGGTCAGGGTTGATGATTTCGACGTCGTGCGGGGTCTGGATGTCCGACGCCAGGACCGGGCCTTCGCCGTCCTTGCGC
Source organism: Variovorax sp. R-27 (assembly GCF_049913215.1). Lineage (NCBI taxonomy): Bacteria > Pseudomonadati > Pseudomonadota > Betaproteobacteria > Burkholderiales > Comamonadaceae > Variovorax > Variovorax sp. R-27. Next base: position 6,574,896 of record NZ_CP183984.1, read on the forward strand.
AGGCTCAGCGTGACTTCGTCGCGGTTGTGGAGCTTGAACACCACGCCCTTGAGATTCAGCAGGATGTTGACGACATCTTCCTGCACGCCGTCGATCGACGAGTACTCATGCAGAACGCCAGCGATCGTGACTTCGGTGGCCGAGTAGCCGACCATGGACGACAGCAGAACGCGACGCAGCGCGTTGCCGAGCGTGTGGCCGTAGCCGCGCTCGAAAGGTTCGAGCGTGACCTTGGCCTTGTTGGGGGCAAGTTGCTCGACCTGGATGGTCTTGGGTTTCAGCAGGGTGGTTTGCATGCAGACTTCCTCTCAATACCCCCGGCTCGTTACACCGGTAAGGCTGGTGAAGCACCTGATCCGCGACGAAGCGCGGAGCAGGAACGTGAACAACAATATCAATCTCCCGCCAGCGCAAAGACGCGCAAGCGGGTAGAAAAAATCAACGCGAATACAGTTCGACGATCAGCGATTCGTTGATGTCGGCGGCGAATTCGTCGCGATCGGGCACCTTCTTGAACGTGCCTTCGGCCTTGTCGGCATTCACGTCGACCCAAGCCGGAATACCGACTTGCTGGGCGAGTTGCAGCGCTTCGACAATGCGGTTTTGCTTCTTCGACTTGTCGCGCACGGCGATCACGTCACCGGTCTTGACCAGGTACGACGGGATGTTGACCGACTGACCGTTCACCGTGATCGCCTTGTGCGACACGAGCTGGCGCGCTTCGGCGCGGGTCGAGCCGAAGCCCATGCGGTAGACGACGTTGTCCAGGCGCGATTCGAGGATGAACAGCAGGTTGGCGCCGGTGTTGCCACGGCGACGATCAGCTTCTTCGAAGTAGCGGCGGAATTGCTTTTCGAGCACGCCGTACATGCGCTTGACCTTCTGCTTTTCACGCAGTTGCAGGCCGTAGTCGGAAGTGCGCTGACCCGAGGTGCGACCGTGCTGGCCGGGCTTGGAGTCGAACTTGGCCTTGTCCTGGATCGAACGGCGGGCGCTCTTCAGGAACAGGTCGGTGCCTTCACGGCGGGAAAGTTTGGCCTTGGGGCCGAGGTAACGTGCCACGATTTTTCCTTTGTGTCATCTGCCGCAGTTGCCTGCGGGAGCCATCGGCGAAACGCGGATGGCGGTGGGCTTAGTTAAAAAACAAATGCGCAGCCGCTATTCAAAGCTGGCTGCGCCTTGCGGACTGACGATCAGATGCGGCGACGCTTCTGGGGACGGCAGCCGTTGTGCGGAACGGGCGTCACGTCGGCAATGGAATTGATCCGGATGCCGAGCGCAGCCAGTGCGCGCACCGACGATTCGCGACCGGGGCCCGGGCCCTTGATCTCGACGTCGAGGTTCTTGATACCTTGTTCGACAGCAGCACGGCCGGCCACTTCGGAAGCCACCTGCGCAGCGAACGGCGTCGACTTGCGCGAGCCCTTGAAGCCCTGGCCACCCGACGAAGCCCACGACAGGGCGTTGCCCTGGCGATCGGTGATCGTGATGATGGTGTTGTTGAACGAAGCGTGCACGTGAGCGATACCGTCCGCGACGTTCTTGCGAACCTTTTTGCGAACGCGCTGTGCGGCGTTGTTTGCAGGTGCTTTAGCCATGCTGTTCTATCCTTATTTCTTCAGGGACTGCGCAGCCTTGCGCGGACCCTTGCGGGTGCGGGCGTTGGTGCGCGTGCGCTGGCCGCGCATCGGCAGGCCGCGACGGTGACGGAAGCCGCGATAGCAGCCGATGTCCATCAAACGCTTGATGTTCATCGTCGTCTCGCGACGCAGATCGCCTTCGATGGTGAACAGAGCGATCTGGTCGCGGATCTTTTCGAGATCGGCGTCGGTCAGATCCTTGATCTTCTTCGAATATTCGATGCCGCTCGCTTCGCAGATCTGACGGGCGCGAGTGCGACCGATGCCGAAGATGGCGGTCAGGCCGATTTCAGCGTGCTTGTGCGGCGGAATGTTGATGCCAGCAATACGTGCCATGTGCGTCCTCTAATACTCTTCAATCAACCCTGGCGCTGCTTGTGGCGCGGGTCGGTGCAAATCACACGCACCACACCTTTACGGCGGATGACCTTGCAATTACGGCAGATGGTTTTGACCGAAGCCGAAACTCTCATTTCATTCTCCTAAAACTGTTTAACGTGGCGGTCTACCGCCCGGACTCAATACTGAAACACAGCCCTACGATGTCTTGAAGTTCGCCTTCTTCAGCAGCGATTCGTACTGCTGGGACATCATGTAGTTTTGCACCTGGGCCATGAAGTCCATCGTGACGACCACGATGATCAGCAGGGAGGTACCACCGAAGTAGAACGGCACGTTGTACTTCAGGATCAGGAACTCGGGCAGCAGGCAGACGAAGGTGATGTACACCGCGCCAGCCAACGTCAGGCGAACCAGAATCTTGTCGATGTAGCGAGCGGTCTGGTCACCCGGGCGAATGCCAGGAATGAATGCACCACTCTTCTTCAGGTTGTCGGCCGTTTCCTTGCTGTTGAACACGAGTGCCGTGTAGAAGAAGCAGAAGAAAACGATCGCGGCAGCGTACAGCAGCACGTAGATCGGCTCGCCCGGACGCAGAGCGCCGGCAACATCCTTGATCCAGCGGAAACCGCCTTCACCGGTGCTGAACCAGCCAACCACCGTTGCGGGCAGCAGGATGATCGACGAAGCGAAGATCGGCGGGATCACACCGGCCATGTTCAGCTTCAAGGGCAGGTGCGACGACTGGCCGCCATAGACCTTGTTACCGACCTGGCGCCGCGCATAGTTCACGAGGATCTTGCGCTGACCGCGTTCGACGAACACAACGAAGTAGGTGACCAGCACCACCACCGCGACGATGAAGAGCGCGACGATGACATTCATGGCACCGGTACGCACCAGCTCCAGCAGGCCGCCGATGGCGTTGGGCAGACCGGCCGCGATACCTGCAAAGATCAGGATCGAAATGCCGTTGCCCAGGCCGCGTTCGGTGATCTGCTCGCCGAGCCACATCAGGAACATCGAACCTGCCGTCAGGCTCACCATGGCGGTCAGGCGGAAGCCGAAACCAGGCGAGATGACCAGACCGGCCGACGACTCGAGAGCCACCGCGATGCTGAACGACTGAAACAGCGCCAGGCCCAGCGCACCGTAGCGCGTGTACTGCGTGATCTTGCGGCGGCCGGCCTCGCCTTCCTTCTTCAATTGCTCGAAGGTCGGAAGCACGTAGGTCATCAGCTGCATGATGATCGACGCCGAGATGTACGGCATGATCCCCAACGCGAACACGGTGAAGCGCGACAGCGCCCCGCCCGAGAACATGTTGAACAGGCTCAGAATGCCGCCCTGCTGGCCCTGGAACAGCGCCGCCAACTGGTCCGGGTTGATACCCGGCACAGGAATGTGCGCGCCAATCCGGTAGACCACGAGCGCGAGCAGCAAAAAGACGAGCCGACGGCGGAGGTCGCCGAACTTGCCTGTTTTTGCGATCGTTGCCGCGTTAGTTGCCACGAAGAACTTCTTTCAGTCCGATGGTGATCAGGCGATGCTGCCGCCGGCCGCTTCGATCGCAGCCCTGGCACCAGCGGTAGCGCCCACGCCCGTCAGCTTGACGGCCTTGGTCAGTTCGCCGGTCTTGACGACCTTGACGACCTTGGCGAGCTGGCCCACGAGGCCGGCTTGCTTCAGCGCCAGGACGTCCACTTCGGCCAGGCCGAGCTGCTCGAGGGCAGTCAGCGTGACTTCGGCGTTGAACTTCAGCAGATGCGACTTGAAGCCACGCTTCGGCAGGCGACGCTGCAGCGGCATTTGACCGCCTTCGAAGCCGACCTTGTGGAAACCGCCTGCGCGCGACTTCTGGCCCTTGTGACCGCGACCTGCGGTCTTGCCGATGCCGGAGCCGATACCGCGACCGACGCGGCGCTTGGCGTGCTTGGCGCCATCCGCCGGCTTGATGCCATTGAGTTCCATATCAGTCTCTCTTACAGAACTTTGACCAGATAACTGATCTTGTTGATCATGCCGCGCACCGCAGGGGTGTCTTGCAGCTCGCTCACGCTGTTGAGCTTGCGCAGGCCGAGGCCACGCACGGTCGCGCGATGCGATTCCTTGGTACCGATCGGGCTCTTGACCAATTGGACCTTGAGGGTTTGTTGTTGCGTCGTCATTTGAATGCTTCTTTCGGCTTGCGCTTAAGCGAAGATTTCTTCGACGGTGAGGCCGCGCTTGGCAGCCACCTGGCCCGCCGTCGTCGAGTTCTTCAACCCGTCGAGCGTGGCGCGAACCATGTTGTAGGGGTTCGACGAACCATGGCTCTTGGCCACGATGTCGGTGATGCCCATCACTTCGAACACGGCGCGCATCGGGCCGCCGGCGATGATGCCGGTACCCTTGGGAGCCGGATACATCACGACCGTCGCAGCGCCATGGTGGCCTTGCACCTGGTGGTGCAGCGTGCCGTTCTTGATCGAAACCTTCAGCAGGTTGCGACGCGCTTCTTCCATGGCCTTCTGCACTGCAGCGGGCACTTCCTTCGACTTGCCCTTGCCCATGCCGACGCGACCATCGCCATCACCGACCACGGTGAGTGCTGCGAAACCGAGGATACGACCACCCTTCACCACCTTGGTGACACGGTTGATCGCGATCATCTTCTCGCGCAAACCGTCCTCGGGGCCTTCGTTCTGCGTTCTTGCCTGAATCTTTGCCATTTTGAATCTCGTGTCCGGTTAGAACTGCAGGCCGGCTTCGCGGGCGGCCTCGGCCAGCGCCTTGACGCGGCCGTGGTATGCGAAACCTGCGCGATCGAAGGCGACCTTCTCGACGCCGGCAGCCTTCGCCTTTTCAGCGATGCGCTTGCCGACGGCGGTGGCTGCAGCGGCGTTGCCGCCCTTGCCCGAACCGCCGAGCGAGGTACGCACTTCGGCTTCTGCCGTCGATGCGGTTGCAATCACCTTGGTGCCGTCGTCGGAGATGACGGTCGCGTAGATGTGCAGGTTGGTGCGGTTCACCGTCAGACGGGCCACGCCCTGCGTCGCGATGCGAATGCGGGTCTGGCGCGAGCGGCGAAGACGCTGTGCTTTTTTGGTCAACATCATTTTGCTGCCCCTTACTTCTTCTTGGTCTCTTTGATCACGATCTTCTCGTCCGCATAGCGGATGCCCTTGCCCTTGTAGGGCTCTGGCGGACGAACAGCGCGGATCTCAGCGGCGATTTGACCAACGCGCTGACGGTCAGCACCCTTGATCACGATTTCGGTCGGGGTCGCGGTGGCCACCGTGATGCCTTGCGGCATGTCGATGTTGACCGGGTGCGAGTAACCGACTTGCAGGTTCAGCTTGTTGTTGGACGCTGCAGCCTTGTAGCCGACGCCGATCAGGCTGAGCTTCTTCTCGAAGCCCTTCGTGACGCCGACGACCATGTTGTTCACCAGCTGGCGAATCGTGCCGCTCATCGCGTTCGCTTCACGCGACTCGTTTGCGGGCTCGAAGCTCAGCTTGCCGTCATTGCTGACGATTTTCACCAGTGCATTGCGCGACAGGCTGAGCGTGCCGCCCGTGCCCTTGACGCTGATCTGGTCTTCCTTGATCGACACATCCACGCCTGCGGGGATGGTGATCGGCATTTTTCCTACTCGGGACATTTCAGTAACTCCTCGATGTCTCGGTTAGGCGACGTAGCACAGAACTTCGCCGCCGACACCGGTGGCGCGAGCCTTGCGGTCGGTCATCACGCCCTTGGGGGTCGTGACGATCGCAACGCCGAGGCCGTTCTGAACCTGCGGAATGGAAGCACTGGCCTTGTAGACGCGCAGGCCAGGGCGGCTCACGCGCTCGATGCGCTCGATGACCGGACGGCCAGCGTAGTACTTCAGCGAAATTTCAAGCTCGCTCTTGCCGGCTTCGGTCTTGACCTGGAAGCCGTCGATGTAGCCCTCGTCCTTCAGGACTTGTGCGATCGCGATCTTCACCTTGGAAGACGGGACCGACACGGTGGGCTTCGCCACCATCTGCGCGTTACGGATACGCGTCAGCAGGTCGGCAATGGGATCACTCATGCTCATGTTGTTTGCTCCTGCCTGGCTTACCAGCTGGCCTTGGTGACACCGGGGATGTCGCCATTGAAAGCCAGTTCGCGGATCTTGGCGCGGGCCAGACCGAATTGACGGAAGGTGCCACGCGGGCGACCGGTGATTTCGCAACGGTTGCGCTGACGCGTGGGGTTCGCGTTGCGCGGGAGCTTTTGCAGGCCCAGGCGGGCTGCAGCGCGCTCTTCGTCGCTCTTCTTCACGTCGTTGGAGATTGCCTTCAGTTCCGCGTGCTTCGCAGCGAACTTGGCAACCAGCTTGTCGCGCTTGAGTTCGCGCTGGATCAAAGATGCTTTAGCCACAGATCACCTCAGTTCTTGAACGGGAAACGGAAACCAGCGAGAAGCGCCTTGGCTTCTTCGTCGGTCTTGGCCGTCGTCGTGATGCTGATATTGAGACCGCGCAGGGCATCGACCTTGTCGTACTCGATCTCGGGGAAAATGATCTGTTCCTTGACGCCGATGTTGTAGTTGCCACGGCCGTCGAACGCACGGCCGGAGATGCCGCGGAAGTCGCGAACACGCGGCAGCGCGATGGTCACGAAACGGTCCAGGAACTCATACATCTGCACGCCACGCAGCGTGACCATGCAGCCGATCGGCTGGTTTTCGCGGATCTTGAAACCGGCGATAGCCTTCTTCGACTTGGTAACCACGGGCTTCTGGCCAGCGATCTTGGTCAGGTCGGCGACAGCGTTGTCGAGAACCTTCTTGTCGGCGACTGCCTCACCCACACCCATGTTCAGGGTGATCTTGGTGAGACGCGGAACCTGCATCGGCGACTTGTAGCCGAACTTTTCCGTCAGGTCTTTCGCGATCTTTTCGCGATAGTGTTGTTGGAGACGTGCCATGTGAGTACCTCTTAGGCGATCTTGATTTCGTCGCCGCTGGACTTGAAGACGCGAACAGCCACGCGCTTGCCGTCAGCACCCTGGGTGATCTTGATGCCCACGCGATCGGCCTTGCCGGTCGCGGCATTGAAGATCGCCACGTTGGATTGGTGAATGGGCATGGACTTTTCGACGATGCCACCGGTCGTACCCTTGAGCGGGTTCGGCTTGGTGTGCTTCTTGACGACGTTGATGCCTTCGACGAGCACGTGCGAATCGTCCTTGCGGAGCGACACGGTACCGCGCTTGCCCTTGTCACGACCGGCCAACACGATGACCTGGTCGCCTTTGCGAATCTTGTTCATGGCGTTGTTGTCCTTACAGAACTTCAGGTGCCAGCGACACGATCTTCATGAACTTCTCGGTGCGCAGTTCGCGCGTGACCGGTCCGAAGATGCGGGTGCCGATAGGCTCCAGCTTGGCGTTGAGCAACACTGCTGCGTTGCCGTCGAACTTGACGAGCGAGCCGTCTGCGCGACGGATGCCCTTGGCGGTGCGGACCACCACAGCGCTGTAGATCTCGCCCTTCTTGACGCGACCACGCGGAGCGGCTTCCTTGATGCTGACCTTGATGACGTCGCCCACGCTGGCATAACGCCGCTTGGAGCCACCGAGCACCTTGATACACAGGACGGATTTCGCGCCTGTGTTGTCGGCCACTTCGAGCCGGGATTCAGTTTGGATCATTTCTTGATATTCCCAACTTGTACCGATGTGCATCCAGGAGGGAGGCACCGCGGTCAGTCTTGGGCCCGTCGTCCATGCCTCGAACCACTCGAGGCACTTCCGCTTTGGGCTGAAAGCTTCGCCTTTTAGAAGCGAAGCCCGCGATTGTTGCACGCACTAATGCCGATGTCAACAACCCCATTACACCATCTCGCGCTGCCACTAGACTCCAGGGCGTGCGCCAGCCCCTGAAACCACCCTTTTCGCCCCCATTGCTCCAGCGTCGTCACCTGCTGGCGAGCGGGGCCAGCCTGGTAGCGCTGGGCCTGGCCGGCTGCAAGAGCGCGACTCCGAATCCGGACCCTGGCCGGCTGCGCCGCATTGGCGAGGCGCGCTGGCCGCACCGCCTTCATATAGAAGGCACCGTGGCCGGCGGCCTCTCCGGCATCGACTACGACCCGATCCGAGGTGAGTACCTGCTCATCAGCGATGACCGGTCAGACCAAGCACCCGTGCGCTACTACATCGCCCGCTGGCCCCACCCACAGGCCGCGCAACAACCCGAACCGACGGGCGTTGTGCAGCTGCAACGCCCCGGCGGCGGACCCTGGCCGGATCGTCGCCACGCGGTCGACGGACTTCCCGTGCCCGACCCCGAAGCCCTGCGGCTGCGCCCGGCGACCAACACCCTGCTCTGGACCAGCGAGGGCGACATCGCCCGTGGTTTCGGCCCCGCGCTGTACGAATCGACCCGCGACGGCCGCTTTCTGCGCGAATTCCCGATGCCGGCGATGTTCCAGCCCGATCCGGCCCTGCGCCGCGGCCCGCGCGACAACCTGACCTTCGAAGGCGTCACCCTCACGCCCGACGGCCGTTTCGCCTGGCTGGCGATGGAAAACGCACTGATCCAGGACGGCCCCAAGCCCACCACCGGCGCGCCCGGCGGCCCCTGCCGCTTCACCCGGATCGACCTGCAAACCGGCCAGGCCGACCGCCAGATCGCCTACGTACCCGACGCCATACCGCTGCGCCCGCTGATTCCCGGCAGCTACGCCGACAACGGCGTGAGCGAGATCCTGATGCTCGACGCCGACCGCATGCTGGTGCTGGAGCGCGCCTACGCCACCGGCGCCGGCAATTCGCTGCGCCTCTACGAAATCGACACCCGCGCTGCCAGCGACGTGCTCGCGGTCGACACGCTGGCACCGGACAACCACCGGCCGGCGGCCAAGACTCTGGTGGCCGACTTCGCCGCGCTCGGCCTGTCCCGCCTCGACAACACCGAAGGCATGTGCTGGGGGCCACCGCTGCCCAACGGCAAGCGCATGCTGGTGGTCGTGAGCGACGACAATTTCAATCCGCTTCAAATCACCCAGTTCGCAGCCTTCGAATACGCCGACCGACCATGACCATCGCCGTGACCTTCCTGCCCCGCACCGGCCCCGCGCCGCTGCCCCCCGTCGCCTTCATCGGAGGCGGCAACATGGCCAGCGCCATCATCGGCGGGCTGATCCAGCAAGGCACCCCGGCGGATGCGTTCGAGGTGGTCGAGCCCTTCGAGGAGGCCCGCACGAAGCTGGCCCAGTCCTTCGGCATCGTCGCGAAGGCCGAGGCGGGCGAGGCCCTGTCGCGCTGCGGCGTGGTGGTGTGGGCGGTCAAACCCCAGACCTTTGCCGAAGCCGCCCGCGCGGTGCGCGACTTTGCCGAAGACGCCCTGCACCTGAGCGTGGCCGCGGGCATTCCGTCCGGCAGCATCGCCCGCTGGCTGGGCACGGAACGCGTGGTGCGCGCCATGCCCAATACGCCCGCGCTGGTGGGCAAGGGCATGACCGGCCTGTTCGCCCGGCCAGGCGTCGAGAACACCGACCGCTCGACGGTCGCGAAGTTGCTGGCGCCCACCGGCGAGCTGATCTGGGTCGACGCCGAACCGGCGCTCGACGCCGTGACCGCCATGTCCGGCTCGGGCCCGGCGTACGTGTTCTATTTCATCGAGGCGATGACCGAAGCCGGCGTCGAGATGGGCCTGACGCCCGACCAAGCCCAGCGGCTGGCCATCGGCACCTTTACCGGTGCCTCGGCGCTGGCGCACAGCGCGACCGAACCCCCCTCGGTGCTGCGCGAGCGTGTGACCTCCAAGGGCGGCACGACCTACGCGGCCATCACCTCGCTTCAACAGGCCGACGTGAAGGCACAGTTCAAGACCGCGATCCGCGCGGCACAGAAGCGCGCCGCCGAACTGGGCGAAGAATTCGGCCGCGACTGATTTCAGGCCTCGGGCAGCGCGCGCGGCCCGAGGAAGAACAGCCATTCGGCGGCCAGCGTGACGGTGCCGTCCTCCAGCTCGAGCCAGACTTCTTCCTTCAGCAGAAAGCTGTCGCCGGGCTTGGGCGTCACTTCCGCGATGCGCAACCGTGCCCTGAAGCGCGCGCCCACCGGCATCGGCCGCACGAAGCGCAGACGGTCGAAGCCGTAGTTGAGCGCATGGTTCGAATCGAAGGGCAGCAGCGTGCGCATGGCTTCGCCGGTCAGCCGGATGAGGTGCGAGACCTGGAAGAAGCCCTGCACGATGGTGCCGCCGTAGTCCGCCTCACGCGCCGCACGCTCGGGGTCGAGGTGAATCCACTCGCCTTCGCCGTCGCCCGACAGCTCCGAATAGCGATCGACCATCTCCTGCGTGATGCGGTGCCATTCGGAGAAGCCCTCCTGGCCGATCTTCTGCTTCAGTCGCTCCAGCATGCGCGCTCTCAGCGAACGGCGTAGCCGGCCACGACGCCGGCGAACACCGTGAAGCCCAGCCAGTGGTTCAGGCGGAAGGCCTTGAAGCAGCCTTCGCGCGTGCGGTCGCGAATCAGCCGCCAGTGCCACAGCGCCTGCGCCACGGCTACGGCAATGCCCACGTAGAACAGCACGCCCAGCGAACGGCTCGCGCCGGCCCAGGTCCAGACCGCAAGGAAGATCGCGTAGCTCGCCATCACTGCCGCCACGTCGAAGCGGCCGAAGGTGATGGCCGAGGTCTTCATGCCGATCTTGAGATCGTCGTCGCGGTCGACCATCGCGTACTCGGTGTCGTAGGCCAGCACCCAGAACAGGTTGCCCGCGAGCAACCACGCGGCAAAGACCGGCACCGTGGACTGCACCGCGGCAAAGGCCATCGGAATGCCGAAGCTGAAGGCGATGCCCAGCACCGCCTGCGGCACCGAGACAAAGCGCTTCGCAAACGGATAGATCAGCGTGATGGCCAGCGCCGCGAACGACCACAGCACCGTCGTGCGGTTGGTCGTGAGCACCAGGCCGAAGGCCGCCAGTGCCAGCACCACGCCCAGCCCAAGCGCTTCCTTGACCGACATCGCGCCGCTGGTAACGGGCCGCTGCGCTGTGCGCTTCACATGGCGGTCGAAGTCGCGGTCGGCCACGTCGTTGACGCAGCAGCCTGCGCTGCGCATGAGGAAGGTGCCGAGCGTGAACACGACCAGCAGGTGCCAGCCGGGCCAGCCGCCCGCCGCGAACCAGAGCGCGCCAAGAGTGGGCCACAGCAACAGCAGCCAACCCGCGGGACGGTTCCAGCGGATCAGGTCGAGGTACAACGCAAAACGCCCGCGGGGAGGCGCGGGCGCAGTGACGGGGGGAGCGGACTCAGTCTTCAAGGAGGGAACGCAGCATCCAGGCCGTTTGATCGTGCACCGTGCAGCGCGCGGTCAGCATGTCGGCCGTCGGGTCGTCGCCGGCTTCTTCGGCGACAGGAATGAATTCGCGCGCAATGCGCGACACAGTTTCGTGGCCCTTCACCAGGATGCGCACCATCTCCATCGCCTTGGGCGGGGTCTGCGGCACGTCGGGCACGGTGGCGATCTTGCTGAACTCGGCATACGAGCCCGGCGCATAGTGGCCCAGGGCGCGAATGCGCTCGGCCAGCACGTCGGTTGCGCCCCAAAGCTCGGTGTACTGGCCCATGAACATCGCATGCAGCGAATTGAAGTGCGGGCCCGTCACGTTCCAGTGGAAGTTGTGCGTGGTGAGGTAGAGCGTGTAGGTGTCGGCCAGCACGCGGCTCAGGCCTTCGGCGATGGCGGCGCGGTCCTGGCGCTCGATGCCGATGTTGATGATCGGCGCATTGCGGCTGCCCGACTCCTGCGCAACCACCGCACCGCCCTTCTTGGGCACCTTGCCGGCGGAGGAGGCGGACGATGATTTTTTCGAGTCTTTGGCCATGGCGGGAGGTCTTTCTTCAATTTGGAGGGGAGAACACCTGAATTCTGAAAGCCGGCACGCGGCTTCGCAACAGCGTGACTCTATCCCAGCGATCTACGACAGGCGCTTGACGCCCGGCAGCTCGCACGCATAGATCGCGTTGCGCAGCGCCGCAATCGCCTCATAGCGCGTGAAGGTGCGCCGCCATGCGAGCACCACGCGGCGCGTGGGCGGGTCGCGGTCGTGCGCATCGCGCACCGGCAGATAGCGCACCATCTGCTCGGGCTCCTTGCGGCCCTTGACCTTGGGCTTGATCGCCTCGGCCGGCACCGACAGGCGCGGTACGAGCGTCACGCCCATGCCCGAGGCCACCATGTGCTTGATGGTTTCGAGCGACGAGCCTTCGAAGCTCTTGCGGATGCCTTCGGCATTGCTGGAGAAGCGCGCGAACTCCGGGCACACCTCCAGCACGTGGTCACGGAAGCAGTGGCCGGTGCCCAGCAGCAGCATGGTTTCGCTCTGCAGCTCTTCGGAGGTGATCGATTCGCGATCGGCAAACTTGTGCTTGTTGGGCAGCGCCGCCATGAAGGGCTCGTCGTACAGCGGCGCCATCGCGAGGCCGGTGTCGGGAAAGGGCTCGGCCATGATGGCGCAGTCGATCTCGCCGGCGCGCAGCATCTCGAGCAGCTTGGCGGTGAAGTTCTCCTGCAGCACCAGCGGCATCTGCGGCGTGCGCGCGATCACCTGGCGCACAAGGTCGGGCAGCAGGTACGGCCCGATGGTGTAGATCACGCCCAGATTCAGCGGACCTGCCAGCGGGTCCTTGCCGCGCTTGGCGATTTCCTTGATGCTGGCCGCCTGGTCGAGCACGCTCTGCGCCTGCTGCACGATCTGCTCGCCCAGCGGCGTGACGGTCACTTCGCCGGCGCTGCGCTCGAAGAGCTTGACTTCGAGCTCGTCCTCGAGCTTCTTGATCGCGACCGAGAGGGTCGGCTGTGAAACGTAGCAGGCCTCGGCCGCCTTGCCGAAGTGCCGTTCGCGGGCTACTGCGACGATGTATTTGAGTTCGGTGAGAGTCATAGCTTGCGTCAATTATGCGCAAGGGTGTGTGACCCGGCAGGCCTGGGGTCTTAGAGGCTCCTAACAGAGTGTCAAATTTCCCAACAGAGTGTCAAAAATCGAGAGCGCAGGCGAAAACACTAGATAACAGAGTGTCAAAAATTTCTGCGGAAAACTCGGAGCAAATGCCAGCAGTAGACACTAACATCGAAGGAAAAAGTCTCACTCATTGCCAGCGATACCGGCACCGGAGACTGCGCATGAAATCAAGTCATTGCCTCAACTAGAGCCGTATTCATGGCGTCTAACGCGGGACGCCCCCTACCTCGACTGAGCGTCGCCAGCGCATCAGTGGGGGCGCCTGTGCACCTGTGCTGCCACAGACGCGGCTTCAAGCCTCGCCTCAAACTCGGCGACGAAAAGCCCCATATCGATACCCAGTGCGGCGGCCCAATGCCTCAGTTCGACAAAGTCGATGCGCCGAGCTCCCCGCTCAACTTTGCTGAGGTCACTTTGGGTTATGCCAAGTTTCTTGGCCAGTTCCACCTGAGTCATTTCCCTTGCCTGCCTGAACTCTCGTAGGAGAGTCGTCACCAGCTTGCTTTGCCGGCTGTAAATTGTCTTCTGCATGAGCCACTTCCTTGTGGCCCGCACCCTGAAGTTCGTTTTGGAATAGTGGAAATTCGACTATTCTTCAGATCTCACACTGAAGCGATTCGACTCGTCGCGGCTCCCAGCGGAGTCCGCGTCGTCTTACAGCTGGCACAGGACGATGAATGAAAGCGGAACCGACACAGCCCCCAATCGATAGCCGGGTCGCAGATCTCGGTGATCTAGCTTTGCCGGACGATCCATCAAGTTCTCGACGAAATGGGCCACGCTTGGCACTACCACCACAGGACATCGTCGACTTGTCGTTGAGAGGCAACACTCGTTCACGTTGGTCTCAGGAGACTCGCTCGTGACACTCCCACTCATGGCGATGCTCGCAGTCGCACTGGTTCTCTTCTACTGGGCCTGGATCGCATCGCCTCGTTCGATCCAGACAGGACATGAGCAGTTGCTTCGCGAGCAAGGCCAAGCATTTGGCGCAACCTTCTTCCCGGTCGACCCTCGCCGCATGCTGGGCGATTGGGATGGAACCTGCATCCTGTTCGATCCGGATGCCCGCAAGGCCTGCATCGTCAGCCGCGGAAGGAAAGCCCGGACGGTCGACTTCGAGTACTTCAACACCTGGCAACTCAAGTGGACCGAATATCCCGGAAACCCGGTGTTTCGCTTTCAGCACGTGCACATCCTCTTCGAGACCAGGGACTTCGACCGCCCGACGATCCGCGTCGCCGTGCCCTCCAGGTCCGATGGCGAGGCATGGAACGCCAAGCTCTCGATCCTGATGTCCTGAATGCGCTGCTGAAGAAATGGGCCATCGACGTGAAGCTGCTCATCCTTTCGGACCTGCACCTCGAGTTCGGGATCTTCAACGTCCCGAAGGTCAACTACGACGCAGTGATCCTTGCTGGGGACATCTTCGTCCCCGGTTTCAAGGCCATGCGCTGGGCCCGGCGGGCGGGAAACTTTGGGGAGACAACCCCCATCCTGTTCGTGCCCGGCAACCATGAGTACTACGAAGGTGTCTTCCAGACCTCGCTCAAGGAAATGGCGCTCGCCGCGAGGTCGTGCAACGTGCATCTCCTGGCACCGGGCGAGGCCGTGATCGCCGGCGTCCGCTTTCTGGGCTGCACGCTGTGGACAGACTTCGAACTGCCGATCCAGACCAAGACGGGGTTGCTGGTAGACACCGAACGGGCTACGAAGGCGGCCAAGGTCCGTCTCAACGACTACTCATCGATCCGGTGGGCCGAAGCGCAGGAATCCTCCGACGCACCGGTGGTAGCAGCCAAGTCAAAAAAGCGCCGCCTGGTCCCCGAGGACACACTGGCGCTCCACCAGCGTGACCGCGCCTGGCTGGCCCAGAAACTGGCCGAGCCCTTCGACGGGCCAACGGTGGTTGTGACCCACCACGCCCCGCATCGAAACTCCCTTGCGCGGCACTATCAGTCCGACTGGCTGTCCCCATCTTTTGTGAGCGAGCTCCCAAGCTCTTTCTTCGAGGTGCCTTCGCTTTGGTTCCACGGCCACATCCACGAGAGCTTTGACTATCAAGTGGGCAACTGCCGGGTGGTGTGCAATCCCCGTGGGTACTTGCAGCATGGCCGCGGCCTGGAGAACAAGCAGTTCAGCCCCGAGCTCGTGGTCGAGCTATGAGTGACATCCAGTCATCTACCCACACGATCCAGCAAGTGCTGGCTGCCGCGACTACGGTCTCGGGTGGGGACTTTGAGGCGGCCATCCTCTGGTACAGGAACGAGCCATTCGCGCTGTTTGATTGCAGGACCGCCGAGTCGCTGGTTGCCGAAGGGAGAGCCGCCGATGTGCTCAATCTCCTCGAGTCCTTCCAAGCAGGGTTTGTTGGGTGATGCGGCCCTGCACTTGCCGTCTACCCATGCCAAAAGCGACGTTGACCCATGATGCCGTTGGTCACACGAGTGATTCCAGCGATCTTCTGTTCCTGGATATCGATGGTGTGCTTCATCCTGTCGGCGTGGACTACTCGTTCAGCAGCAGGTTCTTCAGCCATTTGCCGCGGCTGGAAGAGCTTCTTCGAGAGTTCGAGTCTGTCGACGTCGTCATTTCATCGGACTGGCGGCTGGCCGAAGGCATCGAGCAGCTGCAGCGCTACTTCAGTGCTGACATTCGGCACCGGATCATCGGAGCGACGCCGCAAATTGATCCCAATGCGGCCGTCCACCACCGGCGTCAGTTGGAAATCCAGGCCTGGCTCGATGGGAATGGCCGCAGCGACGCGGAATGGGTCGCGCTTGACGATTGGCCCTCGAGCTTCGAAGCGGGCTACGCGCGGCTCGTGCTCACCGATCCCGCGCGGGCATTCGACCAGGACTGCTTCCAGGAGTTGCGCTCGCACTTCCTGCGGTTCGCGGCTGGACGATGAACCGCCGTTGGCATATGAAATGAAACCGCTCATCTCGTCGGACCTCCATGCGCGATCCGAGCGCAACCAGTCGAAGCCCAAGCTGATGTTCTTCGGCGACCCGCACGGCGATCTCGATCCGGTGATTGCCGCGGTCGAGCACTTTCAGCCGGAGGCGATCGTGCTGTTGGGCGACATCCAGGCGCGCCAGCCTCTGCACATCGAGCTTCAGCCGATCCTGGCTCTCACCGAGGTCTGGTTCATCCACGGGAACCATGACACGGACTCCGATGCCGACTGTGACAACCTGTGGGGATCGGAGCTCGCGGACCGCAACCTGCACGGACGCATCGTCGAGATCGCCGGGTACAAGGTCGCAGGCCTGGGCGGCGTCTTCCGCAGCAAGATCTGGGATCCGCGGCGGCCGATCGAGGAGGCGGCGTTCCAGTCGAGCGACGCCATGCGCCGCACCATGAAACGCGAAGAACGGTGGCGCGACGGCATCTCCCGCAAGCACCGGTCTTCCATCTTCCCGGCCGACTACCAGCAACTGCTGCGGAGCCCAGCCGCCGACATCCTAGTGACGCACGAGGCGCCGGCGGCTCACCCGCATGGCTGGCAGGCGATCGACGAGCTCGCTGAGACGCTCGGCGTCCAGCTGTTGGTTCATGGCCACCACCATCAGAACATCGACTATGTCGCGGAGGGCTTGATAACCACCGCGGCGCCGTTTCGCGCCTTCGGGGTCGACATGGGCTCGCACCTGGCATGGCCGCGCGACGAGCCTGGGCCGGGAGGGTCTCTACAAGACGTGCTCGAGCTCGCTACTCAGGTGTTCGGCGCAGCGGCTCAAGCATGGCTGGACAAGCCACACGAATGGCTCGATGGCCAAACGCCAACAGCGTTCGCCGCTGCAGGTGGCTCGGAAAGAGTGCGATCGATGCTCATCGCGATTCAACACGGCGGTGTCGTATGAGGGCCGGTGGATATGGGCTAGGAGATTCAGAGTGATCCTGTTCCTCGACTTCGACGGCGTGCTGCATCCGGAGGGGGAAGATCACATCCTCAACGGCGGCGCCGACTTCTGCTTCCTTCCACGACTGGAGGCACTGCTGCGCGAGTTCCCGCACGTGAAGATCGTGATTAGTTCGTCCTGGCGCGAGCAGCTTCTCTATGAGACTCTGCTGAAGCCGTTCTCCGGCGACATCCGGGCCCGGATCCTCGGCGCCACACCTCATTCAGGCTTCGGCCTCCCTCCACCGTACGGAAAGCGCGAAGGAGAAATCCTCGCCTGGCTCCAAATCCACGATGCGGTCGATGAACCCTGGGTCGCACTCGACGATGCCTATTGGCAGTTCGACCACTGCAAGGAACACCTTGTGGTGTGTGGTTCGTTCACCGGCTTCGACGACAAGGCAAGTGCCGAGCTTCGCTCGCGCTTTGAGGGAGCATCCCAATGAAGGTGCTGGTTCTTTCCGACCTTCACCTCGAGTTCGCCCCCTTCGAGCCGGTACCCGATCTCGAATTCGATGTCGTCATCCTCGCCGGCGATATCCATTCGCCAGCCAAGCGCGCCGTCCAGTGGGCGGTGGATCGCTTTCGTGGCAAGCCGGTGATCTATCTGCTTGGAAACCACGAGTACTACGACGGGCGGTTGGACACGACACTGGCCGAAGCGCGCCGCGAAGCCGAGGGCAGCAATGTCCATCTGCTCGATGGTGACGAACTGGTGATCGACGGAGTGCGATTTCTCGGAGCGACGCTGTGGACCGACTTAGTGCCGTTCGATGCGGCGGAGTTGACCTCTAAGGCGGCGTGCTACTTCAATGGTGGCAAGCTGGTCGAGACGAATATTGAGCCCTGTTGACACCATGCCGTCCACACATGGCCGCGCCAGCTGTCGCAGCGCTCGTTTTCCGGGTCATTGCTCGTCTTTCAGGTTTTGAAGGTGATCAGCGGCTTGCTTCAATGCATGCTCGACGTCTCTCCAGGATTCACGTTGCGAATCCTTCGGGACGAACCCAACCTGCAGGCCGAAGATCCCTGCGACCTTGTTGAGCGTATCGACAGTGGGGTTGGCTTTGTCCGCTTCGATCGCGCGCAAGCTCTGAACGCTCAGCCCACGATGCGTTGCGAACTCCGGCTGAGTCAGCTTGCTCATCCGCCGCATCGCTGCGACGGATTGGCCAACCGGCAATTTCCCTGAGGAGATTGCACGGTATAGGGCATCGCGCAACTCCATCTCGTGTGTTGCGTCGGAACTCTTGCGTCGCTTATCCATGGACATTCTCCGGAGATGCGTTGGCCGCGGCCAGATGCGCCAGCGCTTGCAACTGATCCGCCTGGGTTTCGATCGTTTTTCTGCACGCTTCGATCACCTCCGGTTCGACCTCGCATTCTTTGGCAGTAGCCGGGAGTGCCGCAACAACGTCCGCGAATCGAGTGAGCTCGGCTGCGATCTGCTTCCGTTCGTGATCTGGCATATCCAGGGATTCAACGACTTCTGTCCAGGTACGCTGAACCCTACCTTCGGCGCCGCGCCAGTGGCAGCCGCGAACGATTACTTCGCTGTCCAGGTACATCGGCGCGAAATCGAACACCGGTGTGAGTTGAATAGTGCCATCGGGGAGCCTTTGCACTGCAGTGTTGCGCGCGTGGTTGTCGGTGTTGCGCATGGCCATGTTCAACACGTCACGCTTCATGAATTCGATCGTTTCGGCCAGCGGATTCGTGACCGCGCTGCGCAGGCCTGCAAGAAGGGTCTGCTGGCTCTTCGGAACGCTGAAGCCCCTGATGCCACAGACACTGGCCAGGCTTTCCTGGTGGAGCCGGTGCATCTGGCCGTCGATCACCTGTCTATCGAAGCGCCGTACGAACAAGATTTCGTTGTGCAGATCTGGTTTTGCGAATGTCCGCATCCCGCATCGCTCGGCTACCCGCAGAAATCCTGCCTCATTGCGCAGGACCGCGCGGTCGGCATCGCTCTTCCCACGCGGCAACTTTAGAAGCCAATGTTCGTGCGCTCGGTCGTCGGACAATGCCATGTCGGCGAACCATCGCCCATCACGATCGGTGGTCAGCAAGAACTTTGGCGCAACTCCTTGCACGCCAGTCGTACCTGACGCAAGCATCGCGTGCAGAGAGAGGTGGTCCAGAAACTCCTGGCTTCGCGTGAGCACTTCCTCGAAGTCGAACCCCGTTGCCGTCGCCGGATCCGGGTGTCTCTCTGATTCCTGTCGAAAGAATTCGAGGGCGCTCATGAATCGAAGGCATCCGATCGGGTTGAAGGCGCCGGCCATCACCAGCGGCATGTTCAAGTTGTCACCGTCGGTGAGGCCGAGTCGTTCCAGCAAGTACTTGCGGCCCTTCCCTTGGGGAACTAGGTCGTAGAGAAACGCTGGCGGTCGTCGGTCGGCCTCCGTTCCTGTTGGACCCTCAATGAACCTGTCAGGTTCGATCCCAATGGGCAGGCCGACCGCGATGGGGCGAGGATCGTCACTGAAGACGTATTCAGGCAGGTACTCGAAACGGCACCGGTCTTCCCCAAGGGCCTGGAGCGTGGCCGCAGGAAGCCAGCGGCCGCGATCGTAGATCTCGACGGTCGTAGCAGGTTGAGTTTGAGTGGTTGCGGTAGGAGCGCGTTTCCTTGCCATATTGGTCATTATGATAGGTAAATTTGCCAAATCGTTCAAGGTAAATTATCTATTCTATTGGATAAATAAAAACTCTGAGACCATGCCGAACGAGTGGTTCAAAATACTGTGAGAAAACACAGTGAATGACAAGCCGAGCCACCACCCTACGCCGAGCTTCACTGCCGCTCGGCCTTCACCTTTCTCGTGGGCGCCTCGCAGCCCGAGGAACTGGTGGAGCGCGCGGCCGCCAAGCTCTACTCGGCCTTGGCGCTCACGGACGAGGCCTCGGTGGCCGGGGTCGTCCGTGCGCACCTGCATGCCCGTGAGAACGGCCTGCACTTCATTTGCGGCTCCGAGCTTCTGCTGACGACCGAGCGTGGCCATGTCCATGCGCGGGTGGTGTTGCTGGCGCCGAACAAGCAGGGGTGGGGCAACCTGTGCGAATGCATCGCGCTCGCGCGCCGGCGGGCCTCCGTGCAAAAGCCCAGCGCGCTACAGGCAGATGACGCGGATGTGGCGCCGTTCAACGTTGCGCTTTTTCCGAGGGCTTCCCGCGTGGAAGGGGCGCAAGACTCGCCGGTCGGAATCGTATCGCTGTGGGAATATGACGAGGATCAACCCGGCCACCGCTACATCGTGCCTGAACTCCATGTTCCTTCGAAGCCTGCAGACGACGGCGTCGGCATCTGGTCGCGGCCGAGCCACGAGGCGCCTCGGTGGAAACTAGGACTAAGGGTCGACCTGCCAAGCGTCCATGTGCGACAGGTGCACGGGGTTTCAATTGCCACGGGCCAAGCATGGCCGTTGTTGATCCGCAAGTCGCTGTAAGGCGCGCGACGGGGCAACGTGCATTTCCATGTGCACTCGCGCAAGCCGCTGCGGGACGTGATGACCGCGACGCGATTGAGCAAGCCGCTGACTGGGCGCAGCCTCACACAGCCCGGCGCGGAACGCGATCTGCGCTCGAGGCTGCGGCTCGCGCAGACCTATGCTCCCACCCCCTAGCCGAAACGCTCCAGGTTGCTGACATGCACTGCGTGTATTCCCTCGAACATCTTCGTCCCGCCGAAAGCTTAGTCTCCGGCTTGACGACGACGGGTGATTACTGCGGCACCTGCTGGAGGCCAACGATCTGGCCGAGGACATCTTCAAGCGAGTCAACGCGCACCTTGCCAGGAAGGGTCTGCTGCTGAAGAGGGGCTCCACCGTCGACGCCACGATCATCTCGGCGCCCAGTTCACTCCACTATTCGATCTTGATGTCGCGTTCCTTAACCAGTTTGGACCACTTCGCGCTCTCACTGTCGATGAACTCCGCGAACTCTTTCGAAGAGCCGCCGCCAAGCTCATTGCTTTGCGAGACAATGCGCCCCTTCACGTCAGGATGATCGATTGCCTTCACGAAGGCGGCGTGCAACTGCGCCACGATGGCCGGCGGCGTGCCCTTCGGCGCCACGTAGCCCATCCAGTTCGACACCAGCACCTGCGGGTAGCCTGCCTCGGCAAAGGTCGGAACGTCAGGCATGGTCGAGAGCCGCTTCGCTGACGTCACCGCGATAGGACGGATTTTGCCGGCCTGAATCGACGGAATCGCGGCACCGGTCTGCTCGAACATCAGGTCGACCTGACCGGCCAGCAACGCCGTGGAGGCCGGACCGCCGCCCTTAAACGGCACGCCCACCATGTCGATGCTCGCGGCGCTTTCGAAGAGTTCGGCCGACAGGTGGTGTGCGCCGCCGGGGCCGGCGTTGGCGATGTTCAGGCTGCCGGGCTTGGCCTTCGCCGCCGTTACCACGTCCTTCACGGTCTTGTAGGGTTTGTCGACAGGCGCGGTCAGCACCAGCGGGCTCTTCTCCAGCAGCACGATCGGCACAAAGCTCTTCGGATCGTAGTTCACCTTCGGGTAGATCGACGGGTTTACCGCCAGCGGGCCAAAGCTGCCCATGCCGATGGTGTAGCCGTCCGGTGCCGCGCGCGAGACTATCTCGATGCCGATGTTGCCGCTCGCGCCCGGCCGGTTGTCGATGATCACGGGCTTGCCAAGAATAGCGGCCATCTGCAGCGCGACCAGGCGCGTCTTGACGTCGGTGTTCCCGCCCGCGGCGAAGGGAACGATGATGGTGATGGCCTTGGTCGGATAGTCGCCGGCCGCAGCCTGTGCATGGGCGCCGGAGTGCAGGCTGGCACCCAGCGCGAGCGATGCCACCGCGCCGGTGAAGATTCGGTTGAATGGGAATTGCATTTTTGTCTCCTTGTGAATGAACTTCGAAATCGTTCTAGCGATCGGTGTGCTCAGCTGCTGACCGTTCCCGCTGCGGCGTCCTCGGTCCGGTTGGCATAGGACAGCCGCATGAAAATCGTCATGAGGAACGCGACGACGAGCAGCGCGCTCAGGAAGATCAGGCCCGTCGTGGCGGTGCGGCCCGTGCCCTTGATGAGCCCGATGGCATAGGGCCCGACGAAGCCGCCGAGGTTGCCAATCGAGTTGATGACCGCGATCGAGATCGCCGCCGTCGAGCGGCTCAGGAACAGCGTAGGCAGTGCCCAGAACGGCGACTTGAACGCATACAGGCCGGCCAGCGCCACGCTGATGAGCGCCACGGCAGCAAACGGATTGCCGACCAGACCCGCGCCGGTGAGCGCGGCTGCGGCCACGGCCAGCGGAAGGGCCGAATGCAGCTTGCGTTCGTTGCGGCGGTCGGAGCTGCGCGACCACGCCACCATGGCGATGGTGGCAACGATGTACGGCGCCATCGCGATGAAGCCGATCTGCGTGTGGCTCAGCTTGTCGGAGAAGCCCTTGATGATCTGCGGCATCCAGTAGCCCACGCCCAGACTACCGCACTGATAGACGAAATAGATGAACGACAGGTAGAGCACCTTGCCATTGCCGATCGCCTGCATCACCGACAGGTGCTTGACGTTCTTCTTCGACTGGCGGTCGCGCTCCAGTTCGGCCAGCAGCCATTCCTTCTCTTCGGACGTGAGCCACTTCGCCTGGTCGGGCCGATCGGTCAGGCGCAGGAAGCACACCACGCCGAAGATCACCGCGGGAATGCCTTCGAGGAACAGCATCCAGCGCCAGCCGCTCCAGCCGAACCACTGGATGTGGTCCATGATCAGCGTGCTGAGCGGCGCGCCGATGATGTACGACACCGGAATGGCTGCGGTGAACAGCGCCACCGTGGTCGCGAGCTCCTTGGAGCGGAACCAGTACGTCAGGTACACGATGATCCCGGGGAAGAAGCCGGCTTCTGCCACGCCCAGCAGGAAGCGAAGAACGTAGAGCTGGGTTGCGTTCTGCACGAAGGCCGACAGGGCGGCCAGCAGGCCCCAGCTGATCAGGATGCGAGCGATCCACACGCGCGCGCCGTACTTGTTGAGCATCACGTTGCTCGGCACCTCGAAGAGGAAATAGCCGATGAAGAAGATGCCGGAAATAAAACCGAAGGCCTCACTGCTCAAGGCCAGTTCGGCATTCATCTGCAGCGCCGCATAGCCGATGTTCGCGCGGTCGAGGTACGAGATGATGTAGAGCAGGAAGACGAAGGGAATGATGCGCAGCGTGATCTTGCGCACCGTCGCCTTCTCCTGGGCCGGCGTGAACGCAACGGGCGTCGCGGCGCTCATGACGAGAACACCATGCAGACCGGGCTGCCCGTGCGCACGGAGGCGCCTGTGGGAGCCAGCGTTCCGGCTGCCGGATCGACGGCCAGGGTGACGATCGAATCGCTGTCTTCGTTCAGCGCGAACATGAAACGCCCGTCGGGTGTCGTCGTCATGAAGCGCGGTGTCTTGCCCTGTGTCGGCTGTGCGCCGATGAACTTCAGCGCGCCGGTGGCCGGGTCGATGCTGAACACCGCGATGCTGTCGAAGCCGCGGTTCGACGCGTACACGAAGCGCCCGTGCGCATCGACCTGGATTTCCGAGGCGCGGCTGTTGCCGGTGAAGCTCTCGGGCAGCGACGACACGATCTGAAAGGGCTGCAGCGCGCCGGTGGCGGGCGCCAAGCGGTAGGCTGTGACGGTGGAGTCCAGCTCGTTGACGACGTATGCCAGAGGTGCGGCGGGATGAAACGCGATGTGGCGCGGACCGGCGGTCTCGCGCGTGGCCACGAACGGCACTTCCGCCGGCGTCAGCTTGCCTTGGTCGAAGCGGAAGCTGAAGACGCGGTCGAGCCCTTTGTCGGGAACGATCACGAAGCGCCCGCTCGGGTCGAAGGGGTTGAAGTGCGGCTTGGCCTGCTTCTGCTCCACGCGGTGCGGACCGATCGGGCCCTCGAGCTTCACCAGCTGGCTGAGCTCGCCGAGCGAACCTTCCTCGCGCACCGGCAGCACCGCCAGGCTCGCGCCGATATGGTTGGACACGACCATGAAGCGACCGCTCGGGTCGAGTGCGAGGTGCACCGGGTTCTTGCCCTGCGTGCTCTGGCGGTTCAGGAACCTGAGGAGGCCGGTGCGGCGGTCGACCTTGAAGGCGCTGACCTCGCTCTCGTCGCCGTGCACCGTGTAGAGGAATTCGCCGTCGCGGCTCAGCGCGAGGAACGAGGGGTTGACGAGGTTGCCGACCACGGCGACGGACGCGAGCGTGCCGCGCTCGGTGTCGACTTTGAAGATGCTGATGCCGTCGCCGCGCGCGTTTCGCTCGCGGGTGGTCCGGCTTCCGACGTAGGCGTACATGGGTGTTCCTGGGTTGTGGGCGGAGGGTCCGGCGCTGCCGGGACGGGGGCTGGCGCACCCGGCGAGCGGGCCGAGCAAGGCCGCGCCGCCGAGGGCTGCGCCTTGCGCCATCAGCCGCCGGCGGCCCGCATCTGCGGGAAAAGCGCGGGAGAACAGGGGGCGTTCGAGGGTCAAGGGAGCTTTCGGGCGGGTCTGAGGGTTTGCACTTAATTGCATTTTATGAATGACAAATGCAAAATCAAACCTATGGAAAACACTGAGACGACCGCGATCCGCCAGATCAGCGTCGGAAATCGCTCGCTATGCGCGGTCGATCTGCCGGCCCTGTGCGGTGCGCGACTGCATGACATGCCCGTGGTCTTGCGGCTGCTGACGGAGAACGTCGCGCGCAACATGGAAGGCACGGAAAGAGACGCAGCCCTGGCCGCCTTGCTCGCCTGGACCGACACCGGCACCAGCGAGGCCGAGATCGCCTACCAGCCGGGCCGCGTTCTGATGCACGACACCACCAGCACGCCCGCGCTGGTCGACCTGGCCGCCATGCGCGACACGCTCGCGGAAGCGGGCGTCGACCCGGCTGTGCTGAACGCCAGCCTGCCGGTGGACGTGTCGGTGGACCACTCGCTGGCGGTAGAGGCCTTCGCGCGCGGCGATGCACCCGCGCTGAACATGGCGCTCGAGATCCGCCGAAATGGCGAGCGTTATTCGTTCCTGCGCTGGGCCTCGAAGGTGCTGCGCGGCGTGCGCATCAATCCGCCGGGCACGGGGATCATGCACACCATCAACCTGGAGCAGCTCGCCACGGTGGTGACGACCGAGGAGCGCGACGGCACCACCTGGGTGGTGCCCGACATGATGATTGGCACCGACAGCCACACGCCGATGGTGAACGGCATCGGCGTGCTGGGCTGGGGCGTGGGCGGACTGGAGGCGCAGACCGTGATGTTCGGCATGCCGACGATGCTGCGCATCCCCGACGTGATCGGCGTGCGGCTCACGGGCGCGCTGCGCGCGGGGGTGACGGCCACCGACCTGGCGCTGACCGTGACGCAGCGACTGCGCGCCATCGGCGTATCGGGCGAGTTCGTCGAGTTCTTCGGCCCGGGCGTGTCGACGCTCGGCGCGGGCGAGCGCAGCGTGGTCGCCAACATGGCGCCCGAATACGGCGCGACGACCGGCTTCTTCCCGGTCGACCAGCACACCGTGGACTACCTGCTTTCCACCGGCCGAACCGCGGCGCATGCGGCCATGGTCGCGGCCTACACGCAGGCCACCGGCCTGTGGTTCGACCCGTCGGCGCAGCCACGCTACACCCGCAGCATCGACATCGCGCTGGACGCAATTGGCATGCACATCGCAGGGCCGCGCCGGCCGCAGGACCTGCTGGCGTTTTACGACGCCGCCTCGACGCTGGCGGCGCTGAACTTCCAGCCGAAGGCGGCGCACGCCACCATGCCTCGACATCCCGTGGCGGTGGCGGCCATCACAAGCTGCACCAACACCTCGGACCCGCGCCTGCTGGTGACGGCAGGCCTGGTGGCGCGCAAGGCGCGCGCCTTCGGGCTGAGGGCGCCTGCCTGGGTCAAGACTTCGACCGCGCCCGGTTCGCCGGCGGCCGCTGTCTACCTGGAGCGCGCAGGCCTCACCGCCGACCTGGCGGCCGTCGGCTTCGACATCGTGGGTTTCGGCTGCACCACATGCATCGGAAACTCCGGGCCGCTGCCCCAGGTCATTCAGGAGGCGCTGGCCGCGGGCACCATCCATCCTGTTGCGGCGCTGTCCGGCAACCGCAACTTTCCGGGCCGCGTCCATCCTGATCTGGACCTCGGCTTCCTCATGTCGCCACCGCTGGTCATCGTGTTCGGCTTGGCCGGCGATGCCGAGCGCGACTTCAGCGTCGACCCGGTGCAGATCACCGGAGACGGCACGCCGGTCTATCTCAAGGACCTGTGGCCTTCGCGCGAGGAAGTCGACCAGGCGCTGCGGCAATCGCAGGACCCGGCCGACTACCAACGCGCCTTCGCCTTGGCCAGCGCGAACCCGCTGTGGCACGACCTTGATGCTCCCGAATCCGCGTTGTATCCGTGGGACCCGAAATCAACCGCGCTGCGCCGCCCACCGTTCGCGGCGGCCACCGAAGGCAGCCTGCTCGGCGCCTACACTGCCCACGCGTTGCTGGTGGTCGGCGACGACATCACGACCGACCACATCTCCCCAGCCAGCGCGATCCCCCAGGATAGCCTGGTGGCCGACTTCCTGGTGGCGCGCGGTGACGACCGGAACGACCTCAACGTCTTCGCCTCGCGCCGCGGCAATTGGGAAGTGATGGTGCGCGCCGCCTTCCACAGCAAGACGCTGAAGAACCTGCTGGCCCCCGGTGCGCCCGTGGCGCACACCGTGCACGTGCCCAGCGGCGAGCTCGTGTCGCTGGTCGAGGCGGCGCGGCGCTACAAGGAGTCCGGCGAATCGGTGGTGCTGGTCGCCGGCGAACGCTACGGCACGGGCTCATCGCGCGACTGGGCCGCCAAGGGCCAGCGCCTGCTGGGCATCCGTGCCGTGCTGGCCAACAGCTTCGAGCGCATCCACCGCTCCAACCTCGTCGGCATGGGCGTGCTGCCGCTGCGCATGCCGGCGGGCATGACGCCGTTCACGCTGGACCTGCAGCCCGGCGACCGCATCGAGGTCGACGCCCGGGCGGCACACATCGCCCCGCGCGGGCCGGTCAGCGTGTCGATCTGCCGCCGCGATGGCCGCATCGAGAGCTTCAAGGCGACCGCCGCCGTCGAGACGCAACTGGAGGTCTCGCTGCTGCGCGCAGGCGGAGTGATTCCCTCGACGCTGCACAAGATGATGACGGCGCATGCACCCCAACGCTTGGTGGCCGAGGCAAAGTGATGAAAATCGTGGTCATGCGGCCCGAACAATCCATTACCACTCAGATCCTTGGCCTGATTCAAGCCGACGACATGAAGGCCGGGGCCCACATGCGAGCCCAACCACTGGCAGACCGCCTGCGAGTTTCCCGCTCGCCTGTGAACGATGCCCTGTCGTTCCTTGCGGAGAAGGGGGTGCTGGTGCGCCAGCCCAACCGCGGCTACTTTCTTGTCGAACCGTTGAGCGAGTCGGTCGAGGCCACGGCGCGTCGGCTTGGGCTGGAAGACTCCGACACCGTCACAGAGGTCTATTTCCGTATCGCGGACGACAGATTGAGCGGTGAATTGCCGGGCGAGTTCACCGAGGTGATGCTCAAGCAGCGCTACGGCCTCACGCCCGCGCAGCTCAATGCGGTACTGGCGCGCATCGCCAGTGAGGGCTGGGCCGAGAAGAAACCCGGCTACGGCTGGGAGTTCTCGTCGATGCTGACCACGGCGGACAGCTTGCTGCAGTCGTACCGGCTGCGCCTTGCGCTGGAGCCGGCCGCGCTGCTCGAACCGGGTTATCACCTGGCACCCAGCGTGATCGCGCGCTGCCGCGCCGCGGAACAGCACTTGCTCGACGGCGGGATTGAAACCGACACAGCCGACCAGATGCACGACCGCGGCGTGCGTTTCCACGAATCGATCGTCGAAGGTTCCGGCAACGCTTTCTTCATCGACACCATCCGGCGCGTCAACCGAGTGCGACGGCTGCTTTCTTACAGGTCGATGAAGGATCGCAGCCGCTACAAGGAACACTGCCATCAGCACCTGCAACTGCTGGACCTCATCGAGCGCGGCCACAACGACGATGCGTCGAAGGCCATGCATGAACACCTGTCGAGCACGCTTCGGAATCTCAAGAAGATCACTGGCATCCTGAAGAACTGAATTCATCATGTCCCCCGAAATCGTCAAGAACTTTGCACCCTCGGGCGTCCTGCGCGCATCGATCAATCTGGGAAATCCGATCCTGGCTAACAAGGATGCCTCTGGCGCGCCTGTTGGCGTGTCGATCGATCTCGCCAGGGCTTTCGGCGAGCGGCTAGGGGTGCCAGTCGAGCTGGTGGTGTTCGACGCGGCAGGCAAATCAGTGGAGGCGGTTGTCGCAGAGCGCGCCGACATCGGCTTCTTTGCGATAGACCCCGTCCGAGGGGCCGACATCGCGTTCACCGCGGCCTATGTATTGATCGAAGGCAGTTACCTCGTTCGCGATGGCTCGCCGCTGAAGCGAAACGAGGAGGTCGATCAACAGGGCGTCTCGGTGACTGTGGGCAAGGGAAGTGCCTATGACCTTTACCTGACACGCGAGCTGAAGCACGCCCATATCGTTCGTGCGCCGACCTCGCCGAGCGTTGTTGAGACATTCCTTGCTCAACAGCTCGATGTCGCGGCCGGCGTGAAACAGCAACTCGAAGCAGATCAGAAGAGGCATGCCGGCCTTCGGCTGCTGCCCGGGCGCTTCATGGTGATCCAGCAGGCAATGGGAACACCGAAATCCCGGGGGCAAGCAGCAGCGGCAGCACTTGAGGCATTCGTCGAAGAAATTAAAGCGAGCGGCTTTGTGGCCGATGCGTTATCACGTCACCGAATTCAAGGGGCGTCTGTGGCTCCAGTCACAACTCAGTAGCCTCGACTCGGCGCAGCCATACACCGACCCTGGATCACAACCAACGAGCTTCTGCCGGGAGTTGTTCCGACCGTCCAAGGCTGATTGCGGCTTTCTCGCGTGCAGTCCAGTATGCTGATATCGGGGAGTGCGGTGTGACTCCAGTGCCGTCGTCGACGTCAATGACTGGATGCCCGTCCAAGCGATTCGGCAATAGCGATGAGACATCCCGTGCCACCGAACAGGTAGGAATAGGACGTGAACTCGATGACCGCAGAATCGTCGTCCGATCGCCTAACCTCCTGCAATTCCCATTCGTTGTTTCTCACAGCATCGACCATGGAGCCGAAGTCACATCGAGTCGAGAGAAGAAGATGTTGCTTCGAGTAACGGGTACCGAACCACTCAGGCTCCCACTGCTTTCGCTCCTCAACCGTCGGCCATCAGAAGTACGTGCGTATTCCGGTCTATATTGATCACCCCGTCCGATCGACTTGGACATCGATTCCAGGCCTACTTGGTTATTGGAGGAACTGCGAGCCATGCCGAATGTGCGTCTGCACCGGCCCGCCATTCTCCATGGCGTGCTCAAGACGTTGCGGGAAGCCTCGTCGGGAACCATCCCGCTTACGGATATCGCCAGGCGAGTCCAGGAAGAAAACCGTGGTGTGAAGCCTCGGGTCCTAGTTGCGAAGCCAATCTAACGATGGCCCGCCTTCCGCATATATGCGGCGTTCCGTTACTTCCGGGAAAACTCGGTACCCCTTTTGTACCCCCCACCCGGAGCTCGTCTTCTAGCGTTGCTCTTATTCGTCATGTTCGAGCGGTTCGGGCGTGCTGAAGAGCACGGGCGCGACTCGGAAAGACACGTGCGGGATGAGCGTCAGCTGACCGATGCCTCCACCGCCTTCACCCGATCCTCTCGGTCAGGGATCGTTGCGACGCTGATCGAGAACTCGCGCAAATGAGCTCTGCGCCATCGCGAGCGATGGAGGCAGGTTTCACCGGATCTCTGATTTCGCGTGATCCCCTTGCGACTAAGGAGCCAGTCGCCGCATCCGGCCCCATAAGGAAGCGGGACCGGTGAGCGGCCGCCATCACTCCCCAGTGGCGCGCGGGTCCTGGCCGTTGGCGGCCGCAATTCCTGCTCCGATGCGCCCATGGGCGATCCACTCGCGCGCATCGGGCCAACCAATGGGAGGAAATCTGGTGCGCTTAGCGACGCGATCGGAGGCTGCCTTCACTCTTTCGACACGCCCATTCAACGCCGGCCCAAGGCCGTCCCGGCACAGGGATTGCACCTCGAGGAACTCCTTGATGCGAGTGCATCCTCGTCTTTCTCAAAGCGCAAGAGCGGCGCGAGGGTGCTGTCCGGATCGGCACTTCCATAGGTCAACTTGCCGGGTTCTCTTACGGGTATGGTCGAGGAACTTCTGCAGCGTTTTCACGCATACGGCTCCGACGCCTGCTGGGAATCAGTCGCGTCCGCCGGGATCAGCACCCTGGCACTGTTCGCGCCTACCTGAACGCTGGTGTGTAAGTCAGCTCTTCGGCCTGATGTCGGGCGATGGAGTCGTGGGCACCCCCTGCAAGATGGCCGCACCGTTCTGGACCACCATCGCGCGCCCGTAAGCAGGCCTTGCCTGCAGACGTTCCCAGTAGTCGCAAACCGAAGGCGTGAACTGCTGGTCGAGGCCGAGATGCTTGGCCAGCAGCAACGCGTAGCCGACCGAAACATCGGCGGCGGTGAAACGATGCGCACAGAGGAACTCCTGCTCCACTAAGAGGGGTTCCAGCGTCCGCAACCTCGCGAGGAACCACTTGCCGTAGTCATGGGCCACCTGGGGCTGACGCCGTTCGCCCGTTTCGAAGTGCAGATAGCGCAGCACCAGCGTCTGTGGGAACGTCAAGGTCGCTTCGCCGAAATGCAGGTAATTCAGGTAGGTGCCAAAGGCCGGCTCATCGACGCCGACATCAAGCTTTCCCGGTGAGAAGCGCGCCGCCAGGTACTGGCAGATTGCGGAGGACTCTGTCATGCGAACAGTCCCGTCGACCATGGCCGGCACCGTCCCCAAGGGGTTGATCTCCAGGTACGACCGGGCAAGCGCGCGAGGCGGAAACGGCATCATTTTCAGATCGTACGGAATCTCGAGTTCCTCAAGCATCCACAAGGGACGAAACGAACGTGCGCTCACGCAATGGTGCAGGGTGATCATGGTTTCAATGCTCGGTGAAGGTCGACCCGCTTCTTGCGGCGTCGGCGATGAGGTCGCCCATGCGCTCCGTTCCAACCAGTCGGGTGCTGCTGCGTCGGATATCCACGGTACGGTAGCCCTGATGGAGCACCGAGCGTATCGCAACCTCGATGACTGCAGAAAGGTCGGGCCGGCGCGCGGAGTGGCGCAGCAGAAGCCCCAGGGCACGGATGCAGGCAATCGGGTTCGCGATATCCTGCCCAGCGATGTCGAGCGCAGTTCCATGCCCTGCCTCGAACATGCCCTTGGCGCTCTCTCCCAGCAACGCCGATGCCGACAACCCGATCGATCCTGTCAGCGCCGACGCCGCGTCGCTCAGGAGATCACCAAAGAGGTTGCCCGCCACGATGACGTCGAAGGACGCGGGATGCCCGATGAGCTGCATCAGCGCATTGTCGGCGTACAGATGCGTGAGTTCCACGTCGGGGTACTGCGCTGCCAGCTCGCTCACCACCGAACGCCAGAGGCCGGACGTTTCCAGCACATTGGCCTTGTCCACGCTCGCGAGTTTTCCGCGTCTCGCACGTGCCATTTCGAAAGCGATGCCCGCTATGCGGCGCACTTCGTCTTCCGCATATCGCATCGTGTCGAACCCTTCCCGCTGTCCCTCGAAATCCCCGTCCGGCGCGCATCGCTGGCCGCGCGGCAGCCCGGTGTAGACGTCTCCGCTCAGCTCGCGCACCACCAGCAGGTCGGTGCCCGCGACGCGTTCGCTGCGCAAGGGCGAGAGCCGCACCAGATCCGGCGGAACGACGACCTCCTTGAGGCAGGCAAAGAGCCCGAGTTCACGCCGCAGGCCAAGCAAAGCGCGTTCCGGCCGCGCCGCACGCTCCAGGTGATCGAACCGTGGATCGCCCACGGTACCGAACAGGACTGCGTCGGCACGTTGCACCAGCGAAAGTGTTTCGGCCGGCAAAGGGCTGCCATGCGATTCGCAGGCGACACCGCCCACGGCGCCATCTTCCACTTCCGCGTGAAACCCGAGAGGCTTCAGCGCCTCCAGCACCTTTCGCGCCTGCGCAATGATTTCCGGTCCAACGCCCTCGCCTGGCAGCATCGCGATCCTGAACGCGGGCATGGCCTCAATCCAGGGTGGCGCCGGACTGCTTCACCAGCTTCTGGTGCTTCGCCAACTCGGACTGGAAGAAGGCTGGCGCCAAGTCAGGCCCCGTGTTCAGGACCGTGAGCCCTTGGCCGGCGATGACGTTTCTTGCCTCCGGCGATACCAAGGCCTCTTGCACCGCCGCGGCATAGCCGTCGACCACGGGTTTGGGCAAACCGGCCGGACCGATCAACGCGATCCACGCGTCGAAGCTGTACTTGGGCACGCCCGACTCCATCATCGTCGGCACCTCGGGCAAGGCCGCGGAGCGCGCCGGCGTCGACACCGCCAATGCGCGCAGTGCCCCGGCCTTGATCTGCGGGGCGACCTGCGAGATCGAAACGAATGCGAGTTGCACCTGCCCGCCGATCAGATCGGTGATGAGCGGTCCAGTGCCGCGATAGGGCACGTGCTTCATGTCGATGCCGGTCTCGCTCACCATGAGTTCCCCCGCCAGGTGAAGCACGCTCCCGTTGCCAGCGGACCCGTAGTTGAGCTTGCCGGGATTGGCCTTCGCATAGGCCAGCAGCTCCTTCACGCTCTTCACCGGAAGCGCGTTGTTCACCACCAGCACAACCGGCACCGTGGCCAGTACCGCGATGGGCGTGATGTCCTTCATGCTGTCGTAGGGAATCGTCTTGTAGATGCCTGGATTGATGACATGGTTGGACGACACCATGCCGAGCGTGAGCCCATCCTTGGGTGCCTTCACAATCTGTGCGGTGCCCGGAATCCCACCGGCGCCGACGACGTTCTCCACCACGATCGGATGGCCGGTCGCGCGTCCGAAGGCCGGCGCGACTGCGCGGGCCACCGCGTCGACCGTCGATCCGGCGGCCAGCGGAACGACGAGCCGTATCGGCCGGTCGGCGTTCGAGGATTGCGCGGCGGCGAACAATGACGTGGCAAGCAACGCTGTCGCTAAAGAAACTGAAATGGCTTTCCGGAGGAAATGTGCACGCATAGGTTTGTCTCTCTTGCTTTGTTGGAATTCATGGATGGCGCGCCTGGAGCTCGACAAACGAAACGAGTTCGCCCGCAATCGCGCTGGCCGCCACCGTGGGCGGGCTGGCGAGCCAGACTTTCCCGGGTCCGCCCCGGCCGGGGAAGTTGCGGTTGATGGCGCTCACGGTGACCTGGTCGGCCCGCACCGAACCACCCGGTCCGCAGTTGCCGCAAGCGCCGCAGGAGGGCTGAAGAATGCGCGCGCCCACGCGTTCGAACGCATCCATGTACCCGGCTGCAATGCAGTGGTCACGCACCGCGGTGGTCCCGAACTGGAGATACAGGTCCACCCCGGGCGCGACCTTGAGCCCGCGGTCCGCCGCCCACCTGAGCACCGCGTGGTAGTGGTCGAAGTCTTCGCGCTTGCCGGCCGTGCAAGAGCCACCGTAGGCGATGTCGATGCGCACCCGCTCGTCGACCGCCGCCAGCGGCAGGCCGTTGCCGGGATCGCCCGGTGCCGCGACCATGGGGGAAAGCTGCGTGCAGTCGACGTGGAGCGTTCTAGCGTAAGCCGCGCCGTCGTCGCTGTGCATCCAGGGCTCGACTTCGAAATCAATGCCGCGGCGCTCGCGCAGGAAGCGCACGGTCTCGGCATCGGGTGCGACCAGGCCGGTGAAGCCGCCGAGTTCCGCCGTCATGTTGGTGAGCGTGGCGCGCTCGTCGGTGGTCATGCGCCGTACCACCTCGCCCGTGAACTCGAACACCTTGCCGACCCCGCCGCCCTCGCGCACGAAGGGCAGCGCCAGCAGATGCAGCACGACGTCCTTGGCGGTCACGCCAGCGGCAAGCGAACCTTCGAGCACGATCTTCAGGGACTGCGGCACCGTCAGCCGGACCGCCCCCGTCATAAAGGCATTCGCCATGTCCGTGGTTCCGACGCCGAAAGCCACGCAACCCAGCGCGCCGCTGTGCGGCGTGTGTGAATCCGTGCCCACCACCAGTTGGCCCGGCAGCGCATAGTGTTCCGCCACCATCGCGTGCGAGATGCCGGCCACGTTGGTGCCGTCGTCCTTCTCGGCCTGTTCCTCCGTCAGTGTGCGGTGTGAGCGCAAGCCGTAGGCGGCCGCGAATTCGCGCTGCGCCTCGACCATGCGATGCACATTCGGCACCAGGCCGCCGCGAACGTGTGCGGGGCTCTCCTCGACATAGGACGTGTGGTCTTCGAAGACGACAATGGAATCGGCGTCGTGCAGCACGAGGGGACGGCCGAAGGTGGCGTGCAGCATGTGCGCGGCCATGCCTGTGTAGTACTCGTGGATGAAGCGAAGGTCGGCGCGCACGAAGGCACCGGCGCCCGGCGCAGGATGCGCCTGCGTCAGTTCGGTGGCGAGCGCGTGGCGCGCCACGATCTTCTCGAACAGCGTGCGCGGATGCGCGCCCTGAGCCTTGGGCGGCACCGTGATGTCGCGCATGAATCGCTGGCCGAAGCACAACAGCCCGCCGCTCTTCAGGATCCCTGCGGCCAACGCGTCGCGGCCGGCCACGAGGTCGTCGACCGGAATCGCCTCGCCAGCCCGGATGCGCGCGACCAAGCCGAAGTCGGTCGAGGTGAACAGGCCGATGTTGTCGGCGTTCTGCCGGTACAGGCGCTCGAAGCTTTCGGCGATGACCAGCCGCACGCCGGCCGCCTTCTCGGCTGTGGGGCTGTGCTCGCGCGAGGAGCCCTTGCCATAGCGCCTGCCCGCGACCACGACCTCGATGCCTGACTCGCGGACGGCATCGGTGCCGATCGGGAATGCCTCCCCCACCTTGAAACCGGTGTAAGGGTAGCGCCCCAGCTTGTCGTCGTAGTGCGTGAGGATCGGAAGCGGCGTGATCTCGTCCGTCGAAACGTCGTCACGCAACGGCGACGCGTCGGCGAGTTCGAACGGCTCTCCCTCCAAGCCCTGTTCGACCATGCGTGCGGAACAGCTCAGGAAGAGGATGCGCGGCTCGAACCGGATGCGTTCGGCGCTGGCGGCGGCTGGCGTGGAGGCTGGCATGCCCCGATGTTCACGGGCGGTGGCGGCGCCATAGAGCGCTCGTACGGCACAGGGGCTCTCGCCGGTCGCGAGATCGGTGATTACCCTTGAAGACTCTGGATGAGCGCCGCAACTGCGCGAGGCTGCGGCGTCTTGCGCAAGGCATAGATGTTCAGGATGCGGTCGGCCCACTCTTCCGCCAGTGGACGCCTGGCAAAGCGGTCGGTCCCCGCATAAGCTGTCACTGCACTTCGAGGCACCACCGCGATGCCCAGGCCTGCCTCCACCATGCGGCAGACGGCCTCGAAGCTGCTGACCGTCACCTTCGGGTTGAAGCGCTTGCCCAATGCCATGGCGCGCTCATTCAGGGATCGGTCCATCGCACCGCCCTGATGAATGCCGACCAAAGGAGATTCGAGCGCACGCGCAAACGTGATGGCCTCCAGGTCCGCCAGTTCATGTCCCGCAGGAAGAACCACGAGCAAGGGGTCGGAGGCGAAGCGCCATGCATCCATGCCCGCCGGCACGGCGACATCGACGCCCACACCGACATCGGCGCGATCGTCCAGACAGGCGCGCAGCACGTCGCGCGTATCTTCCTCGTGCAGGGCGACCTCCACGCCCGGGTAGGTCTCCATGAAACGGTGCAAGCGCTCGGGCAGGAAGCCGATCACGGAGGACATGTTGGCATGAAGGCGCACCGTGCCACGCACTTCGCCGCCTTCGCTCTGTACCTCGCGCAACAAGGCCTGCAGCTCGTCGTCGATGCGTTCGCCTCGCGCCAGCACCAGCTTGCCGGCATCGGTCAGCGCAATGCCACG
This sequence comes from Variovorax sp. R-27, assembly GCF_049913215.1. Taxonomy (NCBI): domain Bacteria; kingdom Pseudomonadati; phylum Pseudomonadota; class Betaproteobacteria; order Burkholderiales; family Comamonadaceae; genus Variovorax; species Variovorax sp. R-27. Next base: position 6,610,734 of record NZ_CP183984.1, read on the forward strand.
CGGCGAGCGCACCAACAGCGGCGTCTCGAAGGCATGTTCCAGATCCGCGATCCTGCGACTCAATGCCGAAGGTGCGATGTTCTCCGCGGCAGCGGCACGGACGATGGAGCCGGCGCGAGCCGCCGCGACGAACAACCTGATGCTGTAGGAATCGATTCGACGGGTCACGGGCTTCGTCGGTTGGTGGATCACAAAGTGTGGCATAGAGACGGCTGGGATGCGATCTGCGCGAGGCAGGCCTGCACGAGTTGCCGCTGCTGGCGCAGCGCGGCCTGAAACTTCGGCCTCATCTCTTCGCGGGGGCGGCGCGTTCGTTCCCGGGAAGGCCTTGCAGCGGCGTCTCGACCTCGTCCTGCTCCACCATGATTTCGCCGAGGCAGGCCACGATGGCAGCGCTTGAAGCGGATGCGGACGGAGACGTCCGCGCACCGGCCATTCCGACCGACGAAGCCGGCAACACGAGCGCGGCGGACGACGACTTGAGGTACTTCATTGCTTGTCTCCCGATGCGGGCGTGGCAGCGGCAGCAGGCGCCTGTGCCGGCGCTCAGGCTCGAGCCAAGGCCATCGCGTGCTCGACGCCCACGTCGTTCTGACGCAGCCGACTTCGTGGTGACGGGCACGCCCCATCGCACAGGTCTCGCGCAACTGGCCGAAAGCTTCCTGCGGAAGCTGCAGTACACCTCGGCGAAGGCGGATCGCGCGCCTATTGGCGCCCCTTGTCCTTGAAGAGACCGACGAAGAGGTTTCGGATCCATTGGAGCGCAGGGTCTGACTCGAAGCGGCGGCTCCAGTGCATCGACACGGTGAAGGTGCTGCGGGGAAGTTCGGCCGGAAGCAGTGCATAACGCTTGGCATCGATGAACCGGCGTGCGATTTCTTCCGGCATCACGACGGCGAGATCAGTGCGTTCGATGATGGCCGGCAATGCAAGAAAGTGCGCGGAGGTCAGCACCAACCTGCCGTCCAGCCCGAGCTGCTGCAGGATACGGAAGGTCTCCGAATGCGATCGCACGGCCACGTACTCCAGCCGCCGCAAGTCCTGGATGGTCGTATGCCCCTTCTTGGCCTTGGCCATGGGATGCCCCGCCCGGACCACCACTGCATAGCGGTCGCGCAGCAACTCGACACGCTCCGTTCCGCTGACCGAGGGCAGGAAGCCAAGCGCGAAATGAATAGCCCCGGTTTCCAGGGCATCGGCGATCTCCGCGTGCGGCAGCGGGGTCGTGTGCACCCGCACGCCGGGTGCCTGGCGGTGCAAGGCCGAGATCAATTCCGGCAATAGCCTCGCCTCCCCGATGTCGTTCATGTGCATTCGAACGGTCATGCGCGAGTGCGAAGGATCGAAGCTGTCTTCGTCTCGCAACACCTCTTGAATGGCGGCCACGGCCGGCTGCACCACGCTGGCCAGCCGTTCCGCCCGCAGGGTCGGCCGCATGCGTCCGTTGGCGCGCACGAACAGCGCGTCGCCCAGCGCAAGCCGCAATCGCGTCAACCCCTGGCTGGCCGCCGGCTGGGACAGCCCCAGCGCATCGGCCGCAAGGCTGACGCTGCCCAAGCGATACACCGCTTCGAACAAGCGAAGCAGGTTCATGTCCAGCTTCTCACTATGCATATTTCTTATTTTCTTATAGACAGTTCATTGTATTGATGAATAAACCTCCAACGGCAAGACTGCGGCATTCATCAAAGGAGCATTCATGGATCAACGCGTCGAGCCGCTTGAGCAAGAGCCACTCGCAGTGGGCCGCACCCTGTCCGTGCGGGATGCCGTCTATAGGCTGCTGCGCGCATTCGGCATGAAGCGCGTGTTCGGGAACCCCGGGTCGACGGAGCTACCGCTGTTCATCGACTTCCCGGACGATTTCCACTATGTGCTCGGCCTTCAGGAGTCGGTGGTCGTGGGCATGGCCGACGGATACGCCCAGGCCACGCACAACGCGGCGTTCGTCAATCTGCACTCCGCCGCCGGCGTCGGCCACGCGATGGGCAACATCTTCACGGCCTTTCGCAACCGCACGCCGCTGGTGATCACGGCCGGCCAGCAGGCACGCTCGATCCTGCCTTTCGAGCCCTTCCTCGGATCCACGCAGGCGGCCGAGCTGCCTAGGCCCTACGTCAAGTGGAGCATCGAGCCGGCGCGGGCCGAAGACGTTCCGCTGGCGATCGCGCGGGCCTACTACGTCGCGATGACGCCGCCGCGCGGGCCTGTGCTGGTCTCCATCCCGTCGGACGATTGGGATGTGCAGACCCAGCCGGTCGATGCACGGGCTGTCAGCCGGCACCTGCGCCCCGACCCGGAGCTGCTCGCGCGCATTGCCGAAGCGATCGATGGCGCCCGCTGCCCGGCCTTCGTGGTCGGTGCCGCGGTCGATCGCGACGAAGCCTGGAACGAGGCCCTGCAGCTGGCCGAGCGGCACAACGCGCGCGTGTACGTGGCCCCGATGTCGGGCCGGTGCAGCTTCCCTGAAGACCATCCGCTGTGGGGAGGCTTCCTGCCGCCGATGCGCGAGCGCATCGTCGAGCGGCTCGCGGGCCACGACCTGGTATTTGCACTGGGCGCGCCGGCGTTCACTTATCACGTACCGGGCCAAGGGCCGCATCTGCCCGAATCAACCGAGCTGGTACAGCTGACAGACGATCCTCAGGTCGCGGCCTGGGCGCCGACAGGAACCTCCGTGGTCGGCAGCATCCGCCTCGGCTTGCTTGACCTGCTCGAACAGTGCAAGCCCCGAGATCGCGCGGCACCGCCTCCTCATCCACGGCCGCCGCGCGTTGCGGAGCCATCGCCTGGCGAACGCCTGCCGGTGCCGTGGGTTCTGCAGACGCTGGCCGATGTGCGCGCGCGCGACAGCATCGTGGTCGAGGAAGCGCCCAGCGCACGGCCGGTCATGCATGGGCACCTGCCGATCCTCGAGTCGGAAACCTTCTACACGATGTGCAGCGGCGGCCTGGGCTATGGGCTGCCGGCCGCCGTGGGCGTGGCGCTGGGCAAGCCCGGCGCACGGGTCATTGCACTGATCGGCGACGGCTCGGCCATGTACGCGATCCAGGCGCTGTGGAGTGCGGCGCAGTTGGCGCTGCCGGTCACGGTCGTGATCCTGAAGAACCGCCGCTACGCGGCGCTCTACGAGTTCGCCCGCATCTTCGGCTACCGGCCCGACGAGCATGTTCCGGGCACCGACCTGCCCGATCTCGATTTTGTTGCGCTGGCCGGCGCGCAAGGCATGAAGGCGCTGCGCGTCGAGACGGCCGAGCAGTTGCGCGCGGCCTTGCACCAGGCCCTTCAATCGGCCGCACCAATGCTGGTCGAGGTCGAAGTGGCCTGACAGTTTTTCGCTTTCTTTCAAACCTACAAGGAGACAAGCATGTTCCGGGCACCGACCTGCCCGATCTCGATTTTGTTGCGCTGGCCGGCGCGCAAGGCATGAAGGCGCTGCGCGTCGAGACGGCCGAGCAGTTGCGCGCGGCCTTGCACCAGGCCCTTCAATCGGCCGCACCAATGCTGGTCGAGGTCGAAGTGGCCTGACAGTTTTTCGCTTTCTTTCAAACCTACAAGGAGACAAAACGATGGGCACGATATCGATGTTGATCAATGGCGAAAGCCGGCAGGCCGCAGACGGCGCCACCTTCGAGCGCCGCAACCCGCTTGACGGCACGGTGGCCACCACGGCGCCCGCTGCCACTCGCGCCGACGCCGTGGCTGCGGTCGAGGCCGCGGCTGCCGCGTTCCCGGCCTGGTCCCGGACCGGCCCGGGCGAACGCAGGGCGCTGCTGCTGAAGGCGGCGCAAGCCATCGAGGCCAAGGCGCAGGCCCTGACCGAGTCGATGGCGGCGGAGACCGGTGCCGCCGCGCCGTGGGCCGGCTTCAACGTGCACCTGGCAGCCGGCATGCTGCAGGAGGCGGCCGGCATGACGACCCAGATCGGCGGAGAAGTCATCCCGTCCGACGTGCCAGGTAGCCTGGCCTTGGGCATACGCCGCCCCGCGGGTGTGGTTCTCGGCATCGCGCCATGGAACGCGCCGGTGATCCTCGGCGTGCGTGCGATCGCCACACCGCTGGCCTGCGGCAACACGGTGGTGTTCAAGGGTTCGGAACTCAGCCCCGCCACCCACGGGCTGATCGTGGAGGCCTTCAAGGATGCGGGCTTCCCCCCGGGCGTCGTCAACTTCGTGACCAACGCGCCAGCGGACGCGGCCGAGGTTGTCGAAGCGATCATTGCCCATCCTGCCCTGCGCCGCGTGAACTTCACCGGCTCCACCCGCGTGGGCAAGCTGATCGCGCTGACCTGCGCGAAGTACCTCAAGCCGGCAGTGCTGGAGCTGGGCGGCAAGGCTCCGCTGGTCGTGCTGGACGACGCCGACCTCGATGCCGCAGTCAACGGCGCAGCCTTCGGCGCCTTCGCCAACAGCGGCCAGATCTGCATGAGCACCGAGCGCATCGTGGTGGATCGCCGGATCGCGGACGCCTTCGTCGACAGGCTCGCCGCCAAGGCCACGCAACTACCGCTGGGCGACCCGCGCAAAGGCCCCGTGGTGCTCGGTTCGGTCGTCGATGCCAGCACCGTCGAGCGCTGCAATGCGCTGATCGACGACGCGCTCGCCAAGGGCGCCAAGCTCGTGTGCGGCGGCAAGGCAGAGAGCACGCTGATGCCCGCAACGCTGCTCGACCACGTGACTCCGCAGATGCGTATCTATCACGAAGAGAGCTTCGGTCCCGTGAAATCGATCGTGCGTGTCGATGGCGTCGACGAAGCGGTGCGCGTGGCCAACGATAACCCCTACGGGCTGTCCTCCGCCGTGTTCGGTCGCGACGTTGCCCGGGCGTGGGATGTAGCCAACCGCATCGACTCCGGCATCTGCCATGTGAATGGCCCGACCGTGCACGACGAGGCGCAGATGCCCTTCGGTGGCGTGAAAGATTCCGGCTACGGGCGGTTCGGCGGGAAGGCCGGGATCGATGCCTTCACCGAACTGCGGTGGCTGACGGTGCAGACCACCGACCGCCACTATCCGTTCTGATGAAAAGCAGGAGACACCCCATGAAATTCCTGCTTGCAACAGCAGCGCTTGCGCTCGGCCTGGGACCGTACGGCATTGCCCAGGCCCAGGACTGGCCGAAGCAGCCCGTCAAGATCGTCGCCAACTTCGCGCCCGGAGGCGCGGCCGATCAGTTGGCCCGCGTGATCAGCGCCCCGCTGCAGGAGGCGCTCGGACAACCGGTGCTCGTCGAGAACAAGGGTGGCGCCGGAGGCAACCTCGGCGGCGATTTCGTCGCCAAGTCGCCGCCTGACGGCTATACGTTTCTGATGAGCTCCGGCGGCATGGTTTCGATCAATCCGCACATCTACGCAAAGATGCCGTTCGATCCTGCGAAGGACCTCGTCCCGGTTGCATCCGTTGCACGCGTTCCGTTCTATCTGGTGGTTCGTGCCGACAGCCCGGTCAAGGACTTCAAGGGCTTGATCGCCGATCTGAAAGCAAACCCCGGCAAGCGGTCTTTCGGTTCGCCCGGCAACGGAAGCTCGCCGCATCTCGCAGCGGAGATGATGACCGGCCAGACCGGGACAACAGCGGTCCACGTGCCCTACCGAGGCGCGGCGCCCGCGCTGACGGACCTGCTGGGCGGTCAGATCGACTTCCTCTTTGACCCGGGGATCAGCATCCAGCACGTCCAGACCGGAAAGCTGCGCATGCTCGCGGTAGCAAGCCTCATGCGGGCCCCTCAAATGCCGGAGGTGCCGACGCTCGATGAACTCGGGCTGAAGGGTTTCGACGCCGATGCGGTGTTCGGCCTCTACGCGCCTGCCGGCACGAAGCCGGCCGTGATTCAGCGGATCAACGCGGAAGTCAACCGCGCGCTGACCAAACAGGCGGTCAGGGCGCATATCGAAACGCTAGGCAACGTACCCGAGCCCCTGACGCCCGCAGCCTTCGGCGACAAAGGCGCAGCTGACTTCAAGCGCCTGGGCGCAGTGATCCGGGAGCGCGGCATTCGCGCCGACTGATGTTTCAAGAAGAAAGACAGCCGATGATCGCAACTTCCCGGCGTGCTGCCGGCCACACTCCCCTCATCGAAACGGATGTGCTGATCGCTGGCGGTGGGCCCTGTGGGCTGATGCTCGCCAACGAACTCGGCCGCCGCGGCATCAAGTGCCTGCTGGTCGACGGCAAGCCCGGCACCGCCTTCAATCCGCAGGCCAACGCAACGCAGGCCCGCACGATGGAGCATTTCCGCCGGTTGGGCTTCGCGCACGAGATCCGCGCGCTGGGACTGCCCGCTGACCATCCGACGGACATCGCCTACTTCACGCGGTTTGCCGAGCATGAACTGGCGCGCCTCAGCCTGCCCACGGCCGCCGAGGCCGCCGTCAAGATCAAGTCGATGACGGGTTCGTGGAGCGCAGCCGAACTGCCGCATCGCGTGTCGCAGAAGTTCGTCGAGGAAACCCTGCGCCGCCATGCGCAGGCCTGGCCGTCCACCGATGTGCGTTATGGCTGGCGCCTGGAGCGATTCAGCGATGACGGTTCCTCCGTGAGCGCCGCCGTGCAGCCGAGCGAAGGCGGCGCGGCGCAGGACGTAACCGCCAGGTTCCTGGTCGGCGCCGATGGCGCACGAAGCTTCGTCAGGCAGCAGCTTGGCATCGAGTGGGGCGGTGTCACCGGAATCCAGCGCGAGTTCATGGGCGGCAAGATGTTCGCCATCTACTTGCGCGCGCCCGAATTCCTCCCTGCGCTGCGCCATCCCAAGGCCTGGATGTACGTAGCCGTCAACCATGAAAGGCGCGCCTTCATGGCCTCGGTGGACGGCAAGGCCGAGTACGCCTTCCACGCGGCGCTGCGGCCCGGCGAAGACGCCGACGGCTGGACCGAAAACGATGCGCGCCGCGTCTTTGCAGAGGCGGTGGGCCAGGAGGTACCCATGGAGATCCTCTCGATGGGCACCTGGCTCGCCGGGCATGCGCTGGTCGCACAACGCTTCCAGCAGGGCCGCGTCTTCATCGCAGGCGACGCCGCTCACCTGTTCACCCCGACAGGCGGCCTCGGCTACAACACGGCGGTGGAGGATGCCGTCAACCTGGGCTGGAAACTCGCCAGCGTGATTCGCGGGCAGGCGCCACCAGCGCTGCTTGACAGCTACGAGGCCGAGCGCAAACCGCTCGCCGAGCGCAACACCGGCTATGCGCGCAAGTTCGCCGACTCGGTGGGGCTCTTTGCGGCAAAGCCCGAGCTCGACGAGGCCTCGGCACGAGGGGACGCCGAGCGCGAGCTCGCGGGCCAACAGCTGAACGCGCATGTCCGGCTGGAGTTCAACATCCCCGGGGTGACCTTCGGGGGCCGGTACGACGGCTCGCCGATCATCGTCGGCGATGGCGCTGTGCTGCCGCCCGATGAACCGAACGCCTACACGCCCACGGCCAGCCCCGGCGGTCGTCCGCCGCACGCCTGGCTGGACGACGGGCGCTCGCTGTTCGACCTGTTCCACACCGAATGGACCCTGCTGGCGCTGGGACCCGATGCGCCTGACACCGAGGCCTTCGAGGCCGCAGCCCGCGCCATGGCCGTCGACCTGCGCGTCGTGCGGTTGCCGCAGCCATCGCTGCGTGAACTCTACGAGGCACCGCTGGTGCTGATCCGGCCCGACCAGATCGTCGCCTGGCGTGGCGCGGCTGCGGGCGATGCGGCGGGCGTGCTGTCCCGCGTCACGGCCAGGTCGCTGCCACCCACAGGCCATTCCGTTTCGACGACTTCAAGCACTCCATCCGAGGACCTCGCATGAAAACCAACTTTGTCCCATTGCTTCGAATCCCCGTACTCGCCATGGCCCTGGCGATCGCGCCCTCGGCCTTTGCGCAAGCGTGGCCCACCAAGCCGGTGCGCATGGTGGCGGCATTTCCGCCGGGCACGCCGGGCGACGTGATCGCCAGGTTGATCCAACCGGCGTTGCAGACGGCGTGGGGCCAGCCCGTCATCGTCGAGAACAAGCCGGGCGCGGGAGGCAACATCGCCGCCAGCGAAGTGGCTCAGGCCAGGGATGAACACACCTTGCTCGTCGGGCCCGACACGATCCTCACCATCAACCCGCATCTGTACAAGAGACTGAGCTTCAATCTGCGGACGTCGCTCAAGCCCGTCACCTACTTCGCGAGCTTCAACCAGACGCTGGTGTGCAACCCGGCAACCGGGATCACATCGCTCGACAAGTTCACCCAGCTGCCGTCGACACGGCTATATGCCTCCGGCGGCCCCGGGACACCGAGCCACATGACGATGGAAATGCTGCTGGCTACAACGGGGACCAAGCTTACCCACGTGCCCTACAAGGGACCGGGACCCGCGGCGCTCGACGTGATGGGAGGCCACGTCGATTGCGGCTTCATCGTCTCGTCCGTCGTCCAGCCCCACATCCAGGCCGGACGCTTGCGGGCGATCGCCGTCTCCGGCACAGCACGCTCGGGGCTGCTGCCCGACATTCCCACCGTCGCCGAAAGCGGACATCCCGGCTTCGATGCAACCTTCTTCGAAACGCTGATGGCGCCATCGGGCCTGCCGGCCGCCACCGTCGAGAAGATCCAGCGCGACGTGCGAACCGCGCTCCAGACGCCGGCCAACAAAGCCCGGCTGGCAGAGATGGACCTGCGCGTGGAGGGCAACAGCCCGCAGGAAGCGCAACGACGCAGCCAGGACGACTTCGCCAAGTGGGGCGCGGTCGCGCAGCGTACCCAGCTGCAGCTGGACTGAGAGGGGTCGGCCGCGCGTCGATGCCGCAGGCCGACGACTTCAGCTGAACGCCGGCGCGAGCCCGTCCCAACACAGGTACTTGACCTCCAGGAACTCCTCGATGCCGAGGTGCGAACCTTCGCGCCCCAGGCCGCTCTGCTTCACGCCGCCGAACGGCGCGACTTCGTTCGAGATCAACCCGCAGTTAATGCCGACCATCCCGGCCTCGATAGCCGCCGACGCGCGCCAGATGCGGGCGGCATCGCGACTGTAGAGATAGGCGGCCAGTCCGTATTCGGTCGCGTTGGCGATAGCAAACGCTTCCTCGTCCTTCTCGAAACGAAACAGCGGTGCGAGCGGTCCGAAGGTTTCTTCCCGCGCGAGCGCCATTTGCGCGGTCGCACCACCCAATACGGTCGGTTCGTAGAAGCGGCCTCCGAGCGAATGGCGCTGCCCGCCTTGCAGAACCGTCGCGCCGTGCGCAACGGCGTCCGCAATGTGTTCCTCGACTTTCCGGACGGCCGCGTCATCGATGAGCGGGCCGAGTTGCACGTCCGCCTCCAGTCCATTTCCGACGCGCAGTCTCCGGACACGCTCCACCAGCTTGGCGGCAAAAGCCTCGTACACGCTGGCCTGCACGAGCACCCTGTTGGCGCTGATGCACGCCTGCCCAGTGTTACGGAATTTGGCAGCAACCACGCCGTCTGCCGCGGCATCGAGGTCCGCATCGTCGAAGATGATGAATGGCGCGTTTCCCCCAAGTTCCATCGAGCACTTCTTGATGGTGCCTGCGGCCTGGGCCAGCAGCACGCGCCCGACCTCGGTCGAACCGGTGAAGGTGATCTTGCGCACGAGCGGATGCGATGTGAGCTGGTTGCCGATGTCGCGCGTGTCGTTGCCGGTCACCACGTTGAACACGCCCGCGGGCACGCCGGCGCGCCGGGCCAGTTCCGCCAGTGCCAGGGCCGTGAGCGGCGTCTGGCTCGCAGGCTTGACAACCATGCTGCAGCCGGCGGCCAGCGCGGGGCCTGCCTTGCGCGTGATCATGGCCGCGGGGAAGTTCCAGGGCGTGATGGCTGCACACACGCCGATCGGCTCCTTCAGTACCACGATGCGCTGGGTGTCCTTGGGCGCCGGGATCACGTCACCGCGTACCCGCTTGGCTTCCTCGGAAAACCACTGGAGGAACGATGCTGCGTACTGGATCTCGGTTTTGGCTTCGGCCAGCGGTTTTCCCTCTTCCAGGGTGATCAAGGTTGCCAAGTCATCGCTGTGCAGGACCATGAGGTCGTACCAGCGGCGCAGCAGGTCCGAGCGGTGCTTGGCCGTGGTACGGCGCCAGTTGAGGAAGGCGCGGTGCGACACCTCGACGGCGTGCGCTGTCTCGTCCTGCCTGAAGCGAGGGAGCTCGACGAGCGGCTCGTCGGTCGCAGGATTGCGCAGGGTGTACTTGCCGTGCGGCGTCGTGCCGATCCACTCGCCGCCGACGAAGGCGGCGTTGCGGAACAGCTCTGGATCTTTCAGCAGATTTTTCATGGTTCGTTGCATCAGCCGATGCGCTTGGTTTCGAATCGAATGGGCAGAGGTGTCGCCAGCCCGGCCGCGCGCGCGAGGTCGAGGATCATGCCGGCGACCACCACGTCCTGCAGTCCGGAGCCGACAGACTTGTACATGGCCACATCGCCTTCACGGCGAGAGGCCGTGACCTTGCCGGACATCAGGTCGTTCAGGCTCACGCACTTGGCGTCGGGCTCGACACCGTCTCGATGGGCCGCCAGCATGTCGCCGGATTCCTCGAGCACTTCCTCCACGTTGTCACAGACGACAAGACTGGCGAGCGCCACCACACTGCTGTCGACTTCGCGCTGGTCGGGAAGCGTCGACCCGATGGAGACGACCGTCGCATGGGACGCGAGCCAGGCGCCGTGCAGGATGGGCTTCTCGCCATACGAGCGGGCCGCGGCGAGCACGATGTCGGCGCCGCCGACGGCTTCAGCGGGCGAATCGACGGCATATGCATGAACGCCCAGCTCGGAGCCCAGGGCGTCGGCGAACGCCGCGCGCTTGGCCGGCGTCGGGCTGTAGATCCGGATCTCCTGGAGCTCGCGCACCGCGGCAATGGCCAGCGTGTGCATGCGTGCTTCCAGTCCGCTGCCAAGGACGGCGAGCCTCGCGGCCCCTGGCGGCGCCAGGCGGTCAAGGGCCGCAGCAGATGTGGCGGCCGTGCGATATGCGGTGACCAAGTTGCCGTCGACGATCGCGGCCAGCGAGCCCGTGGTTGCATCGAACAGCACCACGGCGTACTCGAGCTGCCGGCCCGCCGGCCCGAACGCCATGCCCATCAGCTTGGCGCCGTAGTAGCGGGAGCCCGGCGGCACCGCCGTCATGGTCCGCAGCGAGGCACGCTCGGCCGCGCCCGCGGCGATCGTGCGCCGGGGAACCGCCTGAGGGCCCAGGGGTCGTGCGTAGGTTTCCTGCAAGGCGCGCACAGCGGGCAGCCACTGGAAAACGGCTGCAGCGGTTTCGGACGAAACGAACACCGGTGCATCGGGCGCATCGTTCGCGGAGAGATCGAGATTGGAAGAGGTCATTCGAATTTCAGCTTGGCTTCGTGGATGACGCGCCTGTACAGATCGGTGTCGTAGCGCACCTGATCGATCAACAGGCCTGGAGGGCCGGAACGCGGGAGCATCCCGAGTTCGCGGAAGCGTGCTTTGAGCGCTTCGTTTTTCAGGACAGTGTTCAGTGCCTGGTTCAGGCGCTCGACGGTGGACGCGGGAGTGCCCAGCGGGGCGAAGATCCCGAGCCAGGAATTCGTCTCCATGCCCTTGAGCCCCGCTTCCGCCACCGTGGGAACGTCCGGCAGCCGCGGATCGCGATCGGTGCCCGATACCGCGAGGATCCTGACCTTGCCCATCTTCGCGAGTTCGATGGCTGTCGCGTCAAAGGTGAGATCGACCCTGCCCGCCGCCACTTCGGTGAGCGCACTCGAGGTGGACCGAAACGGAACATGGACCAGATCAGTGCCGGTCAAGGCCTTGAACAGCTCGCCGCCAAGGTGCGCTCCACTGCCCGGACCGGCGCTGCCGTAGCTCAGCTTCCCGGGGCTCTTGCGTGCGTAGTCGATGAACTCCCGCAGCGTTCTCACTGGCAGCTGCGCATTGACGACCAGGGCGATGGGATAGACCGAAGCGATGCCCACCGGTGCGGCGGCCGTGAGCGCGTCGTATTTCACCGACGGATCGACCAACGGAAGGATGCTGTAGGCGATGTTGGTGAGCAGCAGCGTGTTGCCGTCCGGCTTGGCACCGAACACGGCGGCTGTTCCGATCCGCGTTCCGCCGCCCGGCCGGTTCTCGATGATCACGGGCTGCCCCAGCGCATAGCCCAACTGCTCGCAGATGACCCGTGCACCGATGTCAGTGAAACCGCCCGCAGCGTAGGGCACGATCACGCGAACCACGTCGGAGGCACGGGCCGATGAAAGCAGCAGGCCGCCGATCCCGCCGATGAATGTGCGACGCCCAAGGAGTGTCATGGTCTTGTCTCGTTTCTTCTTTGGAGGCGATGACTGTCCGGCAACTGGCTTCAGCAGGGATGCCGACCGACCATGAACTCGCTGTCGGGGTCGGCTGTCACCGGAAGCCCGGAAGCGATCAAGCCCTGGCGAAGCACCTTCAAGAACCGGTCGGGAATACGCATGGCCGGCGCGCGCAGCGGGCCACCGTTGAAACCGGCGAGCCAGTCCTGGTACTTCCACATGGTCCGGTTCAGGACCGAGGTGCCGCCGATGTAGGCCTGGGTGGCGGCTCCATTGGCACCGCGTGCCGGGTTGACCTTCCAGTACAGCTCCATCGCCTCCTCCCACTTGCCGGTACGAGCAAGTTCGAAGGCGCGCGGATAGTAGTCACCCATCCACTGCGTGTTGCTGGTGCCCGAGAACTGCATCTTCATCACGCTCATGAGCGGGATGGCGTCGCCTTCGATGGGACAGCTGATGACGACCTCGTCGCGGAAGTGGTGGTACATCTCGCACACGCCAGCGGGCAGCGGAAAACCCTGCTCCGACTTGATCGCCACGATGTTCGGACATGCCTTCAGGAGGCTGCGTACAAATGCGACCGACATGCCTGCAGGATGGATGCGCTCGAAGCCCCAGGCGGGCAGAGGAAACAGCATCACCGCCAGGTTCGTGGCGTCGCACAGTTCCTTGGTGTAGTCGAAGACTTCCTGTTCCGTCGTGGGCCAGAACTGCGCGGGATAGGACAGCAACACCATGGTGGCGCCGGCGGCCTCAGCCAGTTTGACCGCCTGGATGTTCTCGGCCAGCGTGTTGAAGGCCGCATGGAAGAACAGGCCGAATCCCGGACCCGCGGTCTCTGCCGCCCAGGCGGTGAACTGTGCGTTCTCTTCCGGCGTGATGGCAACTTCGGCGCACAGCAGCGTGTGCTTGAACCCGAGTTCCTTGGACAACGCCACGTCGTGGCGTATACCGCGCTCATTCAATTTCTTCAGATCGGCCGAGTAACTTGGAATGGTCACGGAAGAGCAGCCGATCAGGTGGTCACGGGCCCAGGCCCGGGCGTCTGCGCGCTTGTAGGGAAGCATGTTGTCTCGATTCGCTGGTGGTGGAATGAAAGCCGCCCTCGTCGAGGTACGGCACCGCATGCCAACGACTTTAGGTTTGCCGTGCGCAACGAGCGAGAGTGCGCACGCGATAGCAGCTATGCGCTCAAGCGAAACCTGAGGCTGTGCGGCTTTCTTCCGAGAGGATCCCGGGTGCTATCGAAAGCAGGAGTGCATGGACTTCCCGCGTCGCGAGCGTGTGCGGCCGGTGACGGGCAACGGCGAGCACGATGGCACGCGACAGCACCGGCTCGACGATCTTCAGCGCCACCAGCCGGTGCCGATCGTGCGGCGCAATGGACAGGGCGGTGATGGCATAGCCCGCGGCGGAGGCCGCAGCTTCATGCTGCAGCCGGATCGAGTTCGCCTCAGCGACCACCCGCAGCGATAGGCCCCTCTTGCGCGCGAGCAACACCAACCGTTCGCGCAGCGGGTGAGGATCGCCCGGCAGCACCAGCGGCAAGCGGGTGACCTCCTCGAAGCGGATGTCGGAGCGACCTGCAAGCGGATCACTACTGGCGGCGACGAGGCACAGGGGCCCCTCCATCAACACGGGCTCGTCGGCGCTCGCTTCGCCGCCGTCGCGCAGCAGCAAGGACAGGTCCAGCCGCCCCTGATCCAGCATTTCCTGCAACTGCGAACTCGAGCCTTCCGTCAGATGCAGTCGCACCTGGGGGAACTGCTCGAGGATCCGCTGGTACAGGGGGCCGGCAAGTGCGGGCACGGTCGAGGGCAGAAGTCCGAGGCGCACATCGCCGACCGGCACTCCGCGGCTCGCGCGGAGGTCGTCGGCAAAGCTCTCCGACTCGGCGATCAGGCGCTTGATGCGCGGATAGAGTTGCTCGCCCAGCTCGGTCAGGACGACACCGCGTCCTGTGCGGCGAAACAGGCGTGTGCCGGCGTCGCGCTCGAGTTGGGCGATGCACCGGCTAACAACCGACTGCGGAACATCCGCCGCCAAGGCCGCGCGCGACACCGACCCCAGCTCCGCCACTTTGACGAAGTGGTGCCAGGCCGCGTCGACAATGGACTTCATGCCCGTGATTTTCGCCGCCCTTCCCTGTCGATGAGCAACTGCATCTACATGGGCTGGCCGAGGTACTGGTAGGTCTGCAGCATGAGCGCGGCCGACTTTTGCGGCTCCAGGACAGGCTGTTGCTCGGACCTGCACAGCTGCAGCGAAGCATTCCACACGGTCGACACGCGCTCGAACCGACGCTTCGAGTAGGCTGCCAAAGCCTCTTCGACATCCGCCTCGGCCCGCATGCACTGTGCAAGGACCACGGCGTCCTCGATGGCCATGCCGCCGCCGGACGTCATCTGGGGGGTCGGCGAATGCGCGGAATCTCCCACGAGCACGATGCGGCCGCGATGCCACGGGGCGGGTACTAACGTCACGTCGAAGGGGCGTACCAGGACCTGCTGGGGGCTCGTGACCAGCGCCAGCGCATCCTGGATCACAGGAGCGGTGAAGCCGGCCAGCCGCTCGCGCACCAGGACATCCAGCTGGTCGTCCGGCCAACGCATGTGCTGGGCACTGTTCTCCAGAAAGAACAAGTAGCACATCTCCTTGGACGTCGGCAGTGCACCGACGGCACGCCTGCCATCGGGCGAGCGATAGAGGCAGAAGCCATCGACCTCGGGCGGGCGCGGCGCATTGAAGCGCCAGGCACTCTGGCCGGCGAACCACACGCGATGCTCGGCACCGAAGAACTGTTCCCGCAGCTTCGAGTAGGCACCGTCTGCCGCAACCACGAGATCGTAGGCCGCCTCGTGCCCGTCGGAAAACTCGACCTCCACGCAGTCTCCCCGGTCGGTCACGCGCTTGGTGGTGAGGCCGCGCTCCATCTTCGCACCCGCCTCGCTGGCCGAAGTCTCGAGGATCCGGGCAAGCTCCGGGCGACGGATGCCGATGCCGGGCGGTGTCGGGTTCGACATGAGCAAGTGCCCGGCGGCGTCGTATTGCTTGAACACTTCAAAGCGCAGGCCGCTCTCGAGACAGGGCTCGGCCAGGCCGATCTCCGCAAGAGCACGCATGGTGTTGTGAAGCAGGCAGATGCCCGAGCCGAGCGTGGACCTCGCCGGCTGGATGTCGATGCAATGCGTCTCCACGCCGGCCTTGGCCAGCGCACAGGCTGCCGTGGCACCGCCGATGCCGCTTCCGACCACGAGTACCCGCTTGGTCTTGTTCATGGCTTTGTCTCCTGTTTCGTCATGTTTGTGGATGAATCTTTACCACCGGCGCATCGGGCGGCGCGGTGTGGTTTCGCAATTGCAGATAGAAGCAGAAGGCCACGGCGTCGATCGCAACCGCGGCCCAGCCGATGGCCCCGTAGCCGAAGAACTTCACCAGGGTGCCGCCCAGAATCGGGCCGATGGCGGAACCGATCATCAGCATCGCAGGCGTCGCGGAAACAGCCCTCCCGGACGGATCCAGCTTCGCCAGTGCCCCGAACGTGAAGATGTGCGTGAAGATCACCGCCGAGACGAAGAAGGCACCGCTCGTCGCGTAGGCAGGGAACGCTGTGCTTGAAACCAGCACCACCGCAAGGAGGGCCTGTGCCGTCGCGCCTGCAAGCACGACATTGCGGGCATCCAGCCGGTGCTGCAGAAATGCGGCGACTGCGCCTGGGATCAGGTTGACGATGCCGACCGCGATCAGCACCACATGCAGATCAGACGGCGTGAACCCGCGGTCGGCACCCATGCGCTCCATGAACGAAAACACCATGGCTTGCGTCACGTTCATGAGGCTGATGCCCACCATCGCGCACCATGCGGCCCTGGGCAGCCGGGCCGATCGCACACCGTGTGCCGCAACCTCTGTCTGCACCGGTTGTGTTTTCGGAAACGCCAGAGCAGTGATGACGCTCGCTGCGATCATGATCCCGCCAAAGATGGCAAAGAGCCCTGCCCCGCCGACCTGGGCAATGATCTGCGGCGCGGCCGCCATGTAGGCAATGCCGAGTACGCCGACCGCGACCTGCATGAAGCCGAACAGCCGGTGCGGATTGCTGGTGAGCGCAACAGTGCCGTGCGTGATGCTCAAACCGAACCCGGTCGCCATGCCGGCCAGCAGGTGCAGGACGGCAAGCGTTTCGAACTCGCTGGTGCGCATGCAAACCAGAAACGCAGCTGCCGAGACGGCGTAGGCGGCAGGAACCATCCAGCGACCGCGCAAGCGGTTGAAACGGGATGCCACGCTCAAGCTCGCCGTGACGGCGCCCGCCAGGAACAAGGTGGCCAGCGCCCCCGCCTGCTGCGGGTCGAATCCGAACCGTGCAATCAGCGTTCCGACCCACACGGGCAGCGCAACGATGTCGATCATCCCCGCGCAATGCGCGCTCATCAGGGCAATCCGTGCCCGCAAGCCAACTGTCGCATTCATCTTGAAGCCCTCGGAAAAGTTGTCATTCGGCGGCGTGCGGTGAAGTGATCCACAACGCCTGTTCATCGCATTCCAGCGCCACAGGCGTGAGCGCCTGCCCGACGCATGGCCCTTGGGTGCAGACACCGGTTTCGATGTCGAACACCGCGCCGTGCCCATAGCAAACGATCGAATTCCCGTCTGCGTTGAGGTAAGCATCCTTGCGCCAAGCCAGCGGAGCGCCGTCGACATGGGGGCAGGAATCGAGCCATCCCCTCACCCGATCGCCGTGCCGGACCACGAACATCGCTCTTCGCGATACGCCTGCAGAACCGAACCCGCGTGCCGCTCCGTCAGGAAGCTCGTCGAGCCTGCACAGGTACGTTCGCATGCCGGGCTTTCAATGCGTCTCGCCGCCCGGCGGTGGGCCGCCCGGTGCCCACTTCTCGCGGTGCTGGAAAAGAAAGATCTGCGATTCGTCGACCTGCATCGGCGCTTCGCGCGCAACCCAGTTGTCGTCGTGCAGGTCCATGTCAGCGTCGTACTCCACATGGCAGCCCACAGGGCTGTTGAAGTACCAGAACCAGTTGGAGCCGAACTTGTGCCGCCCGGGCCCCCAGTAGGTCTGGTAGCCCTTGGCAGCGAACTCGGTGCCGCGCTGAAGCACGGCTGTCGGGCCCGAGAGGTGGAAGGTGAAGTGCTCCACGCCCTTCATGAAGGCCGGGGTCTGGATCAGAAACAGCGTGTGGTGATCCAGCGTGCCCGCGGGCCGCAGGAAAGTGCCCGCATCGGTGAAGCGGTCGGTGCAACGAAAGCCAAGCCGATCCTCGTAGAACCGGGAAGCCTTGGCCTGGTCGGGCACGAAGTACACGACGTGCGAAAGCGTCAATGGAAGGAACTCCGCGCTGGCACTCGCCCCGACGATGTTGGGCGCCCGGCCCGGCCTGGCGCCCGGTGAATTCACGGCTTCGCCCGCCACCTCGATCTCTCGCCGCACCGAGATCTGGAAACCCAGCACGAAGCCCATGTCGTCGGACGCCTCGATGGAGCCATCGGCCAGACGCTTCACCTCGCGGTCGCGGCCCAGTTCGTCGGCGATGGCTTCCAGCGTCGCACGGTCTGCGACGCCGTAGATCGTTTTTCGCAGCATCGTGCCCGTGTCCATCGGGGGAGGCAGCGAGGAATCGTCGCGGTGCGCGACGACGATGGAGGTGCCGTCGACCGCTTCGAAGCGCCCGCCGGTTTCGTCGACGCCGACCGGCGTGAGGCCGTAGTCGGTGAAGAACTGAATGCAAGCATCGAGATCGTCGACGCCGAAGACCAGGGAATCAGGGCCCAGGATGTTCATCCTCTTTTCCTTTCGAGAGTGAGAAGGCTCCATGGCCAGCACTCGAAAGCCAAGCACCGATGCTCGCGAAGCGATGGGCGAATCGGCTCCGCTGATTCCTGCGGCCCGAGGGTCCGCAGGACAGCTGCCATCTCGCCATGCTTCTTTGCTTGTCTCTGTCTTATGTACTGGAACTGCCTCAATACTATACGGACCGTATCGTTATAAATTAAGGACAAACCCTTGAATCAGGATGCACATCGGCCGCCGCGCCGATGGCAAAACCATCATTCAGAATTGTCGATTTCCTTATGGAAGAGGTAGTTTTCCCAGCCCTTTCGGCGACGCGACAGATGTCTGTCACCGGCACTCCGTCTGCAGAGGCATCTACGGGGTTTCCCGATATTTTCAATACGACTCGTATTGAATTAGAGTAGGCACTTGCGGGCGCCGTGCATTTGCATTTCCTTCCTGCGCCCGAGCTGCGGAGACGACCATGACGATCTCGAGACGACAGGCGCTGGGCACCTGTGCTGGAATGCTGATGACCACGCTTGCCGGCAAGGCGCTGGCGCAGGCCTACCCCGATAAGCCGGTGCGCATCATCGTGGCGAACCCGCCCGGGTCAGGCCTCGACGCCGATTCGCGCTTCTGGGCTGCGGGACTCACGGCCCTGCTCGGGCAGTCCGTGCTCATCGACAACCGCCCCGGAGGGGCGACGACCATCGGCACCTCGCTGGCCGCCAAGGCGCCGCCCGATGGCTACACCTTGCTCATCGGCATCCCGAGCTCGCTGTGCTACATGTCCGAGCTGTATACGAAGCTCCCGTACAAGCCCACCGACTTCGACGCCATCAGCCAGCTCACCAGCTTGCGCAGCGTACTCGTCGCCCATCCGGGCCTGCCCGCATCGACGGCATCCGAACTCGTGACGCTGGCCAAGGGCAGGCCCGGAACCATCCCGGCGGGGACGCTCGGCATCGGCACCTTCCAGCACCTGCTGGGCGAGTGGTTTGGCGCGATCACGGGAACCAGCTACCAGTTCGTCCCGTACAACACGACCAGTCCCTATGCAGCGCTGCTTGCGGGCGAAACCCAAGTGATGTTCGACGCGCTCGCGGCGTCCATGAGCAATATCCGGGCGGGGAAACTGAAGGCGCTGGCCGTCACGGGCAAGGGCCGCCATCCGCTGCTCCCGAGCGTGCCGACCTTCGAGGAGCTGGGCATCGGGGACTTCGACGCATCGACATGGTTCGGCCTTCTTGCGCCCGCAGGCACGCCCAAGGCAGTGCTGGACAAGCTGGCAGCCGCCTGCGCCACGCTGGCACGCAAGCCGGAAGTCATCCAGAGGTACCACGAATACGGCGGCGACCCCGTCGGGAGCACCCCGGCGGAGTTTTCCGCCTACATCCGCGCCGAGCGGACGAAATGGATTCCGGTGGTGCGGCGCTCCGGAATCAAACTCGAACTGACCTGACGAAAGAAAAAGCATGTTCATCAAGAACACCTGGTACGTCGCCGCCTGGGACAACGAGGTCACGCGCGACGGCCTCTTTTCGCGCACGATCATCGGCACGCCGATCCTCATGTACCGCACATCGGACGACAGGCTGACCGCCATGGAAGACCGTTGTTGCCATCGCGGCGCGCCGCTCTCCGTCGGCAGGCGCGAGGGCGATTGCGTGCGCTGCGGTTACCACGGCCTCAAGTTCGACGCGGCCGGCCAATGCATCGAGGCGCCGGCGCAGCCCCGGATTCCGCCGCAGGCGAAGGTTCGCACCTTCCCCGTGGTCCAGCAGCATCGCTGGGTCTGGATCTGGATGGGTGACCCCGCCAAGGCGGATCCCGCATTGATCCCGCCAACGCCGTGGCTTGACCATCCGGACTGGCGCAGCCTGGACGGCTACATCCACTACGACGTCCACTACCTCCTGATCTGCGACAACCTGCTGGATTTTTCTCACCTGCCCTTCGTGCACCCCGCCACCCTCGGGGGCGGCGCCGACTACGCAGAGCATCCGCCCCAGGTCGAACGGCTGGACGACGGCGTGCGCATCACACGGTGGGTCCTCGATACGGAGCCGCCTCCTTTCGTGAAGGCGGTGAAGGACTGGAGCGGCAAGGTGGACCGCTGGAACATCTACAACTTCACGATCCCCGCGATCCTGATCATGGACTCGGGCAATGCGCCGGCCGGTACGGGCGCGCCGGAGGGGCACCGCATCGACGCCGTGGAATTCAGGGGCTGCCAGGCGATCACGCCTGAAACGGAAAACTCCACGCACTACTTCTTTGCGCATCCACACAACTTCTCAATCGACAAGCCGGAAGTGACGAGGTCGATTCACCAGAACATCGTCGCCGCATTCGAGGAAGACAGGGCGATCATCACGGCGCAGCAGAAGAACCTCGCGCTGGACCCCGATTTCAAGATGGCACCGTTCGCGATGGATGCTGCGCTTTCCCGGTTCCGCAGGGCGGTCTCCCGGCGCCTGGAACTGGAGGCCGCCGAGAGCTCAACCGCGGTCGGCGTAGGCCAGCCCGTCGCTCTGCACCGCAGCCCTCCCGACCATGCATAGCGTCGCTCTGATTTTTCCTTTCACTCCATAGCCCCGAGTCCCATGTCTCACATCCTGCGGCTTCTCTGGTTCGTTCCCTCGCCTGTCGCCCTGGTCGCCGACGCGTTGGACCTCATGGCAGGACTGACCCTGCTGGCCGAGCGCAACCCCTCATCCGACGCCCAATTCGAAGCGCTCGTGTCCGATCGCACGGATGCCGTGGTCACGGCCATCGACAACGTGATGGACTGGAACCGGCGCCCAGGCCCGCGGGATTTCTGCGTGGTCGCGCAGCTCGAACGCACAACCCCGTTGACCGTGGTCGGGCAGAGAGGGCGCGCTGTGCTCGGCGACCTGCGCGGCGCAACACTGCTGGTCGACGCACCTGGCAACGGTTTCGTCGTGGCCTTGCGCGCCATGCTCGCGGACGAAGGCATCGGCCCGGAGGCCTACGTGCTGGAATCGGTGGGCGGCGTGCAGGAAAGGCACCACGCCATCGTCTCTGGGCGCGGCGATGCAACCTTGCTGGGACCGCCCTTCGACGCCATGGCACTCGCGTCAGGCCTGAGCCGCATTGCAACCGTCCAGGAATGCTATCCCGCCTTTCCAGGGCAGGGCCTGGTGGTAAGGGCGGGCGCACTGGGGCGGCTGCGCCCTGCTCTTTCCGCCTGGTTGCACGGCCTCGAAAAGGCACGCCAGCGCATGGCAGGTGAACCGGAGGCCGCGCGCCAGGCATTGGCACCGGCCGGTTTCTCCGCTTCGGTGGTGGATGCGATGCTGCATGCGACACCGGACTCGCTGTGGCCGGCTCGCGCGGGGATCGAGCTCCTTGCCGCGCTGCGCCGCCGTTGCGGCCTGCCCGGTGCCGACATCACGTACGAGCAACTGGTCGACACTTCCGCCTTGCCCGGCGGCTGAAACTGTCCCGCGCTCAGGCGGCCCGGGCGGCTCGGGCGATCTTGCGCCGCTTGGGCGACGCCGCAGCAGCCTGATTCTCGATGGGCGCCAGCATCTGCATGATCGTGGCGCAGTGTTCGTCCGCGAACTTCTTGTCCAGCGGCAGGTGACGCATGAGGAGACGGAAGTAGATCGGCGCATACAGGATGTCCATCTGCAGTTCCGTTTCCACGTCGTTGCGGAACTCGCCCTTGCGGCGCGCGTCCTCGACCACCTCTCGCACGACCGCACGCCGCCCGTACCAGAAGCGTTCGCGGAACTCGCGCAGCACGTCCGGGTCGCTCTGGCCCTCGGCCATGATCTGCGAGACGATGCGCCCCGACCAGCCGCTGTACTCCTCGACCAGCAGGTGGATATGCCGCATGAGCGCATCGCGCGGGCTGATGTCCTTCGGCATCGGCGTGTGGGACAGATGGGTGTGCAGGAATGCCTCGATGACCACCGCGGCCTTCGAGTTCCACCAACGGTAGATGGTGGCCTTGCCCACACCCGCCTCGCGCGCGATCGACTCGATCGAGATCTGGGGCACTGGCGTTGTTTCCAGCAGCTTCAGCGTGGCATCGAGAATGGCCATGCGCGATGCATCGCTGCGTGCGCGACCCGGCGAGCGCGTGCGCGAAGCAGCCGGCCCCGGAGCGGCGGCGAGCTTCGCTGCCGAGGAGGCAGCGGAACGGCCGCGCGCCTTGGCCGTGGTCGTTGGAGAAGGGGTTTTGGTCGGCAAGGAATTCTCGATGGCTACTGCGACGAGCCCATTATCCGGGACACGCAATCACACCTTGGCACCCGGCTCCAGGTCCAGCAGCACGAAGGCCATGCGGCATGTCTTGCCGGAGCGATTCGCCCAGCTGTGGTTGGTGGCCCTCTGGATCAGGATGTCGCCGGCGCGCATGAGCGTCTCGCCCTCATCCATCAGCGCATGGATCTCGCCGTCCAGCACGATCGCATAGTCAAGAGACTGCGTCTTGTGGAACCAGAAGTGACGGGCATCGCCGGTGTCCCGCACGCCGTGCTCGTCGAGAAAACGTGCCAGCTTCGCAGTCTCGTAGGTTTCGTCCGGCGGAAAATCCACCACCCGCAGGAGCGAACCGCCTTTGGAATGAAAACCGAAGGCTTGGCCGGCAGGCGCCGGATCGGCCCCGGGCACCGCGGCTTCGCCCGTCGCCCACACCACCCGCGCGAGCGGTGTGCCCGGGTCGGTCGTGTGGTTCGGCGTCGGTCCGTCGGACACGAAGACGGATTTGCCCTGCGCGTTCTCGCCGGTGACGATGCGCCGCACCGGCCGCGCGTTCGCCGGAGTCTTCGCGTGTTGTTTCTCGATCGTTGCTTCAATGTTCACGCCGAGGGTCCTTTCTGGTGGCGATGGATAAGTGGTTTCGCATTCGCAGTGCGCGATCAGGCGGGCTTCGGCGCCTGCGACCGCACGCACACATTGCGCTGGCTGCCAAGCCCTTCGATTTCCGAGTCGAGCACGTCACCGTCCTGAAGAAACCGGTTGTAGTGGGTACCGTTCCCGGCGGGCGATCCGGTGGCGATGAGGTCACCCGGCCAGAGTTCGATATGCGCGGAGAGATATTCGATCTGCCGCGCCACGTCGAACAGCATGTCCGCAGTCGACTCGTCCTGCATGGTCTGTCCGTTCAGCTTCAAGGTCATCCGCAGGTTCTGCGGGTTCGGTACAAAGCATGCGGGCACCAGCACCGGGCCGAATGGCATGAAGCTCGGAGCGGACTTCGACCTGAGCCAATCGGTGCCCAGCATCTTGTAGTCGGTGCGGGCGATAAGGTCACGCGCCGAAACGTCGTTCACGATCGCGTAGCCGGCGACGTGGCCGAGCGCATCCTCGCGGCGCACGTTCCTGGCACGCCGTCCGATGATGACGGCGAGCTCCAGCTCCCAATCGGGCTTGCCGGTCGTTGCCGGAAGCAGGATCGGATCGAAGGCACCCGTGACGGCCGAAGGCAACTTCGGGAACGCGTACGGCTCGCCGTGCGCCGCCCGTTCGTCCATCATGCCTTCCGCCCACTTGCGCAGCGCAGGGCCTTCGAGACCTTCCGGCCCGACACCCATGTCGAGCGTGAGATCGACCACATGCTTGCGATAGTTGGCGCCGGTGCAAATCAGCTGCCGCGGCAAGTCCACAGGGGGATGCACCCTCAGGCGGCTCATCAGCATCTGGGCATCGTGTTCGACGGGGATACTCTCCCGTAGCGCACGCAGCACCACCAGGTTGCGATCCCAGTCCTGCAGCAGGTCGAGCACCGACGCCTTCTCGGGCCATGCTGCCCCGCAGCGCAGTGCCTGCCCATGCAACGCGTGCAAGGGCAGCACGCGGTCGCCGATGCACATGGCGGCAAACCGTTCGCCCCCATCGTGCGAGAAAGTGCCAAGGGTGAACTTCACAGCAGTCTTCTCACATGAAGGGCTTGCGCGGCGTCGGCCACCAAGTGCCCTTCTCAGGCTGGCCCATGCGGTTGCGCAGGACGCCGACACCGGACACCTCCAGCTCCACCACATCGCCCGGACTGAGGCTGCGGCCGAGCTCGAGTGCCGAGCCGTTGCCCATCGTTCCCGAACCGATGACATCGCCCGGCTGCACATGGTCGCCCAGCGACACATAGGCAACCAACTCCTCGACACTCCACAGCATTTCCGAGGTATCGCCCTCGCCCCAGGTCTCCCCGTTCACCCGCACGGCCATGCGGATGCGGTCCAGGTGCGGGAATTCGTCGATCGTGGTGATCCATGGCCCGATGCCGTAGGCGAAGTCCTTGCTCTTGGTCGGTCCCATGCCGATGGCGAACTCGTTGGCCTGCAGGTCGCGGGCCGAGAAGTCATTGAAGATCGTCACGCCGAACAGGTGCGATCGGGCCGTGTCGGGCGTGATGTTGTGAGCGGTCCGCCCCATGACCCAGCCGATTTCCAATTCGTAATCCATCTTTTCGGCGCGTGCCGGCCAAGGCACTTCGGCTTCATGCCCGATCACGGTCCAAGGGGATCCCTTGAAATAGCCGGGGACCTGAAGCAGCGCGGGTGCAGGCGTGAGCTTCATGCGCTCATGGAACTGCCGGATGTGCTTGACGAAAGTGAGGCCGTCGCGCACGACCGACGGGTCGCAGGCTGCAGCCCAGCTCAGCCCTTCGAAGGGCCTGGATGCATCGTCCCCATGGCGTGTCGCCGCCTCATGCGCCGTCTCGAGGAACTGCTCGCCCAGAGCGATGGCCGCCGACATGCTTTCGGGAAACACCGCAGATGCGTATCGCAGCGCAGCATCGCGGTTGGCACCGCGCGACTGCTGCCGCAATGCCTCCGCCGCACGCAGGTCGATCACGCGAGACTCCTCCGGCAACACCATGCAGATGCGCTGAACCGGACCATCGAGTCCTTGTACGACAAATCTTCCAAGTTTCACGGTAGCTCCTGTTTGAAATAATTTCGATACTGTACGTATCGTTTATAAATTGTATTTTGGTACTTTCCCTAGGATACGAGCGAATATTCAGCAAGACCCCTCCTTGACGAGCTTGTCTTTCATGCCTATATTTTCCTCGATACGACTCGTATCGTAAATGGCCCGGCAGGATGCTGTTCGTTCATGCCGGTTCTGTCACTCCCATTGCCAGCCTTGGCCCCACACATGAGCAAGCGCCCTCCCGTCATCATTTCCTGCGCCTTAACCGGCGCGGGGGACACCCGAGCAAAGAACCCCGCCGTGCCCGCCTCGCCTCGGGAGATCGCGGACCAGGCCATCGATGCCGCGCGTGCCGGTGCATCCATCGTCCACATCCATGTGCGCGAGCCCGAGACCGGCAAGTCCTCCACGAAGTTCTCCTACTACGAGGAGGTCGTGCAGCGCATCCGGGCATCCCGCTGCGATGTGCTGATCAATCTCACAACCGGTCCGGGCACGATGCTGACGGTGCCGACCGACGCGCCGTTTCGTGTCGTCCCCATTCCCGATGCCGAACTCATGACGCCACATGAGCGGGTCGCGCACGTGGTCAGCCTCAAGCCCGACATCTGCAGCCTCGACGTCGCAACCATGAGTTTCGGTGACGCCGTTTTCATCAACCCCGCGAACCACCTACGGGAAATGGCCGCAAAAATCCACGCGAGCGGCGTGACGATGGAACTGGAGGTCTTCGACCTCGGCCACGCCCGCCTGGCAAGTCACCTGATCGCCACGGGCGCCATTCCGAAGAGCGCCTATTTCCAGCTGTGCATGTCGGTGCCCTGGGGCGCGCCAGCCACGCCGACGGTATTGGCCGAAATGCAGCGCCTGCTGCCGACCAGCTCGCACTGGAGCGCGTTCGGCATCGGCCCTGACCAATTCCCGATGGTCGCGACTGCCGCGATCCTGGGCGGGCACGTGCGAGTCGGACTCGAGGACAACCTGTATGTGTCGCCGGGCAAGCTCGCGCGCGACAACGCCGAGCTCGTCGCCAAGGCAGCCAGGATCATCGAGGACCTCGGGTACGAAGTCTCCACGCCCGATTACGCGCGCACTACGCTGCTGGGCTGAACCGTGAAAGCTGACGAGATTTCCGACATTCCGCGGCATGAGGACAACCCCACCCGCGCGTTCATCGCGGACGCGGTGGCGTCCGGGCGCCGACATCTCCCACTGGAGGTGAATCCCGCGCTGGCCAGCCTGTCGGCCCTGCTGGTGGAGAGCGGCAAAGATGAACTCGTGATCCGGTTCACCGCGCCACGCGATGCAACGCAGGGCAACGGCGTGGTGGGCGGAGGCACGCTGGCGAACATGTTGGACCTGTCCATGGCAATGGCAGTACTTTCGCGACTGAAGCTTGGCCATACATGCGCCACCGTCAGCTTGACGGTCAACATGCAGAGTGCTGGCCACGAAGGTCATTTCATTGCGGTGGCGGGGGTAGACCGGGTCGGGCGGCAGATCGCCTTTGCGCACGCGAAGCTTTACGACGCAGAGCGCTCCCGCCTGATCGCGAATGCCACCTCGTCACTGGCGGTGATGGCAGTCCGGCCGTGACGTTCGCACGCTCTTCGGCCCTCTCAGGCTATGACATCGAAGAAGACCCGAATCTTCTGATTCGCAGAATCCTTGCACTCGCCAGCACTGCCGTGAACGCGCGGCTGCGCGGCATCGAGGGACCGACGGGGTCGCAATGGCGGCCGCTGCATTGCCTGTACTTGCACGGCTCCTTGAGGGTGATCGAACTGGCCCGCGTCTGCGAGATCGATCCGGCCGGCATGACCCGACTCATCGATCGCCTGGAACGCAAGGGGCTTTGCCGCAGATCGCGGTCTCCGTCGGACCGCCGAGTGGTCGAAGTTTTTCTCACCGAGCGCGGCGCGGAATCTGCACAGCGCGTTGCTCCTTTGCTCGAGCGCGCGCAACACGAACTGCTGGCTGACTTCGACGCGGCACAGCGGAAGAACCTGCTTCAACTGCTTGCGCGCCTGGCGAACAACGCGCGACACGGTACATCTTCTGCGTAGCGTTCGTTCGCCTGGCCCGCGCAATCAGCCCGGTCAAGGGCCGCTTCGCACGGTTGAGCCATGGGCTTCTCTACCGCAGCCATCAGCTTTCATTGCACGGCCCCGCCCGCGCGGCGCTGCTGTGGTTGACCAAGCGGATCAACGCGCTGGTCAAACCGAAGAGCCGTATCAGTTGAAGCACTGCAGCGGTCTGCCTTGTGAAGGCTGAGGCACCAATCCAAAGAAAACATGATGAACATGCGATCGAGCTTTGTATCCGTTCCGGTGCGCGCACGCCATTTACTCCAGTGCAAAGGCGGCATGCGTGACACGGGTAGTCCGACAGTTGAGGGTCCAGGAAGTGGTGAAGGTCAAGTGTCACTTGAACAGGCTGGACACAGTACGGCCCCGCCTCTGCACAAGACACGAGCTACATGAGACGCAGGACACGCCCACATAAGCACTTCCCCAACGGCTGCCATGCTCAGGATCGCTGAAATCTGACATTCTTATTGCCGTATTGCTGAGTCCCAGTGTTCCGCGATTTTGCCGTTTTCGATACGGAACATGTCGAACCATGTGGTCGTGTACTTACGGGATCCATCCTTTGGGTCTGGATACTCCCGCACGAAGCCAAGGACAACGATATCCCGTTCAGCCACGATGGAAACCAGGGGTGCCTTGACCTGTGCATCCACAGGTTTCGCCACAGGATTTCTTCGCGAGATGAAGCCGACCATGGCCGTCCGGCCATCGGGAACGTTGGGGTTGTGCTGGATGTATGACTCGGCCACATATTTATCCGCACCTGACACTTGACCAGCCTCGAAAACCTCTCTCCAGAAGTCATAGACAAGGCGTTTGTTTGCGGCAAGCTGTGGGTCCGCGCTGCCAAGCAATGAAGCGTGGTCCGGGTTGGGCGTTACTGCGGTCTGGGCCAATGCGGACGCCGAAAGAACCACGGTGAGCAGGAGAGCATGAAGGCATGTGAAGATGCGCATAAGGGAAGGATTTCCAGAAAAGAGGTTGGCTACCCCGGGGGATGCAATCCTCCTGGGCTCTATATGTTTCACCAATGGCAGGGCGACCACAAGGAGGGAGCTTGAAGTGCCTTGGTAACCCCGCGATAACCATCAAGCGAATTTGAGAATCGGGATAAGAGAGAGCTGTGCATGATGCAAAACGAACCCATCCCAACGGCAAGCTGCCCTATACGTGATGTTCTCGATCGGATCGGTGACCGCTGGAGCATGTTGGTACTTTTCAAGCTGGAGGCAAACGGCACGCTCAGGTTTTCTTCTTTGAATGCTTTGATTCCCGACATTTCGAAGAGGATGCTGGCCAGCACCTTGCGTCGACTCGAGCAAGACGGCTTGGTGTTGCGCACGGTGTTTCCCGTCGTTCCCTCGCGGGTCGACTACACCCTTACTGTGTTGGGTAGATCATTTCTGACACCCATGCATGGATTAGTCGAGTGGGCAAAAGTAAATCAGGCATCGGTGTATGCGGCGCGGATGGCCTACATCCCACCACAAGCCAACTTGGCTATGTAGTCGCACCCGGCGTGAGAAGCGCTTTTTACCCTCCTCGATCTAACTGCAAATGGGTTCAGCGGATGCTCCGGTCGCTTCAGGCGATGCGTGCATCCAGCAGGCCCACACATGCAAATGCGCCAGTCTGATCGGAGGAAGCCAGCGGCAGCGCAGGCAAACAGAACGAACCGGAAGCACTTTGCCCTGATGCCAAATTTCATGGGCGCAGGCGGTCTGCCAATCGGACTGGGTGCACGGGGAACCTCGATCCCATGTCATTCGACACGCTTGCCGGCCGACGCGTAACCGCCAAGGAACACCTGCACGGCGCGATGCGTCGCCTCTCGCAGTTCTTTCCGGGTCAACGGCCCCTGGATGCCGAGAAGACTCGGCCTGACGGTCTCCGAGTCCAGTAGTGCAGTCAGATGGGCAGCCGCCACGTACGGATCGGCTCGCCGCAGCCTGTTCTGGCGCATCTGCTGCTCCAGGAAATCTGCCAACGCGGCAACACCCTTCTTGGGACCGCCCTCGTAGAACAGCCGCCCGATGTCGCTGCGGCCGGATTCCGCGATCACGGCCCTGTGCGCCTGGATGACCTCTTGCGAGCAGATCACGGCCAGGACCTTCTCGCCGAAGCGTTGCAGCACGCGTTCGAGGTCTTCCTCGCCCTCCTCCGCCAGCGCGGTGAAGATCGGATCGAAGTGGCGCTTTGCCGAGCCGTGGATCACGGCCACGAACAGTTCCTCCTTGGAGGCGAAGTACCCATAGAGCGTGGCCCTCGAACCGCCCACGCGCGCGGCGATTTCCACCATGGAGGTGCCCTCGAACCCCAGCTCCCTGAAGACTTCCGATGCCACCTGGACGATGGCTTCGCGCTTGGCTTCGGTCTTCACTCGCATCTCGTGCCTCCGTTTATTTTCATACACATGTGTTCATTATTTATTGACACGGAGCTGGAAGTCAAAATACATTTCAGTACAGCACTGTCTATTTAAACATCGACCGGGCAAACCGTTTTTCCACCCCCCTCCAGGAGAACTTGCATGCGCCTTCCTTTCATCTACGGCGCGGCGACCCAGACCGGACGCGAGGACGAATTGCGCCGAAACCAAGTGCTGGATGCCGCAGCGGAATGCTTTCGTCGGGAAGGTTTCCATGGCTGCAGTACCGCCACCATCTGCCAGGTCGCCGGCATCAGCCCGGCGGGTCTCTATCGGTACTTCGCGAGCAAGGAAGCCATGGTCGAAGCGATCGCGGCGCGCGAGGAAAGCGACATGGCCGAGCTGGTGCGCCGCATGGAACAAGACGCGGGCGGTGGAAATCTTGCGAGCAGACTGATTCGCCGAACTCAAGAGATGGTCGAACGCAACAGCAATCCGGCTTCTGTCGGTCTGATGCTCGAGCTGGCAGCCGAAGCAGCGCGCAACCCCGCCGTGGCAAAGATATTGCAGAGGACCGATCGCGCGGTCAAAAAGCGCTTTCTGGACATGACACGGCGCATCGGCCTGCCCGAAGGCCTCGACGAGTCCACCCTCATGACGCGCATGGACATGATCGCGGCGCTGTTCAGCGGCTTGGCGCTTCGCTCCGTCGTCGACCTGCGGCGGGACCGCGCCACCGCTGTGAACATGACCAACGAGCAGGTCCGGCTCCTGATCGGGTCGCCATCATGAGCACACTTCACCGGCGTCCGCGGCGCATCGTGGTGGCAGGAGGGGGTGTCGCCGGCTTGATCCTGGCCACCCGCCTGGGACGCACGCTCGGTGCCACCGGCCGTGCCGAGATCACCCTCGTCGATCGAAGTCCCACGCATATCTGGAAACCCATGTTGCACACCATCGCCGCGGGCACCTGGAACATCCATCAGCAGCAGGTCCAGTATCTGACGCACGCCCGGGCGCATGATTTCAGCTACGTGCCCGGCGAGCTCGACGGCATCGACCGTGCGGCCCGGCGCATCCATCTGGCGCCGGTCCGGCTGGAAGGCGAAACGGTGGCCGGGGCCCGCGAGCTGTCTTACGACGCACTCGTTCTGGCCCTGGGTAGCAGCGCCAACGACTTCGGGACGCCCGGCGTCGACGAACATTGCCATCGGATCGACAGCCAGGGGCAGGCGGATGCCTTCAACAGTCGCTTGCGTGCGCACGTGGCGCGCAGCTTCGTGAACGGGAACAGCATCGACGTCGCGATCGTGGGCGGCGGCGCTACAGGCGTGGAGCTGGCCACCGAAATGAGCCGCATGGTCGAACTCGCCGGCGGCTATGGAACCCAGACCGGTATTCGCCAGCGGCTGCGCCTGACATTGCTGGAAGGCGCGCCAAGAATACTCAACGCATTTCCGGAAGCAGTTTCAACTTCGGCAGCGGCCCAGTTGCGCGCACTGGGTATCGATGTTCGCACCGGGGTACGGGTCGTGGCGGCCGACCCCGAAGGATTCGTGCTTGACGGCGGGGAACGGATAGAGGCCGCCCTCAAGGTATGGGCTGCCGGCATCCGTGCGGCCAGCGGCATCGCGGACTGCGGACTCGGACTCAACCCTCTCGGCCAAGTGATAGCTACACCCAGCTTGCTGGCAAGCGGTGAGGATTGCATCTTTGCCATCGGCGATTGCGCCAGTCTGCTTCCGCCTGGCGCCCCGCGGCCGCTTCCATCGACGGCCCAGGTTGCCAACCAGCAAGCGCTACATCTGGCAAGGCATCTCCCGGCATGGCTGTCCGGCGAGCCATTGCCGCCGTTCAACTTTCGCGACCTGGGATCTCTTGTTTCACTCAGTGACTACAACGCCTTTGGAACGCTCGGTCGCTTCGGCTTTTTCCCGGACGGCTTTGTCAAGGGCCGATTCGCACAGTGGAGTCATGCACTGCTCTACCGCAGCCATCAGCTTTCATTGCACGGCCCGGGCCGTACGGCGCTGTTGTGGCTGGCCGAGTGGCTCAACGGCCTGGTGAATCCGAAGATCCGCATCAGTTGAAACGCAGCCTCTGCCTGCCTTGCGCAGGCAGAGGTACACATCCAAAGGGAACACGATGAACACTCAAAGAAACAAACCCAGGCCTTCCGGCCCACCGCGATGGTGGGAGACCATGGCAGGCGCGCCTCTGGCGTATTTCATCGTCCTCGGTGGATCGCTTGGACTGCTTGTTCTTTTGAAGAAGCTGTTCGTGGCCTTGGGGTAGCACGGCCGCGGCGCAACCCTGTCAACGCCCGCGGGCACCGTCAAACGGCGCGGCTCAGGCGCTGCCGGATCAGCGAGACGACCTGGTCGACGTCTTCGGAGGTGTTAAAGAGGCCGAAGGAGATGCGAATGCCGCCGCGCTCGGGCGATACGCGAACCTGATTTTGCGTGAAGTAGTCGAGCCACTCGGCGACCGGCAGATCCAGCACGTAGATGTGGGCACGGCTGGCACGAGCGCGTGGACCAACGAGGCGCACGCCGAGCCTTTCAAGCTGTGCGATCAAGCGGTCGCCCAGCTCGAGCACATGCGCTTCGATGCGCTCGACGCCGGTCTTTCGGATGAGGGCGATCGAGCTGGACAAGGCATGCAGATCGGGAAGGTTGTAGTTGCCGAACTCGAAGCGCCCCGCATCCTTGCGCGGCGCCAGATCGTCGGGCCGCGCGATGTAGTCTTCCGGGGGATTCGCCAGGCTGCTCATCGCAAGGTAGGCCGGTTGCAACTCATCCAGGCCGGCCTTCACGTAGAGGATGCCCAGGCCCTGGGGCACGAGCAAACCCTTGTGGCAGCCAGCGGCCAGCACGGACACGCCCAGCTTCCTGACGTCGACCGGAAGCACGCCGACGGACTGCATCACGTCGACGACCAGGTAGATGCCCTTCTGTGCACACAGGCGGCCGATGCTGGCGATGTCGTGCCGCTGGCCCGCATGGAAGGTCACGTGCGACAACGAGATGACCTTGGTCCTGGCATCGATGAAGGGCTCGAAGGTTTCCGCGGTCGCGATTTCATCGTCTGCCACCTTCACGAAACGCACCTGCACGCCCTTGCGCTTCAGGTTGAGCCAGGCATAGGCATTGTTCGGATGGTCGCCCTCGAGCATCAGGACGGTGTCTCCGCTTGCGAGCGGAACGGCATTGGCGGCGATATTGAGGCCCTCGGAGGTGTTCTTCGTGAAGGCGATCTCGCTGGGCGATGCATTCAGCAGCGCCGCGACGTCCTCCCGGGCGCGCTCGACGCGGCGCATCCACACAGGCTTGGGGCCGGCCATTTCGTTGCCTTCCGCGAGAAATTCGGAAAGCGCCTGGCGCACGCAGGTCGCCATGGGTGTCTGGTGCGCGGAGTCCAGGTAGAGCATCCGCCTGGTGACCGGGAATTCCTGGCGGACGGCATCAACGTCGAGAATGGTGGACATGATTTCCTCTGTTCAATAGTCGGCAAATGGGAAGTCAGTGCAGCTTCACCTTGGAGCCAGTCGAAGGCGTCAGCAACCTCGCCAGCGTCTCGCGGGCCACCCGCCACCATCCGTGCAGGGCAAGTTCGTGCATCTTGTACATCGACCGGTACATGAGCTTGGCGAAGACGCCTTCGATGAACATGTTCCTGCCGACGACGCTGCCCATCAAGCTGCCGACCGTGCTGAAGTCCCCCAGGGAAACCAGCGAGCCGAAATCCCGGTAGCGATAGGGAGGCAGACTTGCGCCCGCGATGAATCGCGGAAGATGTCGCGCCAGGAATGACGCCTGCTGGTGCGCCGCCTGGGCGCGAGGTGGCACGCAGCCGTTTCCATCGGGGCGCATGCATGCAGCGCAGTCGCCGATCGCGAAGATGCGGGCGTCCGACGTCGTCTGCAGGGTCGGGTGCACGGTCAGCTGATGAAGCCGATTGGTCTCAAGACCGTCCAGTGTCTTCAGCACGGCCGGCGCCTTCACGCCCGCGGCCCACACGCTGATTTCCGCGGGGATCGTGCGGCCGTCCTTCAGGGTGACCTCGCCCTCGCCCACGCGGCTGACACTCGCTCCGACATGGACATGAATGCCCGAACGGCTCAACAGCCGATGCGCGGCGTCGGAGACGCGGGGCGGCAGCGCCGGAAGAATTCTCTGCGAAGCCTCGACCAGGTGAATCTCGAGCTGCGCCCGCCTGTTTCGCACGGCGTCGGCGGTGCCCAGGACCTCCCGCCCCGTTCGGTGCAGTTCGGCGGCCAGCTCGACGCCCGTCGCGCCCGCGCCAATGATGCAGATGCGAAGTTGGACCGCAGTCAGCGGACCTTCCTGAGACTGGGCTCGGAAGCAGGCATTCATCAGCTTTCGATTGAAGCGGGCGGCATCGCCGAGCGACTCCAGCTTGAGGGCATGCTGGACCACCCCTTCGGTGCCGAAGTCGTTGCTCTGGCTTCCGATGGCGATGACCAGCGTGTCGTAGGGAATGCGCCGCCGGGGGGTGACCTGCTCCCCCTCCCCATCCACATACGGTTCGACGGTCACGAGTCGGGCTGATCGGTCGAGCCCGGACACCTGTCCGATACGGAACACGAAGCCGTGCTTGCGTGCATGCGCCAGGTATCCGACTTCGTGCCGGCCGGTGTCCATGCTTCCGGCCGCGATCTCATGGAGCTTCGGCTTCCAGACGTGCGTTCGCGATCGGTCAACGAGCGTGACAGCCAGATCCCGGTTCTTGCCAAGGCTGGTCGCGAGCTCAAGGCCCGCCGCGCCGCCGCCGACGATGACCACCCGGTGAAGCTCGGACATGCCGTCACCCTTCTGTTCCTGCATGGCGGTTGCTGAGCATAGAGCGGACATGCCAGCGCCTAGTTGTAGCCGAGAACCGCCACACCCTCCAGGATCGCCTCAACGTCCCTCTTCTTGGCTTCAGCCGCCGCGACGGACATCGGTAGGTCGCGCAAGCGCGGAACGGCCAACAGGCCTTGCGCACCGGCCGGTGGCAGCGCCGCGGGGGACACTGCTGTCGTGGCTGGCAGGCTTCGTTCTTGTAGGGTGGCAGGGCTGTTCATGATGGTTAGCTTCGGAGCCGACGTTCCAGGTAGTCGGAGAGCAGGGTTAGCGGATAGCAGATGACGAAAAAGACAACGAGGACACCACAATAGATTTCCACTGCATGAGCGTCATTGCTCACGTATGCCAGCCGTTCGATCATTTGCCTCGCCGAACCCAGCAAGTCGGTGACACCGACGACGGATGTGAGCGCGCTGGCCTGAATCAGCACGGTGAGTTGTCCGATGTACGGAGGCAGGAACCGCCGGAGCGCCTGGGGCATCACTGCAAACACGAGTGCATCCAGCTTGCCCATACCAAGAGCGCGGGCGGCTTCCGTTTGATGGGACGAAATCGACTTGAGCGCACCTCGTGCGGTCTCGGCGATGTTCGCGCCACCCCAGAGTGCCAATCCAAGCACCGACGCAGTGATAGGCCCGGTGCTGATGCCGACGTGCGGCAACGCGAAGAAGACAAACAAGAGCGTTATCAGTGAAGGAACGCCTCGGAAGATGTCGATATAGAACCGCACGACGAACTTCACCCAGGGCGTCGTGCTCGCGGAGAGCGCTCCGACGACTATCCCGATAGCGGTCGCGACGAGCGTTGTCAGCAATGAGACCCAGAGCGTGACGTACAGCCCGCTGAGCATGTGCGATGCGACGGGACCCATCCATACCTGGTTCATTTCACAGCCCCCAGGCCGTGCACTGCGACCGTCTTCTCAAGCCTGCGGGAGGCCATTGCAATAACGTTCGAGACGATGAGATAGGCAAGCGCTGCAATGCCGAACACCTGGAACACCTTGAACGTGTCTGCCACCATGCGATTGGCTACGTACGTAAGCTCCTGATAGCCGACTGCGATCATGAAAGACGACGACCGAAACTGCGTGATCGCCATAGTCGTCGCCGCAGGAATTGCCGCACGCGCACCAAGGGGAACGGTAATGTCCAGAAAAGCCCGAGGAGCAGACATCCCGAGCGCTCGAGCAACGAGCACCTCGTTCGGGTTCACAGCGCCGAAGCCTGCTCGGAAGATTTCCGTGTGGTACGCAGCCCCCCAAAGTCCCAGCGCCAGCCACGACGTCTCGAACGGCGAGAGCTTTACTCCAAGGTCGGGCAGCGCGAAGTAGAGCATCACGACCTGGACCAGGAGCGGCGTGCATCGGAAGAGATTGGCGTAGCAAGCGATGAGCTCGCTCAGCACCGGAATGCGCGCATGGCGCGCTGCCCCCATCAGCATGCCCAGCGCCATACCGAGGGCAATGCCGATGCCACTAACAAGCAGCGTCCGGCCTAGTCCGTCGAGCAGAACGAGCAGTTCGTTCATGAAATTCGGTGTCATATCGGTTCCTCCCGGCGATCCACCCTACGTGGTCGGATGGGCGCTCTTTTCGGATTCCTTACTTCAAGCAGTCGAGCGCGCCGGACTTTGAGTAGTCCATCTTCATGCCCGGTCCCGGAACAATCTGTCGATACTTCGCGACGAATGCGGGATCCTTTACTTCCGCTGCAAAAGCCTTGTAGAAAGCGTCCTCCGCACGCATCTGCTCGAGCACCGCATTCAGCCAATCGAGCATCGGCTTGTTGCCCTTCTTGACCCCCACGCCTTGAACTGCAGTCGCGGCCAATGTGCCGACTACCTTGTAGTTCTTCTGCATCTGAGTGAAGTTGAAGCCATACACATCGATGTAGGCGAAGGCATCGGTACGTCCTTGCGTGAGCATGGTGGCGCCTTCTGCTGCGGTCTGAGCTGTCACCAAGTTTGCTTGCGGGTAGCACTTCTGCAGCCAAGTCTGGTACGTGCTGCCAGTCGGCGTCACGACTGTCTTGCCGGCGAGATCAGCGTAGTCGTTGATCTTCGAGTCCTTGGGGACAATGAGCTGAAGATTGCTAGCCCAAATTGGATTGGAGTAGTCGAGTTGTTCTGCACGCGCAGGTGTATATGCGAGCGAGGCCAGAATCATGTCGATCTTGCCGGACTGAAGGAATGAAACGCGGTTTCCATCGTTGACGCACTGAGTCTTCAAGCCATCACCGGTGCCGAAGGCGGCTTCACCGATACGCTTCACCAACGTGTACTCGTATCCGGCAGGTTTGCCGTCGATGCCAACGAAACCAGCGGGCGGGTACGTGCAGTTGATGCCAACGGTCAGGAAGCCAGTTGCCTTGACCTCCGGCGGCAGCGGAACGTCCACCTTGGGCACGGCGGCCATTGCTGCAAGGGAGATGAAGCTCATGGCGGAGACCAGGGAAGCAATCAGCGATTTCTTCATGACAAGCTTTCAGAACAGACGGGAGGACGTGGAGAAAAGAACAGTGGCATCCAGCTAGTGCCTGGTCATCCGAGACAGGAACTGTTTCGTGCGCTCGTGTTGAGGCCGGTCGAGTACTTGAGCAGGAGGGCCCTGTTCGACGATGTTTCCGCCGGCGACCAGGACGAGCCGGTCGCCAACCTCCCGAGCGAAGCCCATCTCATGGGTGACAACGAGCATGGTCATGCCAGACTTGGCCAGATCTTTCATCACCGCCAGCACCTCGCCCACAAGCTCCGGGTCGAGCGCGGACGTTGCTTCGTCGAAGAGCATCACGTGCGGCTGCATCATCAGCGCGCGGGCAATGGCAACGCGTTGCTGCTGGCCACCGGAGAGCTGGTCCGGATAGCTGTTCGCCTTGTCGGCAAGACCGACCTTCCGCAGGAGTTCATGCGCGCGCGCTTCCGATCTGCCCGTCGACTCCTTGAGCACTCTTCGCGGAGCGAGTGTCAGATTTCGAAGGACGCTGAGATGAGGAAACAAGTGATAGTGCTGGAACACCATACCCACGCGCTGACGAATCTGGTTCTCGTTGAGTGAACCTCCTGCAAGGTCCTCTCCTTCGAGAAGGATCTGACCAGAGTTGACTCGCTGCAGCAGGTTCGCGCAGCGAAGTAGAGAACTCTTTCCGCCGCCGCTGGGGCCCACGATCACGACGACTTCCCCTCGACGAACCGAGAGGTCCACGCCCTTCAGCACGGCGTTATTGCCATAGGAGAGATGAATTTTCTTCATCTCCAGAATGGGCCTCTCACCAGCGAGAGCGACGGATGAAGCAAGTGCGTTCATTCTTTTGGAGGCGGGAGATTGACCTGTAGAGGGACTAGGCAGCCATCGCCGCACTCTGGAAACGCTTCACGAACGCTTGAAAACGTTCGGTTCTGGGGTTCGCGAACACATCGTTCGGAGGCCCGTCTTCGATGATGGAGCCTTGGTAGAAGAAGAGAAGTCGATCCGCGACATCGCGTGCGAACTGCATCTCGTGCGTGACGATGATCATCGTCATCCCCTCTGTGCTGAGGTCGCGAAGCGTCTTGAGGACCTCATCGACCAGCTCTGGGTCCAAGGCTGATGTCACCTCGTCGAACAGCATCACCTTCGGCCGCATGGCAAGAGCACGGGCGATGGCCACGCGCTGCTGCTGACCGCCGGAGAGCTGAGATGGATAGTGGTTCGCCTTGTCTGCCAGGCCGACCTTGGCCAGCAACGCCTGGGCATGTTCGCGAGCCTCGGCCTTGGACTCCCCGTTCACCAGCACCGGCCCCATCATGATGTTCTGGATGGCCGTCTTGTGGGGGAACAGGTTGTAGTTCTGAAAGACCATCCCTGCCTTGGTTCTGAGACGGGCAATCTCAGTCTCGGATTGCTTGGTCCTCTTTGAGCTGCCAGCCGTGGAGTTGTAGCCGACAGCCGCACCATCGACGAGGATTTCGCCTGCCTGGAAATCCTCAAGGTAGTTAATACATCGCAGGAGCGTCGACTTACCGGACCCGCTGGGTCCGATGAGAACGACAACCTCACCCTCCTTCACTTCGAAGGAGATGCTCTTCAAGACTTGGTTCTCGCCGAAGCTCTTCGAGACGCCTCGAACTTCGATCATCGGCCGGCTAGTCGGCAGGGGCTGTTCTTTGTTCATGGTTTTCAGGCAGTTCGTTGAGCGACTACGCCGCCGCATAGCGCCGCTGCAGATAGGTCGCACAGAGTGAAATCGGGTAGCAGATACAGAAATAGATAACCATCACGGTGAAGAAAATCTCAAACGCGGCCAAAGTCCGCTCGACGACCTCACGCGATGCATACGTCAGTTCCCAGACGCCCACGATCGAGGCGTACGAAGTGCTCTTCACTGCAATAGACGCAGTGGTTACCAATGGCGGGAGCGCGAGACGCATCCCAAGGGGAAGTTGAATCTGCATGAGGACTTGCCTCCAACGCAGACCGATAGCCAATCCGGCCTCCACGGTGCTTTTGGGCACGGCAAGAATCGAACCTCTGACGATGTCGGCCACGAAGGCCGCAAAGTAGATGACCAGGGCAATGGTGGCAGCCACGTAGTTCGGCGCGTCGACGCCCAGGCGCGGCAGGCCAAAGTAGGCGATGAAGATAAGGACCAGGACCGGAACCCCTCGCACCACATACACGTAGACTGTAAGAACTGATCGGACCAGTCGTCCGCTCAGCGCTGCCGCGACGCCCAGGGCGGTACCAACAATGAAGCTGAGGACGACCGTAGCGACCGCCATCTCCAGGGTGACAAGAGCTGCCTTCAGCAGATAGTTGATATTCAGAAATGCGACGTCCATCTGAATTCCTCAGTTGCGCTTGCGCGAGAAAATCTCGAGCCAATGAAAAACCGCGCTGGCGAGCGTTGTGAGCACGAGATAGAAGGCAGCGATGACGATGAAAACTTCGTAGGAGGCGGCTGTCCGCTCCATGACGAGTTTTCCGCTCAGCGTGAGATCCACCACCCCAATGCCTGCGACAAGAGACGTGTCCTTGATCAGCACGACCACTTGGTTCCCGATGGCCGGTACAACCTTGAGCACAGCTTGGGGAAGGACAACTCGGAAGAAAACGCCGGCAGGTCGAAGGCCGATGGCTCGCCCTGCATCCCACTGCGTCCGGGGAACGGCGCTGACTCCGCCTCGGAAGACTTCTGCCAGGTAGGCGGTATGCTGAACTGCGATGGCAATCGCACCGCAATAAATTCCGTCGAGTCGCGAGCCGAGCAGCGGCGCGCCGTAGTAGACGACAAGTATGAGCAGGAACGTTGGCACGTTTCGCAGAAACTCAATCACTGCGTACGTCGGTGCCCAGATGACAGC
Organism: Variovorax sp. R-27; assembly: GCF_049913215.1. NCBI lineage: Bacteria > Pseudomonadati > Pseudomonadota > Betaproteobacteria > Burkholderiales > Comamonadaceae > Variovorax > Variovorax sp. R-27. The sequence goes on from NZ_CP183984.1 coordinate 6,650,364, forward strand.
ATGGTTCGAGAGTCGCATGAGGACCACGCCCATCCCGAAGGCCACGGCAACAGGAAGGCACATGCCCACCAGCGTGACCGTGACCAGGAATCCGTTGAAGAACTCCGGCAACCATCCCCAAACCATGTTCAACCAGCTCATACTTGCTTTCAGCTCCAGAGGTGTCGGCGATTACTTGACGTAGTACTTCGCGTTCATCGGTGCCTTGCCAAACCACTTCTTGTACGAGGCCGAGTAGTCGTTGAACATCGAGCCGGCGCGCATCTCGTTGACGTAGGTGTCCAGAGCCAGCCACCACTTGAAGTCGCCTTGCTTCATATAGATGGCGTTGTTGGTGACTGCCGTCATGCGCTCCTCCAGTACACGCACGTCTTTGTTCTGCGTGGCGTACCAGAGGGCGACAGGCTCGTCCAGCTGAGCAGCGTCCACACGCCCGCCCTTGACCGCAGTGAACTGAGCCCCGATCGAGTCGAGCGTGGTCGTCTTTGCTTTCGGGAAGAACTGCGTGGCTCGAGCGGCCTGGACGGGTGTCGAAAGGATCGCGGTCGTCACCTTGTCGGTGTTGAGGTCCGCAAACTTCTTGAACTTCGAGTCAGCCTTGACGATGACAACGATTGACGAGTCGATGTATCCACGGGTGAATGCAACGCGCGCAATGCGGTCGGGGAGAACGGTTGCAACGTGGATTCCGAAGTCCACCTTACCGCTGTTCACATTCTCCCAGCGAGCAGCCGAACTCTGCTTGACGAACTCGATGTGCTTGGGGTCATCGCTGCCAAAAATCCCTTTTGCGATGAGCTTCGCCATATCGATGTCGAAGCCCGTGAGTTCACCTTTCTCGTCGACAAATCCGAAGGGCGGCGATTCGCTACTTACACCGACGATGATCTTGCCGCGGGCAAGAACCTCGTCAAGCTTCGACTTCTCTTGGGCCATCGCGGTTGACGCGATGACCATGCCTGCCAGTAGCAGACCGAACAATTTAAGGAGTTGGCGCATTTGAAGTTCCTCGTTGCGTTGTAAAACTGGGGGAGTTCGGTTCAGGATCAGCTCAGTGCGGGCCGCACAACGGCACGCACCATCTCGGCAAACGCGACATGTGTGTCCAGAGCCAAGCCATCGACATTGGCATCGATGATGTTCTGCACAGAGTTGATGAGTCCGATGTCGACGCCGCGGGTCAGCAGCTGGCGCTCCATCTCCGGCGTATGAAGGAGTCGCGCGTCCTTGCGCCTGGCGGCCATGGCGCCCGCAATCGCGTTGCAGCCCCAGTTCGAGCATGCAGCGGTCACCAGCACGTCGGCGGATGTGACAGCAGCGATGGTTTCGCCGAATTTCACGTGTGCGTTGACTGCTTCGGTCACAGCCCCCATGCCGATTTCGTTTCCGCCGTCTCCCACTGCAACGGTGGGGATGCCTTGTCTGATGGCCTCATCAAACAAGATGTCGATTCGCGACCGCCCCATACCGTAGTCGATTGCCCGCATGCTGTAGTAGACGCCGTCCTTGGCTCGGCCAACACGTTCCGTCGAGAAGAACAGGCTCGGCTTGTACTTGGCGAGCAACTCCTTGGCTGCTGCAGGCGCCTCGTCATCTGACGTCGTGAACGGGAGAAGCGAGGCGATCGCCAAAGTCCCATCCTTGGACGCAATCTGCGCCTGGTCGTAGGGCAGCACGGTCAAACCCGCGCTTGTCAGGATGGCCTTCATTCCAGGCAGTAGCGTGGCCTCGGCAAGCAGGACGCAATGGACGCGCTTGGAGATGGCCAGGGCACGGATAACGGCAGCGGCTCCTGCAGGGCCGTCGTTCTCACCGATTTCGGTGGAAATCCAGGCGCGCGACACCGACCCCGTGGTGACGAAGACCGTCGCGCCGTCGGGCACCGACAAGAGCGCATCAGCCGCGGCGCCGACGAGCGTCGCGCCTTGCCGGGCGCGCGCGGCCTTGTACAGATGTTCGACGCCACGGCCGCCGATGTCCATGCTGACCAGCTTGTCGAGCCGCTCGTCGATGGCGGCAAGCACGCCGCTCACCGCGGTCATTGCGTGGCTCCCACGATGAGTTCGGCAAGCTCTTTGGGCTTGTCGACGTAGCGGGCCACTTCATCGAAGGAGGCCGCCATTGCATCGACAACCTTGGACATGCCACCCACACGCTCGATCGCACCGTGGGTCGGCTTGAGACGGACCGATACACGGGCACCGGGCTGGCCATGAGTATTCACCGTCAGGATGCCGTGGTCACGCAGCAGCACCATGCCGAGCGCCGAAGTGATTTCACAGGGAACAAGATCAGTCCCCGACGGGGCCTTGCCGGCGCGGCGAAAGACTTCCTTTAGGGCAAGGTCTTCTTCAATCATCGGACCAAGATCGCTCACGGCGACCAAATCGGTTCCCATGCGGTCTCGCAGTGCCGCCGCGAGCTGCTTGCCGCTTTCCGCTTCCTCCAGAAGATCCTTTGGAGAGAATCGCTGCAATGAGCGAAGAGCGCTCGCTGCGATGGGGGCGCGCGCCTCCATCCCGAACTCGGACGCCTTCGCAGAAATGCGCGTGATCAACAGCGGTCGGCCTACCAACAGCCCCGAGCGTGGCCCCGACAGACCGGCCTTGTCGCAATTGGTGATGGCGACGTCGCCACCGAGGTGAAGACTCTTCGCACCACCACGCAGGACCGGTCGCATCCGGGCGCCGTATGCCTCGTCGAAGAGAACCGCCGCGCCGCTTGCTTTCGCCACCGCTGCGACATCCATGGAGACGTTGTCGTCCAGATATTCAAGGCTGCTGGTGACGGTGGTCACGACCACCAATGCGGGGGCCCTTTCTTCTATGACCGACGCCCAGTCCTTGTCTCCCTGAACCTCATGCAGGATGACCTGCGCGATGCCGCATCCGCGGATGACCGACGCGTGCGACCGGCCGCCAGGCGGGACCACGGACACCACCGGCCTCCCGTCGGCTAGCGCTGCAATAGTGGCAATGATTCCAGCGCTCGTCCTGTTCACGGGCGCCACCATGTCGCCGGGCTGTCCGCCCATGTGCTCGATGGCGACCTGTCGGAGTTCTTCGGCGTAGAGCCCAGGCCCGACCCACTCTTCGCAGTTCGTTGCGAGGTCTTCGACGTTCAGCGGGAACTCGCGTTGGTTGCCTGTGAACACGCCAATCGACATCGATCCGAGACGGCGGATGCGTTCTGCCGCAACCGACTGACCTTGGCGCAGTCGACGCGCCTCGTCGACGCTCGATTGAATGATTTTCCCGCGTGCAAAGCCGACGATAGGGTCGAGCGGATTGCCGAGCGAGTCGGTGGTCTTCTTGACTTGCATTTTTTGTCTTGGTTACGCAGTGGCAGCGGTGCGAATGGACATGCGCGCTACGGCACTCAGAAGATTGACAAAGGCGAGGTGGCCGTCGAACGCAATGCCGTCAACGACCATGGCCTGCTTCGAAGTAGCCCCGTCGCGCGCACCTGCGGCCACAGTCACTGCTATCAGTTCATGCTCTGTATCGGCGTCGTGCAGCAACTCCTCGTCACCAACGAGCACCGCGAGTGCGGTTCCGACGGCGCACGCGCCCCAGTTCGACACGGCGGCACTCACCGTCACATCCGTTGCCACCACGGTGACCACACCGGACTCGTGCCCGGCCAAAGAGCGGCCACGCAGCGGGAGGACGTCCCGGATGGACTCCCGGACCGCGCCGAAGCCCACCTCGTTGCCACCATCACCGATGCCAATCGTGACGATTCCAGCTTCCGCTGCGTGGTACGCGAGCAGATAGACGTAGCCAACGGCCAACGGATCCCGACAGTCACCGCGAACCCCGTGAAATTGCCCCTCGACGTTGGGACCGTCACGTTCCACAAAGACCACCGCGCTGGGGCGATGGGTTTCGATCAGCGCCCGGGAGCGCGTCTGCCCGCGGTTCATCCCGATGGGGAACGACTCGATGGTGACGGGCTGAACATCGCGACCCGGCTTCTCTTCGGCCCAGACAGCGAGCTTGGCGTTCATCAGGTCGACGGCGGCTTTGATGGGTGCCATGTGCGCCTCCTCGGTGACGAAGACGACCTTCGCGCGCAGCCCTTTGACCAGGGCGGCTGCCAGTGCTGCAGCTCCGACCGGACCGTCGGTCTCGCCCCATGGGAGCTTCGGGGACACACCTGCGCCTGTAGCGATGAATACCGTGCTACCAGGCACAACCTTCTCCTTGAGGGCAACTGCGGCGGCCATCGAAAGTGGGCCCTCGTGGTGCGCGCGGCAGACCTCGTACATGGGCACGACGATTCCCGGCGGGAGTCCCCCACTGAGCGGTCGAATTTCGAGCGTCATCAGACGGTCGATTCGGTTTCCCGTCTCGACCTGCTGCGGCGACAAGCCCTGGGTCCAGTAGTTCGCCGATGTGGAAGTGCTGTTCACGAGGGTCCCCGGGTCAAATACCAAACGTGACGCTCTTGCGGCTGGTGTAACTCTCCAGCGCACCTTCGATGGAGTACTCAGCACCGATGCCGCTCTGCTTCGCACCACCGTAGGACATGCCAGGAATCTGGCCACCGGCGCGATTCACCTGGATCCAGCCCGCATCGAGCTGTTCGGTGGCTCGCATTGCCGCGCCGATGTCGTTCGTGAAGACGTAGGCGGCAAGACCGTAGTGCGTGTCGTTAGCCATGGCGAGAACTTCGCTCTCGTTCTCCCACGCGATGGCCACGAGGACCGGTCCGAACACTTCTTCGCGGGCAACGCGCCAGGTGTTGTCGACACCCGTGAAGATGACGGGTGTCGGGAAGTAGCCCTTGGCATCGCCGGCGGCCGGCGGCAACGCGCCGGTCTCCACTTTCGCGCCGGCATCCATGGCTTCCTTGATGAAGCCGCAGACCGCGTTGTAGCGTTCGGCATTGATGACGGCGCCGATGTCGGAGGTTTCGTCGAGAGCGTCGCCGACCTTCAGTGCATTGACCTTCTCCACCAGGCGTGGCATCACCTTGTCCCAGATGGACTTGTGCAGGAACAGACGCGAGCCAGCGGTACAGGATTGGCCCTGACGGGCGAAACGCATCGCCGCGATGATGTTGTTCACCGTGGTGTCCAGCATTGCATCGGTACCGGCGTCCGGGTAGACGATGCAGGGGCTCTTGCCGCCGAGTTCCAGGGTCAGATGCCCGATGCGGTCCGCAACGGCGTGCGCGACCTTCTGACCCACTTCGTGCGATCCCGTGAACGACACCTTGGCGACGTCGGCATGAGTGCTCAGCGGGGCGCCGGCTTCCAGGCCTTCGCCGGTCACGACGTTAAAGACGCCGGGCGGGAAGATGTCCGCAGCGAGCTCGGCGATGCGGATGACGGCGAGCGGTGCGTCTTCTGCCGGTTTGAGAACCAGCGTGTTGCCCGTTCCGAGCGACATGCCGATCTTGACCGCAGCCAGGACGAGCGGCGAGTTCCAGGGGATGATGGCCCCGACCACGCCGAAAGGCTCACGGGTGGTGTAGCTGAAGAGGCCAGGCCCAAGCGGGAGGGTCTCACCCTTTTGCTCTGCAATAACGCCGCCGTAATAGCGAAGGACTTCGGCGGTGCTGGCAACCTCCGGCCGGCTCTGGGTGCGCAGCGCATTGCCCGTTTCCGCGGCCAGGATCTTGGCGATTTCTTCGGCGTTTGCGGTGATGCGGTTGCCGAACTCGATCAGCATGGCGCCGCGTTCGCGTGCTGCCTTGCGGCGCCATTTCGGGAATGCCGCTTTGGCAGCCGCAACAGCGACATTGATGTCGCGCGAGTCGGCGGCGCCGATGGCGGCGATGGTGTCGAGGCGGCATGGGTTGATGACGTCAAGCGTCTTGCCGCCGATGGGCTTGCACCATTCGCCGTTGATGAAGTTGCCGGCGAGACCGGACGTGGGGAGGCTGACAGTGCCGTAGGTGGACTTGGAGATGGTATTCACTTGGATGCTCTTGGCTGGATGAGGGAGGCGCGCTTACGCGGCGGCTTGCAGGCGAACGCCCAGCAGTTCCTCGTAGATTTCGCTGACGCTGGTGGAATCCTTGCCGCCCATGCCCTTGGCACGAGCGGCGTTGTAGGTCTGCTTGACCAGCTGACCCAGGGGCATTGGGTAGTTGGAGAACTCATCGAGGCACAGGCCCAGGTCCTTGTTCATCAGATCGATGGCGAAGAATGCCGGGCGCTCTGCGGTGAACAACGTCTTCTGGAACCAGTCAAGCATCTTGCTGCCAGCCATGCCTGCGCTCATCACGTCGCACAGCACTTCCAGGTTGCCGCCAGCTTTGACGCTGGCTGCAAGAACTTCGCCCAACGCGACGGTGTTGATTGCCACCACAAGGTTGTGGCTCAGCTTCGTGAGCTGGCCGGCACCGATGGCGCCGCAGTGGACGATGCGTCCGGCCAGGTTGTTCAGCATCGGCGTGACGCGTTCGAGGACAGCGGCATCGCCACCGACCATCACGACCAGCTTTCCATTCGTGGCGCCTGCAACGCCACCGCTGACGGGCGCATCGAGAAAGGCGACACCCTTCTCGGCCGCCTCGGCAGCCAGAGCCTTGGTCGTTTCAGGGTCGACGGTACTGAAATCGATCAGTACCGCACCCTTGCTCAGCGACGCGAGCACACCGTCGGCGCCTGTGATTGCCGACTTGAGGATGGCGGGCGTAGGCAAGCTGAACAGAACTGCATCAGCCCCCTCAGCGGCTGCCTTGGGATTTGCGGCTGCGGCCGCCCCCTTGGACACCAATTCGTCGACAGCGCTGCGGTTCGGGTCAAACACCGTGACCTTGAAACCTGCCGAAACCAGGCGCGCAGCCATTTGCGCGCCCATCTTGCCGATACCGATAAATGCAACGTTCTTCATTCCTAAGCGCTCCTGTTTGGATGCGTTGGACTGTAGGGAGAGCGTGGCGTGTGGATAAGACCACCAATGCTTACGGGAATCGTTAGAATTTCTTTCCCATTGTGGTCCTCCAAGTTGGTGCGTGTATAGAGGCATCAAAGTTGCATGCGTAAACTCCTTCGCCCCATTTCATTGGGGAATACCCTGATGCCAAGAGCTCGAGGGACATTGCCGCGAGAGTGGAGGCGTTAGCTTTTCTGTCGTTCAGATGCTCAACCTGTCTCGCCTTCACCTTCTCAGCGAACTTGCCGTTCTAGGGACCATCGCCAAGGTGGCGGAGGCTGTGAACCTCACACGCCCCGCTGTCTCGCAGCAACTGGCCATCCTGGAACAGGAGACAGGCACCGTGCTGTTTGAACGCTCAGGCCGAGGTGTTCAACTGACGCTGGCGGGCGAAAGCCTGGTTGCAAGGGCCGGAAAAGTGCTGGATCTGGTGAGCGAGATCGAATCGGACCTCGCGTCCGCCAAGGGCTCCGTGGCGGGCGAAGTCCGGGTATCAGCATTCGGCTCGGTTGCGACGACCTTTATCCCGGCGGTGTTCGAATCGTTGATACGCGAATACCCCCAACTTGACCTTCGTTTCGAGGAACTCGAGCCCGGCGAGAGCCTGAAGGCTGCCGCTGCGAAACAGGTCGACTTGGCACTGGTCGATGACTCCATCAGTGCCGAAGCGCTCTGGAGCATGCTGTATTTCCGCCCGGTCTACGAGGACCATTTCGCCGTGGTGATGGCTGCAAGCCATCGACTCGCGGGAGCTTCTTCGATCAGCGTGACTGACCTCAAGGCCGAGAAATGGGCCATCAACAGAAACGCGCAGACTTACAAGACCCAGATCGTCAATGCTTGCCATGAAGCCGGGTTCGCGCCGCGCGTGGTGGCAAGCTGCAGGAACATGGCCGCGACGCTGGAGATGGTGCGTACCGGCTATGTCGTCACCGTCTTGCCGGCGCTGGCACTAAGGGCGGCAGCAGCAGACCCCGCGTTCAGCGTGATATCCGTGCAGCCGCTGATGGTGAGACGAATATTCGTTGCTATGGCCCAAGGAACCTTTCGCCGCCCCGCCATCGCAGCCGTGCTGAAAGCCTTGGACGGCGTGGTCCCGCGGTTTGCTGAGAAGCTCGGTATTCGCAACAGCGATCGCGCTTGAGCGTTGAATATCGGCTGCTACGCGTAGACCTCGTCGATGCGTCCCGCTGCCTCGGCAACCAGTCGGCACAGCCAAGCCAGCCCCGGGACCTTCGTCCGGAATTTATGCTACTGCATCGCCTGCTCCATTGCATCGAAAGGCATAGGCGTAGGTCTGATCTCCAGCTGCCAGACGCCGACGAGGCGGCGCACGATCCGTTCATGCACGGTCGCGATGCGGTCGGCGCCGATCAGCAGCGCTGGCAGCGCGACGAAGCTGTAGGTGCTGACCGCCACCCTGCGGCTGACACCCCAGCGCTCGAGGAACAAATTCATCGAAGATGTCGACGCGCCCATCGACCGGCTGAATCACCACATGCTCGGCGCCGACATCGCGCTCCAGATTCCACGGACCGCGGGCAAGTTTGAAATGCGATAAGTCAATACATTGCACTCAGCTCCCGTCGATATGGTTGCTAAGCACGCGCAGCTGGCGGACCGAATGCACGCAGTCCAATGAGGCCATTCTCAGTTCGGTTTGAGGTCAAGCGTCTTGATCGCTGTTCCGATGTGGCTGTAGGTTTGCTGCACATGCCGCGTCACGTCAGCAGGCGATGCGTAGATGGGGATGCCATAGTTCTTTTTTGCGAACTCTGCGTATGCAGGCGATTCCGCAAACTCCTTGAGCAGCGTGTCCCACCAAGTAACGACCTCTGCTGGTAGCGCCGCCGGCCCGAAAACACCATATTTCAGCGTGACCGAAAGCGGGTACCCAAGTTCTTTAAGAGTGGGCACTTGAGCCATCGGCCGCGTCTCACCAGTCTCAACAATCAGGCGTACCTTTCCAGCTGCCAACATGGGACCAAAATCCGAGGAAACCACACCTTCAATATGGCCCCCGAGCAGTGCGTTGATCGCATCGGAGCCGCCCTTGAATGGCACGGTGGTCGCGTCCACCTTGTCTCGTTCAAATGCGGACTGCATCAAAATTTGACCCAGTGTGTTTGAGCCCGCGGTCCCCCAACGGAACTTCCCCGGGTTTGCGCGCGCATAGACCAGCACGTCGTTGAATGTCTTGAAGGGGCTGTCGGCCCGAATATACAAGGGATATGGCTGCGCCATCACCAGGCCAAGATACGTGAAGTCCGTTAGAGGGTCATAGGGAAGCTTCTGGAAATGGGGCAAGACATACATCGCGCTGGGGCTCAGGAATCCCAGCGTGTAGCCATCTGCAGCGGCACGCTTGATGTAGGTCGTTGCGATCGTGCTCGCCGCACCGGGCTTGAAGTCCACGATGACGGTTGCACCTCGTCGCTGACGGGCGAACTCAGCGATCTGCCTTCCCACACCATCGCCAATGCCTCCAGGAGAATATCCAAGCACGAGGGTGATGGGACGGCTTGGGTAGCGGTCCTGTGCAGCAGCCCAGTTGCACACAAGGCCCAACGTTAGAAAAGCAGCGATTCGGATCAGCTTCATGATTTTGTCTCCTTTGTATTTCTTAGGCGTTGCTAGAACTGGCGAGGTCCATTTGTGGAGAAGTCTCGTCTTCAATATTCGAGAACTTCAAAGCAATTCGCTTCACCGCCGCCACTGCAGCCTCGAGGACTTCTTCTTGCGGCTGGCTGCTGATGGGAATTTCCGCCCAGTCACTCGTCGATTTGTCGAGGTCCTTTAAACCCGAGGCCGTGGCAAGGCAAACTACCAAGTCACCGCTTGCGATGACGCCCTCATTTCTCAGCTGGCGCACGGCAGCGAATGGCATGACGCTGGCCAGTTCGAAGTTCAGGCCTTCGATGGCGCCTACCCGCTCTTGAAGTTCAACCAAGCCTTCGTTGCCAATCCTGATTGCGATGCCATTGGATTGCCGCAGCGCCAGAAGCGCCTGATACGCACTCTGCGGACCGCCCACAGAGGCCGCCAATGTCGCGTACGCCGCAGGCAAACTATCGACCTGATCCGCATTCGCTGCCATCGCCCGCTGCAGCGAACCATGGGCCTCCGCAGCGATGTAGCGAGGCACGCGGTCAGTTTGGCCCGTTATTTTCAGATCCAGGAATCCCTGATGAATCCCGGCCAGCGCATCTCCATAGCAAACTGGCAGCGCAAGCCAGTCGGGCACGCGGCCCAGATCCTGGTAGATCTCGTAAGCAATCGTCTTGTAGCCTTCAATGCCGATGGGCGTACTTCCAACCACCGGCGCCGAATAGGGTGACGTGATGAACCAGCCGTAACGCTGGGCGGCCTCGGCGAGCAGAGGCCAGCGCAGCGTCTTGTCTTCCATCAGGATCAAGTGCGCGCCAAGCTTACGGATTTGCGCCACCATGGGGCCCGCCGCACCTTTCATCGATGCGACCACACAGGGCAAACCAGCGCGAGCGGCATAGGCTGCCAGGGAGGCCCCGGCGTTGCCCGACGAAGCCGTAGCCACCACGGGCGCACCGATCTGCTTCGCATACGCCACAGCAACGGCACTCACGCGATCCTTGTGAGAGTTTGTAGGGTTGCTGGATTCGTCCTTGATATAGAGTTTTTCGACGCCGAGATAGCTCGCGAGCCGAGTGGTTGCGTGCAGCGGCGTATCGCCTTCGCCCAGCGAGACCCAGTGCTCCGACTGAACCGGCAGCATGTCGCCAAATCGCTGCATTCCGCGCAAAGCTGTGTCAGCCTTGCGGAAATTCCACCGACCCACGTCGGCCGGCCCGTAGCACACACGCAGGTTGCTGGCCAGGGCGCCTGTGCATTTGGTGCAACCGGAGCCTTGATGGTCGGTTGCATAGAGAGTGCCGCATCGCAGGCACTTGAGTGCAATAGGTGCGCTCATGCAAGTACCTTCAGCGCACCGTCTTCTCGGTGGAGCAGTTCAACACCGTCCTTGCGGACGACCACGGTGTTCTCGACCTGCAGACCACACCAGCCGAATTCGTAGTACGGCGTCTCCACACACATGACCATGCCTTCTTCGATGATCTGGTCGTTGCCAGGGATCAAGTCAGGCATGTCGTAGCCGTCCAGACCGATGCCGTGGCCCACATGGCTTCGGGCGTAGTGTGGGATGCCCGACTTGCGCGTGGCCTCCATCGCGATGTCAAAGACCGCCGAGGCACGAACGCCGGGCCGGATGGCGTCGAAGGCAGCCAGCACACCGTTGTGCAGGGCCTTGTGGTACATCCGGGTCTTAGCGTCAGGCTCACCCAAAATCGCGATGCGCGCGATGTCAGCGCGGTAATGCCGGTAGCGACCGCCCGCATCGAAACGAATGATGTCACCCGCCTTCAGCTTCGCCTCCGAGGGGTAAACATTGGGCATGGCAGAGCGCGCCCCAAAGCCAACGCAACCCAGCACGGGCGTAGCGTCGCCTTCAACGGTGGTTGCATGAAAGACGCGGGCCAACTCGATCTCGGTAACGCCAGGGCGCGCCAGCTTCAGCGCCGCGTCAATGGACTCTTCGGTGATCGTTGCAATCCGGCGCAGTCGTTCGACCTCCTGCGGGGTCTTGACGGCGCGGATCTCGCGAAAGAGCCTCATGGCCGGAACAAGCTTCGCATTCGGGAGCTCCTGTTGCAGACGCTCCCAGTGGCCAGGCATCAAACCCAGCTCGTCAATGGCCAAAGTCGATTTCTCCAGTCCTTGTGCCTGTAGCGCCTTGACCAGAGCAGCAATGGCATCCTTCTCGTCTGGCTGGCCAAACAAATCGAATAGGCGAGTATCGGAAGCGCTCAGCGGCAGGTCAGCGGACTTGTCCACATGGAAAAAGCCATAGCGCGAGACATTCCGGATCCACACGTCTTCCTGATCCACGAGCTGATCAAGGAGCGAACTCGGGGCGATGATGCGTGCGGCTTCGAGGTTCTGGACTGGCAGCAGCACGTGCACCTGCGGCCCGCGTCGAATCCACTGAGAAAGTGCCCAATAGCCGCTGGCATAGGTGACGTTTTCGGGCGAGGTAGCGATGAAGGCGTCAATACCGTGACGCTTGGCGATGTCGGCCAGGCGTTGCTTGTTCAAAAGGGTGGTCATGCTGTTTCCTTAATGTGTGGAAGGCTTGAGGGCGGCGCCAGCAGCGACGCCCGGTGTCTGATTGGTGTTAGATGATTCGGTCGCATAGCCCAACGAGGCTGAGCAGCGCTGGCTCGCACGCAGCACCAGTTCAGCGATTTCGGGCCATTCCTTCGGACCACGCTGAGCCTTCAGGAAGGCAACACTGATGGCAGCCACGACCAAGCCATCCTTGTTGCGCACGGGCGCTCCAATGGAGACCACGCCGAGGTTGTTTTCCTCGTCGGCAATGGCGTAGCCGCGCTTGCGCACACCCTCAAGCTCCTTCTGCAGCGCGGGCAGACTGGTTAGCGTGTGTTCGGTACGGGCCAGATACGGCGCCGACCCCAGAATGGCAGCAGCGCGCTCAGCCTGCAGTTCGGCCAGCAGGGCCTTGCCCATGGCTGTAGCGTGCGGGGACACACGCTGCCCCGCCTCGGCACGGATCGCAATGGCACCGTGGCTTTGCACCGTGTGCAGGTAGACCACGGCGTCCTGCTGAACCACGCCCAAATAGCCATTGAGCTGGTGGTGCTCGGCCAGAAAGCCCAACTCCTGCGAGGCGCTCACGTACAGCGCGTCGCTGCGCACCATTGCCCCCCCCAGGGCAAGCGCACGCACGCCCAATCGATATTTGCGCGTTTCCACAACCTGTTGCAGATAGCCGGCCTCCACGAGCGTATTGGCCAGGCGCTGCGCAATAGAAGGGCTGATATCGAGCAGACGCCCAATCTCACGAATTCCCAGCGGCTGGGCACTGTCGTTGATGCTGTCGAGCAGCGCCAAACCGCGCGACAGAGATTGATTGGTGGACATTTTTTGTTCCTATAATCGGCACAGTGTTCCGATATTTGTTATTATGGCCGTGCAACTGTCGTGACGTCAAGAGGGTCAGAACCGATGCCGCAAGCCGATGGTGGTGCCGACGGTCGCGCTGCGCGTCGTCATGAAACTGGGCTGCGGGTATTTGCCGCTCAGCCGGTTGTGGTCGAGTTCTGCATAGATGTCTGTGCGTTTGGACAACAGATAGCTCGCTGCCACGTAAGCCGTCTTTTTGGTGCCCGGATTGACCTGGGTCTGACGGTCCTGCCCATAGCTCACCGTTAGCACCAACGGCATCGACGGCATCGACGGCATCGACGGCATCGACGGCATCGACGGCACGGTGTAGTTGAAGCCGAGGTTCACGATGTCGTTCTCCTGCGTGCTGGCGCCCTTGTCGTCGCGCTTCATGTAGCCGAGGAATAGCTTTGCGCTCTGGCCGATGGCATAGCTGCCGCCTGCGCCGGAGAGGCGGCGCGTGCTTGTGCCGGCCGCGTTGTTGACTTCCTGGTAGAAGGCCACCAGTTCCAACGGCGCTGCGCTGTAGCTGACACCCAGTGCACGGCCACGTCCGTTGCCCTCGCTGAAGGTGTACGCCGCATGGAGGCCGACCGAGCCGAAGTTCTTTGTGTAACGCACCATGTTGTCCTGGCGCGTGACCTGGTGGCCGCTGAACATGTTGACGGCTCCCAGATTGGGGTTGGGCAGGGGCTGGAAGCGATTGGAGAGCGCGTGCGCCAGCGTGTACTGACGCCCCAGTGTCACCTGGCCCAGCTGCGACGATTCCAGGCCCACATAGGCCTCGCGCCCGAAGGCGCGACCGGCGGGCGCTGCAGCGGAGCCGTCGGTGGGACTAGCATTGGCCTGCTGCAGTACACCAGTGGAGAGGTCGAAGCCGCTTTCCAGCGAAAAGATGGTCTTCAGACCACCGCCCAAATCCTCTGTGCCGCGTATACCCCAACGGCTACCGGTAAAAGCGCCGTCGCCCACAGTGGTAAGGGAGGCATCCTTGTTGCGCTGGTAGCGCACACCTACATCGATCAGTCCGTAGAGGGTGACGCTGGACTGCGCGAAGGTGAGTGCTGGCAATAAGGCCGAAACAGCCGCGCAGAGCACGGTCAAGGGTGGGCGATGCAACGTGGGGTCTCCTCAAACTTCAGATGGTGGGAATCCGCCGAATGGCGGTCTGGGGCAAAGGGCGCGGAGCGCCCGTATTCAGGTTTCAGGGGTGGGAGCCAGGCGGGCGAGTGACAACGCCTGCCGCCACAGCACGCTATCCACCGTCAGGCACTCCCCTGCCCTCGCGCGCCTGCCAGGCAGGCGCGCGCCGGGTTGGGATTCGATGGCGTCTCGCAGACGGCCCAGCGTGTGATGGAACTGCGCGCCAGCAATGGCGCCAGGGTCGAGCACGAGGCAAAAGAGACCCAGGCTATGTACGAAGTGTTCCGCGCATTGCGCAAGCCCGTGGTGGCGCGCATCAACGGCGTCGCGGCCGGCGCAGGACTGCAAATCGCGCTGATGTCGGACCTGCGCATCGCCTCGACGCAGGCGCGCTTCGGCATGACCGAGTTCAAGGTCGGCTCGGCAGCCATCGTCGGCAGTGCGCTGCTGCAGCCGATCATTGGCGAGGCCGCAATGAAGCGCCTGGTGCTGCTGGCCGAGATCGTCCCCGCCGGCCCGGCGCTCGACCTCGGACTGGTGCACGAGGTGGTGGAGGACGAGCGCCTCGACGAGCGCGTGGCCGAGATCTGCACGCTTATCGCAGGTTGGTCGCCCACCTCGGTGGAGATCACCAAGGCATGGTGGAAAGAGATGGGCGACGAGCTGTTCGCCAAGGCATGCGCCGCGGCCCGGCGCGGGCACGCGGCCAACTTTGCGTCGGGGGCCTATTCGGAGGGAGCGAGGAAGTTCACCTCGCGCAAGCTGGCCTGAGGCCCCGGGGGGAACAAGCGCCCTGAAAGACGCGCAATCCACTGCGCCGCCGCCCCCAGGCTATGACGTTAAGTCAGACCTGCCTCTTCTGGTGCGCAGAATTTTTACGCTGGCGAGCTTGAGCGTGAATGCGCGGCTTCGGGACGTCAACGGTTCCACGGAGTCGCAGTAGCGACTACTGCACCATCTGCTCCTGAACGGTCCGCTAACCATCGCCACCTTGTAGGGGTCTGGCCCGCCGGGACCGTCCACGCCCCCCTACACCGTCGGCGCAACACAATCACACACAGCAGCTGCGCGCAAAGTCCAGGATCTCGTCGGCTAAGCGATGGTCCTGTGTTCCCAAGTGGTAGGCCAGCGAGTAGTGGTTGTGGCCGCTGGCGATCCAGGCGCGTGGCGCGCGGCCGTGGTGATCAAGTCGACGCTGCATCAGACCCAGGAACTCGGTCTGGAAACGCGGCGGATCGAATTCGGCACAGCATAGCAGCAGCGGCGTGCTCGTCTGCACGATACCGAGCGCTGGAACCCGCCGTACGTACTCCTGTGGATCGCGACCGTAGTAGGCAGCGTCGCGCTCGCCATCCGAAGGTGTCAGCCCATAGAGACCAGAAAGCAGCACAGCGCCCCGGACCGATGGCGTCTGTGAACGCAGATGCAGATGCGTCGCGACGTGCGTGGCACCTGCCGAGGTGCCCACCAGAACGATTCGGTCCGGATCACCGCCATGGCTTGCAGCGTTGTCGCGCAGCCAATCGACAACGTGCCCCACATCCTCGCCGCCGGCTGGCCAACCATCCTGAGGCGCGAGACGGTAGTTCATCACCACGCCGAGAAAGTTGTGTCGCGCCGCGAAACGACCTGCGTGCGCCTCGAAGGGATGCTCGGTCGAACGTTTGTCCCCACGCATAAAGCCGCCGCCATGCACCCACACTAGGATGGGAGCCAAGGCATGGCCACCGCTGCCGCTGTACAGGTCGAGCCGGTGGCGGGGATGCGGCCCATACGGCACATCGAGTGCCGAGGGGACGAGCTCGGCGGCGAGGCGCTGCTGCTCGGGTAGGTACAGGCGATGAACCTGCGCAATCGCTTCGGGGCCGAGCCGCTCGCTCTGCGCGGCAAGTGTCTCTCTCATTGTCATTGCATTGTTTTCAGCGTATTGCACCTTGGCACTCTCTGACGGTTCCCAATGGTCTAGGGCGCAGCGCGCTGGCCAACCCACAGAGGGAGCGAGAAGTTCAGCCACAGCGCGTGGCTTTTGGAAGTATTGGCTGCATAGATGCCGTGCTGGTAGTTGATATTGATGCTCAGAGGGCCCGCGTCGTAGACGATGGAAGGTCCGATGCCAAAGCTTCGGCTGCGGTTGTCCCTTATGACAACGCCCTGTCGCTTGTCGTCTTCGTACTGGTTCAAGTAGCCGCCGACGACACCGAGCTTCCACTTGCCAAAGTTCCAGCCTGCGCTGAAATCGGCCGCAACGGCATTTCCGGAGCGATACCCTGTGTCGCCGTTCGTGCGGTTGAACATGAAGCGAGTGAGTAGACCCACGTCGGGCCCATTGGGCTCGTTGTAGCGCAGCGCGAGCACGGGCTGCACCGACGTGTAGCCAACTGCTACGCTGGGACGGGAGGCGCTGTAAGACCCATTAGCCATTGCGACGTCCAGTCCGGCGATTGCGGCAAGATTGGGGCTCAGGGACCATTGCAGAATCGCAGGCGAGAGCGTGACATTCGACAAGCCGTTGTAGCGGCCGCTGCTGCCAGCAGCATCCAGGTGTAAAGTCACGGCGGGCAGCACGACCTGCGAATAGACGTTGGCTCCAAGCCAAGTTACAGGGTACGCAGCGACAAGGCGCGTGGTGGCAGCGAACGATGACGACTGAAACGGCACTGGCAGCTTGTTGCCGTTGTTGTCGTAAAGCCCATTCGATGCCCGATAACTGAACTGCTCCTGCACGAATAGCCCCGGGATTGGTGGCAGGGACGCGATGGACGCGCCTGATGCGCCTACAGGGTACGGCGAGACGCCTCCCTCCAGCGCGTGGACGGGCGCACAGGCCAAAGTGACCCAAGCCGTTACGGCAGTCGCCGCCGGCAGTCTTCTCATCATGTTGTCTCCTAGTTTGCGCACCTTGTAGCGGTGCCTACGTTGACGCGAAATAACCCCCGGCGTACCCGGTAGTGCGCCTATGCGGCGACACAGCGAGCGCTAGAGATAGACCTGCAGAATCGCGTCGTGGATGCCATCGCTATCGATCAAATCCACGCGCTGGGAGCGAATCTTCCAATCGCCCTCATCACACCGCGCCAGATGGTGGGTGTAGCTGCCGACGTAGTGCTTGAACGCATCGCGTCGGAACTGCGTGACGTGAAAGCGCGATCGCACCACAACCGATCCGTCATCATTGGTGGCGACGATGCGCACATTGCCGATGACGTGGCTGCTGCGCGTAATAGGTTGCTGGCCACCCGTTCCATGGTCAAGCAGGCGTTCACAGCGCGCCGCCATGCTTGGCACGTCATCGAAGAGGAACGACAGTTGGGTCTTGGGGTCCGTATCCCCCGCTCGCGCCGGGATCCAGTAGGTGGCATTCGGCATGAACAGATTGATCCAGGCTTCGTAGTCACGCGTGTCTATGTACTCGGCTTGGCGATAGAGGAAGTCCTCGGCGTCGCCGCGACTGAAGCAAAGGTGGTTTTTTGCAGTGGTCTGCATGTGGTGTTTCCCTTGTGCGGTGCGGGTGATGCGTGGCTCAGCGCGCGGACATGTACTGGCTCCAGGCCTGATACATGTTGCGCATGCAGACCTCCGAGTTGCCGTTCGCGCCTTTGAGGCTCCCCCCAATCGGGATGTCTCGGTTCGCCTCGCGGCTGAGGATCACCCAGTCCGAGGCGGGGCCCTTGAGTCCGGCGTGGACTCGGTAGTACGCCTCGAAGTCGTCGGCGGCGACGATGTTGGCCGGTGAGTTGCCGATGTTGGCGGCCGTGATGGCGCGGCTGGTGAAGCTATCGGGTGCACCCTTGAGCCGGAACACCCAGATCTCGAGCAAAGTCCGGTCGACGGCAAGCGGACGGATCACCCTCAGCTGCTGCAGCGAAGGCTGCATCAGCGCCGTCGGGAACAGCATGGCGTTATGGTAGTTTTGCGAAAGGATGCGTTGCGTGCCCTCCTCGCCGTGCTTGGCGATAAGGTCACTCTTGTACTTCTCCGCATCAGGGCCCTTCGGTTCAGGGGCGAAGGCCGCCATATCGAAGTGGCCGTTCGTATGTGCGACCAAGTCGGTCTTGGCCATCTGGTCTGGCGCCCCGGCCAGCAGCGTCGCCACCTGCAGCCCGCCAGGGTGCTCGATCTTGTACTTCTCCAGAGTGCGCTTCGCCGCGCGTGCGGTCTGGTGGTGCACGAAAGAGGTGTGCAGACCATCACTCATGTTGTCGATGAAGATCTTCCAGTTGCTGTTTTGCACCGTGCGGAAGCAATCGCCGACGATCTCGATCTGCCCTTCTGGCGCTCGATCGACAACGCTGTCGAATCCCCGTATGCCCTCTCCCGCCCACGACTGAAAATCGGGGCCATCTGCCGCCAGCGACGCAAATACATAGCCCCTGTAGTTCTCAACGCGGGGCAGCCGTTTCATGCCATTGGCACGGTTCGCCGGGTCGAAGCATGTGCTGTCGTATCCCGCGCGGACCGGCACGCCCGCCAGCGAGCCATCGGGTTCAAAGCTCCAGCCGTGATACCAGCACACAAGCCGCTTGGCGTGGCCAGAGCGCTCGGGGCACACGATCGCGCCCTTGTGGGGGCAGCGGTTCTCCAAAACGTGGATGCTGCCGTCCGGATGGCGCGTCATGACCACGGGCTGACGTCCGACCTGCGTCGTGAAGTAGTCGCCGGCGTTGGGCACTTGACTCTCGTGGCCGACATAGATCCACGCTCGTCCGAAGATACGGTCCATCTCCAGTTCGAAAATCTGGGGATCGACGTACACCCGGCGGTGCACACGCTCGGCCTCTACCAGACGCCCGCAGTCCAATTCGGCCGCCGGGGTGTGCCGCACGGATTCCAGATCCAGTTGTGCGTTCATGAATTCGTTCTCCTTGGGTTGTCAATGTCTAAATGCGGGCGGGCGGCCGCCTCTCCGCGCCACTGCGGTGGCGCGGCTTCGTCCTGTCCGCTTGTGTGTCTCTTCGCCTGTATCGAGGCCTATCGCTATCGAAGCGACCGCTGTGCGCCAACGATGCACGGCCCGTGCGGGGTCTGCTCGGCCATCGGCGGGCGACGGGGTCATGCCTCGTATCTGCGCGACCGCCGTGCGGGATGCACTGCCCGGGCCTATCCCCGCAGTTGGGAAAGCAGGCGCATGGCTTCCTCCCACGATGCGCGGGCTGCTGCAGCGTGGTAGTGCGAATTGCTCTCCATCATGTAGGCATGACCGGCACCCGGGTGGACATGAAACGCACTACCAGTGGCTCGTGCCACAGCCCCTACCTTCGCTAACTCCTCTGCCGGTGCGAAGTCATCCTGCTCGCCGTAGTGGAAGGCAACCGGACACGCAGGCCGGTCGCCCGGCTGAAGGTACTTGGACACATGGGTTCCGTGGAATGACACGACCGCCTCCACTTCCAAGCCATCGCAGGCTGCACGCCAGGCGTGCGGCCCGCCGAAGCAGTAACCCAGCACCGCGACTTTGCCGCTGCATGCTGGGTGCCGGCGCACATAGTCGATGGCAAGCCGCAGATCGTTCATCGAGGTGTCGAAATCGGTCCGCATCACGCGGCCGATAGCGCGGGGAACCTCGGCCTCGGATAGCACGATGGGGTCGGTGTCGCGCCAGAAAAAGTTGGGGGCCAGCGCGACATAGCCGTTCTGCGCCAGCCGCTCGCATGTGTTGCGCGTGTCGCGGTCCACGCCAAAGATGGAGGTCACCACGACAACACCTGGCACCTTAGGGCTACTTGTCGATGGCGAGGCCAGACAGGCATCGATGGAGCCGCCCTTGGCAGCGATCTTCACGTCCTCGGACGTAATGGCAGCCGAGGCTGCGATGGAGTGGGTTGGGATGTTCATCGTCATGTCTCCTGATGGCGAGCAACCTTGCTCGCTTTTTTTGCGCGCTGCCTCGTACGGCATTGCGTGGACCGAAGCATTGACGATCCTAAAAATTTGATCAATAAAGTTTTAATTAGATCTACTATTTGGCATGCAAATGAAGGATCTGGATCTGCGCTTTGACCTCAACCTGCTACGTGTACTGGTGGCCATGCACCGCACACGCAGCGTCTCGAAGGCCGCAGATGCCTTACAACTGAGTCAGCCGGCCACCAGCTTGGCGCTGGGGCGTCTGCGCAAGGCCGTGCACGACCCGCTGTTCGTGCGTTCGCGCGCCGGCATGGTCCCGACCAGCCGCTGTACCGAGTTGGCCGATGCAGCCTCTGAGGCGTTGTCCGCATTCAATGCGCGACTGCTAAGTCCGCCGACCTTCGATCCAGCCAGCTCGCGCCGGGACTTCGTCATCGCTGCCGTCGATGTCGGGGAGCTGCATTTCCTGCCACGGCTCATGGTGCACCTGCACCAGATGGCGCCGCACTGCAACCTGCGGTGCAAGACATTCGCGATAGACGAGGTCGAAAGCGCCATGGAGGAAGGCCGCTGTGACCTTGCGCTGGGCCTGTTCTCCGGCTTGGCACAGTCGTCGTTGCACGTCCACAAGCTGTGCTCGCAGCGCATGGTCTGCCTCGTGCGATCCGACCACCCCGAGGTACGCTCGTCGCGGTTGTCCATGGCACGCTTCCTGGCGCTGTCACACGTGGTGGTACGGCCTACCGGCATCAGCCAGGAGTTGTTCGAGGCGCAGTTGAAGGCGCATGGCGGCGAGCGGCGCGTGCAACTGGTGATGGAGCACTTCATGGCCGTGCCCTCGATCATCGCCGCCACTGACCTGATCGTGACCGTTCCGCGCACGGTGGCCGACTACGCCGTGCGTATCGAGCAACTGCGCGTGGTTGAGCCGCCGATCAACATCGAAGCCTTTCCCTTGAGCGTTTTCTGGCACCCCTGTTTTCACCTCGACCCTGCTGTGCAGTGGCTGCGCGCATTGGTGGTACGCCTGTTTTCGCAGTGACAAAGCGTGAAGGCGCCCTCTGGCGTACCAATTATTTCTCTCGCAAATAGTTGATCTTAGGCGTAGCCGATTGCCCGAGCAGCCGCTCAGTCAAATACTGCCGCATCGCCGTGACGCCTGACGGATGGCGTCCCACACACAAGGCGGCGACAGGAGACAACGCGATGCAACAAATAACAGGGCGTGCCATCGTCATCGGTGGCGCCGGCGGGATCGGCAGTGCCGTCTGCCGCACACTGGCAACGCAGGGCCATCAGGTCGTGGTGGCCGACTTCAATGAGGCGCGTGCGCGAGAAGTGCTCTCAACGATGGATGGCCGGGGACACACGCTGGAAACGCTCGATGTGACGGACCCGGATTCCGTCAGTTCCACATTCGAGCGCATCGAGGCGCAAGATCCAGCCCGCGTGCTGGTGGTTGCCTCGGGCGGCCCGCAGGTGCATTTGGGGCAGCGCGCCGACCTTGTCACCCTGACCCGCACGACCTGGGACCGCACTCTCGCGCTGAACCTCACCGGGACATTCTGCTGCCTGCAGACCTTTGCGCGGCAGCGGCTGGCCAGACCGCTAGCGCACGCGCGCGTGATCTTGCTGGGCTCCACGGCCGGCGCCGTGGCCGGCAGCGGTGTCGACATTGCCTATTGCGCCGCCAAAGCGGCGCTGCTGGGACTGGCGCGGCAGGCCGCGTTCGAGCTGGCACCTGCCGGCCTCACCGTCAACGTGGTCGCGCCGGGGCCGGTGGGCACGCCTGAGTTCTTCAGCAACACAAACACGGAGATCCGGAAAGAAATCGCTTCGCTCACCCTGCTCGGCCGCCTGGCGACGCCGGAGGAAGTTAGCGCAAGCGTGGCATACGTAGCCTCGGCGCAGACCGACTTCGTCACCGGTGCCACCCTCGCCATCAATGGCGGTGTCCACATGGCCTGAGTGGCCGATGCCATTGCATTGCCGACCTCGCCGAAGGAGCACACTATGCACATCACCGCCGCCGTATCGCGCCCCAACACTCAGGTACCTGAACTGGAGGAGATCGAGTTAGAGCCACCACGTGGCGACGAGGTGCTTGTCCGCATCGTCGCCACTGGCATCTGTCACACCGACATCCACAGCCACGCCGGACATGGCATCGGCCGCATCGTGCCTAAGCCGATCGTGCTCGGTCATGAAGGCGCGGGCGTGGTGGAAGCCATCGGTGCCGACGTGACCACCTTGCGCGTGGGCGACCATGTGGTTCTGTCCGGCGGCTCGTGCGGGGCCTGCCCGAGTTGCCGCGCGGCGCGCCCGACTTACTGCCGCCATGCCATGCAGGCGGGCTTCGGCGGACAGCGCCTGGATGGCAGTTCGCCGCTGTCGCAAAACGGCGCCCGCCTGGCCGGCTCGTTCTTCGGGCAGTCTTCTTTCGGCACCTACGCCGTGGCCGCAGCGCGTACGGCAGTTCCTGTGCCCAAGGACGTTCCGCTGCATCTGCTTGGTCCGCTGGCCTGCGGCATGATCACCGGCGCCGGCTCGATTATCGAGGCCTTCAAGGTGCGCCCAGGGCAATCGGTGGTGATTTTCGGCACTGGCGGCGTGGGTCTAGCGGCCGTCATGGGCGCATGCATTGCAGGCGCGGCGCGAGTTGTCGCGGTAGACCTGAACGCGCGGCGCTTGGCACTGGCCCAAGAGCTGGGAGCGACCGACGGCGTACCGTCGGGCGATGGGATGGACGAGGCGTTGCGGACGATCCTGCCCGACGGCTTTGATTTCTCCTTCGTCACCGCTGATCACCCCAGCGTGTACGCCTCCGCGCTCTCCTGCCTGGGTGCGCAAGGCAGTTGCGGCATCGCCGTTGCACCCCGCGGAGAATGGTCGGTTGATGTCGCGCATCTACTCGCCGGTGGCCGCAAGCTGCAGGGAATCATCGGCGGTTCGGCCAATCCGCAAACCTTCATCCCGATGCTGGTGGAGTACTGGCGGCAGGGGCGCTTTCCCTTCGATCGCCTGATCCAGACCTATCCATTCGCTGATATCGCGCGTGCCTGG
Organism: Variovorax sp. R-27; assembly: GCF_049913215.1. Classification (NCBI taxonomy): domain Bacteria; kingdom Pseudomonadati; phylum Pseudomonadota; class Betaproteobacteria; order Burkholderiales; family Comamonadaceae; genus Variovorax; species Variovorax sp. R-27. The sequence goes on from NZ_CP183984.1 coordinate 6,673,304, forward strand.
GACGACGCGATTTCGGGTCGCACGGTCAAGCCGGTGCTGCTTATGCCCCACGGGCTGAACCATCTTGCCCAGGCCGCGACAAGCCCAGATCAGCCCGCCGGGGACGTCTCTATTGCCTGACGCCCCGGCACGCTTGCGTCTGCGGCGCAAGCGATGTCGCCCAAGCTTTCGCCCCCCCGCTATCGACACTCTGGCGTGGCGATTGTCCAACCTTCTACATCCAACTTCCACCCGCACGCCTATGACTCCCTGCACAGCCACCCAGACGAAAGACGCTGCCGGCGACCATGTCGCCCCGTGGGACACGCGCTACGAATTTAAGGCCATAGGACTGCTGACCATCGGCTATGGGCTAGTCGGTCTGGACCGCTTCATCATCAATCCACTGTTCCCCGTAATGCAGAAGGATCTGGGGCTGGACTACCAGGACATGGGCCTGATATCGGCCTCGCTCGCGCTGGCTTGGGGCACTGCGGCACTGTTCTCGGGCGGTCTAGCCGACCGCGTGGGCCGCAAGAACGTTCTGGTGCCGGCGCTGCTAGCGTTTTCCCTGCTGGTCGCGACGAGCGGCTTGGCCGTTGGGCTGTTGAGCCTGCTGCTGGTCCGCGCGCTGATGGGGCTGGCAGAAGGCGCGTACACGCCCGCTTCGGTCGTGGCTACCGTAGCCGCCTCCAATCCCTCACGCGTCGGCCTGAACGTGGGCATTCAGCAAATGGCCCAGCCATTAGTGGGCCTGGGACTAGGCCCCCTGATCGCGATTGGTCTTCTGAAAGTGCTGCCGAGTTGGCACTGGGTGTTCGCGGCGGTCGGGATTCCAGGCCTGGCGCTGGCGCTGCTGATGGCGCGGGTGCTGCGCAAAGACGCCCCGGCCACAAGGCCTGCTGTCGAACGCGGCTTCAGCGCGCGCCCACCCGGCGCGCGTGCTGCACTGCGCTATCCCGCAGTGCTGGTGGCCGGGCTGTGCATGGTGTGCTACCTGGGTGGCCTGATCACTCTCGCAACTTTCCTGCCCAGCTATCTAACCGACCACCTCGGACTGCCGCTTGAAACCATGGGCATGGTGATGGCAGGCCAGGGCCTTGGTAGCCTTGTCGGAATGGTGGTGGTCCCTGCATTCTCGGACCGCGCGGGCCGCAAGCCGGCACTGATCGCTGCACTGGTCGTCGGCGTTGTCGCATTGGGAGTGTTCACGGTCACCAGTCCTCAGCCCGTGATTCTGTTCCTGCTGCTATTCATCGCGCTCGGGTCGACCTCGGGCGCCATCGCCATCACACTCGGCCCGCTGACCAGCGCTGCGGTGCCTGCCACGCTGGCAACCTCTGCTACCGGAGTCGTGGTGGGCATGGGGGAAATCCTCGGCGGAGCACTGGCGCCGGCGCTGGCGGGCTGGGCCGCCAAACAGGCAGGTATTGCAATCATTCCGCATTTGGGGCTGGCGGCACTGATGACGGGCTTGGTGTTGGTTCTGCTCTGCGTGCGTGAATCCGGAACGATATCGCGCGCCACGACCGGAATGCCAGTTCGGCCTGAAGACTAACCGGGCTCCTCCGGGGCTGCGGCCGAACCGGCGCACATGCCGTCCTAGTTGCTCGCGCGGACCAAATAGGCCGGACGACGCCCGCCAAGAACCCACGGTGTTAGTGCCGATGCAATCTTGACCAGCTGGGGGTTCGGACGAAAACTTGGACTACCAGAAGGTAGTTCGTGTCTTCATATGAAGACAAAATTCGAGCGGTCGAGCTGTACATCAAGCTCGGCGAACGCATCAGACCGAGGAGCAAACCACCGCGGGCGAAGCACCGCGCGGCACGTCTGAATTCTCGGCAAGCTTGAATAGCGAGCCTGCTGCAGGGGAGTACTTTAACTATGCATGTGCACCCCGCATCGTGCTAGATTTATCGGCCCAGCACCCGACTCGCGTGAAAGCGCCGGGAGGCCCATGTCCCAGTCCCGCGACTTCAATGCATTTGCTGCCGTCCTTAAGGCCAGAGGTGCGCGCGCGGCGCTCGCGTATTTGAATGACGGGGTGCCTCATAGATTCTCCGGCGTATACCGTATTGACGGCGACAACCTTCGCAATGTGCTGCTCGTGGACAAGCGGGGAGAGATTCGCCCGGCTTTCCTCGAGGTGGTGCCTATGGACGCGAGCTTTTGCCAGTTCGTCGTTCGTGACGGGTTGTTCAGGACCAACAACTCCGCAACCGATGCCCGACTTGACGGGCTCCCGTATCAGGGTGTCGTTGTCAGCTATCACGCCGTTCCGCTTGTTGACTCCGACCGGGTGCTCGTTGGCACGCTATCTCACTTCGATCTGATCGAGCGTTCGATTGATGACAGTGAGTTTGAGCTGCTCTATCAAGCGGGGCATCTGCTTTCCGACTTCGTTCCGCGTTGAACCCCGACTCCTCGTCCGCATACTGTCCCGAATACCGCAAGTTGAACTTCACCTCGGAGATGTTGGTGGTGCCAGGGTTGCCTGTAAGCGCACCGCAAGGGATATGTCCGTTGACCTAGAACGAACAGTAGGCCTCTCGCGCCTCACCCTGTTCAACTTGCTCAGTACGTTTCGAATATTCGTTGAATTACTTGTGCGTCGGTCGTCTTAGTGAGCGCAAGCATCAACAGGATCCGCGCCTTCTGCGGATTGAGCGAGTCAGCCGTCACGAATCCCATCTGATCATCGTTGTGCTCGCCGTTACGCTCAACGATACCGCCGTTGACTCGTGCAGCTCGCACAAACGGTATGCCTGCTTTGACCAGGCCGAGCGCCGCAGGTTGCATCGCCTTCGGCACGCTGCCGTTGCCGGTGCCGGCATAGACGACGCCCTTGACCTTGGCATTCACCGTGTCCGTCAGCGAAGGCGGCTCTACACCGACAAAGCTGTACACGATGGACACCTTGGGCAGCGAGCTCAGCGCGGCAACATCGAATTCAGTGCCGATCGTGTGTTTGCGAATCGGCTCGCGATAGAACCTGGCACGGCCTGCCTGGATGTATCCCAGCGATCCGAAATCGGGGCTGGCGAATGTGTCCAGGGTGAAGGTGTTCGTCTTGGTCACGTCCCGCGCGGCAAGGATGCGGTCGTTCAAGGTAACCAGTACGCCCTTTGCCTTTGCGTCTGCGCTGCTGGCGACGATCACTGCGTTGAGCAGGTTCGCCGGTCCGTCTGCACCCGGACTTTTCGAGCCGCGCATCGAACCCACGAGAACCACGGGTTTGCTGCTCTTCACAACAAGATCGAGGAAATATGCCGTCTCTTCCATGGTGTCGGTGCCATGCGTGACAACAACACCCTGTACGTCGTCGCGGGCCAGGAGCTGATTGATGCGCTTGGCCAGGGTCAACCAGTTCTCGACGGTGATGTCCGGACTCGAGACCTGGAAGAGCTGCTCTGCCGAGACCTTGGCAACCGAGCGGATCTGGGGAACCGCATCGATGAGTTGATCGACAAGAAGTTTCGCTTCCTTTGAGTCGGTTTGCGCAATCGTGCCGCCCGTGGCGATCACCACGACGTTCGGCTGCGGTATTGCCTGTTGCGCCAGCGCTGGAGCGCTTGAGAGAAGAACGCTCAACGAAAGTGCTGCAGTTTGGAGGACTTTAGAAATCATGGGGCACCTCGTGGGTTGATGGAACTTTTATCCTGAGAGAGCGAAGCAATGGTCATGCGCAATGCAACTTGAGCCGTCCGGATTTCGGGCGCTTTCGAGGTGCTCCGTTGAAAAAGGCGTGCTGTAACTCGCCCTCTTGCCGGTCAAATTGAAGCGTCCGAAATTCGATGCATAAAAGACGTGTCTTCAAGACCTGTCATCGCCGAGAAAATCATTGGAGCGGGGGAGCGCACGCCCCCGCTGCTCTACGTCAGGCCGCGACAGGTATTCCTGGCATCGGAATGAATCCGGGCAGGCGCTTGATGCGCTCGATCCACGCCAACACATTCTTGTACGCGCTCAGGTCGATACCACCTTCGCCGGCAAGCGCGGTATAGGGAAAGCATGCGATGTCGGCAATGGTGGGGCGATCGAGCTCAAGGAACTGGCGATGCGCCAGATGGTCATCCATGATCTTGAACACCCGGTTGGCACCGGCATGGAGCTTCTCAAGATCCAACGGATAGCTCAGCACCTTGACCAGGCGCGCAGCCGCGGCGTTCATCACTTCGCCGCCGCCCGTCGACAGCCATTGGGCGATCTTTCCTTGCGAAGTTGCGTCCTCCGGAAACCATTGACGCGTCTTGTCGTACTTGCCCGCGACGTAGACCAGGATGGCCTGTGCATCGCGCAGGCGCAACTCGCCGTCTTCGAAGATCGGGATCTCGCCGAACGGGTTGAGCGCCAGGTAGGGCGAGGTCTTGTGCTCCTTGTTGACGAAGTCCACGGCAACGGCGTCGTACGCGACCCCCAGGATGTTCAGGAACAGACGAATCTTGTAGCAGCTGCCGGAAATGTCGCAGTCGTAAAGTTTGGGCACGGTTGTCTCCTTGGGAGGGGTTAAAGCATTCAGCTCCGGCTGGAACTGAGGATGCGGTGGTGATGGCGAAGGTGATCGGCCATGAAGGTCTGGATGAAAAAATAGCCGTGGTCGTAACCCACATGCCAGCGCAACGTCAGTGGCTGGCCCGCCTTGGCACATGCCGCTTCGAAGCGGTGTGGATGCAACTGCTCGACAAGAAATTTGTCCAGAAGGCCTTGATCGATGAGGACGCCTTCCGGCCATGGTGCTTCTGTCTGCATTGCCATCAGCTGCGTTGCGTCGTGCGTAATCCAGGCTTGAGAGTCGATGCCGAGATAGCCGCCAAATGCTTTCTTGCCCCACGGCGCTTCGGTCGGCGCACAGATCGGCGAAAAAGCCGAGACCGACCTGAAGCGTCCCGGATGGCGCAGGGCGAGCGTCAGCGCACCGTGTCCGCCCATCGAGTGGCCGAAGATGCCGATTCGATCGCTCACGATCGGCAAGCTCTCGCAGATGGCAGGAAGCAGTTCCTCCATGAGGTAGCTTTCCATGCGCCAGTGCTTAGACCATGGCGCCTGCGTGGCATCGAGGTAGAAGCCGGCGCCGACACCGAAGTCCCAGCTGTCCGACTCGTCCTCGAAGCCTGCGCCTCGCGGGCTGGTGTCCGGTGCGATTAGCGCAATGCCCAGCTCGGATGCCAAGCGCTGGGCTCCTCCTTTGATCGGGAACGTCTCTTCGGTACAGGTCAAGCCTGCCAGATAGACCAGAGCGGGAACCTTCTGAATTGCACAGGCTTTCGGTAAATAGATCGAGAAGCGCATAGGCAGACCGATGACCCGCGACGCATGCTCGTAGAAACGTTGCATGCCGCCATAGCACGCGTGTTCTGAAACAACCCTGAAGCTCATCGCTCAGTACAGGACCACGCCGCGAATCGACTCGCCGCGCTTCATCAGGTCGAAGCCCTTGTTGATGTCCTCCAGCGGCATGGTGTGCGTGATCAGGTCGTCGATGTTGATCTTGCCTTCCATGTACCAGTCGACGATCTTCGGCACGTCGGTGCGCCCGCGTGCGCCGCCGAAGGCCGAGCCTTCCCACTTGCGGCCGGTGACCAGCTGGAACGGCCGCGTGCTGATCTCGGCGCCCGCTTCGGCCACGCCGATGATGATGCTGCGGCCCCAGCCCTTGTGAGTGCATTCGAGCGCCTGGCGCATCACCTTGGTGTTGCCGATGCACTCGAAGCTGTAGTCGGCGCCGCCATCGGTCAGCTGCACGATGGCATCGACGACGTTCTCGGTGTCCTTGGGGTTGATGAAGTGCGTCATGCCGAACTTGCGGGCCATGGCTTCGCGCTCGGGGTTCAGGTCCACGCCGATGATCTTGTCGGCACCCACCATCTTGGCGCCCTGGATCACGTTCAGCCCGATGCCGCCGAGGCCGAACACCACCACGTTGGCGCCGGCTTCCACCTTGGCCGTGAAGATCACCGCGCCGATGCCCGTGGTGACGCCGCAGCCGATGTAGCAGACCTTGTCGAAGGGGGCGTCTTCGCGGATCTTGGCGAGCGAGATTTCAGGGGCGACCGTGTAGTTGCTGAAGGTCGACGTGCCCATGTAGTGAAAGATCGGCTTGCCGTCGAGGCTGAAGCGCGAGGTGGCATCGGGCATCAGGCCCTTGCCCTGCGTGCCACGGATCAGCTGGCACAGATTCGTCTTGCGGCTCAGGCAGAACTTGCACTGGCGGCATTCGGGCGTGTACAGCGGAATGACGTGGTCACCCTTCTTGAGCGTGGTGACGCCGGGGCCGACGTCGACCACGATGCCCGCGCCTTCATGGCCGAGGATCGCGGGGAAGATGCCTTCGGGGTCGGCGCCCGAGAGGGTGTAGTAGTCGGTGTGGCAGATGCCGGTGGCCTTGATCTCGACCAGCACTTCGCCGAACTTCGGGCCTTCGAGGTCCACGGTTTCGATGGTGAGCGGGGCTCCGGATTTCCAGGCGACGGCGGCTTTGGTTTTCATGGGGTCGAGGTTCCTCAAGGTTCAATCGCCGGGACTGCGCGGCGACGTACGTTTTCCTCGCGGCGGATGGTGAGCAGCCAGCCTGTCCACGGAGCCCTGCAGTTGCAGAGCGCGGCGGATGGTATGTCTGCGCGCCGACTGGGTGTGTTCAGATTTCGATACGCAGCAGCCCGATGAGCACGCTCTCGCAAGGTGCCTCTTTCATCGTGTTCGCCCGCGCGGCGCCCGGGTCGGACGCGCGTCCGAAAAGTGCAACGCAAAAAATTCAAGGGCCGATTCCCGTTCGGACTTCGCCCCGGCATGGTGCGAGGCGTTGACTCCTGCGAGGGCGCGGTCTTGGGGTCGAGCACCTTCGTTCAGCGCTCCAAAACCCTGCGAGCAGCGTATGAAAGAGCCTGTTCGATGCTGCTTGTGGCGAAATTTTGTCTCGAAATTCGGACGCAACTTCCGGAGCGATCTGCCTGTACTTTCCCTTGGAAATTCGACCTTCGATATGGCCGAATATCGAGACGTGGCGACTCACAGGCACTCCTAGGATGACACCGTCGCATCGATTCACGTCACACGGTGGTCATGCGTTCCGTGCACCCGCCGCCCCACATCGGGGCAATGATTGATGAACTGAGGAAACCATGTCCGCCCTTCTCGAAATTGATTCCATCCGCCAGGAATTTCCGGTCACCAAGCGGATGCTCTACCTGGACTCCGCGCACCAGACACCCATGGCGACCTGCGTGCGCCAGGCGCTTTCCGAATTTCTCGCGGAAGGCAACGAAATGGCCGGCCCCAAGCCTGTGTGGATGCGCCGCGTCGAGCGCGCCCGGGAAGACGTCGCGGCGCTGCTGAATGCATCCCCCAGCGAGATCGCCTTCACGAAGAACACCTCCGAGGGCCTCAATATCGCCGCCAATGCCGTTCCGCTCGCAAGCGGAGACACCGTCCTGATGCTCGAGGGCGACCATCCGAACAATGCCTATGCCTGGCTCAACCTGAAGCGCAAGGGCGTGCAGGTGCGCTTCGTGAAGGTGGCAGACGATGAAATCGCGACCGCGGAGACCTTCGAGACCTTCATCGACGCCAGGACCAAGGTCATCTCGTTGTCGCACGTGACCTTCCATGCGGGCCAGCGGCACGACATCGCCAGCATCGGCCGCCTGTGTGCACAGAAGGGCATCTACCTGGTCGTCGACGTGATGCAGTCCGTCGGCGTGCTTCCGGTCGACGTCAGGAAGCTGGGCGTGTCCGTGCTGGCCGCTGGCTGCCACAAGGGTTTGCTCGTGCCCCAGGGCCTGGGCATCCTCTACGTGAAGGCCGGCCTGGATGAGTTGCAACCGGCCTACCTTGCGATGAGCAGCCTGGCGAATCCCCCCGAGGACTACATCGCGCGGCCCGACGATCTGGCGCCGCGCAAGGATGCCGGGCGTTTCGAGTTCGGCAACTACAACCTTCCCGATCTGCATGCCTTGTCGAGCTCGATCAGCCTCATCCGAAAGACCGGTGTCGAGCGCATCGAAGCGCATGTGCTCGAGCTGGGCGATCGCTTGATCGCACAGCTCGAGAAGCTCGATGTGCGCCTCGTCGGTCCACGCACCCGTGCCAGCCGTGCCCACATCTACGTGCTGGATCTGCCGGTCGCCGAATGGCTGGACTACTTCACGCAGAACCAGGTTCGCGTATCGCCTGAGCGCGGTGGCATCCGCATCTCCTTCGGACTCTTCAATACCTCCGAAGACGTCGACCAGGTCGTATCGCTGATCCAGCAGCGCCTGAGCCGCGGTGCCCACCCGAGCGCAGCGAGCCAGGTCGACTGATTGCCATCCGTTTTTCTTATTGACCGCAGGAGAATCTTCATGAACCCGAAGTCGTCGTTTCTCACCATCGCAGCCGCATGCCTGCTGGCCGCGAACATGCCCACCTTCGCCCAGACCGGCGGAGATACGCTGCAGAAGATCAAGGAAACCGGGGCGATCACGCTCGGCTACCGCGAGTCGTCCGTGCCGTTCTCGTTCCTGGACAGTCAGCAGAAGCCCGTCGGCATTTCGATGGACCTGTGCGCAGCCGTTGTCGACAAGGTGAAGCAGCAGCTGAACATGCCCAAGCTCGAAGTCAAGCAGGTGGCCGTCAACTCGTCGAACCGCATTCCGCTGGTCGTCAACGGCACCGTCGACGTCGAGTGCGGCGGCACCGCGAACAACGCCGCGCGGCAAAAGCAGGTCGCCTTCTCCGTGGCCACATTCGTCAGCCAGCCGCTCTGGCTGGTGCGTGTGGACTCCGGTGTGAAGAGTTCGGCGGACCTCAAGGGCAAGACCATCGTGGTCACGCAAGGCTCCAACGCCGTCGGCTTCGCACGCAAGTTCAATGAAGAGCAGAAGATGGCGCTGATGACGATCGCGGCCAAGGACCATGGCGAATCGATGCTCACGCTCGACAGCAACCGTGCCGTCGCCTGGCTCGAGGACGACATCCTGCTGGCGGGGGAGAAGGCGAACTCGCGCAACTCGGCGTCGTTTGCCCTCATGCCCGGCGGCTTCGACAATATCTACTACGGCTTGATGCTGCGCAAGGACGATCCGGCGTTCAAGGCCCTCGTCGACGGCGTGATCGGCAACCTCATGAAGAGCGGCGAGTACGACAAGCTCTACAAGAAGTGGTTTGAGTCGCCGATCCCGCCGCGCAACGTGAGCCTTGCCTTTCCGATGACGGAGAAGCTGAAGGAGCGAATCAAGGCCCCCAGCGACCGGATCGACTGAAGAAACACCATCTGAAACTGACCGGAGCTCGATGTGTTCGACGTTCTTTTCGAGACAGTCCAGGACGGCGAGGAGCTGTACCTCGCCTGGCTGCTCAATGGCTTGGGCTGGACGGTCGCCCTGGCGCTGGCGGGCTGGTGCGTAGCCTTCGTCCTGGGGGTGCTGGTCGGCTGTGGCCGGACCTCCTCCAACCGGGCGATCGCGCTGGCCGCGCGGCTCTACGTCGAGGTTTTCCGCAACATTCCCATCATCGTCCAGATGTTCCTCTGGTACTTCGTGCTGCCGGAACTGCTGCCGCCCGACCTCGGCAATGCGATGAAGAAGATGGTGCCGCCCTGGGGAGCCTTTTTTCCCGCGTTGATCGCGCTTTCGCTCTACACCGGTGCTCGCGTGGCAGAGCAGGTCAAGGCGGGGATCGAAGCGTTGCCCTACGGTCAGCGATCGGCAGCCAAGGCACTGGGCATGACCGAACTGGAGCTGTATCGCACCGTCCTGCTTCCGCAGGCGCTGCGCATCATCATGCCGACGCTGACCAGCGAGGTGATGGGCATCTTCAAGAACACGTCGGTGGCACTGACCATCGGGCTTCTTGAACTCACCGCCCAGGCTCGACAGATCAACGAGTTCACCTTCAAGACGTTCCAGGCCTTCGGGGCGGCAACCATCCTCTATCTGCTGCTCGCGCTCTCCGTCTATGCCGTCATGCATGGCCTGGAAAAGCGCCTTCGCACGCCCGGCACGGAACCCACGATCACGAGGCGCCGCCTCTTCCCGATGCGAAAGGAGGCAGCGAAGCCATGAACCACTTCGACTTTTCCGTGATCGCGCAGGCCTGGCCGTTCCTGCTCGACGGGCTGGTGTTCTCGCTGAAGCTCACCGCGGTCGGCTTTCTCGGCGGCCTGTTGCTCGGTATCGGCCTCGCTCTTGTGAGGCACCTTGAAGTTCCGGTCGCATCGCAGCTCGCAAGTGCGTACATCACGCTGATCCGCTCGGTGCCCCTGATCATGGTGCTCTTCTGGTTCTTCTTCCTGATGCCGCTCGTGCTGATGTGGATGACCGGAGCCTCGAGGCCGGTGCAGATCGGGCCCGTGTGGACGGCCTTCGTGACGTTCACGCTGTTCGAGGCCGCCTACTATGCCGAGATCATTCGCGCAGGGTTCAAGTCGATGGCAAAGGGGCAGTATGGTGCGTGCAAGGCGCTGGGGATGTCGACTTGGCAGACCTATCGACTGATCATCCTGCCGCAGGTTCTGCGTGTCGTCAGTCCGATACTGCTCACGCAGACGATCATCCTGTTTCAGGATACGTCGCTGGTCTACGTGCTGTCGGTCACTGATCTGCTGGGAGCCGCCTCGAAGATTGCCCAACGCGATGGACGCCTCGTCGAGATGTACCTGGCGGTCGCCGTGATCTACATGGTGCTTTCCTCGCTGACGTCGCAGCTCGTGGCCATTCTGAAAAATCGCTATGCCGTTCCTGGACGTCGATAGAGATCGGAATAATGCGGCCATGAGCACGATGACCAAGAAGGCGAAGAAGGCGTCGACGGCCGTTGTGGGAACGCCTGTCGAGCGGCTGTTTGCGGTCCTCAACCTGGCGGCAAAGATGGGCATGATCTCCGCCGCCGACATCGTCTATCTCCTCGATCTGCCCAGGCCAACGGCACACCGGATGATCGCCACGCTGGAGGAGCTACAGTTTCTCCAGAAGATGCCCGTCAAGGGCAAGTACGCCGTCGCCCCCAAGCTGGTTGGACTGGCGACGTCGATCCTGAGCTCCACCATCGTCTACGCGCCGATACAGGCGCTGCTGACGGCCGTCGCACAAAAGACCGGGGAGACCTGCGGCCTGGCGTTGATGTCCTCCGGCGAGGTGGAATACATCGCGAGCGTCATGGGGCAATCGCCCCTCACGCTCCAGTTCCAGGCCGGCCAGAAGGCGCCGCTCCACTGCACGTCCAGTGGACAGATCTTCCTCGCCGCACTGCCGCCAGACGAGCTTGCCAAGTTCATGGCCTCCGGCCCCTGGGAGCCACTGACACCCAAGACCGTCACCGAGCCGAAGGTGCTCCTCGAGCGTCTTCGGAAAGTGAAGAACCAGGGCTACGCAGCCAACGAGTCCGAGTACATCACAGGCGTCGTCGGTGCCGCAGTACCCATACAGAACACGGATGGTCAGGTCGTGGCGGCGCTCACGATCTCTGCGCCAAAGAGCAGGCGCACGCTGGAGGACGTCGTGGCGATGGTGCCGATACTGACGACATACGCGGATCGGATCAGGCGGGCGATCCAGCCCCGGTGAGATCTCGGCGGCGGGACACAGGGTCGCTCAAGCGCCAGCTCTGACTGGCTGCATCAGGGACAGCAGTTGCATGAAACAAGACGGCAAGTATCGTTTCACAGAACTCCTGCATGGACTTCATTCCGATTTCACCTCGGTCGCGCAAACTGCCTATCGACAGTGGTTCGGCGCTGGTAGAGGCCAGGGAGAAAAAAGCCGCTCAGGGAACCGCCTCGATGCCGACCGCTGTCGCTTTTCATGCCCGGACTTGAAGGTCCGGCAGCAGAATTGCAGCATTGCAACGGCGCGGCACAATGTGCCCATGCCAAATATTGCCTCGATCCTCAAAACCGAAATCTCCCGTGTTGCTCGCAAAGAAGTGCGCGCCGAGATCGAAACGCTCAAGAAGGCATCGGTCGCGCATCGCGCGTCGATTGCCGAGCTACGTCGCCAAGTGAATGCGCTCGAGAAAGAATTGCGCCGTGTTGCGAAGAGCGCGACGCGCTCCGCCACAGTGCCTGATTCGGCCAATGAAGCTGCAGAAGGTACGAAGCGTCGATTCAGCGCAACCAGGCTGGCGGCACATCGCGCAAAGCTTGGGCTCTCCGCAGCGAGCTATGGGCAGCTGGTTGGCGTGTCCGGGCAGACCATCTACCACTGGGAACAAGGCAAGGCACGCCCGCGGGCAGCGCAACTCGAAAGTCTTGCGGCAGTGCGAGACCTCGGTGCGCGCGAAGTTGCGGAACGCCTATCTACGCGATAGCGGGTTGTCGCAGCAAGAGCGAGGCGGCAGGATTTGCACATGCGCGAACCAGTAGCCCCTTGGCAGATTCGCATTGAATGGCAATAGATCTGGGTTCATTCACATTTATCGACGTTGCTTACAACCGCATCCACGAACTGTGGGCGTTGGCCTCCATGCTTACAGTCGCACAGTAAGCGACCGGCCGTCCCACCTTGAGAACTGAAGCCAAGCAGGAGACCATGCTGTCCATCTAAGTTAGCTGGACATCATCAATGGACGTCAATCCGAAGCAACGGCGCCGCCACAGTGCAGAGTTCAAGGCGCAAGTTCTGGCCGCCTGCGCGGAGCCTGGGGCATCGGTCGCGGCGGTCGCGCTGTCATTCCAGCTGAACGACAACCTTGTGCATCAATGGCGTCGCGGACGCGGGGCGAGTCCAGTTCCACCGGCAACGTCGACGACGGTTGCGAAGTCGGCATCGCAGTTCATCGCGCTGTCATTGCCCCCGCTACCACCGCCCTCGATGCCAGCGCCCGCGGTCACAGCTGCCGCTACCGAGGAGATCCGTCTTGAGTTCAAGCGTGGCGCGATCGGCGTGAACGTGACGTGGCCCGCCTCGGCGGCCGCAGGCTGCGCAGTGTGGCTTCGCGAGGTGCTGCGATGATTCGCATCGACGCGCTGTGGCTGTGCACGAAGCCAGTGGACATGCGCTCCGGTGCCGAGCGGCTACTTGCGCACGTGGTGCACGCGCTGGGAAGCGCGAACGCCCACCACGGCTATATGTTTGCCAATGCGCGGGCCACGCGCATCAAGGTGCTTGTGCATGACGGCTTCGGCGTGTGGTGTGCTGCGAGAAGATTGAACGTCGGTCGCTTCGCGTGGCCACGCGAGCTCGACACGGCGAAGCCGATCGCGCTGACGCAGGCGCAGTTCGATGCGCTCGTGGTCGGGTTGCCGTGGCAGCGGCTACCCGAGATGAGCGCGATCACGCGGCTCTAGAAGAAGGGCTCGAGAGGCGGTGCGTTGACAGCGCATCTCCCAGTGGCGGCGTGTCGCCGCCACCTGCATGATCCACGCATGCAAGAACTGCACGACCTCAAGGACGAAGACCTGCGAGGTCTGGCGCCGGAGTCCGTCGCCGCGCTGGCGCAGCAGATGCTTCAGCGCTTACGCCGCCAGGACAGCGAGATCAAGTTCAAGGATGCCAAGATCGAGAAGATCGCCTTCCAGCTCGCGCGGCTGAAGGCCTGGAAGTTCGGCGCGAAGACCGAGGCGATGAGCGCCGAGCAACGCCGTCTCTTCGAAGAGACGCTGGTTGAGGACGAGGCCAGCTTGCTGGCGCTGTTGCGGCAAGCCAAGGGCGAGGCGCCAGCGCCGTCCGAAGACAGCGCAATGACCAGGCGCGCGCCACGTCGCAAACCTCTACCCGACGAGCTGCGTCGCGTCGATCACCACCACGAGCCCGAGAACACGAATTGTCCGAGTGCGGGGTGCGGCAAGCCGATGACGCGTGTGGGCGAGGACGTCAGCGAGCGGCTGGACATCGTGCCAGCAGAGTTCTTCGTGCACCGCCACATCTACGGCAAGTGGGCTTGCCGCTGCTGCCAGTGCCTCGTGCAGGCGCCGGCGCTATCTCAGGTCATCGATGGCGGCATGCCTGCCGCTGGACTTGTGGCCCACACATTGATCAGTCGTTTCGTCGACCACCTGCCGTACTACCGGCAGGAGGCGATCAACGCGCGCTCCAGCGTGCACACGCCTCGCTCGACACTGGCAAGCTGGTCCGGGCAAGCCGGCGCGGCCCTGGAGCCGCTGTACGAAGCCCACAAACGCTTCGTGCTGGCCGCGCGCGTGTTGCATGCCGACGAGACGCCGGTAGCGATGCTCGACCCAGGGGCAGGCAAGACCAGACGCGCCTACGTTTGGGCCTATGCCCGCGGCGCCTTCGATGCGGTGCCGGGTGTGATCTACGACTTCTGCGTAGGGCGAGGCGCGCGGTTCCCCATCGCGTTCCTCGGGGCAGTGGGCAACGACCGCAGAGGTTGGCGCGGCACGCTGGTGCGCGACGAATACAAGGCCTACGACAGCGTGTTGAGCGCGGTGCCGGACCGCATGGCAGCCGGCTGCCTGGCGCACGCGCGACGCAAGTTCGATGAGCTATTGCACGACGGCGGGCGCAGCGCTGTCGCGACAGAAGCCTTGCATCACATCGCGAGAATCTACAGGGTCGAGCGCGAGATGGTCTCGATGACGCCCGATGAGCGTTTGGCCGGTAGGCTTGTTGGCACGTGGCCGCTGTGGAAGCAACTGCATGCGTGGCTCGCGCTGGAGCGAGGTCTCGTGCCTGACGGCAGCGCGACAGCCAAGGCGATCGACTACAGCCTCAACCACTGGCCAGCGCTCACCCATCACCTCCGTGACGGCGAGGTGAGCATCGATAACAACAGCATTGAGAATCTCGTGAGGCCATGGGCGATGGGACGCAAGGCTTGGTTGTTCGCGGGCAGCGAGCTGGCGGGCCAGCGCGCCGCGATCGTCATGAGCCTGGTGCAATCGGCCAAACTCCATGGCCATGAGCCGTGGGCCTACCTCAAAGACGTACTTACGCGCCTGCCGACGCATCTGAACAGCCGCATTGACGAGTTACTTCCTCATCGATGGCGCCGAGCGAGTTGATCGATCCACGCTTCATACAACCTAGTTCCTACCTCCAAGGAAACACGGAGGATTTGCCGGAATCTCGCTCCGCGACTGCACATACGTCGTGGGCATGGGAAGTCGACGTTCGTAAGCATGCGAGTGCGCTCGGGCGCTAAGTAGTCGGTAGACCATCAGAGCGCTGGTAGAGTGAGCACTCCCGCCCCCGACACGAATCAACTCCGTGACCGCCGCTGCAAGACCTTCACCCCAAGAGACTTCGCGCCGATCTTTGGGGCAGCAGTTCATCATCTTTTTGCTCCCGCTGTTGCTGGGCAATGTGTTGCAAGCGCTGTCCAACACAATCAACGGCATCTTCCTCGGCCGTATGTTGGGCGCGAGTGCCATCGCCTCTGCTGCAGGGGTCTTTCCCGTTCTAATGTTCTTCACGGCCTTTGTGATCGGCCTTGGAACGGGTGCTTCGATCCTTGTGGGCCGTGCGTGGGGTGCCAAGGATCTCACCAAGGCGCAGGAGATCGCCGGAGCTGCGCTGGTCGGAGGTATGAGCCTGGGCCTTGTCGCTGCCTTGGTTGGCATCGTCTCCGTGGACACATGGCTGCAGTGGATGCACACCCCGCCAGAGATTCGGCAGGCGGCAACCGCCTACGCACGTATCGCCGTGCTGGCCTTTCCGGCGGTGTTTGTGTTCATGCTGATTTCCGCCGTATTGCGAGGCACTGGCGACACACGCACCCCGCTCTTCTCGCTCGCGATCGCTTGCGCCGCTTTGATTGTTCTGACGCCGACCCTCATTGGCGGAGCACTGGGCATGCCGCGTCTCGGGGTGGAAGGGGCTGCGCTAGCTAGCGCGTGTGCAACATTGCTCTCGCTCGTGTGGCTGATGCGTCATCTTGCGAAGAGGCGCTCACCTTTTGCCCTCGGCAGCATTGCACCGCATCTTCGCTTTAATCGCGCGATCCTATTTGAGATCGTACGACTCGGCGTGCCAACGGGGCTTTTCTTTGTCACCGGCTCGCTGGCGGACATGATATTGCTATCCCTGGTCAACAGCTACGGCGCCACGGCTACCGCTGCGTGGGGCGCGGTGAATCAGGTGATGGCCTACGTGCAGATGCCCGCTATGTGTATTGCCATCGCGGCCTCTGTATTCGCGGCACAAGCTATTGGGGCCAAAGAATTTGTTCGGGTTGGTCAGATCACGAACACTGGCATCTGGATGAACTTGGCGCTCACGGGAGGCGTGGCGACGATGGCAGCACTTTTCTCCTCAAGCGCTGTGCGCCTGTTCGTAGTTGAGCCTGAAGTTGTTCAGCTTGCCGGATCTTTGCTTCACATCACGGTCTGGGGCAGTGTCCTGTTTGGTATTGCCAGCGTGTTTAGTGGGGTGATGCGTGCCGCTGGGACAGTGCTCATCCCGACCACGATTTCACTCGCCTGCCTGGCAGTTTTATTGGTGCCGCTGGCCAGCTTTTTCGACGGGTTCTTTGGCATCCATGGGCTTTGGATGGCCTATCCAGCCACGTACGGGTGTGCCTTGTTGTTCCAGGCGCTGTACTTCTATCGAATCTGGAGGCGCGTGCCAACTGTTTGAGCGACTTCATTGCCAACTTTAGAAATGCGTCAGTTCGAAGAACAGCAATGAGCCAAGACGCAGCCATCGATCTCAGACGATGCTTGCCTTTGCGGGCGGGAAAAATGGGCGCACCAGCCGCTTACGCAGCGCCAACTTTCTGTTGCCAAGAAATTTCGTCTGTTCAAGATCAACTCTGTCAGCCAACTATTTGCGAACGCGCCAATTCTTCACGTGTCGCAGAAACCCGCGCAAAATGAGGCTCTGCAACCCACTTTCTGTTAACAGCTCCTAGGTCTTGGAGAGCGCAGATCCGCCCCCCCTCAGGGCCGGGCGCCCTGCGCGGCGGGCAGCCGGCGCAGGCCCGATCGCGCACGCTTGCCTTGCGCGATACCCGGCTTCTCGACCAGGCGGTAGCTGACGACCGAGGCGGCCACGAGCAGCAGCGCGCAGAGGATGCCCACCAGCCAGTACTGCAGCGCGCCGGTCATCGCGAAATCGCGCACCGGCGGTGCCGCGAAGACCACGGTCAGAACGAGCCCCTGCAGCAGATAGATGCTGTAGCTCACCGTGCTCATGCGCCGGGCCGCACGCGTGGCCAGCAGGCCGAACAGCGTGCTGCCGCGGCAGACCAGGTGGAAGAAGACCCAGAGCAGCAAGGCCTGAATGGGGCCGACCATGTGCTCGAACCAGAGGAACACGGCACCGAGGCAGACCAGTGCGAGCAGTGAAGCCGCCCATTCCGGCAGTCGCAGCCTCGCCATGCTCGCGCCATCGCGACGGATCAACCAAGCCGACAGCATGCCCATGAGGAACGACGCCAGCACCCACGCCAGGGCGCCGACCACAAGCAAAAGCGTCGGGTGCCAAAGCGAGCCGTCCGGCGAAAGCGCGGAGAACGTCAGCACCAGCAGGCACAGCAGCAAGGCACCGGCGACGAAGCGCGGCGTCCGCCCGCCGCGCGCGAGCGGTGCCATCAGCCGGAGCGATCCGTAGAACAGCCATTCCACAAAGACTGTCCAGGTCACGCCCGCGAGAATGAACCTTGTCCCGTCATAGCCGTTGATATCGGGCTGCATCGGCACGATGCCGAGGGCCAGCCACTGCAGCATCTCGCCCAGCACGGACCAGGCCGGCTCCTTGAGCTCGAACCCGGTTCTCCAGGCGACGATGAGAAACATCAGGCCCACCGCCACCAGGTACATCGGCCCGATGCGCCAGAGCCGGCCGACGTAGAGGCTCGTCCAGTCCGGCCGGCCCTTGGCGTCGAGCAATTTCCCCCAGAACAGGAAGCCGGTGATCATGAAGAAGACCGTTACGCCGACCTGCCCGAGCAGGGTGTGGAAGCCCGAGTGTGGAAACGTCCATTCGCCACGCTCGATGTAGCCATGGGTCACCATCAGGTGATGCACGAAGACGCTCAGCGCGAGAAAGCCGCGCAGCCCGTCGAGCGTCGCGGTGCGCTGGTCGCGCTGCGGTGGCTCATCGGCCGCGCGGAAAACCGGCAGCGCCAGTACGCCGAGCACGACCAGCACGAGCACGAAATACGGCCAGACGGACAAGACGCTCATCGCTGGCGCGGCCTGCCCTGTTGTTGCCTTCTTGCTCCAGGCGCCTTCGCAAGAACGCCGGCCCCCTCCCCCACTGGCTCGGTGCGTTCCTTGTTCAAGTCACCGGCAGCAGGCGACCGGAACCGCGACGCATACGCCCAGGCAGCGCCGCGCCGATGCAGGGCAAACACCCTCATGCCTTGGCGGCATCGAGATCCATGGCCGCAAGGGATCGCGGCCGCATGTCGGTCCAGTTCGCCTCGATGAAGGCGCTGCAGGCCGCCCTGTCGGTCGCGGCCAGCGCGACCTGCCAGCCGGCGGGCACCTCGATGAAGCTCGGCCACAGCGAGTGCTGGCCTTCTTCATTTACCAGCACCAGGAAGGTGGCGTTCTTGTCGTCAAACGGGTTGCTCATGGTCGATTTCCTTGAATGGGTTCAGGCGTTCAAGCCATTTCCACGGACTCGGGGGCTGCCTCGCGCAGTGCCACGAGGGCCGTGGTGATTTCGGTCAATGCGTGATGGCGCGCGAAGTCCTCGCGCAGCACGCCCGCACGCTGGCGGTAGCTGGGTTCGCTCAACAGCCTGCGCACGGCGTCGCCGATCTGGCGTGCACTCGGCTGGCCGTTGCCGAGGTTGATGCCCGCGCCCGACCACGCCACGCGCGCGGCGATCTCGGGCTTTTCCTCGGTGGCGCCGGCCACGACCAGCGGCACGCCGAGGCTCAGCGCATGGTTGACCGAGCCGTAGCCGCCGTTGGTCACCATCGCATGCACCTTGGGCAGCAGTCGGTCGTAGGGCAGGAACGGCAGCACGCGGGCGTTGGCGGGAACCGCCATGTTCAGCGCGGCCGGCAGCGGGCCGCCGGTGGTGGCGATGACCTGGATGTCCTTCACCCCGGCCAGCGCCTGCAATGTCGGGCCGATCAACTGCGCCGGGTTCTGGTTGGCCAGCGTGCCTTGCGTGACCAGCACGACCGAGCGGCCGTCGTCCAGCTCGTGCCACCAGTCGGGCGGCGTGAAGTCGCGGCTGGCGGGCGCAAGCAGCGGGCCGACAAAACGCACCGAGGCGGGCAGGTCGCTGCGCGGGTATTCGAAAGACGCCGCCGTCAGCTGCAGATACAGGTCCGGCAGCTTGACCATGGCGTCGATGAAGAAGTCCGGCAGCGCGGGCAGGCCCGCGCACGTCAGCAACGCATCGAAGTAGCGCTGCACCTCGCCGAACATCGCCTGCTTGAGGTTGGCGTTCATCGCCCGGTTGCGCACGCGCCCTTCCGGCGTGGACGACGGCGGCAGCGCGGTGCCGAAGAAGGCCGTGTCGCAGCTGGACAGCGGCAGCGCCGAGATGCCGATGGCAACGATCGCCGGGCGATGCTCGCGCGGCCCCAGCAGCAGCGGAAAGGTGCCGCAGAACATCGTGTCGACCACGATGGCGTCGGCCTCAAAGTTCTCCAGGATCGCGCCCAGGCCGGCCCGCTGCGCGGCCATGGCGTCGGCAAAGAAGTGCTTCAGGCCGAAGCACAGCTGCGCATGCGCAGACGGCAGGCGCTGGCGCTGCGGAAAGCGCTGGTCGAGCTCGCGGTAGTCGAAGTCGATCGCGGCGTCGAAGGCGGTGAAGCTTGCGCCGGTGGCCTCGGCCTGCGCCCGGAACCGGCTCGCGGTGTGCACCCGCACCTCGTGCCCGAGGTTCACCAGATGCTGGGCGATGGCCAGCATCGGCAACACGTGTCCCGGCAATGCGGTTGCCGCGATGAGATAGCGTGCCATGTCGGGTCTCCTATGAAGCGCTGGTTTCCAGGGCACGGCGTGCCTTGGTGTCAATGCCGAGGTCGACGAAGTAGCGCTGCAGCAGTTCGCGGTCCACCGGGCGGATCGCCGCGCCGATAGCTTCGAGCTGTGCATGCGTGGCCGCGCCGCTGACCTGCGGCGGCGTGGCCGAGGTGTCGTAGCGGTCGAGAATCGCCAGCACCGCAGCAAGGTCGCGGTCCTGCCCCACGGCGAGCCGTGCATGCGCACGCTCCAGCCAGGGCTCGAGCCCCACCGGTTCGAGCCGCATGCCAAGCCGCTCGAACACCGGCGGAATGTCGCGCACCCGCAGCGCCTCCTGGCTCATCAGGTGGAACACCTGGCCCCACGACGTCTGCTGGCCCGCAAGGCCGAGGATGGCGCGCGCCACGTCGTCCACCGGCGTCAGGTTGAGCGGCAGGTCCATGTCGGGAATCGCTTCCAGGTCGGCATAGAGATGCGCCACGCGCCAGATCAGGTCGTCGGCGTTGCAGATCGCGTGGGTGTGGTCGCCGGTGACCGCCCCCAGCCGGTAGATCGCGACCGGCATGCCGCGCGCCTGCGCCACGCGGGCCAGCGCATCGCCGACCCATTTGCTCTGGCTGTAGCCGTCGACCAGCCCGCTCCACGAAGCGAGAGCCGACTGCTCGGTGACCGTGCCGTCCTTGTTGTTCTGGTCGATCACCGCCAGCGTCGAGACGTAATGCATGCTCTTGGGCCGGCCCTGCGACGTCCACTCGAGCAGCGTGACCACGCTGTCGACGTTGGCGGGCTTCAGGCTGGCATAGGGATGCAGGAAGTCGACCTGCGCGGCGCAGTGGTAGATGGCGTCGCAGCCGTCGCGCACCAGTTGCACGGCGCTGTCGTCGAGGCCGAGCAGCGGCTTGCCGAGGTCGCCGGTGACGACCTTGATGCGCGTGTCGTTCCAGATCGCGCCGAGCTGGCGCTGGGCCAGCGTGAGCTTCAGGCGGCGCTTGCCCGCCTCTTCGTCGGCGGCGCGCACGTGGCAGACCACGCAGGCCGATGTGTCGCGCAGCAGCGCAGCCAGCAGGTGGCTGCCGACGAAGCCGCTGGCGCCGGTCAGGAACACGCGCTTTGCAGCCAGCGGCGGCGAAGCATCCTGGCTGCGGATGTGCGCGGGCAGATCGAGTTCGCGCGACAGGTCCAGCGCCTCGGCCGTGCCGGCAGAGTCGTCGAGCCACGCGGCGAGTTCGGCGACAGTCGGTCGGTTGTAGACCTCGGCGTGCGGGAAGTCCGCACGCACCTGCTGGCGGATGCGCATGCCGAGCTGGATGGCCATCAGCGAATGCCCGCCGAGCTCGAAGAAGTTGTCGTGGATGCCGACGCGTTCCAGGTGCAGCGTCTCGGCCCAGAGCGCGGCCAGCTGCCTTTCTGTGGGCGTGCGGGCTTCGGCATACGGTGCGGCGGCCTGCTGCTCGGGCGCCGGCAATGTCTTGCGGTCGAGCTTGCCGCTCTGGGTCAGCGGCAGGAACGGCAGGTGGACGAAGGCCGAAGGCACCATGTAGTCGGGCAGCGCCTTCGCCATGTGGGCGCGCAACTCGATCGGCTGCGGATCGGCCGCAGCGACCACGTAGGCCACGAGGCGCTTCTCGCCCGGCACGTCCTCGCGGACGATCACTGCCGCCTGCGTCACCAGCGGGTGCTGCAGCAGCACCGATTCGATTTCGCCCAGCTCGATGCGGAAGCCGCGGATCTTCACCTGCTGGTCGGCGCGGCCCAGGAAGTCGAGGCTGCCGTCGCCGCGCCAGCGCACCAGGTCGCCGCTGCGGTACATGCGGCTGCCGGGTTCGCCGAAGGGGTTGGCGATGAAGCGTTCGGCACTGAGCAGCGGGCGGTTCAGGTAGCCGCGCGCCACCCCGCTGCCGGCGATGTAGAGCTCGCCCGCGACACCGGGCGGCACCGGCTGCAGGCTGTCGTCGAGCACGTACACCCGCGTGTTCCAGACCGGCTGGCCGATGGAGGGCTGCTCTTCGGCATTCATCGGCGCGCTCGTGCTCGCGCAGATGGTGATCTCCGTCGGGCCGTACGCATTGATCATGCGGCGGCCTTGCGACCAGCGCGCGGCCAGCGCGGCGGGGCAGGCATCGCCGCCCACCACCAGCGTCTGCAGATGCGGGAATTCGCCGTGCGGCAGGGTTGCCAGCGCGGCGGGCGGAATCAGCGCATGACTCACGGCCTGGCGCTCGAGCAGCTCGGCCAGTTCCGTGCCCAGCAGTTGCTGCGGCGACGGCACCACCAGCGCGGCGCCGGCGTGAAAGGCCATCAGCAGGTCCATCACCGAAGCGTCGAAGCCGCTGGAAGAGAACTGCAGCACGCGCGAGTCGTGGCCGATGGCAAAGCGCTGCGCCATCGATGCGCCAAGGCTGCTCAGGCCGGCATGCGGCACCACCACGCCCTTGGGCAGGCCGGTGGAGCCGGAGGTGTAGATGACGTAGGCGGCATCGCGCGCATCGACCGCTCGCGACTGCGCCACGGGGTCGTCAGACTGGATCGCCAGTGCGGCGACCGTTTCGTCGCTGTCGAGCGCCAGGCAATGCGGAATGCCGGCCAGCTCCGGCAGCAGCGATGCATGGGTCAGCACGCCTGCGGGCGCCGCCTCGCCGAACACGAAGGCACTGCGCCCGGCCATGTGATTCGGGTCGATGGGCAGGTAGGCCGCGCCTGCTTTCACGATGGCAAGGTGCGCCACGACGAGATCGAGCGAACGCGGCAACACCGTCGCAACGATGGCGCCGGCGCCGATGCCCCGGCCCCGCAGCAGGTGCGCAAGCCGGTTGGCCCGCACGTCGAGCGCGGCGTAGCTGACGGTCGCGCCGTCGAGCACCACCGCCGGTGCATTCGGACGCTCGGCGGCGTGCGACTCCACCATGGCGGCCAGCGAGAGCGGCGCGATGTCGAGCGTGCTGCCGCTCCAGTCGGCAAGCATGCGTTGGTCTTCCTCTTCGCTCAGGATGTCCAGGCTGCCCAGCGCGGCGTCGGGCGCGTCGCAGGCCTGCTCCAGCAGGCGCACCAGTCGCGCCGCGATGGCTTCGACGGTGCTGCGGTCGAACAGGTCGGTGCTGTACTGGATGCCGCCGGCAATGCCGCCCGGCAGACCATCGGCGCCGCGCAGTTCGTCGAGGATGAAGGACAGGTCGAACTTGGCGGTGTCCACGGCCACCGGCTGCGGCGTGATCGACAGGCCGGGCAGGCTGAACGACAGCCGGTTGCCGCCCTGCTGGAATCCCAGCATGACCTGGAACAGCGGCAGGTTGGCGCCCGAGCGCTGCGGCCGCAGCAGTTCCACGATCCGGTCGTACGGGAACTCCTGGTTCGCGTACGCGGCAAGGTTGGTGGCCCGCACCCGCGCGACGAGGTCACGCAGGCCCGGCTGCCCCGAGGTGTCGGTGCGCAGCACCAGCGGGTTGACGAAGCAGCCGATCAGGTCGTCCAGCGCGTGATCGCTGCGGCCGGCAACCGGCGTGCCGATGACGATGTCGTCTCCCGCGCCCAGCCGGTTCAGCAAGCCCGCGAGCGCGGCCTGCAGCACCATGAAGACGCTGGCCTGGCCGTCGCGCGCCAGCTGCAGCATGCGTTCGTGCACATGCGCCGGTATCTGCACCGGCACCACGTCGCCGTGGTAGCTGGGAACGGCCGGGTGCGGACGGTCGACCGGCAGGCTCAGCCGCTCCGGCAGGTCGCGCAGGGTCTCGCGCCAGAACTCGCGCTGGCGGCCGGCCATGCTCTCGGCGTCGTCTTCGCTGCCGAGCAGTTCCTGCTGCCACAGCGCGTAGTCGGCATATTGCAGCGGCAGCGGCGACCAGCCGGGCGCCTTGCCTTCGCTGCGTGCGGCGTAGCCGATGCTCAGGTCACGCGCCAGCGGCAGCAGCGAGGCGCCATCGCCGACGATGTGGTGCGTCAGCAGCAGCAGCACGTGCTCGTCGGCGGCCAGCCTGAACAGATGGGGGCGCAAGGGGGCCGTGTTGCCGAGGTCGAAACCGAGGCGTGCCGCGGCGTGCAACTGGGCAGCGATCTCGTCTTCGCTGCTGTCGGCTTCGATCAGCAGCGCGCGCGCTTGTGCGCCATCGAGGATCTGCTGGTACGGCAGCCCGTCTTCGTTCTGGTAGATGGTGCGCAGGCTTTCGTGGCGCTGCACCAGGTCGTCCAGCGCGGCCTGCAGCGCATCGCGGTCGAGCACGCCCGAAAGGCGCAGGGCCAGCGGCATGTTGTAGGCCGGGTTCGAGTTCTCGAGCTGGTTCATCAGCCACAGGCGGCGCTGCGCGAACGACAGCGGAATGCGCGCCGGGCGCGGCATCGGCGTGAGGCTGGGCCGCGCCTGCGAGGCCTGGTCGAGCAGCTCCGCGAGGCCGGCGATGGTGGAGACCTGGAACAGCGTGTCCAGCGGCAGGTCGATCATGAACTGCTGCCGGATCATCGAGATCAGCTGCACGATCATCAGCGAGTGCCCGCCGAGCTCGAAGAAGTTGTCGTTGATGCCGACGCGCGGCAGGTGCAGCGTCTCGGCCCAGAGCCCCGCGAGGATGCGTTCGGTGGGCGTGCGAGGCGCGGCATAAGGCGTGGCCGCCTGCAGTTCGGGCGGCGGCAGCGCCTTGCGGTCGAGCTTGCCGCTCGGGCCCAGCGGCAAGGCCGGCATGCCGACGAAGGCCGAGGGCACCATGTACTCGGGCAGCGTTTGCGCGAGGTGGGTGCGCAGCTCGGCTGCCTGCGGGTCGGCCGCATCGGCCGCCACGACGTAGGCCACAAGGCGCTTCTCGCCCGGCACGTCTTCACGCGCGATCACCGCGGCCTGCGCGACTTGCGGATGCTGCAGCAGCGCCGATTCGATCTCGCCCGGCTCGATGCGCAGGCCGCGGATCTTCACCTGCTGGTCGGCACGGCCGAGAAAGTCCAGGTTGCCGTCGGCGCGCCAGCGCGCGAGGTCGCCGGTGCGGTACATGCGGCTGCCGGGTTCGCCGTACGGGTTGGCAATGAAGCGCTCGGCGCTCAGCAGCGGGCGGTTCAGATAGCCGCGCGCCAGGCCGATGCCCGCGATGTACAGCTCGCCGGTCGTGCCGGGCGGCACCGGCTGCAGGCCGCTGTCGAGCACGTGCATCTGCGTGTTCCAGATCGGGCGGCCGATCGGAACGGTAGGAACGGCAGGCACGCTCTTCGACGACTGCTCGTCTTCGGACGTGCGCGGGCACTCCCACGAAGTGACGTCGACAGCGGCCTCGGTCGGCCCGTAGAGGTTGTGCAACTCGCACGGCAGGATCTGCTGGAACTGCGATTGCAGCGCGGGCGACAAGGCCTCGCCGCTGCAGATCACGCGCCGCAGCGAGGTGCAGCTGGCGGCCATGGGTTCGAGCAGGAAAACCTCCAGCATCGACGGCACGAAGTGGATCGTGGTGATGCCTTCGTCCGCGATCAGCCCCGCGAGGTATGCGGCGTCCTTGTGGCCGCCCGGCTTTGCCAGCACCAGCGTGGCGCCGTCGATCAGCGGCCAGAAGAATTCCCACACCGACACGTCGAAGCTCGACGGCGTCTTCTGCAGCACGCGGTCATCGGCCTGCAGGCCGTAGCGGTCCTGCATCCAGCGCAGGCGGTTGACGATGGCGCGGTGCGACACGACCGCGCCCTTCGGCTTCCCGGTCGAGCCCGAGGTGTAGATCACGTAGGCCGGGTGCGAGGGATCGATCGCGACGGCGGGGTCGGTTTCGGCGCAATTCGCCAGATCCGCAAACGTTTGCGCTACATCGAGCAGAAGTTTCGGGGCGTCTGCCGGCAGCGACTCCGCGAGCGCTGCGGTGGTGACCAGGCACACCGGCTGCGCGTCGCCGAGCATGAAGGCGATGCGGTCCTGCGGAAAGTCCGGGTCGACGGGCAGGTAGGCGGCGCCGGTCTTCAGCGTGGCAAGCAAGGCCACCATCAGGTCCAGCGAACGCGGAATGGCCAGCGCCACGGTGCGCTCCGGGCCCGCGCCGCGTGCGCGCAGCAGGTGCGCGAGACGGTTGGCGCGCCGGTTGAGCTCGTCGTTGCGCATGTCCTCGCCGGCGAAGCGCAATGCGATGGCCTGCGGGTTGGCGGCAAGCTGTGCCTTGATCAACGCGGTGAGATGGGTGTCGGGCACCGCATGGGCCGTGTCGTTCCACGTCACCAGCAGTTGCTCGCGCTCGCTGGCTTGCAGCAGGTCGATGTGGCCGATGGCCTGGTCGGGCTGGCGGATCACTGCCGTCATGAAGGCAAGCAGCCGGCGCTGGTGATCGGCCAGCTCCTGCGCGGTGTAGACCGCCGGATTGGCGTCGAAGTCGATCTGCAGGTCCTGCCCGTTGCCGCGCTCGTACAGGAAGATGCCCAGGTCCTCTGCCGTGCCGTTGGACAGGTTGCGCGGCTTGGCGGCATGCCCGGCAAAGCGGAAGTCGTAGTCGAAGGGCTCGACGTTGACCACGGTGGTGAACAGCTGCCGGTTGTTGACCAGCATGTTCAGGTCGCTGCGCAGGTGCTCGTAGCGGTACGACTGGTGCCGCAAGATCTGCCGCATCTGCCGGCCCACTTCGTTGATGAGCTCAGGCACCGGCAGGTCCGGGCGCATCGCGAGCCGCAGCGGCAATGCGTTCGCTACCATCGCGGGCACGCGCCGCATGCGATCGTTGTGGCGCGCCGTGACGGGAATGCCGATCACCATGTCCTCGATGCCGGTGGCGCGGTACAGGTAGGCCGCGGTGGTGGCAATCAGGATCTGCGGCAGCGTGGTGCCCAGTTGCTGCGCGATGTCCGCCAGGGCCCGCACGCTGGCGGCCGGCAGGTGCGCCGTCTGGCGCAGCAGGCCGCCGACGTTGACCGAGCGATGCGAAGCAAGGCTCAGCGGATCGGGCGCGTCGCCGAAGCGCTCCGTCCAGTACTGGCGGTCGCGCGGAAAGCGGCCGGACTCGCGGTAGGCCTTCTCTTCCTCGGCCAGTTGCGAGATGGGCGCGATGCGCGAAGCCTCGGGCACCTCGGTGCCGTTGATGCGTGCGGTGTAGACATCGGCGAAGCGGCGCGCAACCAGGCCGCCGCCGAAACCGTCGAGCACGATGTGATGGCTGCGGTGGTACCAGATGTGGCGCTCGGGCGCGATGCGGATCAGCGCGGACATCCAGAGCTGGTCCCGCGCCAGGTCATCCTTGCGGCTGAAGTCGGCGTGCATCCACGACTGCGCGGCGGCGGCCGGATCCTCTGCGCCGCTGAAATCCAGGTAAGGCATTTCGCGCATGAAAGCGGGCGCGACGATCTGGCGAGGCCCCTGCGGGGTGTCGGCAAAGCTCAGGCGCGTGGCCTCGGCTTCTTCGGTCACCTGCCGCATGGCGGCCATGAAGACGGCGGGATCGATCCAGCCGTCGATTTCTATGGCTTCGGCGAGATTGAAGTTGGTGTCGGGCGAGGCGAATTTCGCGCCGAGCCACATCGCCATCTGACCCGAGGTAAGGGCAGATGCGGCGCCCTGGGGATCGACCGTGCTCATGAACTTCTCCACGTCTTGAATTGAATCGGCAGCGATCGAATCCCTCAGGAAACAATCGCAAACTCCGAATCAATGTACAAGCTGTTTCAACAATTTCAGAGACAGCTTTCCGGGTGAAAACATTTCACGTGGAGCTTTGAGCGCGAAAGATTTCATCGCAAAGCGATCACCCAATTCGCGGTTTCCGGAATTGGGAATCTTTAGTCGTATTGCGAAAAAAAACCGCTACAAAAGCATGTTGCGGTGCAGCAACTTCTTCAGCGGCGAGTAGGGTCTTCCCTCTGTTCGCCGCCTCACCGCTTGTCGAAATACGGAATGAAAACGCCGTTGGCGGCCACGCCCACCTGCTTGACCCAGTCCAGCGAGAAGTGCTCGCCAAGGCGCTGCAGGTCACGGTTGAACAGGAAGGACACCTGCTCGATCTTCATGCCGTTGCGCCGCAATTCGTCCATGGAGCGTGCTGCTGCGGCAGCGCTGTTCGCCCAACCGCGCAATTCGGCGGCCGCAGCGGCGGCCTTCAGCGCATCGCGCGAAGGCGCCTCGAGGGCGCTCCAGGCCTTGTCGTTGACGAACACGAGGTTCTTGGGAAACCAGGCATTGATCTCGTAGAAGAAGCGCATGGATTGCCACACCCGGCTCTCCACGCCCGTGACGGCGGAGGTCATCATGCAGTCGATGCGGCCGTCCGCCAGCGCCTTGTCGAGCTCCGTGGCCGGCACGTCGACAGGCACCGCCCCCATCAGCGTCGCGATGCGCGCGGTGGTGGCGTTGTAGGCACGCATCCGCATGCCGCGCAGGTCGCTCATCGCGCCGAGCGGCTTGGTCGAGTACAGGCCCTGCGGCGGCCACGCCACGGCGTAGAGCACGCGCAGCCCGCGCTCGGCGAAGGCCTGTTCGATCAGCGGGCGCTGGATGCGCCAGAGCCGTTGCGCGTCGGCATAGCTGCTGGTGATGAACGGGACGGAATCGGCGCCGGCCAGCGGCACGTCGGCAGCAAGGCTGCTCATGATGGCTTCGCCGGCCTCGATCTTGCCGTCCTGCACCGCCGCACGGATCGCGTTCAGCGCGAACAGCGAATTGCCGGCGTGGATCTCGATGCGCAGTTGCCCTGCGGTCGCGAGCCCGACCTCCTTCGCCATGGCCAGCAGGTTGGCCGTGTGGAAGTTTTCCGCCGGATAGCCGGTGGCCAGCCGCCACACCGTCGCCCCGGGAGCGGCAGATGCGGCGCAAGACAAGGCGCCCGCACCGCCCACCAGCAGTGCGAAGGTCCGGCGGGTGATGAGGGGCTGGCTCATGGCCTCAGCCGATGGTCGCAATGGCGGCGCCGGCCGCCACATAGCCGCCAGCGGCGACCGAGAACGCGATGCGTCCGGCGCGATGCGCGAGCACCTGCATTTCCATCTTCATCGCCTCCATCACGGCAATGACACTGCCCGCTGCGACCTCGTCGCCGTCAGCGACCTTCCAGCCCTGCACCGTGCCGGAGACCGGTGCGGCCACGGCAGCGGCGTCCACCACTGCTGCCGCTTCAACCGGTGCAGCGCCCGCGCCGCCAGCGGCCGCCGACAGCCCGCTCAGCAGCACGGCAGGCAGGCCCAGCGACATCCGCCGCCCATCCACCTCGATCGACGTGCGCAGCAGGGCCGCATCGGGCAACGGGTCCGGCCGCATAGCTGCGGCCTCGCCGTTCGCAAAGTCGGTCTCGATCCAGCGCGTGTGCACCTTGAAGGCATCGCCGGACACGAAGTCGGGGTGCGCCATCACGGCACGATGAAACGGCAGCACCGTGGGCAGGCCCTCGATGCGGAACTCCTTCAGCGCACGACGCGCCCGCGCAATGGCCTGCTCGCGCGTGGCGCCGGTGACGATGAGCTTGGCCATCAGCGAATCGAAGGTGCCCGGCACCTGCGAGCCGGCATCCACACCGGCATCGACACGCACGCCGGGGCCCGAAGGCGCATCGAACACCTTGACCGGCCCGGGCGAAGGCATGAAGCCGCGCCCCACGTCCTCGGCGTTGATGCGGAACTCGAACGCATGGCCGCGCGGCACCGGCGTCTGCTTGATCGACAGCGGCAGGCCTTCGGCAATGCGCAGCTGCTCGATCACGAGGTCGATGCCCGTGGTTTCCTCCGTCACCGGATGCTCCACCTGCAGCCGCGTGTTCACTTCGAGAAAAGAGATCGCACCGCTCGCGCTCAGCATGAACTCGACCGTGCCGGCGCCCGTGTAGCCGGCTTCCGCGCAGATGTCGCGTGCCGACTGGTGCATGCGTTCGCGCTGCTCGTCACTCAGGAAGGGCGCGGGCGCCTCTTCGACCAGCTTCTGGTTGCGCCGCTGCAGCGAGCAGTCGCGCGTGCCGAGCACCACAACGTTGCCGTGCGTGTCGGCCAGCACCTGCGCCTCGACGTGGCGCGGGCGGTCGAGGAACTGCTCGACATAGCACTCGCCGCGACCGAAGGCCGTGACGGCCTCGCGCACCGCCGATTCGTAGAGGCCTTCAACCTCGTCGAGCCGCCACGCCACCTTGATGCCGCGGCCACCGCCGCCGAACGCGGCCTTGATCGCAACCGGCAATCCGTGCTTCTCGGCGAAGGCAAGCACCTCGCCAGCGTTCTTCACCGGATCGGCCGTGCCCGCGACCAGCGGCGCGCCGACCTTCATCGCGAGCTTGCGGGCCTGCACCTTGTCGCCCAGCATCGCGATCGCGGCCGGCGACGGGCCGACCCACGTGAGGCCGGCGTCGATGACGGCCTGCGCGAACGCCGCACTCTCCGAGAGAAAGCCGTAGCCCGGGTGCACCGCGTCGGCGCCGCTGCGCGCGGCCACCGCCAGCAGCTTGCCGATGTTCAGGTAGGTGTCGGCGGGCTTGTTGCCATCGAGCCCGTAGGCCTCGTCGGCCATGCGAACGTGCAGCGCATTCAGGTCGGCGTCGGCATACACCGCGACCGATTGCACGCCGTGGTCGGCACAGGCGCGTGCGATGCGCACGGCAATTTCGCCGCGGTTGGCGATCAGGAGTTTTTTCATCGGGAGGCTCTCACGGTGCAAAGGTTTCGACGAAGCCGGCGTCGGCCATCGGCTTGAAGCGGACGCGCGCATTCACGGGAATCTGCCCCGCGCGGTCGAGGTGGTGGGTGGCGACGGAGGCGATCACGGGATAGCCGCCGGTCAGCGGATGGTCGGCCAGGAACAGCACGGGCTGGCCGCTGGGCGGCACCTGGATCGAGCCGCGCGCCGTGCCCTCGCTGGGCAGCTCTGCGTGATTGGCGCGTGCCAGCGGCACCTCGCCCGCGAGCCGGATGCCGACGCGGTTCGATTGCGGCGTGACCGCCCACGGCTGGCTGCACAGCAGCTCGACCGCATCGGGCGTGAACCAGTCGGTACGCGGGCCGAACACGATGTCGAGCACGACTTCTTCCGGCACGGTGGGCAGGTCCGCCGGTGGCGTTTCGGGCGCACCGACCACGGCGCCGGTTGCCACCGCGCGCACGGGCAGCACGTCGCCCGTGGCGATGGCTGGCGGGCCGACGCGGGCCAGCGTGTCGGTCGAGAGACTGCCCAGCACGGGCGAGATGTCGAAGCCTCCGCGCACGGCGATGTAGCTGCGGATGCCGGCCTGCGGCTCGCCGAGCGCAAGCACGTCGCCATCGGCCAGCGCGATGGGCTGGTAGCGCGGCAGCGGCCACTTCGCGCCATCGGCACGGGTCAGCGTGACGGAGCCGTCAGCGCCGGTGATGGCGACCACCGCGTCGCCACGGCAAGCGAGCTGGAAGCCGCCATAGGCAATCTCCACGCAGGCCGTGTCCGATGCGTTGCCGACCAGCCGGTTGGCCGCCTGCAGCGAACGCTGGTCCATCGCGCCGGAGGCCGACACGCCCTGCCCGGCCTGGCCATGCCGGCCGCCGTCCTGCAGCAGTGCCTGCAGGCCCGCAGCGCGAATCTCGAAGGCGCAGCCGCCTTCCACGGCAGCGGGTTGCGAAGGCGCGGATGCCACGGTCACAGGCACAGCCTGCGGCAATCCGGTGACATCCACGAAGCGCACCGCGTCGCCCGGCTGCAGCAGCGCCGGCGTCTCGCGCGCCAGGTCCCACATCGGCGCATCGGTGATGCCGATGATCTGCCAGCCGCCAGGGCTGGCCTGCGGGTAGACGCCGCTGAAGCTGCCCGCAAGGCCGACCGCGCCCGCCGGAATGCGCGTGCGCGGCACCGTGCGGCGCGGCACGTTCAGGCTCGGGTGCCCGCCCGAGAGATAAGCAAAGCCCGGCGCGAAGCCGGTGAAGGCGACGGTGTAGTCGCTGCCGGTGTGGCGGCGAACCACCTCCTCGGGCGCGATGCCCAGCAGACCGGCCACCTCGGCCAGGTCTTCGCCGTCGTAGCGCACGGGAATCTCGATGCGCTTGTCGATGCGCGTCTCGCGAGCGTCGAGGCTGCGCCCGCCGACCTGCCGCACCAGTTCATCGGCCGTGATGGCGGCCGGGCGGAAAGTGATCAGCAACGTGCGCGCCGCAGGCACCAGTTCTTCGACGCCCGCGATGGGTTCGGCGCGCAGCGAGGCCAGCAGCGCGAGGGTTTGCGGCAGGTCGTCGAGCTCGACCAGCACGGCGTTCAAATTGACCGGCAGGAAGCGCATCGTCATGCGGCTGAATCCACGAAGGAGCGGATCGTCACGCCTGCCTGTTCGAGCCGCGCGCGCACCTGCCGCGCCATCTCGACCGCGCCCGGGCTGTCGCCGTGCACGCAGACCGATTCGGCTTCGATGCGCACCGTGCTGCCGTCGACGGCCGTGACCACGCCGTCGGTGGCCAGCCGCAGCATGCGCGCGGCCACTTCGTCGGCGTCGTGCAGCACCGCGCCGGGTTCGCGGCGCGACACCAGCGTGCCCTGCGGCGTGTAGGCGCGGTCGGCAAAGGCTTCGGCCACGGCGCGCAGGCCTTCGCCGCGCGCCCAGCCCAGCAGCGGCGAACCCGCCAGCGCCACCAGGCACAGGCCGGGGTCGATCTCGCGGATGGCAGCGATCACGTCGCGCGCCTGGCGCTCGTCGTGGGCGATGGTGTTGTAGAGCGCGCCATGCGGCTTCACGTAGCGCACGGTGGTGCCGGCGGCGGCGGCAAGGCCTTTGAGTGCGCCGATCTGGTAGATGATGTCGGCGCGCAGGTCGGCGCTGTCGACGTCCATGTTGCGGCGCCCGAAGCCCACCAGGTCGCGGTAGGCCACGTGAGCGCCGACGGCAACGCCCCGCTCCTTCGCCTGGCGCAGCGTGCGCAGAATGCCCGCCGGGTCGCCCGCATGGAAGCCGCAGGCCACATTGGCGCTGCTCACGAGGGAAAGCATGGCGGCGTCGTCGCCCATGCGCCAAACGCCAAGGCTCTCGCCGAGGTCGCTGTTCAAGTCGATGTTCATCGTTGGTCCCAGGGTCATCAATGCAGGCGGCCGGCGGTCTCGCGCACGTCGTCGCGCACGGTGAGCGCGGTGCGTATCGCCACGCGGAAGGCTTCGACCTGCGTGGCCAGCGCCATGCTGGCCACGCCCGGCTTGGAGGCCGCCTGCTCGGGCAGGTAGGGCACGTGGATGAATCCGCCGCGCGTGTGTGCGAGCGCCGGGCTCGTCGCGATGCGGTGCATCAGCGCATAGAAGATGTGGTTGCACACGAAGGTGCCGGCAGTATTGGAAACCGCCGATGGCAGCCCTGCTGCGCGCATGTCGCGCACCATGGCCTTGATCGGCAGCGTCGAGAAGTAGGCCGCCGGCCCACCCGCGACCACCTCGGTGTCGATGGGCTGGTAGCCCGCGTTGTCGGGGATGCGCGCGTCGTCGACGTTCAGCGCGGCGCGCTCCAGCGAGATCTCGGTGCGCCCGCCTGCCGCGCCGATGCACAGCACCAGCCGTGGGGGCGGCCCCACCAGCGCCTCGTCGAGCGTGTCGATGGCGCGGCCGAACACGCAGGGCAGCTGCACCGCCTGCACCACGGTGCCTTCGCAGGCCCAGCCGTCGAGCGAGCGCGCGATTTCCCACGCGGGGTTGACGGGATCGTTCTCGAAAGGCTCGAAGCCCGCGAGCAGCACGCGGGGCGCCGCGCCATCGGTGGTCTTCGTCATGCTCGGCGCCTCAGCGGAACATCAGGAAGTACATCAGGAAGATGTTGACCACCAGCAGCGCGGCCGCGGTCGGTATCTGCACCTTGATCACCGCGTTCTTGTCGGGCAGCTCCAGCAGCGCCGCCGGCACGATGTTGAAGTTGGCCGCCATCGGCGTCATCAGCGTCCCGCAGTAGCCCGAGAACATGCCGATGGCCGCCATCACCGCCGGGTCGCCGTGGTACACGCCCACCAGCACCGGCACGCCGACGCCGCCCGTCATCACCGGGAAGGCCGCGAAGCCGTTGCCCATGATGATGGTGAAGAGCGCCATGCCCAGCACGTACACCGTAACGGCGACGAAGCGGATGTCCATGTTGATGTAGCTCGTGGTGATGTACGCCACGGCCTTGCCCACGCCCGCGTCGGAGAACACCAGGCCCAGCATGCCCAGCATCTGCGGCAGCACCACGGCCCAGCCCAGCGCGTCGGTCAGGCGGCGCGACTCGCGCATGCCCTGCACCGGCGTCTCGCGCGTCAGCCAGCAGGCCAGCGCCAGCGCCACCACGCAGCCCACGCCCAGGCTCACCAGCGTGGTGTTCTTGGGGTCGAGCAGGAAGGCGTCGCCGATCTTCACCTTGCTCATCAGCACGGTGCCGATGACGGTGACCAGCGGAATCGCCAGCGCCGGCATGAAGAGCTTGTTACCCAGGCGCCTGGCGCTGGTTTCGTACTCGGCCGGCGTGGGCTCCTTGTGCTTGCCCGCGCCAACGCCGCGCAGGCCGGCAATGACGGCCATGCCGATGGCGCCCACGCCGACCCATGCGGGCGGCAGCTTGTCGCCGACCAGGAAGACCAGCGAATAGAGCCCCCAGAACAGCGCGCTGGTGTAGCGCTTGGGGTGCTGGCGGTCGGCCAGCGTCATGACTGCCGTGATCGCGAGGATCAGGCCGACCAGGATGTACAGGTGCTGGATCGAGAGAATCATGATCAACGGCCTTCCTGCGTGGCCGGAACGGCGGGCGCATCGGACGCCGGTGCGCCGCCCAGTTCACGTGCCAGCGACTGATCGAGCCGGCGCAGGCGCCAGGCGTGGATGATGAAGGCGGCAATCGCGGTCGGGATGCCCCACAGCGCGATGTGCAGCGGCTCGACGTCGATGCCGGCCTCGTGCAGGAAGGTGCTCATCAGCACGATGGCGCCGAAGGCCACGAAGATGTCTTCGCCGAAGAACAGGCCCACGTTGTCGGTGGCCGCCGCATAGGCGCGCAGCTTGTGGCGGATGCGGTCGGGCAGCTTGCCGTAACGGGTTTCGGTGGCGCCTTCGGCCATGGGCGCGAGCAGCGGGCGAACCATCTGCGGGTGGCCGCCCAGGCTGGTCAGGCCAACTGCCGCCGTGAGTTCGCGCGCCGCGAGGTAGACGATCAGCAGGCGCCCGGCGGTGGCCGACTTGATGCGGCTGATCCAGTTCTGCGCGTGCTGGCGCAGGCCGTGCCGTTCGAGCAGCCCGATCACCGCCAGCGGCAGAAGAATGATCAGCGGCAGGTTGCGGGTCTTGATGAACCCGGTGCCGATGGCCGTGAGGATCGCCATCGGGCCGAAGCCCGCGGCGATCGCCGTGGCGATGGCCGTGACGATCACCACCAGCATCGGATTGAAGCGCAGGATGAAGCCCGCAATGATCACGGCGACGCCGATCAGCGGCCACAGATGAGGGATGTCAGGAGTCATGTTGGTCTTTCGGTTCTGGATTCGGAGACACCTTGCGCGGGGGCGCCGGCAAGCCGCTTCTTGCAAACTGCGTGCCAATGAATGAGCAATTTAAATCATATGAATCACTCATTTCTCATAAATTGTTGAACAATTTGTGCGAGTGTGCCCAACAACAGTGCTTGACTGACCCCATGAAAACCCTGAGCGTGTCAACACTTGGTGCATCGGGCGGCGGCCGCGCGGGTGCCGTCCGGCGGGGAAAACCTGCTACAAACGCCCGGACTCCCCGCTCCTTCCACCCCCTTCCGGCATGACTCCATTGGCCTCCCCGACTTCACCTGCCTCGCCAGCCGCCGGCGCGCAGACGCTCAACGACAGGGTTGCGGAGCTCATCCGCCAGAAGATCGTGAAGGGCGAGTTCTCGCCGGGGCAGCGGCTGTCGGAGGCCGCGCTGGCCGACAGCTTCGAGATTTCGCGCAACACCCTGCGCGAGGTGTTCCGCACGCTGACCAAGGAAGGGCTGCTCAAGCACGCGCCGAACCGCGGCGTGTTCGTGGCGGTGCCGAGCATCGCGTCGATCATCGACATCTACCGGGTGCGCCGCCTCATCGAATGCCAGGCGCTGGCGCAGGCCTACCCGCGCCACCCGGCCAAGAAGCACATGCGCGAGGCGGTGGAAATGGCGCTGAAATGCCGCGACGCAGGCGACTGGCTGGGCGTGGGTACAGCCAACATGGAGTTCCACAAGGGCATCGTGGAGCTGGCCGACAGCGAGCGGCTGAACGTGCTGTTCGCGCACATCCTGGTCGAGCTTCGGCTGGCCTTCGGCCTGCTCAAGGACCCGGAGTTCCTGCACGCGCCCTACGTGGACATGAACACGAAGCTGCTCGAACTCATCGAGGCCGGCAAGTTCGCCGAGGGAGCGGTGGCGCTCAACGACTACCTCATTCACTCCGAGCGCATCGTGCTCGCGGTCTACGCGCGGCAGATGCCGGAAAGCGGCATCGACAACTAGGCAGCCGCCAGTTCGAGCTTCATGCCTTCGTGCGTGGCCTCGAACCCCAGGCGCTCGCGCGCTGCGCCGAGCACGTCGTCGGCCAGCATGGCAGTGATGGCGGGGAGATCAACCTGTACGGCCTTGCGTATCTTCAGAGGGGAATTCGTTGTCATGGCATTCGCCGCGGCTTTCTCGGGATGAGCTGAAATAATGGCAGCCCCTGCAACGCCCCGCCGACGGACCCGCCATGACCCTGTCTGCCTACCTGCTCTTCCTGCCGGCCTGCTTCGCCATCAACATGGCCTTCGGCCCCAACAACCTGCTGTCGGTGACCAACGGCGCAAAGCACGGCGTGTCGCCGGCGGTGATCGCGGCCAGCGGCCGGCTGGTGGCCTTCGCGATCATGATCGCCATCGCGGGGCTGGGCATGGGCGCGGTGCTGGTGGCGTCGGAGCTGGCCTTCGATGTCATCAAGTACATCGGCGCGGCGTATCTCGTGTGGATCGGCATCCGCCTGCTGCGCGCCCCAGCGCCCACGGCCGAGGTGCAGGCGCGCGACGCATCCGCGCCGCCCTCCATGCGCGCGCTGGCGCGGCAGGAGTTCACCGTGGCGGCGGGCAACCCGAAGGCCATCCTGGTGTTCACCGCCTTCTTTCCGCAGTTCGTGGTGCCCGGTGCCTACGCCTCCAGCTACATGCTGCTGGGCGTGACCTTCCTGGTGTTCGAGCTGATCGCGATCGCGCTCTACGCGATGCTCGGCGCGCGCATGCGCCGGCTGGCCGATGGCAGCCGTGCGATGCGCTGGTTCAACCGGGTGAGCGGCAGCATGATGGTCGGCTTCGGCCTCATCCTGGCCTTCACGCGCCGTCCTGCAGCCTGATCTTCCTCAGGCCTTCAGGTACTCGGCCTTGGTGCCGAGCCAGCGGTCGATGTGGCGCTGGGCCAGGTCGGGATGCTTGCGGAGCATGACCGGCGCGAGTTCACGGGCCCAGTCGAGCAGCAGCGTGTCGGTCGTGAGGTCGGCAAAACGCAGCAGCGGTGCGCCCGACTGCCGCGCGCCAAGGAATTCGCCGGGCCCTCGAATCTCCAGGTCGCGCCGGGCGATCTCGAAGCCGTCGCTGGTCTCGGCCATCGCCTTGAGCCGCGCACGCGCCGCCTCGCCGACGCGGCCGCTGTCGCCCGGCGCATAGAGCAGCACGCAGGCCGAGGCCGCCGCGCCGCGCCCCACGCGGCCGCGCAGCTGGTGCAGCTGCGAGAGGCCGAAGCGCTCGGCATGCTCGATCACCATCAGCGAGGCATTCGGCACGTCGACGCCCACTTCAATCACGGTCGTGCTCACCAGCACCTGGATTTCGTTGGCGGTAAATGCGGCCATCACCGCCTGCTTCTCGGCCGTGGGCATGCGCGAGTGCAGCAGGCCGACCTGGATGGGCTCGCCCAGCGTCTCGGCCAGTTCGTCGCGCGTTTCGGTCGCGTTGCGCAGATCAACCGCTTCGCTCTCCTCGATCAGCGGACACACCCAGTACACCTGCCGGCCCTGCGCGATCTGCGCATGGATGCGGTCGATGACTTCATCGCGCCGGTGGTCGGCCACCAGCTTGGTGACGATGGGCGTGCGGCCAGGCGGAAGCTCGTCCAGCGTCGACACGTCGAGGTCGGCGTAGTAGCTCATCGCGAGCGTGCGGGGGATGGGCGTGGCGCTCATCATCAGCAGATGCGGCTCCAGGTGCCCGCCGGCCTTGCCGCGCAAGGCCAGGCGCTGCGCCACGCCGAAGCGATGCTGCTCGTCGATGATGGCCAGCGCGAGATTCTTGAAGCGCACCTTCTCCGAGATGACCGCGTGGGTGCCGATGACCAGCGCCGCCTCGCCGCTTTCGACGGCGGCGGACATCCCATCGCGCTCCTTCTTCTTCTGGCTGCCCGTGAGCCACGCCACGCGCAGGCCGCGCTCGGCCAGCAACGGATCGAGCCAGCCGACGAGCTTGCCGAAATGCTGCGCCGCGAGGATTTCGGTGGGGGCCATCAGCGCACACTGGAAACCCGCGTCGATGCAGCGCGCCGCCGCGAGCGCCGCCACCACGGTCTTGCCCGAGCCCACGTCGCCCTGCAGCAGCCGGTGCATCGGTATCTCGCGGCCCAGGTCGCGCGTGATCTCTTCGCCCACGCGTTGCTGTGCGCCGGTAAGGCCGAAGGGCAGCACCGCGAGCAGCTGCGCGTGCAGCGAGGTAGCGACCGGCTCGGCAGGCGCGGGCAGCACCGGCGCACGCTGCGCCGCGCGCTCCAGCCGGGCCTGCAATTGCGACAGCTGCTGCGCGAGCAGTTCCTCGGCCTTGATGCGCTGCCAGGCCGGATGACTGTGGTCTTCGAGCGTGGCCATCGCCACGTCGGGCGTCGGGTAGTGCAGGAAGCTCAGCGAGGCGCGCAGGTCCCACGCACCGCGCGGGCCGATCTGCACGGGAATCGTCTCGTCGAGCACCGCGCGGGCAAGACCCGAACGCACCTCGCGCCGCAACACAGGCTGCGCGAGCCCGGCCACGGTCGAATACACCGGCGTGAGCGCATTCGGCAGCGCGGTGCCGGCCGCCTTCACGGTCGGATGCATCATCTGCCGCCCCACGAAACCGCCACGCATCTCGCCCCGCACGCGCACCCGCGCGCCGATCGCCAGCTGCTTCTGCTGCGAGGGATAGAAGTTGAAAAAGCGCAGCTGGCAGGTGTCGCTGCCGTCGTCGATGGTGGCCAGCAACTGGCGGCGCGGGCGGTACACCACCTCGCATTCGGTGACGACGCCCTCGACCTGCGCCATGTCGCCGTCACGCGTGTCGGCGAGCCGCACGATGCGCGTCTCGTCCTCGTAGCGCATCGGCAGGTAGAGCGCAAAGTCGATGTCGCGCACGAGGCCGAGCTTGCGCAGCGCGCGCTGCACGAGGCTCAGGCCCGAACCTGGTGCCGCCGGTGCCGCAGGCGCGGCTGCGGTCTTTTCGGGCGGTTCGGGCTTGGACGCGGCGGGCATGGGACAATTCTGCCCGGCTCCCGCCCTGTTTTTTCTTTTCCCCATGCCTCCTTGGCACGGGCCCGTCCGGCCCTCGAGCACCATGCGCGCCTTCACGCTCTCCGATTTCGATTTCGCATTGCCACCCGATCTGGTGGCGCAACACCCGGCC
Source organism: Variovorax sp. R-27 (assembly GCF_049913215.1). Lineage (NCBI taxonomy): Bacteria > Pseudomonadati > Pseudomonadota > Betaproteobacteria > Burkholderiales > Comamonadaceae > Variovorax > Variovorax sp. R-27. The sequence goes on from NZ_CP183984.1 coordinate 6,712,554, forward strand.
ACCGAACGCACATCCTCCCGTCTGCTCGACGGCACAGAGCCTGCGCCGGTCGACCGCATCTTCAAGCACCTGCCCTCGCTGCTGCGCGCGGGCGACCTGCTGGTCTTCAACGACACGCGCGTGGTCAAGGCGCGCCTGTTCGGCGAGAAGCCCACCGGCGGCAAGCTCGAACTCCTGGTCGAGCGCGTGCTGCAGGGCCACGAGGTCGTGGCGCACATGAAGGTCAGCAAGAAGCCGACCGTGGGCACCACGCTGGAGATGGTCGGCGGCTTTCGCGCGACGCTGCTCGGCCGCTGGCCCGATGAGCAGGGCGCGCTATTCCGCTTCGGCTTCGAGAGCGACGCGGGCGAAGACCCGTACGCACTGATGGCCCGCTGCGGCCACGTGCCGCTGCCGCCCTACATCACGCATACAGATTCGGCCGACGACGAAAGCCGCTACCAGACCGTGTTCGCGCGCGTGCCCGGCGCGGTGGCGGCACCCACGGCCGCGCTGCATTTCGACCAAGGACTGCTGGCCGAGCTCGAAGCGCGCGGCGTGCAGCGCGCCAACGTCACGCTGCACGTGGGCGCCGGCACCTTCCAGCCGGTGAAGACCGAGAACATCGCCGAACACACGATGCACGCCGAGCGCTACGAGGTTCCCGAGGCCACGCAGCGCGCCATTGCCGAGTGCAAGGCGCGGGGCGGACGCATCGTCGCGGTCGGCACGACCACCGTGCGCACGCTCGAGTCGTGGGCCAAGAGCGGCGAGGCCACGGGCGACACACGCATCTTCATCACGCCGGGCTTCGCCTTCGAGCACGTCGACCTGCTGGTGACGAACTTCCATTTGCCCAAGAGCACGCTGATGATGCTGGTCTCGGCCTTCGCGGGCTACGAGCGCGTGATGGCGCTGTATGCCCACGCCATCGCCCATCAATACCGCTTCTTCAGCTACGGCGACGCCATGCTGCTCGCACGGACCAAGGACTGAATGACATGCTGAACTTCGAACTCCTCAAGACCGACCCCGACAGCCACGCGCGCCGCGCCACGCTCACGCTCAACCACGGCAAGGTGCAGACGCCGATCTTCATGCCCGTGGGCACGTATGGCACCGTCAAGGGCGTGATGCCGCGCAGCCTGGAAGAGATGGGCGCGCAGATCATCCTGGGCAACACCTTCCACCTGTGGATGCGCCCCGGCCTCGACGTGATGGCGAGCTTCGGCGGGCTGCACCAGTTCGAGAAGTGGGACAAGCCCATCCTCACCGACTCGGGCGGCTTCCAGGTGTGGTCGCTGGGCGCAATGCGCAAGATCAGCGAAGAGGGCGTGAAGTTCGCGTCGCCCGTCAATGGCGACAAGCTGTTCCTCACGCCCGAGGTCTCGATGCAGATCCAGACCATCCTCAACAGCGACATCGTGATGCAGTTCGACGAGTGCACACCCTACGACACCAAGGGCCACATCACGACCGAGGCCGAGGCGCGCATCTCGATGGAGCTGAGCCTGCGCTGGGCCAAGCGCTGCCAGAGCGAGTTCGCGCGGCTCGAGAACCCGAACGCGCTGTTCGGCATCGTGCAGGGCGGCATGTTCGAGAACCTGCGCGAAGAGTCGCTGGCCGCGCTGGTCGACATGGACTTTCCTGGCTATGCCATCGGCGGCGTGAGCGTGGGCGAGCCCAAGGAAGAGATGCTGCACATCATGGGCCACACGCCGCACCGGCTGCCCGCGAACAAGCCGCGCTACCTGATGGGCGTAGGCACGCCCGAAGACCTGGTGCAGGGCGTGGCTGACGGCGTCGACATGTTCGACTGCGTGATGCCCACGCGCAATGCGCGCAACGGCACGCTCTTCACACGCTTCGGCGACCTGAAGATGCGCAACGCGCGCCACAAGAGCGACCCGCAGCCGATCGACCCGAGCTGCACCTGCCACGCCTGCGCAGGCACCTCGGGCGTGAGCTGGAACGACGGCGGGCGCGAGGGCTTCAGCCGCGCCTACCTGCATCACCTGGACCGCTGCGGCGAGATGCTGGGGCCGATGCTCACGACCATCCACAACCTGCACTACTACCTGAACCTGATGAGCGAGATTCGCGAGGCGCTGGACGCGGGCACGTTCACGGAATTTCGCGCGCGCTTCAAGTCGGAGCGCGCAAGAGGCGTCTGACGCCCGGGGCTGCCGGCCGCTACTTCAAGGGCTGGATCGGCAGCGGCGTCGCATAGGGCTCGATGCGCAGCAGCTCGTTCTTGAAGACGACGATCTGCTTGAGCGGCGCCTGCACCAGCGCACCACTCGCGTCCTTGTGCGAGGCGTATTGCCAGAGCGTGAGCTGACCCTTCGCCGCGAGCTGCGCGGCCAGCCGCTCGACGGCGGGGTTGGAACCCGCGCCGAGCTGCGCCGCATCGACGCCCACGACGACCTCGTCACGCGGTGACACCACCTTGAAGAGCTGCACGGGCGCTGCCGGCGCCTGGGCGCGAACTGAGCGCACCGCCAGGGCGGCAGGGAGAAGCGAGAGCGCAAGGAGGGCGCGGCGGGGAAAGGTCTTCGTCATGCGGGCAAGCGTAGTCACACAGGCCCGCGCTGCCCATTCGCCGTAAGCCATACGCCGGCCGGCGGCCCCGCGCCCGGCAGGGGCACATGCATCCGGTACGCTTGCCGCCTCTCCTTACCGCTGTTGCTGCATTCACATGACCAACGCATCACAACTTTCGCCCTACACCGCCCGCTATCCCTCGCTGGCCGGGCGCACCGTGTTCATCTCTGGCGGCGCCAGCGGCATCGGCGAATCGCTGGTGCGGGCCTTTCACGCGCAGGGCGCGAAGGTCGGTTTCTGCGACCTCGATGCGGCTGCCGGCAACGCGCTCGCGGCCCAGCTGCAAGGCGAGCACCCGGCGCTGTTCGTACCGTGCGACGTGACCGATACAGTCGCGCTCGCCGCCGCCATCGACGCAGTGCGCCAGCGCTTCGGCCCGATCGCCGTGCTGCTGAACAACGCGGCCAACGACCGCCGCCACGAGATGGCCGACGTGACCAGCGATGACTTCGACCGCCTCGTGGCCGTCAACTTCAAGCACCAGTTCTTCGCGGCGCAGGCTGTGGCCGACGACATGCGCGCGCTGGGCGGCGGCTCGATCGTCAACTTCGGCTCCATCAGCTGGATGATCAAGGGCAAGGGCTACCCGGTGTACCAGGCCTGCAAGGCGGCGGCGCGCGGCCTCACGCGCTCGCTGGCGCGCGACCTGGGCAAGCAGAGCATTCGCGTGAATTCGATCGTGCCGGGCTGGGTGATGACCGAGCGGCAGATCAAGCTGTGGGTCAAGCCCGAATCGGGCGCGGAGATCGATGCGGCGCAATGCCTGCCGGGCCGCGTGATGGCTGAGGACATTGCGGCGATGGCACTGTTCCTGGCGGCGGACGACTCGCGCATGTGCACGGCGCAGGACTATGTGGTGGACGCAGGCTGGACCTGAAGCCTTTCTTCGCCTTCTCCCCCAAGCAAAAAGCCCGGCATGCCGGGCTTTTTTGTTTGCACTGCGAGCGGATCAGTCGCGCAGTTCGGCAGGGACCTTGCCACCGTTCGCGGCCAGCTTGGTCATCACCTGGCGATGCAGCCAGATGTTCATCTTGGCGCTGTCGCTGGTGTCCGAGCCGTAGCTCAGTTCGGCGGCCAGTTGCTTGCGTGCGTCAAGGCTGCTGTCCAGGCCCAGGAGCTTCATCAGGTCGACGATGGAGGTGCGCCAGTTCAGGCTGCTCGCGCCGGGCATGCCGTCGAGCAGGGCCTCGACGTCCACCACGGTGATGGCGGGCGGCGGCGCCGCTGCGGCGGGGGCGCCTGCGGGTGCGTCGGGGGCCGGCGCAGCAGGTGCGGGCGCGGCGTTTGCGGACGGGAAAATCTTGGAAAGGATGCTGCCGAAAATGCTCATGCTGGTGCTCCGTCGAAGGGGTTGGCTGGAAGTCTGCGGCAACGTTTGTGTCGCAGTCGGCGGTTGTAGCACGACCGTGCGGCATACCAGCTACACGGTGTGTCGATCGGACCGCCTCCTGTGACCGAATTCGCAGACTACGCGACAGGTGACGCAATGGGCGGCAGAACGCGCGGCGCGGCCGAGGTGCCGCAGGCATGGCAGAACTTCGAGAACGCGCTCTTGCGCGTCTCGCAATTGCCGCAGTGGTCGAACAGGCCGATGCCGCAGTGCGGGCAGAAGTCGATCTCGTTGTTCTTCAGGTCCACCGGCCGCTCGCAGCCGGGGCACACGCTCTTGCCCAGGCGCGCAAGTGCGGTGTCGTAGCTGAGCTCTTCGCGCCGCACCTGGTCGGGCTGCTGCTCGGCCAGCTTCTGCCGCGCCAGGTAGCGGTTGAGCGCGACGATGGCATAGCGCCCCACCAGCACCGTGAGCACGATGCCCACCACGTAGCGCACATAGCCGCCATAGCTCGGCAGGTAGGGCACCAGCTCGACGAAGAAGGCGAACAGCGCGAAGAAGATGAAGCCCCACACGAACGGCCAGTAGGTGCTCTTGCGCTTCTTCACGAACAGCCAGCCGGCCACCAGCAGCAACGGCAGCGTGAGCGCCAGCCGGTAGGCGAACACGCGCAGCTCGATGCGGCGGTATTCGGCGTCGAGCTTGATCTGCGCGTCGCGCTCCAGGTCGGAAAGCGCCGTGCGGGCGCGCTGCTCGGCCTGGCGCGCATCGAGCGTGATCTGCTGCTGCGCGTTGACCTTGCGCTGCAGCTCGTCTTCCTTCTGCTTGAAGGCGTCGAGCGTCTTGGTGCGCGCGATGAGCTCGGTGTCCTGGTCGGGCTGCGCGGTGGCGCGGCGCGTGGCGATCCAGTTGCCGAAGGTTTCGCGTGCATTGGCGCTGGCCTGCTGCGCGGCGCTGAGTTGCAGGCGGATCTGGTCGAGGTCGCGCGCGGCCTGCAGCTCCGCGGTTTCCGAGGCCTTGATGGTGGCGCGCAGCGGCTCGGCCCTGGGCTTGTCGATGAAGTCGTCGAGCTGGCGCACGCGCTCCACTTGCGGCAGGTCGCTCACGACGGTGCTGCCGAGCCCGATGAGGAAGCTCGCGAACACCAGCGCCACCAGCCAGAGGCCGCGGCGGAACCATTTTTCGGAAAGGCGCAGGGATTTGCTCATGTTGTTTTCTCCTTCTTGTCTTTCTTCATTGAAGCCTGAGTGTCACCGGCGCCGCACCCAGCCCCGCACGCGGCAGCCACGCGAACACCGAATCGACCGTCACCGTCTCGATGCGGTCCGAGAACCGCTTGTCGTTCGGATGATCGTCGAAGGCCACGTTGGCCGAGCCTACGCGCCCGCCCAGCCGGGTGAGCGGCCCGAGCTTCAGCGTGGTCGGCTCGTAGCCCTTGAACTGCATCCAGGCCTGCGCCTGCGCGCGGCTGTTGATGGTGGCGGGCTCCATGGCGGCGGCCAGCGTCTCCACTGCCCACTGGTTCGACTGCTGGTACTTCTGGCCCCAGACGTAGCTCACGATGCTGTAGGGCGCGGTGTGCAGCCGCACGATGCGCGCGGGCGATTCGTTCAGCGCGGCCAGCAGATGCGTCTGCACGTCGGGCGTTGGCACGACCCAGGCCGCCTCGTAGCGCCACGGGTCGTCGAGGAAGAACTCGCCCAGCCCCTGGCGGTAGACGGCGGCCACCGCGGTGCCGCACTGGTTGAGCTTGTGCACCACGCGCCACGGGCCGGCATCGGTCTTGTAGGCGAAGCCCAGGTGCGAATAGCGCAGGCCGTACTTGCTCAGGTCCTGCCCGGCACGCGCGAGGATCACGACGCGCGCGCCGCTGGCGTCGAGCGCCTGCGAGGTGCGCTCGGCCATCTGCATGCCCTTGACGATCACGTCGGGCGTCGGCTTGACCTGCTCGCACGAGCGGCCGGCCTGCGCCTGCATCGGCAGCAAGGCCATCGCAGCAAAGACGACGATGGTGGCGAGCCCGCAGAACACGGGCAGCGCGCCGCGCTTCATGACAGCCTCTCGTTGTAGAGCAGCGCGCGGCCGATGGCGTTGGGCACGAAGGCCAGCACCTCGCCGGCGGCCGACAGCACGACGCCCGTGCCGATCACGCTGACGACGACGCTGGTGCCAACCGCGTTCGATACGCCGTTGGCGGCGCGCCCCGCCACCTTGATGCTGGCACGCGCGCCGTCCGAGGCGCGTTCGAGTACATACACCGTGCCGTCGGCCGAGGCTTCGACCGCGACCACGGTGAGCGTAGAGCCGGCAACCGACAGCGCGGCAGGCAGCGCAACCGCCGTGGTGGCAGAAGCTCCAACGGCCGAGGCGGTAACCACCACCGATGCCACAGGCATCAAAGAGAGAGCAACCGAGGCTTCGCTCTGCGCCTGGGCAAGCAGGGGAACCGTGACGCCGGCGAAGGCGGTGCAGGCAGCGACGAGGGCAGCGGCAATCGACTTTTTCATGATGGGCTTTCGTTGATCGGACACGGGTTATTCGGCAGAGGAAGCAGCGGCTTCGGCGCGGGCCATGCGGCGGCCCTGCATGCGGGCTTCGGCCATGTCGGCCTCATGGCGGTCGCGCAGCGTCTTGGCCAGCGTGAAGGCCGAGCTGATGAGGAACAGCCAGCTCACGCCCAGGAAGGCCTTGTAGGCCTCGTTGATCTCCATGCGCACGAGGCCCCAGCCGGTCAGGCCCATCGCGGTGAAGAAGCTGCCCCAGACGACCAGCTTCCACATCGGCACGTCACGGCCCGCATCGGCGCCGCGCTCGGCGGCCTGCTGGCTGTCGCGCACGAACTTGGCCAGCATGAAGGCGGTGCTCAGGCAAAACACGTAGCCCATCACCATGAACGCCCGGTCCAGCGCCTCCCCTGGCAGCCAGCTCAGCCCGGTGGCGCACAGGAAGACGGCTATCGCGAACGAAGCCCAGGCCTGGAACTGCCAGGCCCGCGTGTCGCGCTGGATGAAAACGGTCGAGGTGGATGAGAGGGGTTGCATGTGTGCCTCGCGGCGTAGTGAAGGTGAGCGAATGATGGTTCGCCCCCGCACTGCGAGGCTTGAATGCTTGCACCAGTGGCGGCTTTCAGCGCCACCGGTATCTGCAGCCGATACTTTTGAGGTGTTTCAGGCGCCCAGCAGGGCGCTCACGCGCTGGCGCAGCGACTCGGGCTGCACCTCGGCCGGCGGCACGGGGCCGCCGACGTTCAGGCCCACGCGGCTGAAGAAGCCGCGGCGGAAAGGCTTGGCCATGGCCACCTGTTCGCCGCCGCGCAGCTCGATGCGGCTGAAGTACGAGCCCCAGAGATTGATCAGCGCCATCGGGATCACCGGCGGCTCCAGGCCTTCGGCGCGTGCGCTCTCGACTATCTTCATCACGCCGCCCTTGAAGGGCTGCAGCGTGCCGTCGCGCGTGATCGCGCCCTCCGGGAAGATGGCGAGCAGGTCACCCTCGCGCAGCACGCCCAGCGCCTTGGCAAAGGCCGCTTCGTACGCTGCCGGGTCTTCCTTCTGCGGCGCGATGGGGATCGCCTTGGCCAGCCTGAACAGCCAGCCCAGCACCGGCACCTTGAAGATGCGGTGGTCCATGATGAAGCGGATCGGCCGCGGGCTCGCCGCCATCAGCAGCACCGCGTCGATGAAGCTCACGTGGTTGCACACCAGCACGGCCGCGCCCTCGGTGGGAATGTGCGACTCGCCCCTGATATCGAAGCGGTAGACGAAGCGCGACAGCACCCAGGCCACGAAGCGCAGCAGGTACTCGGGCACCAGCATGAAGATGTAGAACGCCACCACCGCGTTGGCGATGCCGGTGAACAAAAAGATCTGCGGAATGGTGAAGCCCGCGCCCAGCAGCGCGCCGGCGATGACCGAGCTGCCGATCATGAACAGCGCATTGAGGATGTTGTTGGCCGCGATGATGCGCGCGCGGTGCGTGGGCTGGCTGCGCAGCTGGATCAGCGCATACATCGGCACGCTGTAGAGCCCCGCGAACAGCGACAGCAGCGCCAGGTCGGCCATCACGCGCCAGTGCGCGCCCTGGTGCACGAAGGCGCCGATGCCCATCTCGGGCACCTTGGGCAGGCCGCGCGAGGCAAAGTACAAATCGATCGCGAACAAGCTCATGCCGATGGCTCCCAGCGGCACCAGGCCGATTTCAACCTGCCGGCGGCTCAGCGTTTCGCACAGCAGCGAGCCGACGCCGATGCCCACCGAGAACACCACCAGCAGCAGCGAGGCGACCTGCTCGTCGCCGTGCAGCACTTCCTTGGCGAAGCTCGGAAACTGGCTCAGGAACACCGCGCCGAAGAACCACATCCACGAAATGCCCAGCAGCGAGCGGAACACCACCACGTTCTCGTTCGCGAGCTTCAGGTTGCGCCAGGTTTCGCTGATGGGGTTCCAGTTGATGACCAGCCCCGGATCGGTGGCCGGCGCCTTCGGAATGGCCTGCGCCACGCCCCGCCCGACCAGCGCCAGCAGCACGCAGCCCACGGCCACGCTCATGTGGCCGATCTGCGGTATCGCCACCAGCAACCCGCCCGCCACCTGCCCGAGCAGGATGGCGACGAAGGTGCCCATCTCGACCATGCCGTTGCCGCCCGTGAGTTCGCGCGCGTCGAGCACCTGCGGCAGGTAGGCGAACTTGACCGGCCCGAACAGCGTGGAATGCAGCCCCATGAGGAACACGCAGCCCAGCAGCACCACGGCATTGGCCGTGACGAAGCCCCAGGCGGCGATCAGCATGATGACGATCTCGAGGTTCTTGACGAAGCGGATCATCTTCGTCTTGTCGAACTTGTCGGTGAGCTGGCCGGACGTGGCCGAGAACAGCAAAAACGGCAAGATGAACAGCGCACCGATCACCAGCCCCGCCATGGCCGGCGGCATCCAGCTCAGCTGGAGCTGGTAGGTCACCATGACGGTGAAGGCGAACTTGAAGAGGTTGTCGTTCGCCGCGCCGGCGAACTGGGTCCAGAAGAAAGGCGCGAAGCGCCGCTGCTTGAGGAGGGCGAACTGGTTGGCGTGGGCGTTCGCTTCATGGGCCACGGGTGTGGCTGCGGCAGCGGCGGGATTTGTCATTCGAAGAGTGCTCCTCAGGCGGCCACGGCGGCGGCGCCCGGATTGTGCCGTAGTGCGGCTTCCCAGCGCATTTCGAGCTTGTGGAGCGCAAGCACCACGGGCAGCCCGGCGAGCGAGGCCGTCAGGTGCTTCAGCGTATGGCCCGAAACCGTGTGCCGCGTGAATTCGTAGATCTGGTGGTCGGCCAGCTCGAAAGCCTTGGCCAGCACGTAGAAGAAGATGACCCAGCCCAGCTTCAGCCCGACCGACTTGCGCATCGGCGTGGCCAGCGCCAGCGTCACCACCAGCGCCATGCCGCCGAACTGCACCAGCGCCCAGGGCATGACGTTGCCGGTTTCCTGGAACACCTCGGCCGAGAGCAGGCCGGCCGTCAGCACGAACCAGGCGGCGGGCCAGCCGGCGCGCTGGCTCACCCGCTCGCAGACCGCCACCCCGATCAAGCCTGCGAAGGCCACCGCCATGCCGGCGCGGTCCGCCGCGAGCCGGGGGGCGTCGGGCACGAGGTGGAAGAAGGCCGAGCCCGCGGCGGTGGCGATCAGGCCGGCGAAGAAGAGCCAGGCGCAGTCCAGCGTGTTGTCGGGCGGGTCGCTGGCGGGCGGGGCCAGGGGGAATTGCGACAGCGCCTCCTGGTGCGAGCGGTCGATGCGGTTGAGCCGGTACAGGCCCCACAGGCCGATCACCACGAAGGGGATGTTGCTCAGCACGTCCATGGCGTTGGGCAGGCCGTGCCAGGCGCGGTCGTCGGCAAACACCGAGGCGATGGCGACTTCGGCGGCCGGCAGCTCGGGCCCGAAGAAGGCGATCAGCGCGAGCAGCACGAAGGTGAAAAGCAACCCGCGTTCGCGGCGGCTGAGAGAGGGCAAGAGCATGGCGGTCCTCGGTGGGTGGTCTGTACGAGCCGCGGAATTTAGTGGCAGGCCGCTCCACAGGCATCGAGAATCGATACGTGGCACTAATTCACACCTGACGGTATCTTCAATCGATACTTGCCGGCGCCCGTGTACGCTTCCGCCCCATGAGCACCACCGTCGATCTCGTCCAAGCCCTCAAGAACGAACTCAAGAGCGCCCGCATGACCTACGCCGACCTGGCGCGGTCGCTCGACATGGCCGAATCCAGCGTCAAGCGGATGCTGGCCAAGAGCGACATGCCGCTGTCGCGGGTGGACGCCATCTGCCGGGCGCTGAAGATCGATTTCGCCGAGCTGGCGCGCCGCGTGGCCGACGCCCAGCCGCTGCTGAAGGAGCTGACGCACGAGCAGGAGAAGGCCGTGGTCAAGGACAAGAAGCTGCTGCTGGTGGCCATCAGCGTGCTGAGCCAGTGGACGCTGGAGCAGATCGTGGCGGCCTACCGCGTGAGCGAGGCCGAGTGCATCGGCTGCCTGGCGCAGCTGGACCGCATCGGCATCATCGAACTGCGCCCGCTCAACCGGTATCGCCTGAAGCTCGCCAAGACCTTCCGTTGGCGGCCGCACGGCCCGGTGATGGAGTTCTTTCGCGAGAACGTGGTGCTCGACTACTACCGCGGCGGCTTCGACGGCCCGGCCGAGGGCCTGCTGCTGGTGCACGGCTCGATCAGCCGCTCGCTGGCGCCGGCCTTCCTGGAGCGCCTGCAGCGCGTGGCGCAGGACTTCGCGCAGCAGCACCAGACGGACCAGAAGTTGTCGGCCAAGGACCGCGAGGGCTACACGCTGCTGCTGGGCATGCGCAACTGGGAATTCGAGCTCTTCACCCGCCTGCGCCGGGGCTGAACCCGGGGCCGATCAGGGCTTGGCGGCTTCCAGGGTGTCGCGCATGGTACGCGCGGCAATTTTTGCCGCTTCGGCAAAGTCGTCGCCCGACGACGCATAAATGATCGCTCGCGACGAGTTCACGACGATCGGCGCATCGGCACGCCAGCCGGCGCGTACCGTGGCTACAGCATCGCCGCCCTGTGCGCCGACGCCCGGAATCAGCAGCGGCACCGTCGGCGCGAGCTCGCGCACGCGCTCGATTTCGGCGGGGTAGGTCGCTCCCACCACCAGGCCGAGCTGGCCGTTCAGGTTCCACGGCCCCTGCGCCAGCCTGGCGACGTGTTCGTACAAAAAGGGCTGCCCCGCTACATCCGCCAGCCGCTGCCCCTGCAGGTCGGACCCGCCAGGGTTGCTGGTGCGGCACAGCAGGAAGGCGCCCTTGCCCTCGTGCTTGAGGTATGGCGCGACCGAATCGAAGCCCATGAAGGGCGACAGCGTCACCGCGTCGGCACCGTAGCGCTCGAAGGCTTCCAGGGCGTATTGCTCGGCGGTGGAGCCGATGTCGCCGCGCTTGGCGTCGAGGATCGTGGGAACGTGGGGCGCGTTGCGGCGCATGTGCTCCATCAGCTGTTCGAGCTGGGCTTCGGCACGGTGGGCCGCGAAGTAGGCGATCTGCGGCTTGAAGGCGATGACCAGGTCGGCCGTCGCGTCGACGATGCGCGCGCAGAAGTCATAGATGCGGCTGGCGTCGCCCTTGAATTGCCCCGGGAATCTGGCTGGCTCCGGATCGAGCCCCACGCAGAGCAAGGAACCGTTTTTTTGCTGTGCGGCGGCCAGCTTGTCGAGGAAAGTCATGGGGCCTGATTTTAGGCGGCCCGCTTTCGGCCCTCAGTTGGGCGCGGGCGTGTGCTGCTCGGCGGCCAGGCAGAGGTCGGCCCAGGCGCGTGCCTTGTCGGCGGGGTTGCGCAGCAAATACGCGGGGTGGTAGGTCGCCACCACCGCCGCGCCACCGACGGAATCCAGTGGCACGACGCGGCCGCGCAGCTTGCCCAGCGGGTCGCCGCTGCGCATCAGGCTCTGCGCCGCCAGCGGGCCCATCGCCAGCACGATGCGGGGGGCGAGCGCGGCGGCGTGCTCGTCGAAGGCCTCATCGATTGCGCGCGGGCTGCCGGGCTGGCCGGCGGCCACGCCGCGGTGGGTGCGCATGAGGTGCACTGGCGTATGGCCGTCGTGCAGCTTCAGGGCGCGCAGCATGTTGTCGAGCAGGCGGCCGGCGTCGCCCTCGAAGGGCTCGCCGTGGCGGCCGTCGGCTTCGGGCGGCATGTCGGCCACGACCAGCCAGCCGCCCTGCGTGGATTCCGCCGCGCCGGCGTCGGCATAGAGACGGCAAGGCGCCTCGACCAGCACGGCAGCGCCCTGGGACATCGGCGCAGCCGCCGGGCGGGCAGCCGGTGCTGGTGCCGCAGCAGGCCGGGCGGCTGGTGCTGGCGCGGCAACGGGTGCTTCGACCTGCACGCGTTCCTCGGCCACGGCCACCTCTTCTTCGGCAACAGCAGCCGTCTCAGGCACCGCCACTTCCACCGCCTCGGGCACGGGCCACCAGACCTTCACGCCCATCTCGTCGAGCATCGCGCGCTGGCGCGCGTCGAGCTTCAATGTCTGTACCGCACTCATCGCAAGGCTCCCCAGGCGGAGCCTGATTCGTTCAAACGCAGGCTCATGACGACGGCGTCCTCGCGCTTGCCGTCGTGCGCCGGGTAGTAGCCCTTGCGCACGCCGACGCTGCGAAAGCCCTGGCGCATGTAGATGTCGAGCGCGCGCTGGTTGCTCTGGCGCACTTCGAGCCACAGCCACTGCGCGCCCTCGCCGCGCGCCCAGCCGCCCAGCGCCTCGAGCATGAGCGGCGCCCAGCCCTGGCGCTGGAAGGCCGGCGCCACGGTGATGTTCAGCAGGTGCACTTCGTCGACGCCCTTCATGGCGACGAAGTAGCCGATCAGCGTTTCGCCCAGCTCCGTGACCGGCGAGCTCACACCCGGTGCCACGCCGGGCGCCAGCAGGCACTGGCAGTGGTAGCCCACGGCCATGGAATCGGTGAAGTTGGCGCGCGTCCAGGGGTGGCTGTAGGCCGTCTGCTCGACCGCGCAGACAGCATCGATCCGCTCGACGGTGAGCGGTTCGAGGCGGGCTTCGACGGGCTGGAGGACGGCGCTCATGCGGGTCAGTTGGCGGCGGCTGCGGCCGCCTTGATGGCGGCGCGCTCTTCGGTGGTTTGCGCCACTTTATCCCGAACATAGAGCGGCCAGGCCTGCGCGGCCGGCACTGTGCGCCCGGCCGCGAGCAGCGCGGGGGCCAGCCGCAGCATGGCGGTGGCGGTCGGCAGCGCCTCGTGACGGATGGCGGGCGGGGCCAGGCGAAGGCCGTAGGCGGCGAAGGCATTGCCGGCGAGCGCCCAGCCGGCGGGCACTTCGAGGTCTTCGGGCGACAGCAGCAGGGGCTCGTCGTCGCCACCCAGCGGGCCGTTGGCCGCGAAGTCGTAGCGAGCGGCATAGATCTGGTCCATGCGGGCGTCCAGCACGGCCACCACCTGTTGGGCACCGAAGGCATGGCGCGCTTCTTCGGCCACGGCGAGCAGCGTGTCGACCGGCAGCAGCGGCACCTTGGCGCCGAAGGCCAGTCCCTGTGCCACCGAGCAGGCGGTGCGCAGCCCGGTGAACGAACCGGGGCCGCGGCCGAAGACGATGGCGTCGAGCTCGGACAGCGCCAGCCCGGCGTCGCCCAGCAGTTGCTGGATCAGCGGGAGCAGGGTGGTCGAGGCCTGCGCGCCGCCAACGCCGTTGTGCGCGAGCAGCCTGTCGCCGTGAAGCACGGCCACGGACAGGTGCTCGGTGCTGGTGTCGAAGGCGAGCAGCTTGGGCAGGGCGAGGGGCATCCGCCGATTATCGAGGGGCGGCCAATCCCCAGGGTCACGCGCCGTTATCGCTGCGCAAAATGGCCAGCCCCGCCTTGCGCAGCGGCGCCAGCGCCTTGGCAGGAGCGTCCGGCGATACCAGCAGGCTGGTGGCCGAGGTCACCGGGTTCACCACCCAGGCCGACGCTGCGCCGAGCTTTTCCGACGAGCCCAGCACGACCGTCTCGGCCGCCGACGCCATCAGCGCGCGCTTGATCTCGGCCTCTTCCAGGTCGCCCGTGGTCAGCCCTGCTTCGGCGTGCACGCCGGTAACGCCCATGAAATACGTGTCGGCATGGATGCGCGCAATGGCCGCCATCGCCGCCGAGCCGACCGCCACCACCGAGTGCTTGAAGAGGCGCCCGCCGATCAGCACCACCTCGATGCCGGCATGCGCCACCAGCTCGATGGCCACCGACGGACTGTGCGTGACCACGGTGGCCTGCAGATTCGCCGGCAGGTGGCGCGCAAGCTGCACGGCCGTGGTGCCGCCATCGATGAATACCACCTGTCCCGGCTTCACGAGGCGCGCAGCGGCGCGGCCGATGGCCACCTTTTCATCAGGAGCCAGTTGCTGGCGCCCCGCGAAGTCGGCCTCGGCCGCCGCGACCGGCAGCGCGCCGCCGTGCACGCGCTGCAACAGGCCTTCGGCGGCCAGCTCGCGCAGGTCGCGGCGGATGGTGTCTTCCGACAGGCCGAGTTCTTCGCTGAGCGACTTCGCGACGACGTTGCCGTCACGTCGCAGGACCGAGAGGATGTGTTGCTTGCGCTGGCTGGTGAGCATCGGCCGATGGTATCGGTGCGCGCCGTTTATTGCACGTTTTTTCTTGTTTTTGCACGAATTCGCACATATGCTCGCCGCCATGACCATCCACGACCGCGTCCGGGTGCACGAAGTCACCCTGCTTTCCGACAACTGGTACACGCTGCGCACCACCGCCTTCGACTGGCGGCGCAACGACGGCCAATGGCAGCGCATGCACCGCGAAACCTACGACCGCGGCAACGGCGCCACCCTGCTGCCCTACAACCTCGCGCAGCGCACCGTGCTGCTGACGCGCCAGTTCCGCTACCCGGCCTTCGTCAACGGCCACGACGACCTGCTGATCGAGGCCGCGGCCGGCCTGCTCGACGACGCGGAGCCCGAGGAGCGCATCCGCGCCGAGGTCGAGGAAGAACTCGGCTACCGGCTCGGCACGGTGCAGAAGATCTTCGAGAGCTTCATGAGCCCGGGCTCCGTCACCGAGAAGCTGCATTTCTTCGTCGCGCCCTACGAGCCCTCGATGCGCATCGGCGCGGGCGGCGGGCTGGCCGAGGAGGGCGAGGACATCGAGGTGCTGGAGCTGGCCATCGACGAGGCGCTGGCCATGGTGGCCGACGGCCGCATCGCCGACGCCAAGACGGTGATGCTGCTGTATCACGCGAAGCTGCATGTGTTTGCGCCGGGATAATCGCCGCATGCCTCTTGCCTTCCGCCGCGCGGCCTGCGCACTGACTCTCTCCTTGCTGGCCCCGGCTGGCGCCTTCGCCCAGCAAGCACTCCCGACCCAGGTCGATGCCGCCCTCGCCCGCGCCAAGGTGCCGCGCGAGTCCGTGACCATGCTGGTGGCCGAGGCCGACGGCACGCGCCAGCCGCGCCTGGCCTGGCGCACGCAGGCGCCGGTGAACCCGGCGTCGATCATGAAGCTGGTCACCACCTACGCCGCGCTTGACCTGCTCGGCGCGGCCTACAGCTGGACCACGCCGGTCTACGTCGAAGGCACGGTGAACAACGGCGTGCTCAACGGCAATCTCTACATCAAGGGCCAGGGCGACCCCAAGCTGGTGCTGGAGCGCGTATGGCTGCTGCTGCGCCACGTGCAAGGGCTGGGCATCACCACGGTGAGCGGCGACATCGTCATCGACCGCAGCGCCTTCGAGACCACGGTAGAGGGCGACCCGGGCGCCTTCGACGGCGAGCCGCTGCGCCCCTACAACGCCTCGCCCGACGCGCTGCTGGTGAACTTCAAGTCGGTCAACATGACTTTCGCGCCCGACCGCGCCGGCCAGATCGCGCGGGTGAGCTACGAGCCCCCGCTGGCGAGCGTGGCCATGCCGCCAACCGTGGCGATCGTGCCCGGCGAATGCGGCGACTGGCGCGCCGCGCTGCGCACCGACTTCAGCGACGTGAACCGCATCCGCTTCAACGGCGGCTTCCCGGCCGGCTGCGGCGAGAAGAGCTGGGCCGTGGCCTACGGCGATCCGCGCACCTACGCCATGCGCGCCATCGGCGGCATGTGGGCCGAGATGGGCGGGCGCGTGGGCGGGCAAATGCGCGAGGGGCGCGTGCCGGCGGGGCTGAAGCCGGCCTTCGAGTTCGAATCGCCGCCGCTGGCCGAGGTGATCCGCGACATCAACAAGTACAGCAACAACGTGATGGCGCAGCAGTTGTTCCTCACGATCGGGCTCACGCAGAAGAACCGCGGCACCTTCGAGGCCTCGCGCTCAGCGCTGGGCCAGTGGTGGCGCGAGCGCATCGGCACGGGCGAGGCGCAGCCGGTGTTCGAGAACGGCTCTGGCCTGTCGCGCGACGAGCGCATCAGCGCGGCCGCGCTCGGCAAGATGCTGCAGGTGGCGTGGCGCTCGCCGGTGATGCCGGAGCTGATGTCCTCGCTGCCGGCCATGGGCGTGGACGGCACGCTGAAGAAGCGCACGCTGCGCTCCGGCGGCTCGGCCCATCTGAAGACGGGCACCCTGCGCGACGCATCCGGCGTGGCCGGCTACGTGGACGGCGCAAGCGGGCGCCGCTACGTGCTGGTGGCCATTGCCAACGGCGAGAACGCGGGCGCGGCGCGCGCGGCGTTCGACGCGCTGGTCGACTGGGCCTCGCAGGACAACTGAGGCCGACGGCTCGACAAGGCGCACGGCCAGCGGCCGTGTACTGAAATCTTCTGAGGGCAAACGCCCGCTTGCGCGCGGGCATGCCCCTGCACAGAATCGGACGGTCGTTCTTTTCCGTACAAAACCAACGCAGGAGACATGCCTTGACAAAGCCCCACCCCCATTCGTCCGTCCCGATGCGCAAGACAGCAGCCCTGACGGCGCTCGCAGGCGCAACCTTGTTGCTGCTCGCCGCCTGCGGAGGCGGTGGTGGTGGCGGGGGTATCGGCATCGGGGTGGGCGTTCCGCCGCCCGCCGCCGACGACGGCCGGGGCTCGGTGGTCACCAACCCGCCCGAGCAGACGGCGAAGCTGACCGCCGACCAGTTCACCGCCAGCCTGCAGGCCAGCGACCAGGGCAAGGCGCTGCTGCAGGTGGCGGGCACACCCAAGTGCGGCATCGACCTGCGCTACCTCGAATACCGCACCATCGGCGCGAAGAGCGAGGCCACCAACGCCACCGCCGCGATCATGGTGCCCACCGGCTCCGACGTGGCCTGCGGCGGCCAGCGTCCGGTGGTGCTCTATGCCCACGGCACCACCGCCGCCAAGGCCTACAACCTGGCCAAGTGGACCGACAGCACGCAGGCGGCTGCCGGCGAGGGCCTGATGGTCGCCGCCATGTTCGCGGCGCAGGGCTACATCGTGGTGGCGCCCAATTACGCGGGCTACGACAAGTCGACCCTGCCCTACCACCCGTATCTCAACGGCGACCAGCAGGGCAAGGACATGGTCGACGCGCTCACCGCCGCGCGCAAGACCTTCTCGGGCATCGGCGCGAACGACGCCGGCTCGCTGTTCATCACCGGCTACTCGCAGGGCGGCTACGTGGCAATGGCGGCGCACCGCGAGATGCAGGCCACGGGCAAGACGGTGACGGCGTCGGCGCCACTGTCGGCACCCTCGGCCATCAGCCTGCTGACGGACTACACCTACCAGGGCTGGCCGGCGCTGGGCGCCACGCTGTTCGTGCCGCTGCTGTCGACCAGCTGGCAGCAGCAGTTCGGCAACGTCTACAGCTCCACCAGCGACGTGTATGAAGCGCAGTACGCCAACGGCATCGACACCCTGCTGCCGAGCACCTCGCCCGGCACGCTGTTCTCCAGCGGCAAGCTGCCGCAGCTGGCGCTGTTCCCGGCGAACGCCACGCCGGGGCCGGTGAGCCCCTCGCTGTCGATCTTCTACGGCGCCAACAACCTCATCAAGCAGAGCTTCCTGACGCAGGCCGCCGGCGACATCCAGGCCACGCCCTGCCCCGGCAACGCGCTGCCGGCCACGTCGGCGTCGCTGAGCACGGCATCGCCGCTGGACTGCAAGCCGTCCACGGGCTTCCGCAAGGCGGCGCTCGCCAACGACCTGCGCAACTGGACGCCGACCCGCCCGATGCTGATGTGCGGCGGCGCCAACGATCCGACGGTGAACTTCGTGAGCACCCGCGCCACGTCAGGCTACTTCCGCGCCAAGGGCGTGCCGGCCACCGCGCTGGCGGTGGTCGATCTGGAAGATTCGGCCGCGATCGACGCCTACTCGACGGCCCGTGCCGGCTTCGCGCAGGCCAAGGCCCTGCTGGCGCAGAACACGTCAGGCAGCGCATCTGACAAGGCGCAGGCGGTCACGCTGGCGTACCACGGCACGCTGGCGCCGCCGTTCTGCCTGGCCTCCGCCCGCGGCTTCTTCCAGGGCGTGCTCGCCGCTGGGGGCTGATCAGGCCGCCGACGCGCGCTGCAAGCGATCCCGCACGCCTTCCCAATCGGGCGTGTCGGGCGGCATCTCGACCCAGATCAGCTTGACGCCCTGCGCATCGAACTCGCGCAGCACCGCGAAGAGTTGCTGCGCACTGGCCGCCGCGTCGTCGGGCATGCGCCGCTGCAGCACGCGCTGCGAGCGGCTGCGCACCACGGTGCGCGACCACACGGCGATGTGCGCGGCATTCGCGCCCAGCACGTCGAGGCCGGTCTGGATCGCCTTGGCGTCCATCAGCCGCACCTTGGCGTCCGGGGCGTAGTGCGCCTCCAGCGTGCCCGAGGCGCGCGGGTCGGGTGTTTCGAGCACTTCGCGATCGCTGAGCTTCTCGCCGCAGGCGGCCTCGATCTGCGCACGCGTGATCAGGCCGGGCCGCAGCAGCACGGGGGCGCCGCGGCTGCAGTCGACGATGGTCGACTCGATACCGACCTCGCAGGCTCCGCCGTCGACCACCAGCAGCGCGTCGCCGAACTCGTCGTGCACGTGCTGCGCCGTGGTCGGGCTGACGCGGCCGAAGCGGTTGGCGCTGGGCCCCGCAAGGCCGGGCACACCCTGCTGGGCGCAGGCTTCGAGCAGCGCCTGCGCCACGGGATGCGAGGGGCAGCGCAGGCCGATGGTGTCCTGCCCGCCGGCCGCCGCCGCGCCCACGCCGGGCTGGCGCGTGACGATCAGCGTGAGCGGCCCGGGCCAGAAGGCCTGCACGAGTTTCTGCGCGAAGAGCGGCAGCGGCTGCGCGAAGCGCGACAGCGACTCGGTGCCCTTGATGCCGGCCGCCACGTGGACGATCAGCGGGTGATCGGCGGGCCGCCCCTTGGCCTTGAAGATGCCGGCCACGGCCATGTCGCTGCTCGCGTCGGCCCCCAGGCCGTAGACAGTCTCGGTCGGAAAGGCCACCAGCCCGCCCGCGCGAAGCACGCGCGCGGCTTCGGCAATGGACTCGGGGGAGCGGCCGTCGAGGATCATGCGAGATCGGCGGTGGTCACCGCCGGCAGGCCCAGCAGCAGCGCGGCCTGCGAGGCGGTGGCACGCACGGCTTCGAGCGTGGCGCCGGTGAGCGTGAGGTGGCCCATCTTGCGGCCGCGCCGCGGGTCGATCTTTCCGTAGAGGTGCAGATGCACGCCCGGCAGCGCGAGCACCTCGCTCCAGCGCGGCGAAACCGGCTTGTCGCCGCCCTCGGCGGTGAACCACAGGTCGCCCAGCAGGTTGAGCATGATCGCGGGGCTGTGCTGGCGCGGCGCGGCCAGCGGCAGGCCGGCGAGCGTGCGCACCTGCAGCTCGAACTGCGACACGTCGCAGGCTTCCATCGTGTAGTGGCCGCTGTTGTGCGGGCGCGGCGCCATCTCGTTGACGACCAGCGAGCCGTCGGCCAGCGCGAAGAACTCGACGCACAGCACGCCCACATAGCCCAGGCCGTTGGCGATGCTCTTCGCCGAATTGACCGCGCCCTGCGCCACCGTCTTCGGCATGTTCTGCGGATGCACCTCGGTGACAGCCAGGATGCCGTCGCGGTGCAGGTTGCGCTGCGGCGGAAAGTGCACGATCTGCCCGTCGCGGCTGCGCGCGAGGATGACCGAGCATTCGAACTCCAGCGGCAGCATCTTCTCGAGCACGCAGGGCACGCAGCCCGTGGCCTGCCAGGCGTCAACCAGCTCGGCGCGCGTCTTCACGCGCTGCTGGCCCTTTCCGTCGTAGCCCAGCCGCGCGGTCTTCAGGATGCCGGGCAGCAGGCTGTCTTCAACGGCGGCGAGCTGCGCCGCGGTCTCGATGACCGCGTAGGGCGCGCAGGGCACGCCGCAGCGGGTGAAATGCGCTTTCTCGGCGATGCGGTCCTGCGCGATGGCGATGGCCGAGGCGCCGGGCGACACCGGCCGCGCGACCGCAAGGTGCTCCAGCGAGGGCGCTGGCACGTTCTCGAACTCGGTCGTCACCGCATCGGCCAGGCCGGCGAGGCGGGCGAGGCCGTCGACGTCGTCGTAGTCGGTGTGGATGTGGTGGTGGCTCACGCGGCCGGCGGGGCTGTCGGTGTCGGGATCGAGCACCGCCGTGAAGTAGCCCATGCGCTGGGCCGCATGGGCGAACATGCGCCCCAGCTGGCCGCCGCCGAGCACGCCGAGCGTGGCGCCCGGGAGGATGGGCAGGTCACCGTTCTTGCTGTTGCTCACAGGGCACCTCCGCCTTGCGGCGAGAAAGGGGACACGGGGGGCACTTCTCCAACACCGCCGGCAGGAGCCGGCGGCAGCGTCATGGCCTCGGCGGCGGCGGTCTGCGCCGTGCGGAAGGCATCGAGCTTCGCGCGCAGCGCCGGGTCGTTCACCGCCAGCATTGCCACCGCGAACAGCGCCGCGTTGGCCGCGCCCGCATTGCCGATAGCAAAAGTGGCCACCGGCACGCCCTTGGGCATCTGCACGATGCTGTAGAGCGAATCGACGCCCTGCAGGTGGCGGCTGGCCACCGGCACGCCCAGCACCGGCACCGTGGTCTTGGAGGCCAGCATGCCCGGCAGATGGGCCGCGCCGCCCGCGCCCGCGATGATCGCGGTGAGCCCGCGCCCGGCGGCGCTTTCGGCGTACGCGAAGAGCGCATCGGGCATCCGGTGGGCCGAGACCACCTTTGCTTCGTGACTGATTCCGAATTGCTGGAGAATCTCGACCGCGTTGCGCATCGTCTCCCAATCGGAGTTCGAGCCCATCACTACACCGACCTGAATGGTTTCGTTCATGGTTTCAATTTTACGTTTCACCCTCAGCTGGTTCCGATGATCGACATCACTCTCGAAAATTTCCAGGCCGAACTGATCGAAGGCTCAGTGGCCACGCCGGTGCTGCTGGACATCTGGGCCGAATGGTGCGGCCCCTGCAAACAGCTGGGCCCGGTGCTCGAAAAGCTCGAAGTCGAGTACGCCGGCCGCTTCACGCTGGCCAAGCTCGACGCCGACAAGGTGCCGCAGATTTCGTCGCAGCTGTCCGAAATGTTCGGCGTGCGCAGCATCCCGTTCTGCGTGATGTTCAAGGACGGCCAGCCGGTGGACGGCTTTGTCGGCGCCATTCCGGCCGAGAAGATCCGTGAATTCCTCGACAAGCACGTGCCGGGCGCCGACGAAGCCGAGGCCGCCTCTGAAGAAGCCGCCGCGCAGGAAGCGCTGGCCGAAGGCGACACCCAGGGCGCACTCGAACGGCTGCAGCACGCAGTGGCCACCGACCCGGCCAACGACGACGCCCGCTTCGACTACATCAAGCTGCTGCTGCAGGAAGGCCGCGTCGACGACGCCAAGGTCGCCTTCGCCCCGGTGATCGCCAAGACCACGCTGGTGCGCCGCTTCGATGCACTGCAGCGCTGGATGGATGCTATCGATTTCGCAGCACCGGTGGCAGGCGCCGCGCCTGCGATCGCCGAATTCGAGGCGAAGATCGCCGCCAACAAGCGCGACTTCGACGCCCGCTTCGGCCGTGCCCGCCTGCTGATGGCCGCACAGCGCTGGACCGACGCGATGGACGAGCTGCTCGACATCCTGATGCGCGACAAGACCTGGAGCGAAGACCTGGCCCGCAAGACCTACATCGCAATCCTCGACCTGATCGAGCCGCCGAAGGTGAAGGTGGCCGACGGGCAGATCCCGCCGGACGATCCGGTGGTGGCCACCTACCGCCGTCGCCTCAGCAGCATCGTGCTGAGCTGATCCGGAAAGCGGACCCACAAAGCGACCCTCGGGGTCGCTTTTTCGTGGCCGCCTCGAATACGATCACGCCCGATTCAACTTGTTGCAGATTGAAAAGGAAGACTGGCCATGCGCTCCTTCGCCCGCCGTATCGTGTTTCCCCTTCTTGCCACGACGGCGCTGCTGACCGCCCTTACCGGTTGCGGCAGCGGCATCAGCCTCGACGAGCCGATCGAAGGGCCGGTCTGGCGCCTTGCTCAGTTGGGTGACGAGCCGGTAGGGCAGAGCGAAGCGCAAGTTCAGTTCGACCGCAGCAGCGGCCGCGTCAGCGGATCGGGCGGCTGCAACCGCATCTCCGGCACCTTCACGCGCAGCGGCATCACGCTGAGGATCGGCCAACTGGCCTCTACCCGCATGGCCTGCGCGGACCCGGCGCGTGGGGCCAATGAAGCGCAGTTCATTTCCGCGCTGCAGAGCACCGCGAGCTACCGGCTGGCGGGGCCGAGCCGGCTGGCGCTGCTGGACGGCGGCGGGCGGACAGTGGCGTTGTTGAACAGCGGCGGGGGGCGCTGAGCGCACTCGCCGCGCCTACCTTCACTTGGCCGCGGGGGCACCGACGGTCAGCTGGATGTCTTCGGTGGCCAGGCCCCGGTCGGAGATGCTGACGTCCACCGTGCCCTTGGCGTCTGCCGCCACCTTGATGCGCACGACAAACTGGTTCACCGCGGGACCAACCAGGATTTCGGAGGTTGCCGAGCCCTTGACCGTCACCTGCGGCCAGACCGTTATGCCGCTCACGGCAATCTCGTAGACCTCGCCCGGACTGACCTTCGCATCGTCGGCCGGCGCGACAGTCATGGCACTGACGCTCCCCACGCAGCTGCCGTTTCGCTCCACGGACTTGCGCTGCTCGGCAAAGCTGAGCAAGCGGTTGCTCAGGGGGCGGCGGGCGGCGTAGAGATCAGCCGTTTCCTTGGCCAGCTTGCGCGCCATGCTGGCCTCGGATGCATTGGCTGGCTGCTTCTTGGCATCCGCCTCGAGCTTGTCTTCCCGCTTTTTCTCTGCAGCGGCGACGGCGGCGGCGATCTGTTGCTGCTGCAGAGCGGTGACCTGCGCAAGCAGCTCCTGAATGCTTGCTGTCCCCAACGACTTTGCCGCGACCGCGGGCGCCCGGGCACCAGTTGTTGTTGCGGCAGCGGCAGGCGCTGGCGGGGTCGCGCCGCCGCCACCGCTGCTCTCGCTCGGCGCATCGATCTTCACCGCCCTGAACTTGCCGATGATTCCCGCTGCCTGGCTGGCCATGGTGTCCGGCGGGGTGATGGGCTTGTTGGCGGCATTGATGCGGGCCGCCACGCGGGCAAAGACCAGATCGCCCTCGCGCATCAGGATGACGCCGCTGTTGTTCAGCTGGTCGGCCAACTGTTCGCTGGAGGCCAGGGTCTTGCGGGCGCGCCACAGCGCTTCTTTCGCCTCTGCGCGAACCCGTGCCCTGGGAAGCTTGCTGTCGCTGCCATAGCGATCGATGGCCTCGGCTTCGAGCAAATCCTTGTCGAGCGTATTGATGGCTTCCGTCAAGGCCTGCCGCTCCTGGCGCATCAGCGAGAAGTCGACCGCACTCATGCGCAGCGGCTCGATGTTCATCATCGCGCACGTCAGCTCACGGATGCCTTCGACATACGCCAGCTCCTGGTTGGGATTGACGAACCAGGTGCTGCCCGAATACGCCGCGAAGCCGACCGCGCCGGCCATGGCCAGGCGCGTCTTGTCATGGTCGGTCGTCACGCCTGACTTCAGGCCGCTGTAGAGCGCCGCCGCCGTGATGCCGAGCAATCCAAGCTGCGTGACGGCACGCACCCGCGCCTGCGTCGAGAGGGAGTCGTACCACTCGCGGCGCTGGTCCTTCAGCACGCCGAGCGCGCCATGCAGGTTGCCCGCGAACCGCTCGGCATGGGCGTTGCGGACCTCCTCGCGGCCGAGTTGGGCGATCGGCACGTCGACCCGCTTGCTGCGCTGGTAGGGATTGGTGCTGCTGCAGCCCGTGACAGCCACCACAAGCCCCGCCGCCACGCAGCGCTGCCAACGAAGAACATTCCCGGTTTTCATATCCCCCGCCCCTCATGTTTTGAGTACGCATGATGGCGGGGCGGGGGCGTTCGTACATCCCCGATTCCCGTGGCGACAAGGCGCCCGGGATGAACTACGAAGCGACGAAAAGGAAGAGGAGGATCAGCCCGTCAGGCGCTCCAGCGCCTCGCGGTACTTGGCCGCCGTCTTCTCGATGACTTCAGCCGGCAGGCGCGGCGCCGGGGGCGTCTTGTCCCACGGCTTGCCGTTGATCTTGGTGGCTTCGAGCCAGTCGCGCACGAACTGCTTGTCGTAGCTCGGCGGGTTGGCGCCGGTGGCCAGCGCGGCCTGGTAGCCCTCGACCGGCCAGTAGCGCGAGCTGTCTGGCGTGAGCACTTCGTCCATCAGCACGAGAGTGCCGGCCTCGTCCAGGCCGAACTCGAACTTGGTGTCGGCAATGATCATTCCCTTGGTCAGGGCGATCTGGGCGGCGGTTTCGTAGATGGCGATGCTGGTCTCGCGGATCTGCTGGGCCAGCTTGGGGCCGACGATCTCGACCACGCGGTCGTAGCTGATGTTCTCGTCGTGCTCGCCGGCCGCGGCCTTGGCGGCGGGCGTGAAGATGGGGCGCGGCAGCTTGCTGGCGTTGGTCAGGCCCTCGGGCAGCGGCACGCCGCAGACCGATCGGCTTTCCTGGTATTCCTTCCAGCCGCTGCCGGCCAGGTAGCCGCGCACCACGGCCTCGACCGGGATCGGCTTCAGGCGCTTGACCAGCATCGAGCGGCCCGTGACCTGAGGCACCTCATCGGGTGTTACAGCGCTTTCGGGCGCGTCGCCGGTCAGGTGGTTGGGGCAGATCTGGCCCAGCCGCTCGAACCACCACAGCGCCATCTGCGTGAGGATCTCGCCCTTGCCGGGAATGGGCTCGCCCATGATCACGTCGAAGGCGCTGAGCCGGTCGCTCGCGACCATCAGGATGCGGTCTTCGCCGACGGCGTAGTTGTCGCGCACCTTGCCGCGCGCAAGCAGGGGCAGGCTCTGGATGGAGGAGGTGTGGACGGTGGTCATGGGAACAACAACAAATGCGGTGGGGAACGTGGGACGGTGAAAGCGGATTGTGCGCGCAGAAAAAAGCCACCGCGAACGGTGGCCTTCGAATCGCAGGGAAGTTTTTAGACGACTTCCTGAGCCAGTTCGCCCTTGGCGTACTTGGCGGCGACCACTTGCAGCGTGTCGCCCTTGATCTTGGCGCCCTGGCCTTCGCAGCCGAACTCGATGTAGCGCTGCTTGCAGATCAGCTTTGCGGCCTCGCGCGCGGGCTTGAGCCACTCGCGGGCGTCGAACTTCTCGGGGTTCTCGGCCAGGAACTTGCGCACCGCGCCGGTCATGGCCAGGCGGATGTCGGTGTCGATGTTGATCTTGCGCACGCCGTGCTTGATGGCTTCCTGGATTTCCTTGACGGGCACGCCGTAGGTTTCCTTCATGTTGCCGCCGTACTGGCGAATGATGGCCAGCAGTTCCTGCGGAACGCTCGACGAGCCGTGCATCACCAGGTGGGTGTTGGGAATACGGCGGTGGATTTCCTTGATGCGGTCGATCGCCAGGATGTCGCCGGTGGGCTCGCGCGTGAACTTGTAGGCGCCGTGGCTGGTGCCGATGGCGATGGCCAGCGCGTCGATCTGGGTGCGCTTGACGAAGTCGGCTGCCTGCTCGGGGTCGGTGAGCAGCTGTTCGCGCGTCATGGTGTCGTCGGTGCCGTGGCCGTCTTCCTTGTCGCCCTTCATGGTCTCGAGCGAACCGAGGCAGCCGAGCTCGCCTTCGACGGTAACGCCCAGGCGGTGGGCCATGTCGGACACCTTCTTGGTGACGTCGACGTTGTAGTCGTAGCTGGCGATGGTCTTGCCGTCGGCCTCGAGCGAGCCGTCCATCATGACCGAGCTGAAGCCCAGGTCGATGGCGCCCTTGCAGACGTCGGGGTTCTGGCCGTGATCCTGGTGCATGACCAGCGGGATGTTCGGGTACTGCTCGATGGCGGCCTGGATCAGGTGCTTGATGAAGGCTTCGCCGGCGTACTTGCGGGCGCCTGCGCTGGCTTGCAGGATGACGGGCGCGCCGGTTTCCTTGGCGGCCTCCATGACGGCCTGGACCTGTTCGAGGTTGTTGACGTTGAAGGCCGGAATGCCGTAGCCATTGGCTGCGGCATGGTCGAGCAGTTCGCGCATCGAGACGAGTGCCATGGAAATACCTCGCGGAAATTAGGGAAAGAAGAAGGCTGGAAGACAGGAGAAAACTGCCGCAATTCTACCGAGCCCCCTTGTGGGACAGGACTGACGCCAACCCGAGGAACTCCATCACCGGCGGCAGCACCGGCCCACCCAGCCACTGGATGGGCCTGGCGAAAGCGCCGATCAGCGTCACGTGGCTCAGGTTGTCGAACAGCCTGACCTGCACCGGCACGCCCGCCGCGCGCAGCGCCGTGGCCATCTGCCCGGTGTTGCGGTCGGGGTAGACCAGGTCGTCTTTCGATGCCGCCATGAGCAGCACGCGCGGCGAGGCTGGCGTGACATGCGCCAGCGGCTGCGAGTCGGGCGGCGTGTCCGGCCAGTTGAAGGCAACCTGCGCCTGCGGGTCGCCGATGGGCAGAAAGTCGTAGGGGCCGGCCAGGCCGATCCAGCCCGCGAGTTGCTTCGGGCTGGCGCCCACCTCGCCGAGCCAGCGCTCGTCGAGTGCCACCATCGCGGTGTTGTAGCCACCCGAGCTGTGGCCCATCACGAACACCTGCTTCGGATCAGCGCCCAGCCGGGCCGCGTTGTCGAGCGCCCATTTGACGGCCAGCGCGCTGTCGCGCACGAATGCCGGGTAGGTGAAAGCCGGCGACAGCCCGTAGTCGGGCACCACAACCACCGCGCCGCGCGCGGCCAGCGCCTCGCCGACGAACCTGTAGCCGGCGCGGTCGCCGGTCGTCCAGGTGCCGCCATAGAAGAATACGACCAGCGGCCGCGCACCCTGGGCCGGCTGGGTGGCCGGCAACGGCTGGTACACGTCGAGCAACTGGCGGGGCGCCTGGCCGTAGGTGATGCCGCCCTGGAACCGGTAAGTGTCGGTGGGCACCAGGCCGTTGAGCACCTTGACCGGCGAGCAGGCCGGGAGCACTGCGGCGGCGATGACGCAGAGGGCGATGAAGAAAGCGCCGCGGCGCCGGCGGAGTGACGCGAAGGTGGGAAGACTCATCGCAACAGTACGCACGCGGGCGGGCGCCGGTTTCGTCAGATCGGCAACTGCGTGGTCGACAGCACCTGCTTGAGCACAACGAAAGTCCGGACCTGCCGCACCCCCGGCAGGTACAGCAGCTGCTCGGCATGCAGGTGGTTGAAGCTGTCGTTGTCGCGCGTGCGCACGAGCATGAAGTAATCGAACTCGCCCGTGACCACATGGCATTCGAGGCAGCCCGACACCTTCTGCGCGGCCTTCTCGAAATCGGCGAACGAGTCGGGCGTGGAGCGGTCGAGCACCACGCCGATCATCACGAGCATGCCGACGTCGAGCGCGTCGGCATCGAGCAGGGCGACGATGCCCTTGATGAACCCCTCCGCCTTGAGCCGCTCGACGCGGCGCAGGCAGGCGGCTGCACTGAGATTGACCTTGGCGGCCAGCGCCACGTTCGACAGCGAGGCGTCGCGCTGAAGGGCGCGGAGGATGGCGCGGTCGGTGCGATCGAGCTCCGGCGCGATACGCAATTTTGTTGTGCTCATGCCTTATTTTTCGGCTTGAAAGTTTTCGATCTGGCCATAGTGCCTTTTTTTCTCTAGAGAATCCACAAAACTTCGCAAGCACGTTGCGTTCGCTTCTTTCTACGATCTAAGGCTTCAACTCCCTGGAGCCGCTCCCATGAATCTGAAGAAGTTTCCCCGCTACGCCCTGACCTTCGGCCCCACGCCGATTCACCCGCTGAAGCGGCTGAGCGCGCACCTCGGCGGCAAGGTCGATCTGTACGCCAAGCGCGAGGACTGCAACAGCGGCCTGGCCTTCGGCGGCAACAAGACGCGCAAGCTCGAATACCTGATCCCCGAGGCGCTCGAGGGCGGCTACGACACGCTGGTGTCCATCGGCGGCATCCAGTCGAACCAGACGCGGCAGGTGGCCGCGGTGGCCGCGCACCTCGGGCTGAAATGCGTGCTGGTGCAGGAGAACTGGGTCAACTACTCCGACGCGGTGTACGACCGGGTCGGCAACATCGAGATGTCACGCATCATGGGCGCCGACGTGCGGCTGGACGCGGCAGGCTTCGACATCGGCATCCGCAAGAGCTGGGAAGACGCGATGGAGAGCGTGCGCAAGGCAGGCGGCAAGCCGTTTCCGATTCCGGCGGGCTGCTCGGAGCATCCGCGCGGCGGGCTCGGCTTCGTCGCCTTTGCCGAAGAAGTGCGCCAGCAGGAGGCCGAGTTGGGCTTCAAGTTCGACTACATCGTGGTCTGCGCAGTCACCGGCAGCACGCAAGCCGGCATGGTGGTGGGCTTCGCGGCCGACGGCCGGGCCGACCGCGTGATCGGCATCGACGCCTCGGCCAAGCCGCAGCAGACCTTCGACCAGATCCTGCGCATCGCGAAGAACACGGCCGAGCTGGTGGAGCTGGGCCGCGACATCACCGAGAAAGACGTGGTGCTCGACCGCCGCTTCGGCGGCCCCGAGTACGGGCTGCCGAACGACGGCACGCTGGAAGCCATTCGCCTGTGTGCGCGCTTCGAGGGCATGCTGACCGACCCCGTGTACGAGGGCAAGTCGATGCACGGGATGATCGAGAAGGTGCGGCTGGGGGAATTCCCGGCCGGCTCGAAGGTGCTGTATGCGCACCTGGGCGGGGTGCCCGCGCTGAACGCCTACAGCTTCCTGTTCCGCAACGGTTGAGCCGACTCAGCTCGCGCGGCAGATCTTGAGCATGTTGGTGCCGCCAGGGGCACCCATCGGCTCGCCGCAGGTAATGGCGTAGACGTCGCCGCTCTGCACGATGCCGCGCTTCTTCAGGTGGTTTTCGGCCTGCTGCAGCGCGGTGTCGCGGTCGCTTTCCGAATCCATCAGCAGCGGACGCACGTTGCGATACAGCGCCAGCTTGCGCTGCGTAGCCAGCCGCGAGGTCAGCGCGTACATGGGAATGTGCGCGCGGTGGCGGCTCATCCACAGGATGGTGGAGCCCGACTCGGTCAGCGCCACGATGGCCTTGGCACCCAGGTGGTGGGCAGTGAACAGCGCGCCCATGGCGATCGACTGGTCGATGCGGCTGTAGGTCTTGCCGCTGAAATCGGCGTCGAGCGTCTTGTCTTCGGCAGCTTCGGCGGCTTCGCAGATGCGGCTCATCTCCTGCACGGTCTCGAGCGGGTAGCGGCCCGAGGCGGTTTCGGCCGAGAGCATCACGGCGTCGGTGCCGTCGAGCACGGCGTTGGCCACGTCGCTCACTTCGGCGCGCGTGGGCACGGGGTTGGTGATCATCGACTCCATCATCTGGGTCGCGGTAATGACCACCTTGTCCATGTCGCGCGCCATGCGGATCATTTTTTTCTGCAGCGCCGGCACGGCCGCATTGCCCACCTCGACCGCGAGGTCGCCGCGCGCGACCATGATGCCGTCGCTGGCGCGCAGGATTTCTTCCAGCTTCGGGATGGCTTCGGCGCGTTCGATCTTGGCGATCATGCCGGGCTTGTGGCCGTACTCGGCCGCGGCCACGTTGCACAGCTGGCGCGCCATTTCCATGTCTGTGGCGTTCTTCGGGAAGCTCACGGCCACGTAGTCGGCCTGGAAGCTCATCGCGGTCTTGATGTCTTCCATGTCCTTGGCGGTCAACGCGGGCGCCGTGAGGCCACCACCCTGCTTGTTGATGCCCTTGTTGTTCGACAGCTCGCCGCCCAGCTTGACGGTGGTGTGCACGGCCTCGCCCTTGACGGCGTCGACGGTCAGCACGATGAGGCCGTCGTTCAGCAGCAGCCTGTCGCCAGGCTTCACATCGCGTGGCAGGTCCTTGTAGTCGAGGCCCACGGCATCGGCGTCGCCGAGTTCGGTGCGCGAGGCGTCGAGCACGAACTTGGCGCCCGGCTCCAGCCAGACCTTGCCCTGCGCGAACTTGCCGACGCGGATCTTGGGGCCCTGCAGGTCGGCCATGATGGCCACTTCGCGGCCGGCCTTGCGGGCGGCTTCGCGCACCATGGCGGCGCGGTCGATGTGGTCTTGCGCGGTGCCGTGGCTGAAGTTCAGCCGCACCACGCTGACCTTGGCCTGGATCATCTTTTCCAGCAATTCGGGGGTGCTGGACGCCGGACCGAGCGTGGCAACGATCTTGGTGGCGTGGCGGGGGATGCGGTCCGTGCTCATGAGGGTAGTCTCCGTTTTGTATTCGCTACTGTATACACTTTGTGTGTCGGACGGAAGTCACCCATGGGTTTTCCCGCGCAGGGCCGTGCTCAACCAGCCGCGCGCTTCGACAGGATCTCGAAGGCCGGCAGAGTCTTGCCTTCCAGCACTTCCAGGAAGGCGCCGCCGCCGGTCGAGATGTAGCCGACCTGCTTTTCGATGCCGTACTTGGCGATGGCCGCCAGCGTGTCGCCGCCGCCGGCGATAGAGAAGGCGCTGCTGTCGGCAATAGCTTGCGCGATGGCCTTGGTGCCATTGGCGAAGGCGTCGAACTCGAACACGCCCACAGGGCCGTTCCAGACGATGGTGCCGGCTTCGCGCAGCTGCGCGGCCAGGATCGCGGCCGTCTTCGGGCCGATGTCGAGGATCAGGTCGTCGTCGGCCACATCGCTTGCGTCCTTGACGGTGGCAGCCGCATCGGCCGCGAAAGTCTTGGCCGTGACCACGTCCACCGGAATCGGCACGTCGGCGCCGCGCGCGCGCATGGCGTCGATCACCGCCTTGGCCTGGTCGACCAGGTCGGGCTCGGCCAGCGACTTGCCGATCTTCAGGCCGGCCGCCAGCATGAAGGTGTTGGCGATGCCGCCACCCACGATCAGCTGGTCGACATTGGCCGACAGGCTCTTGAGGATGGTGAGCTTGGTGCTGACCTTGGAGCCGGCCACGATGGCCACCAGCGGCCGCTTGGGTTGCGCCAGCGCCTTGGTGATGGCGTCGATCTCGGCCGCCAGCAGCGGGCCGGCCGCGGCGATCTTCGCGAACTGCGCGATGCCGTAGGTGGTGGCCTCGGCGCGGTGGGCGGTGCCGAAGGCGTCGTTCACGTAGATGTCGGTGAGGGCGGCCAGCTTCTTGGCCAGCGCCTCGTCGTTCTTCTTCTCGCCCTTGTTGACGCGGCAGTTCTCGAGCAGCACGACCTGGCCGGGCTTGACGTCGACGCCGTCGACCCAGTTGGAGACCAGCGGCACTCCATTTTCGTACGGGTGGCCGAGCAGTTCGCCCAGGCGCTTGGCGACAGGGGCCAGCGAGTCTTCGGGTTTGAACTCGCCTTCGGTCGGGCGGCCCAGGTGCGACGTGACCATCACGGCGGCGCCTGCGTCGAGCGCCAGCTGGATGCAAGGCACCGAGGCGCGCACGCGCGTGTCTTCGGTGATGTTGCCTGCGTCGTCCTGCGGCACGTTGAGGTCGGCACGGATGAAGACGCGCTGGCCGGCGGCTTTGCCCTGTGCGCAGAGGTCGGTGAATCGAATGACGTTCATGGATCTGGAGGAGGTGGAAGACGGGTCGGCCTGCATTGTAGGTTTGGCCCCACTGCCGCTCTACGCGCCTGTTGCAGCGCTCCGATGCTTTTCAGCCCTTTTGCTGCGCCTTGGCGAAGCTTTCGAGAACGCCGACAAAGCTCGCGGCGGCCGGCGACAGCGAGCGCCGCGCCGCGCTGTAGACGCACACCTCGCGGTGAAAGTCGGGCGATTCGAGCCGCACCATCTGCAGGCCGTGGGCGCGCACCAGCGGCGCGGAATAGGTCGGGCACACCGTGAGCCCCAGCCCCGAGGCCACCATGCCGAGGGCGGTGGTCATGTACGACACCTCCTGCGTGGCGGGGCGCAACATGTAGTCGCGCTCTGCCGGGGCCAGCTCGGGCAGCACGCGCTGGCGAAAGTCACGCGTGGGGGCGATGAAGGTGTACGGCTCGAGCTCGTGCCATCGCACCTTGCGGCGGTTGGCAAAGGCATGGCCGGGCGGGCAGATCAGCCAGTGCCGGTCGCGCAGCAGCGTGCGGCGCTCGATGGCGCTGTCGACGGCCACATCCTGCCCCACGGCCAACTCCACATCGCCGGCCGTCACCCCTGCGAGCAGGTGCTCGGGC
Source organism: Variovorax sp. R-27 (assembly GCF_049913215.1). NCBI lineage: Bacteria > Pseudomonadati > Pseudomonadota > Betaproteobacteria > Burkholderiales > Comamonadaceae > Variovorax > Variovorax sp. R-27. The sequence continues at coordinate 6,744,912 of NZ_CP183984.1, forward strand.
AGCGTGTCGGTCAGGCGCACGTCCACGTCGGGGTACTGCTCGCGGTAGAGCGCGATCACGCGCGGCATCAACGTGCAGGCCATGAGCTGCGGCGCCGCAAGCCGTAGCAAGCCTTTCTTCTTGTCACGCAAATCCGTGACGCCGGCCACCGCGCTCATCAGGTCGCCGAGCAGGCGATGCACCGACGGCAAGAACTCGCGCCCCGCCTCCGACAGCTGCACGCTGCGGGTGTTGCGGTCGAGCAGCTGCACGCCCATTTCGCGTTCGAGCTCACGCACCAGCACGCTGAGCGCCGACTGCGTGAGATGAAGTTGCAGCGCCGCCGCGGTGAAGCTGCCGGTTTCGGCCACGGCGGCAAAGGCGCGCAACTGGCGCAGGGTGAGATTCATATATACGGTTATTTCATCAATCGATGAATTAATTTCGATTGCATCATAAGACGCGGCATCGCCCAATAACGGCTCACTGGAGACACGAGCCATGCCGATCCCACCACCCGTGCGCGGGCTGCACCACTTCGCCTGGCGCTGCCGCGACAGCGAGGAAACCCGCCGCTTCTACGAAGACCTGCTGGGCCTGCCGCTGGCCCACGTCATCAAGAGCGACCACGTGCCGAGCACGGGCGAGTACTGCCCCTACGTGCACATCTTTTTCCAGATGCGCGACGGCTCGTACATCGCCTTCTTCGACCTCGGCGACGACATCGCCGCGCTGCCCTCGCCCAACACGCCCTCGTGGGTGAACCACATCGCGCTGCGCGTCGATTCAGTGGCCGACCTGCTGGCGGCCAAGGCGCGGCTCGAAGGCGCGGGCGTCGAGGTGCTGGGCGTGACCGACCACCACATCATCGAATCGATCTACTTCTTCGACCCCAACGGCATTCGCGTGGAGCTGACCACGCCGACCGTGCCGCAAGCGGAGATGGACGCGCACGCGCTGCGCGCTCGCGCCGACCTCGATGCGTGGACCGCGCGCAAGGCCGAACTTCGTGCGACAGCAGCAAAGGGTGCGCCGAATGTCTGAGCTGCAACTCGCCGTCATCGACGTGAAGCCCGGCGCGGCGATGGAAAGCCAGTCGGGCCTGCAGATGCTGCGCCCGCGCATCTACGGCGCCTTCCGCGCACCGCAAGGCCCGAAGAAGGTCGCCGCCATCGTGATGCACCCGACCAGCAACTTCATGGGCCACTACCTGATCGGCCCGCTGGCCGAGCGCGGCATCTGCTGCATGGGGCTCAACTCGCGCTTCGTGGGCAACGACACGGTGCTGCTGATGGAGCGTGCCATTCAAGACCTGGGCGCCGGCGTGCAGTACCTGCGCGCTGCCGGCTACGAAAAGGTGTTTCTCGTCGGCAACTCGGGCGGCGCGGCGCTCGCGAGCTTCTACCAGGCGCAGGCCGAGAAGCTCACGGCCACGCACCTGCCCGACGGTGACCCCACGCACCTGCACCCGAGCGACCTTCCGCCCGTGGACGGCATCGCGCTGTGCGCCGCGCACCTGGGCCGCACGCGGCTGATGCGCGACTGGATCGACCCGTCGGTCACCGACGAGCATGACCCGCTCTCGGTGAACCCCGAGCTCGACATGTACGACCCGCGCCATCGCGTGCCCTACGACAGCGACTTTCTCGCGCGCTTCAGCGCTGCTCAGAAGGCACGGCTGGACCGCATCGAGCAATGGGCCATCGACCGGCTTGCCTTGCTGCGCAACACGCCGGGCGCGCCGCGCGACCAGACCTTCATCGTCTATCGCACGCATGCCGATCCGCGCTGCGTGGACCTGTCGCTCGACCCCAACGACCGCCTTCCGGGCAGCGTGTGGGGCGACGCCCGGCAGGTGAACTACTCGGCCAATGCGATGGGGCGTACCACCTCGCTGACGGCATTTCTCTCGCAATGGTCGTCACGCTCGCAGGCCGACGGGCCGACAAACCTCGCGCGAACCACGGTGCCGAAGCTGCTGCTGACCTACACGGGCGACCAGTCGACCTTTCCGAGCACGCGCGATGCGTGGATGGCCGCGGGCGAGTCGCGCATCCGCAACGTCGACATCGTCGGCGGCAACCACTATCTCGCGGGGCAGCCGGAGTTGATCCCCAAGGCGGCGGACGCCATCGCCGAGTTCGCGCACGCGCTGTAGAAGAGACATGGAAAACTTTGCTTTCGCGCCGGCCTACGAGCTGCCGGTCTGGCCCTTCACGCCACCGCCCGAACTGGGCAGCGCGAAGGTCGTGCGCCACCCCATCGTGATCGTCGGCGCAGGCCCCTCGGGCCTCACGCTGGCCTGCGACCTCGCGCAACGCGGCGTGCGCGCCGTGCTGCTCGACGAAGACGACACCGTCGGCGTGCGCGGCGCATCGTCGCGCGGTATCTGCTATGCGCAGAAGAGCCTGGAGATCTTCGAACGCCTGGGCATCTACGAACACATCGCGGCCAAGGGCATCACCTGGTCGTTCGGGCGCACCTTCTCGGGCGAGCAGGAGGTCTACAACTTCAACCTGCAGGCCAACAGCGTCTCGAGGCAGCCGCCCTTCATCAACCTGCAGCAGTTCTACGTCGAGTGGTTTCTGGTCGAGCGCATCCTCGAACTCGGGCTGACCGACCTGCGCTGGAAGAGCCGCGTGACGCGCGTCGAGCAACTGGCCGACGGCGTACGCCTGGACATCGAAACGCCCGCCGGCAGCTACACCATCGAGGCGGACCGGCTGATCGACGCGACGGGCGCCAACAGCCCGATCCGCACGCAGCTCGGCATCGAGGCGCACGCGTCGCGCAGCACCGACCGCTGGTGCATCAGCGACGTGCGCTTCAAGAAGCCGCTGCCGACCGAGCGCTGGACCTGGGTCGATGCGCCCTTCAACGAAGGCCGCGGCGTGTGGCAGCACCTGATGGCCGACGGCGTGTGGCGCATCGACTACCAGATGCCCGAAGACTGCGACACGGCCTATATCAGCCAGCCCGAAGTGGCGGGTGCGCGGTTGCGCGAGCAACTCGGGCCGGACGTGGAGTTCGAGTTCGTGTGGATCGGGCCGTACGGCTACCGTGACCACCTGCTCGACAGCTTCCGGCATGGCCGCGTGTTCTTGATCGGCGATGCGGCGCATGTGGTGAGTCCGTTCGGCGCGCGCGGGGGCAACAGCGGCATCCAGGATGCGGCGAACCTGGGCTGGAAGCTCGCGCTGGTCGCGCAGGGCAAGGCCGGTGACACCCTGCTCGACAGCTACGACGCCGAGCGCCAGCCCGCCGCGCAGCAGAACCTGCAGGTGACGAGCCGGTCGGCACGCTTCCTGGCGCCGCGCTCGCCGGCCGAGCACACGCTGCGCCGCGCCGTGGTAGCGCTGGCGGCCCGCCATCCGTTTGCGCGGGCGCTGGTGAACACCGGGCGCATGTCGGTCGCCAACGACTACCCCGCCGCGCCGCTGCTACCCGAGGGCGCGCGTTCGGTGCAGAACCTGCCGCTGCGCTGGGCCGATGGCCGCGAGACGACGCTGGTGCAACTGCTGTCCGAGGGAACGCACTGCATCGGCCTCTGGTTCGCGCCGACCCGCGAGCAGGCGAAGGCGGCCCTCGATGCCACGGCGTCGCTGCCGCTGCGCCTGCTGGCCGTGGGAGGAGACAGCGGCCTGCCCACGCTGCAGGCCGACGACAGGCTCGCGAGCCACCTCGGCATCGGCGATGCGGGCAGCTTTGCTCTCGTGCGGCCCGACGCCTATCGCGCCGCCGTGCTGGCGAATGCCACGCCGGAAATCATCGCCTCCGCCTTGCGCACCGCGCTGGGCCACGACAGCAACCCATGATCACCGAGCCCCGCATTCCCGACCCCGATGGCTTCTACGCGGCCCTGCTCGCCGCGCACGAAGGCCGCACCGACGCGCAGAGCGCCGACCTCAACGCCCGCCTCGTGCTGCTGCTGGCCAACCAGTGCGCCGACCAGCGCGTGCTGCTCGCCTGCATCCGCGCAGCCGCCGAAGACACCACGACAACAACCGCCCCATGACCACTTCCGTCTCTTTCGCCTCTGCGTCCGACACCCGCGAGCAAAAGCCGCAACTGCGCGAGCTCGCGCCCGGTGCCTACGGCTACATCAGCGACTTCGATCCCAACTGCGGCTTCGTCGCCGGCGACGAGCAGGTGGTGTTGATCGACACGCGCCCCACGCCGCGCATGGCGCGCGACTTTCTCGCGGCCATTCGCACGGTGACCGACAAGCCCATCCGCACCATCGTGCTCACGCACTACCACGCAGTGCGTGTGATGGGCGCAAGCGCCTTCGACGAAGTGAAGGACATCATCGCGAGCAACGGCACGCTCTACTGGATCCGCACGCGCGGCCAAGCCGATTTCGATTCGGAGGTCGGCCGCTTTCCGCGCCTGTTCGCCGGCGTCGAGGAGATTCCGGGCCTGACCCTTCCGACGAAGGTCTTCGAGCGCGAGATGACGCTGCAGCTCGGCGGTGGCCGCGAATTGCATCTGAAGGCGCTGGGCCGCGGTCACTCGGGCGGCGACACGGTCGCATGGCTGCCCGACTGCGGCGTGCTGTTCTCGGGCGACGTGGTGGAGAACCGCTGCGGCGTGTACGCGGGCGACGCCTACATCGGCGACTGGGCCGGCACGCTCGACGCGGTGGCGGCGCTGAAGCCGCGCATGCTGGTGCCCGGGCGCGGCGCGGTGCTGCAGGACGAAGCCGCATGCGCCGAGGCCATCGGCCTGACCAAGGCATTTCTCTCGACACTGCTCGACAGCGTGAAGGCCGGCATCGCCGCGGGCGACACGCTCAAGGGCTGCTTTGCGCGCGCCGAAGCGGCGATGACGCCGCGCTTCGGCGACTGGCCCGTGTTCCAGCACGTGCTGCCCTTCGACGTCTCGCGCGCGTACGACGAACTGCGCGGCATCGAGCACCCCGTGGTGTGGACCGCGGAGCGTGACCGCGAGCTCTGGCAGACGCTGCGCGGCGAATGACCTGAACCGATTTCAAAACAAGCAACGGAGACAAGAGACGATGAAGCGATTCCTTCTGCCCCTGCTGGGCGCAGCCCTCACGCTGGCCAGCAGCCTTGCATCGGCGCAGCCGGCCGCCTACCCCAGCCAGCCCGTCAAATGGATCGTGCCCTACGTGGCCGGCGGTGGCACCGACAACCTGGCTCGCACGCTCGCCGAGGCGATGCAGCCTTCGCTCGGGCAGCCGCTCATCATCGACAACCGGCCCGGCGCGTCCACCAACATCGGCGTGTCCGTGATGATGCAGGCCAAGCCTGATGGCTACACGATCATGCAGGCCGAGAACGCGGCGCTGCTCTTCAACGAGCACATGTTCGCCAAGCTGCCGTACAAGCCTGCGAGCGACTTCACCTACATCGGCACCATCGGCCGCTTTCCGGTGGCGCTGGTGGTGCACCCCGACTTTCCCGCGAAGAACGTGGCCGAGTTCGTACGCTACGTGAAGGCCAACCCCGACAAGGTGAGCTACGCCTCGCCCGGCAACGGCTCGCCGCACCACATGGCGATGGAGCTCTTCAAGCAGAAGGCCGGCCTGACGATCACGCACGTGCCGTACAAGGGCGCCGCGCCCGCCATGACCGACGTGATGGGCGGCCAGGTGCCGACGATGATGCTGGACCTGGCCTCGGGCCTGCCGATCATCAGGTCGGGCAAGGTGCGGGTGCTGGCCATAGCGCTGCCGCAGCGCGCGAGCGCCCTGCCCGAGGTGCCGACCTTCGTCGAGGCTGGTTTCAGCGACGTCAACGCCTACGCCTTCCACGGCCTGATCGGCCCGGCCGGCATGCCGCCCGAAACGGTGGCGCGGCTCAACGGCGAACTGCACAAGGCGATGAAGGCGCCGAAGGTGGTGAAGCTGTTCGCGGACTTCGGCTTCGAGGCGCTGCCCGGAACGCCGCAGGATTTCTACAAGCTGTCTCGCGCCGAGAGCGAGCGCTGGGGAAAGATCATTGCGGCCGCTGGCGTGAAGCTGGATTGACGAGCCACGAGCCCCCCGGGCTTTTCACTTCGCTTCGCTGCGTGTAACTCCACCCCCCAAGGGGGAGGCGCGGCCCCCCTTGGGGCGGCCCGGCGGCGGCCGCCCGTTACCAGCCCAGGCCGAGGTGCAGCGGCAGGTACACCGCCATGCCGGCGAGCATGGTGCCCAGCACGCCACGCCGCCAGTAGAAATACGCCGCGCCGACGACCGCCGCATACAGGCGGGCGTCGTGCAGCGTGGTGATGAGGTGGCCCTGCGTCATGACGATCTCGGGCGCGATCACGCCCGCGAGCGCGGCGGCCGGCGCGTAGTGCAGCGCGCGGTGCGCCCACTCGGGCAGGCCCCAGGGCCGGTCGAGGATGAAGAAGAAGCAGCGCGTGAGCACGGTGACGAGCGCCAGCCCGACGATCACGCCCATGGTCCACCAGTCGGTGGTTGCCCCCGTTCCGCTCACTTGTCGTCCTCCGCCGTGGGGTCGAGGCCGAACTGCTTTTCGAGCCAGAAGCACAGCAGCACGGCCACGCCGATGGCGACCACGATGTTGAGCTTCAGCGGCAGCGAGTAAACCGCGACGGCAGTGGCGCCGGCAATCAGCGCGGCCAGCACGCGCAGGCGCGTCGTTGCCATCGAGCAGACGATGGCCACCAGGCTCAGCACGCCAGCAAAGCTCAGGCCCCAGGTCTGCGGAATGAAGTTGGCCAGCGCCACGCCCAGCAGGCTCATGCCCATCCAGGCGCCCCAGGTCACGAAGTAATTGCCGGTGAGGTAGGCCTCTTGCGACTCCTGCTCGGCGATGGTCAGCGGCGGCTTCGGGTACTTCTTCGTGAAGAGCGCGTAGCTCATGTCCGCCGTGAGGTAGCCGTGCGTCATGCGGCGCCAGCGCGGCATGTGCATGAGGTAGGGCCGCAGGTGCAGGCTGAACACCACGAAGCGCAGGTTGACGCAGAAGCCCGTGGCCAGGATCACCCAGGCGGGGGCGCCCGCGAACAGCAGCGGAATCGCCGCCAGCTGCGAGCTGCCCGCGTACACAAGCAGCGTCATCGCCAGCGCCTCGACCGTGCTCATGTTCGACTTGACCATGGCCACGCCGGTCATGAGCCCCCACGCGCCGATGCCCATCGCCACCGGGGACATGTCGCGCATGCCGACGCGGAATTCAGGGCGGCTGCGGATGCTTTTCGAGAGAAACATCAGCCGAACACCTGCCCGGGCTTCAGGTCGAAGCCGCGCAGGAAATCGGCCACGGGCAGGCGCTTGCCGCCCGGACGCTGGAGTTCGGTGACGTTGACGACCGAGCCGGCGGCCGCGACGGCCACACCGGCATCGCTGACGGCCAGGATCGTGCCCGGCGCGGCGGACGCCTCGGGCGAGCCTGCAGAGTGGGCGGCCCAGAGCTTGACGGTCTCGCCGTCGAGCGGGCTGTTGGCCCCCGGGAACGGGTCGAAGGCGCGAATGCGGCGCACGATGGCGTCGGCCGGCTGGGCCCAGTCGATCAGCGCTTCGTGCTTCTCGACCTTGTTGGCGTAGGTGACGCCTTCGGCGGGCTGCGGCGTGCGAGTGAGCGTACCGATGTGCGCCAGCGCCTCGACGATCATCTTTCCGCCCAGATCGGCCAGGCGGTCGTGCAGGCGCGCGGTGTTGTCATCGCTGCCGATGTCGACGGCCTCGCGCAGCAGCATGTCGCCGGTGTCGAGGCCGGCGTCCATCTGCATGATGGTGATGCCGGTCTGGGCATCGCCCGCCTCGATGGCGCGGTGGATCGGCGCGGCGCCGCGCCAACGCGGCAGCAGGCTCGCGTGGATGTTGAGGCAGCCGTGCGCCGGCAGGTCGAGCACCCACTGGGGCAGGATCAGGCCGTAGGCCGCGACCACCATCACGTCGGGCCTGGCGGCCAGCAGGGTGTCGCGCGCGGCCGAGGCCTCGTCGGGGTACTTGCCGTCCAGTCGCAGGCTGCGCGGCTGCGCCACGGGCCAGTTGTTGGCAACGGCGCATTGCTTGACGGGGGAGGCCTGCAGCTTCATGCCGCGGCCGGCGGGGCGGTCGGGCTGGCTCATCACCAGCACGATGTCATGGCCGGCGGCGGCAATGGCTTCGAGCGCGACGCGCGCGAACTCGGGCGTGCCCGCAAAAACGACTCTGAGGCGGCTCAATCCCGGATCCGATCGAAATCGAGATCGTCCCCCGTGTGATAGCGCCGGACCACGCCGGTCGGATCGATGTAGATGTACAGCATGCGGCGCTCGTTCACGGCCTTGTAGCGCCAGGTCCAGACCGCGCCGTCGAAAGAGCTGACACGGGTGATTTCATAGGGACGGCCATAGAAGGCCATCACGTCGTTCTGGCGCCACTGGTTGACCTTGATGTCGTAGCCGAAGCGCGCTTCGCTGAGCACCTGCGTCACCGAGACGACCTTGCCCGAGGCGTCGACGTCGATGTCGGTGACCTCGAAGCCGGCCGGCATGCGCGAGTACTGCAGCCGCTCGCCACCACCGGTGAGCGGGTAGCGGCCGGTGGGGGCGCCCAGGCGCTGCAGCGTTTCGGCCGCCGTGGCACCGGGTTGCACGCGCGTGGGTTCGTTGGCGCAGCCGGCAATGAGCCCCAGCCCGGCGACCGCGAAGACCCCCAGTGCCGCAAGGGAGCCGAAGCGCCGTACCTCCATGGCGTTCAAGCCCGTTCCCGCATGTCTTCGCGCTGTTGCTTCAGCAGCTTGCTCTTGATGCGGTTGCGCTTCAGGGGCGAGAGGTATTCGACGAACACCTTGCCCAACAGGTGGTCGAGTTCGTGCTGGATGCACACGGCCAGCAAGCCGTCGGCCTCGATGCTGCGCGATTCGCCGTTCTCGTCGAGCGCCTGCACCTTGACCGATGTCGAGCGCATTACGCCGTCGTAGATGCCGGGCACCGAGAGGCAGCCTTCTTCGTTCAGCACCTTTTCGTCGCTGGCCCAGGTGATTTCGGGGTTGATCAGCACGATCGGCTGGTTACGCTCCTCGGACACGTCGATGACGACGAGGCGCTCGTGCACGTCGACCTGGGTCGCTGCCAAGCCGATGCCGTTGGCGTCGTACATGGTTTCCAGCATGTCGGCGACCAGGGTCTTGATGCGTGCGTCGACGCCTTGCACCGGCTTGGCCACGGTGTGCAGGCGTTTGTCCGGGTAACTCAGAATGATTCGTTTGGCCATGAAATCGGGGGAAAGTTGTGGCTATTTTCGCCAATTCCGCGACGTGACGCGCCATCTGGCCCCGAAAACGTTGCCCTCCCAAGGGGTTCAGCGCAGAATTCGTAGCAAATTGTGAGATTCGTATGCGCAGCGATACGTCGCGCGCTCACCCATCCAGACATGAAAAAGCTCAGACTCACCGACCGCCAGCGCCCCTCCCTCCTTGCCACGCTGACAGCCCTGGCGGTGATCGGCAGTTGCGGCGCCACGACAGCCTGGGCTCAGAACTACCCCGTCACGCCGCAGCAGCGCGCCACCGCCCAGCAGACCGCCCAGGCCGGCGTGCCGCTGAACGAACTGTCGCCCAAGGCGCCCGACGAATACACCGTCAAGTCCGGCGACACGCTCTGGGCCATCTCCCGCCTCTACCTGCTGCACCCCTGGCGCTGGCCGGAGCTGTGGGGCATGAACATCAATGAAATCGCCAACCCGCACCGGATCTATCCGGGCCAGGTGCTCTACCTGGACAAGAGCGGTGGCCGCGCCCGCCTGACCACCCGCCGCGGCGGCTTCAGCGGCGACGGCGGAACCATCAAGCTGTCACCTCGCACCCGTTTCGACTCGCTGGCCGGCATGGCACTGCCCACGCTCAACCCGAGCATCATCGAGCCCTTCCTCAGCGAACCCATCGTGGTCGACGCCGGCACGCTGGAAAGCGCCCCGCGCATCGTCGCGGGCAACGACAGCCGCGTGCTGCTGTCGCGCGGCGACCGGGCCTATGCCCGCGGCAACGCCGAATCGCCGCTGGTCGAGGTGCCGGGCCCGGTGCAGAACTTCCGCATCTTCCGCAACGCCACGCCGCTGAAGGACCCGGGCACGGGCGAAATCCTCGGCTACGAGGCTCAGTATCTGGGCAAGGCCCGGCTGCAGCGCGGCGAATCGACCACCGTCGAAACGGTGGAAGACAAGGACGTCATCACCGTGGTGCCCGCCAGCATCGACATCATCGCGTCGCGCGAGGAAATGCGCGCCGGCGACCGCCTGCTGCCCGAGCCGCCGCGCCAGCTGCTGAGCTACGTGCCGCGCGCACCGTCGACACAGGTCGACGGCCGCATCATCTCGGTCTACGGCAACGCGGTGCAGTTCGCGGCGCAGAACCAGGTGGTGGCCATCAACAAGGGCACGCGCGACGGCATCGACAACGGCCACGTGCTGGCCATCCTGAAGAACGGCGAGACTATCCTCGACCGCACCGGCGCCCGCAAGGAAACCATCAAGCTGCCGAACGAACGCATCGGCCTGCTGATGGTGTTCCGCACCTTCGAGAAGGTTTCGTACGCGCTGGTGCTCGAAATCAACGACACTCCGCGCGCCGGCGACTTCCTCGTCAATCCCTGACCCGCGACTCCGGCTTTCCTTCTCGACACTCGTTTGGAACGCGCAGAACTCGCAGGCTGGCTGCGACTTTCACTGACGCCCGGCATCGGTGACGGTGCCGCGCGCCGTTTGCTCGCGGCCTTTGGCCTGCCCGAGGGCGTCTTCGCGCAGCCGCATGCCGCGCTGCGCGAGGTCGTCTCTTCTGCGCAGGCCGAGGCGCTGCTGCAACCGCCCGTGGGCTTGCAGACACAGATCGACCAGACCTGGCAGTGGCTCCACACGACCGACAACGGCGTCTCGCGCCGCGTCGTGACGCTGGGCGATGCCAGCTACCCGACCTCGCTGCTCGAGATGGCCGACCCGCCGTTGATGCTCTACGTGGTCGGCGCCGCCGGCTTCGACCTCACGCAACTGGGTCACAGCATTGCCGTGGTGGGCAGCCGCAATCCAACGCCGCAGGGCGCGACCAATGCGCGCAGCTTCGCGCGGGCGCTGGGCGAGGCGGGCTTGCCCGTGGTCTCAGGACTGGCGCTGGGCGTCGACGGTGCGGCGCACCAGGGCGCGCTCGATGCGGCCGGCGACGCCCCGCGGCTCGCGACTGTGGCCGTGGTGGGCACCGGGCTCGACCGCGTCTACCCCGCGCGGCACCGCGACCTGGCGCACCGCATCACGCTGCAGGGGCTGATCGTGAGCGAGCTGCCGCTGGGCACGCCGCCCCTCACGCAGAATTTTCCGAAGCGCAACCGGCTCATCGCCGGGCTGGCGCGCGGCACGCTGGTGGTCGAGGCGGCGCTGCAATCGGGCTCGCTGATCACCGCGCGGCTCACTTCGGAGCAGGGCAAGGAAGTGTTCGCCATTCCGGGCTCGATCCATTCGCCGCAATCACGCGGCTGCCATGCGCTGATCCGCCAGGGCGCGAAGCTGGTGGAGTCGGTGAGCGACATCCTCGAAGAACTTCCGCCCCTCGGGGCACCAGCTGCGGCCGCTCCCTCTGCCGGCAACGGGCACCCGGTCGCCACCACCGAAGACCCGCTGCTGGAGGCCCTCGGCTTCGACCCCGTCAGCCTCGACGCACTGAGCGCGCGCACCGGATGGAGTGCGGCCGCGCTGCAGGCGAAGATGCTCGAACTCGAGCTGGAAGGCCATATCTCACGCCTGCCGGGCGGACTCTTCCAGCGAGCGGCTTCCACCTAGTCTGGATTGCACGAACGTCGGCTATATTGGGCTCATGTTCGAAGTGCTTGTTTTTGTGTACGAAAACTATTGGCGCGGCGATGCCTGCCCAGAGCCGGAGCAACTGGGCCGCAAGCTCAGTGCACACGGCTTCGAGGCAGAAGAAATCCGCGAGGCCCTTCACTGGCTCGACGGCCTCAGCCTTGCAACGCAAGGCATGCAGATCGAACGCAGCGCCAACGACGAGGCCAGCGCCACGGTCATTCTTCGGGGCACACCCGAAGCGGCAATGCCCCAATCTGACGACGCGATGCGCGTCTATTCGCAGGCCGAGCAGGAACACCTTGGCGCCGAGTGCCTCGGCTTCATCCGCTTTCTCGAATCATCGAACGTGCTGCCCTGCGGCTTGCGCGAGATCGTCGTTGAGCGCGCAATGGCCGCGCCTGGCGACCCGGTGGCGCTCGACGAGCTGAAGATCATCGTGTTGATGGTGCACTGGAGCACCGGCATCGAGCCCGATGCGCTGGTGCTCGACGAACTGTGCGAAAGCCGCGAAGGCCGCACGGCTCACTGACCAGGCTCGCCGCTAGTTCAGCAGCCGTTCCGGGTTGGCATCCAGCTTCGCCAGCGCCTCGCGCGTGGCGCGCACCGTGAGCGTTTCTTCTTCCGCCGGCACCAGCAGGCCCGCCTGCAGGTAGGTTGCGAGCCGGCCGGCTTGAATGAGGAAGCTGCGCCCGTCCGACGTCGCGAACAGATGCAGTTGCTTGCGCTCGCTGCGCCAGACGAACTGCACCTGGCTCACGCGGTCGTTATGGTCGAGCATGAACCAGTTGCCCACCTGCAGCTCGTGCGCCCAGGCAATCATGTCCTCGGGCACCCTGGTGCCGGCGGCGTCCGGAATGACTTCGATCGACGCTGCATCCACGCCCAGCAGCAGTTCGATGCTGTGGGCATCGAGCGGCAGGTCGGCGGTACCGCCCACGTCGCTCACGAAGTCCTCCAGGTGCGCCAGCCGCTCGGCCATCGCCTCGATCTTGGCCTGCGGAATGGCTTCGGTCTTCGACAGGAAGGCGTCGGACAGCGTGGCGCCGATGGTCTTGATGTGGGCTTCCTGCGGCTCGTCGACGATGCCCAGCAGCGCCATGCCCTGGCGCAGGCGCTGCAGCAACTGCGGCAGGTCCTGGATGACGCGGGCGCGGTCGGTGCGGTTGGGCTTGGCGCTCGCGGCCCACACCAGCTCGGAGGCCACTCGCTTGAGCATGACGGTCTGCTCGCCCTGCGCGCCGTAGCGCAGCGCGGCAATGGCCAGCACCTCGGCCCAGATCTTGAAGAGAAACTCGCGGATCTCGTCGCGCACCGGCATGTCGTTGAGCATCTTGCGCAACTCGATGGTGTACTGGATCGCCATCGTTTCCTTCTGCTCGACCTGCTGCGCCACGCTCATCACGCGCTGCGTGGTGTCGCTCTGCGTCAGATAGCGGTTGAGGAAGGCGACGAATTCGTCGAACACCAGCTTGAACACGCGCTGGCCGGTTTCGGGGTATTGCTCGATCACCTGCACCACGCGGCGGATCTCGCCTTCGAGCGCGCTGCCGGTGATGGCTGCCGCGTCGAAGCCCATGACGCACGAGCCCATGCGGTCGATCAGCATCCGTGCGGGGTGCTGCAGGGTGCCGAAGAACTCGGGCTCGGCGATGGCCACGCGCAGCACGGGCATCTGCAGGCGCGCGAACCACACGCGCGCCGAAAACGGAATTCGCTCCTCGGCAAGGATGGCCTGGAACATCAGCGCCACGATCTCGACCGTGGCCTTGTCGGCCGTGGTGGGCGCGCGTTTCTTGAGCTCGGTGCTGCGCCGGCGCAGGTCGACCGCCGTCTGCTGGATCAGCGTGGCCTGTTCGGCCGCGCCGTCCATGTACTGCGTGGCAGCCATCCGGTAGGCGACCTCGGCGTCGGCGATGGCACCGGCGAAGGTCCTGGAGAACACGCGGGGCGCCGCAATGCCGCCGCCCTGGCCCGGTTGGCCGCTGCCACCCGTGGCGCGCCCTTCCGCGCCTGCAGTCTGGAACTGTGCGGCGGAGCCGCCCGCCTCGCCGCCGATGCGCGCCGTCACGAAGCGCTTGAGGCTCAGCAGCGCGGTCTGCGCTCGCTGCCGCGCAATTGAGAGCGGCGAGCCGCCGGTGGTCGACGCGGGCGCCGCGGCCACGGTCGACGGCACCGATGCCTGCTGTCCTCCGAATCCATAACCAGGCCGCTGCGCGCTGTGGGGTCCGCCAGAGGACATGCCGCTGTCCACCGGCGCGGCGCCCGATCCACCACCGCCGCCACCGCCGCCGCCCGCACTGCCAGTGCGACGGACGAAGCTCTTGAGGTCGATCTCCTGCATCACGCCATTGGCGATCAGATAGGCATTGGCACTCTCGTAGGCCTTGACGACCACCTCGACCAGACCCTGCTGCACCGTGTCCTGCACGCGGGTCCAGAGCCCGCGGCTCAGGCCGACCGCCAGCCATTGCTCGACCAGCAGCTTAGCCAGCGTCTCGGGCTTGAGCACGTCCTTGGCGTCGAGTTCGGTGGTGCCTTCGAGGTGCTGGATGCGCAGGCGCAGGTCGCTGAGTTCGAAGCTGGCCTTGTCGTGGATCAGCTGCGCGAGGCGCGAGGAGAGGATGTTGCTTTCCACCACTTCGTCGCCGATCAGCTCGAGCCGCAGCGCCGAAGGCAGCGTCGACGGACTGCCGGAGCCGGCGCCCAGCGCCTTGCGCCAGCCGGTCTGCGAGAGCGTCACCCACTGCGTGGCCTGTCCCTGGAATGCGACGAAGTCGTCGCGGTTTTCCTGCATGGCGCGGGCGGTGCCGGCCTCGGAGGACAGCGACGTCAGCCGGTCCCGGATCGCGCGGGCCAGCGGCGCAATGGCCCCTTCCGTGGCCAATACGAAACGCTCACGCGTCTCGCGTGCGAGCTGCAGGGAAGAGGCGGACCGCGCAATGCTCATTGAAAAGTCGGAAAGGCCTGGGTGATCGATTCATCGGCAACAACCGCGAGCTTGCATCGGGAAGCGCTACCGCACAAGTGCGAAGAGTACCCGGCGTTGCCTGCGGACCGCGGTAGCAGCATTGCCGCCACCGCTTTGTTGAACCCCGAAGTATCCGTCAGACCACGGCGCCGGCGTTCGGGTCGTCTTCGGACTCGCCGTCGCGCTTGGCCGGGCCGCCCTTGATCAGGTCTTCGCGCTTCACGCCGAGCCACATGGCGATTGCCGCCGCCACGAAGGCCGACGAGTAGATGCCGAAGCAGATGCCGATGGTCAGTGCCAGCGCAAAGTAGTGCAGGGTCGGGCCGCCGAAGAAGAACATCGACAGCACCACCAGTTGGGTGGAGCCGTGGGTGATGATGGTGCGGCTGATGGTCGAGGTGATCGCGTTGTCGATGATCTCGGTGGTCGACATCTTCCGGTAGCGGCGGAAGTTCTCGCGGATCCGGTCGAAGATCACGACCGACTCGTTCACCGAATACCCCAGCACCGCCAGCACCGCCGCCAGCACCGCCAGCGAGAACTCCCACTGGAAGAAGGCGAAGAAGCCCAGGATGATCACCACGTCGTGCA
This sequence comes from Variovorax sp. R-27, assembly GCF_049913215.1. Classification (NCBI taxonomy): domain Bacteria; kingdom Pseudomonadati; phylum Pseudomonadota; class Betaproteobacteria; order Burkholderiales; family Comamonadaceae; genus Variovorax; species Variovorax sp. R-27. The sequence goes on from NZ_CP183984.1 coordinate 6,760,199, forward strand.
AGTTGGCCAGCACGGTAGCCAGCGCAAACTTCCATTCGAAGCGGAACGCCAGGTAGATCATGATGCCGACGACCACCATGGCCAGGGCCTTCAGGCCGTTGGTGGTGAGCTCGTCGCCGACCTGCGGGCCGACGAATTCGTTGCTGCGCAGTTCCACCGTCGGCTCGGCCGCCTTCAGCGCGGTCATCACCTCGGCGCTCTGCTGGGCGGAAGTTGCGCCCTTCTTCACAGGCAGGCGGATCTGCACCGACTTGCCGAAGCTCTGCACCTGCACTTCGGTGTAGCCCAGCGTGCCGACGATTTCGCGGACCTTGCCGACATCGGCCGACTGCGTGTAGGCGACTTCCATCACCGTGCCGCCGGTGAATTCCACCGACAGGTGCAGCCCGCGGTGGAGCAGGAAGAACACCGCCAGCGCGAAGGTGACGAAGGAAACGATGTTCAGCACCAGCGCGTGGCGCATGAACGGGATGGTCTTGTGGATGCGGAAGAATTCCATGACTGTCTCTTCTGCCTCTTACTTCGTTTCGGCCACGGCAGCGCCGTCGGTCTTGGGGCGCCAGACCGTGCCGATGGACACCGTCTTGAGCTTCTTCTTCTGGCCGTACCAGAAGTTCACGAGGCCGCGCGAGAAGAACACCGCCGAGAACATCGAGGTGACGATGCCGATGCAGTGCACCACCGCGAAGCCGCGCACCGGCCCCGAACCGAAGGCCAGCAGCGCGATACCCGCGATCAGCGTGGTCACGTTGGAGTCGAGGATGGTGCCCCAGGCGCGTTCGTAGCCCGCATGAATGGCCGCCTGCGGCGACGCCCCGTTGCGAAGTTCTTCGCGCACGCGCTCGTTGATCAGCACGTTGGAGTCGATGGCCACGCCGATGGCAAGCGCCATGGCCGCGATGCCCGGCAGCGTGAGCGTGGCCTGCAGGATCGAGAGAATGGCCACCAGCAGCATCAGGTTGACGGCCAGCGCGATCGACGAGAACAGGCCGAACAGCGCGTAGTAGATGCACATGAACACCATGATCGCGGCGAAGCCGTACATCACGCTGTCGAAGCCCTTCTTGATGTTCTCCGCGCCCTGCGTCGGGCCGATGGTGCGTTCCTGGATGATTTCCATCGGCGCGGCCAGCGAGCCGGCGCGCAGCAGCAGCGCGAGGTCGTTGGCTTCGGCCACGGTCATCGAACCCGACACCTGGAAGCGGTTGCCCAGCTCGCCGTTGATCGACGGGGCCGTGAGCACTTCGCCCTTGCCCTTCTCGAAGATCAGCATGGCCATGCGCTTCTTGTAGTTCTCGCGGCTGACGTCACGCATGATGGTGCCGCCCTTGGAGTCCATGGTCAGGTCGACCTTGGGCTGGTTGCTCTGCTGGTCGAAGCCGGGCTGCGCGTCGGTGAGGTTCTCGCCGGTGACCAGCACCTGCTTCTTCACGATCACCGGACGGCCCGAGCGGTCGAGGAATTTCTCGGAACCGAAGGGCACCGGACCGCCGTTCAGTTCGGCCGAGCGGCCTTCGGCGCTTTCGTCCACCAGGCGCATTTCGAGCGTGGCGGTGCGGCCGATGATCCGCTTGGCCTGGGCCGGGTCCTGCATGCCGGGCAGCTGCACGACGATGCGGTCGATGCCCTGCTGCTGGATCACCGGCTCGGCCACGCCGAGTTCGTTGATCCGGTTGTGCAGCGTCGTCACGTTCTGCTTGAGTGCCGCGTCCTGGATGCGGCGCGCGGCTTCGGGCTTGATGCTGGCCACGATGCGCCATTCGGAGCCCTGCTGGCTCTCGACCGTGGTGAGGTCGGGCATCTGGTCCTGGATCAGGCGCCGGGCGGTTTCCACGCTGTCGGCGTCGCGCAGCGTGATCTCGACGGTCTGGCCGTTGCGGTTCACGGCGCTGCCGCGAACCTTCTTTTCGCGCAGGCCCATGCGGATGTCGCCGGCGAAGGACTCGGCCTTCTTGTCGAGCACGCCGCGCATGTCGACCTGCAGCAGGAAGTCGACGCCGCCGCGCAGGTCGAGGCCCAGGTACATCGGGAAGGCGTGCAGCGCGGTCAGCCACGAGGGCGAGCGCGATACCAGGTTCAGCGCCACCACGTAGGAGGGGTCGTCCGCATCGGGCACCAGCGCCTGCTGCAGCGTGTCGCGTGCCTTGATCTGGTCGTCGGTGGTGGCAAAGCGCGCACGCACCGCGGTGGGTTCGAGGCTCAGCAGATCGGGCGTGAGGCCGGCCGTCTTGAGCAGGCCTTCGACCCTGGCCTGGGTAGCCGCGTCGATCTTGACGGTGGACTTGGCCGCCGACACCTGCACTGCAGGCGCCTCACCGAAGAAATTGGGCAGGGCGTAGACGAGTCCCACGAGCAACACGATCACGATGATCGCGTACTTCCAGACCGGGTAACGGTTCATGAGAGGGCGCTTTTTACAAGCTTTTCAGAAATGGAACACGGCGTGAAATGGGGCCCTGCGCCGCAAAGCGCAAGGCTCGGCTCACGCTTTTATTTGACGGCGCCCTTGGGCAGGACCTGCACGACGGCGCTGCGCTGGATCTTGATCTCGATGCCGTTGGCGATCTCGAGGCCGAGGTACTGGTCGCCCAGCGAGGTGATCTTGCCGAGCACGCCGCCGGCGGTGGCGACTTCGTCGCCCTTGGCCAGGGCTTCGATCATGGCGCGGGCTTCCTTCTGGCGCTTCATCTGGGGCCGGATCATGACGAAATACAGCACCACGAACATCAGCACCAGGGGCAGCATGCTGCCGAGGGAAGACAACATGTCACCGCCGCCGGCTGCAGCGGGCGCGGTCTGGGCGAAAGCAGAGGAAATGAACAAGAGAGTCTCCAGCAGAGGGAAGAGAAAACGAGAGGAGCGCGGACCGGGGTCCGTCATTCCGCCTCTTTCGCGGCTTCGCGGCCACAAGGGAAACGGGCCGCAAATCAAAGCTTGGCGGGGCTTGGCCGCGCACAGCACCGGGCATTGTATTCGGGGCGCGGCGCCTCTCAGGGCGCTATCCCGGCGCGACGCGCGGGGCTTTCAGGAAGCCTCCAGGCCCCGCATTTGCTGCATTTTTGATAGCAATTCCTGCAAATATCACCGGCTTTCAGCTCTTTTCCGGACTACACCGTATTGCACGTGGAGGCCGAGGTGACAGCCGCCGGACAATTCCACCCGCATGACGCGCAAAGCAAGGAGCCTCCATGAGCAAGCGCAATAGCTTGACGACAGCCAACGCCACACCGGCGCTTCACGAGGGGCCGGATCCCTCCTGGCAGACCTGCGGCAACTGATCGAGCAAGCCCGGCAAACGGCCGTCGCCGCCGTGAACGCGGGGCTGACGCTCATGTACTGGCGCATTGGCCAGCGCATCCGCACCGAAGTGCTTGGGGGCCAGCGCGCCGGCTACGGGGAAGAAATTGTCGCAACGCTGTCGCGACAATTGGCGAGCGACTACGGACGCGGTTTCGAGGAGAAGAACCTCCGGCGCATGGTGCAGTTCGCCGAGGTGTTCCCGTCCGAGCAAATTGTCGTGCCACTGATACGACATTTGAGCTGGACGCACTTTCTCGCGTTGCTGCCGGTCAAGGACCCGCTCGCCCGCGACTTCTATGCACAGATGTGCCAACTGGAAGGCTGGAGCGTCCGTACGCTGCGGGAGCGCATTGGCTCGCTGCTCTACGAACGCACCGCGGTCTCGCGCCAGCCCGACGTGTTGATCCGCCAGGAACTCGACGAACTGCAGCGCCAGAACCCCACCGAGCCGGCGCTGCTGTTGAAAGACCCCTATGTGCTCGACTTCCTTGGCTTGCAGGACCGCCATCTGGAGAAGGATCTCGAGGACGCCATCCTGCGCGAGCTGGAGAGCTTTCTGCTCGAGCTCGGGGCGGGCTTCAGCTTTGTCGCTCGGCAACGGCGCATCCAGCTCGACAACGACGATTTCTACATCGACCTGCTCTTCTACAACCGCAAGCTGCGCCGCCTGGTGGCGATCGAGCTGAAGCTGGGCGAATTCCGCGCCGAGTACAAGGGCCAGATGGAGCTGTACCTGCGCTGGCTGGCCCGCCACGACCAGGAGCCGGGCGATGCGCCCCCGCTGGGCATCATTCTTTGCACCGGCAAGAAGCAGGAGCAGATCGAACTGCTCGAGCTGAACAAGTCAGGCATTCACGTGGCGGAATACCTCACCGTCCTGCCGCCTCGCGAAGTATTCGAACAGAAGATTCACGGCGCCCTGATGGCTGCACGCGCCCGGCTCGACGGCCGGCTCGCGGACAAGACCGACTGAGCCGACTTCCAGCAATCCTGGATCAGGCCGCCACGCGCTGCGCCTGCGGGTTGCGCCACTTGGCCATCAACTCGCTCCAGCGGGTGCGGGCCGCTGCCAGGTTGCGATCCTTCACGTGGCCGTAGCCGCGGATCTGCTCGGGCAGGCTGGCGATCTCCAGCGCCAGCGCGTGGTTGTCGGCGCGCAGGGCGCCGATCACTTCCTCGATGCTGGCGCGGTATTCGCCGATCAGCGCGCGCTCGGTCTTGCGCTCTTCGGTGCGGCCGAAGATGTCGAGCGCGGTGCCGCGCAGGCCCTTGAGCTTCGCGAGGAACCTGAAGCCGGTCAGCATCCAGGGGCCGAACTTCTGCTTCTGCAGCTGCCCCTTGGAGTTCTTCTTCGCGATGATCGGCGGAGCCAGGTGGTAGTTGAGCTTGTAGTCACCTTCGAACATGCCCTCGACGCGGTCGAGGAAAGTGCGGTCGGTGTGCAGGCGGGCGACTTCGTACTCGTCCTTGTATGCCATCAGCTTGAACAGGTAGCGCGCGACCGCCTCGGTCAGCGCCGTGCTCTTGCCGGTGGCCGACTCGGCCTGCTGCACCTTGCCCACGAACTGCCTGTATTCGTCGGCATAGGCCGCGTTCTGGTAACCGGTCAAGAACTCCACGCGGCGCGCCACGATGGCCTCGACCGACTCGCGCTTCTTGAACTCGATGACCTGGCCAGGGCGCACGCGCTTTTGCAGTTCTTCGGGGCGCACCGCTGCCTGGCGGCCCCATTCGAACGCCGTCTTGTTGTTCTCGACGGCCACGGCGTTCAGCTCGATGGCGCGCATCAGCGACTCGTGCTCCAGCGGGATCCAGCCCTTCTGCCAGGCGTAGCCCAGGATCATCGGGTTGACGTAGATGGTGTCGCCCATCAGCGTGGTCGCGGCGGCGTCGGCATCGAAGGTGCCCATGCCGTCGATGCCCACGGCGCGCGCGATCTCGGCTGCGCAGGCGTCTTCGGGGTTCTGCCAGTTGGCGTTGCGCACGAAGGCGGCCGTCGGTGCGCTGTGGCTGTTGAGCGCCACGTGCGTGCGCCCTTCGCGCATGCGCGCCATGGTTTCGGCATTCACCGTGACCAGCGGATCGCAGGCCAGGATCAGGTCGGCCGCCGCGGTGCCCACGCGCGTGGTGCGGATGTCGTCCTGCGTGTCGCCAATGAGCACGTGGCTCCAGGTGGCGCCGCCCTTTTGCGCAAGGCCGGCCGCGTCCTGCGTGACGATGCCCTTGGCCTCGATGTGCGCGGCCATGCCCAGCAGCTGGCCGATGGTGATCACGCCGGTGCCACCAACGCCCGCCACCACCACGCCCCAAACCTTGCCGCCCACCAGCGACGGAATCGCGGGCTCGGGCAGCAGGCCGAACTCGGCCGGCGTGGCCGCCTTGTTCTTGCCCTTCTTCTTGAGCTGGCCGCCTTCAACCGTCACGAAGCTCGGGCAGAAGCCCTTCAGGCAGCTCATGTCCTTGTTGCAGCTGCTCTGGTTGATGGTGCGCTTGCGGCCGAATTCGGTCTCCAGCGGCTCCACGCTCAGGCAGTTGCTCTGCACGCTGCAGTCGCCGCAGCCTTCGCAGACCAGCTCGTTGATGACCACGCGCTTGGCCGGATCGACGGCTGTGCCCCGCTTGCGGCGGCGGCGCTTCTCGGTGGCGCAGGTCTGGTCGTAGATGATGGCCGTGGTGCCGGGGATCTTGCGGAACTCGCGCTGCACGTCGTCGAGCAGGTCGCGGTGCTTGACCTGCACGTGGTCGCCGGGGATGTTCACGCCCTCGTACTTCTCGGGCTCGTCGGTGACGATGACGACCTTCTTGGCGCCCTCGGCATGCAGGCTCTCGGCAATCTGCAGCACCGAGTGGCCTTCGGGCCGTTCGCCGACCTGCTGGCCGCCCGTCATGGCGACCGCGTCGTTGTAGAGGATCTTGTAGGTGATGTTCACGCCCGCCGCGATGCTCTGGCGAATGGCGAGCAGGCCGCTATGGAAGTACGTGCCGTCGCCCAGGTTCGCGAAGATGTGCTGGTCAGTCGTGAAGGGCTGCTGGCCCACCCATGGCACGCCCTCGCCGCCCATCTGCGTGAAGCCGATGGTGGAGCGGTCCATCCAGGTCGCCATGAAGTGGCAGCCGATGCCGCCCATCGCGCGCGAGCCCTCGGGCACCACGGTGCTGGTGTTGTGCGGGCAGCCCGAGCAGAACCAGGGCTGGCGCGTGGCGTCGACCACGCTGGTGGAAGCCTGCTGCACCACCATCGAACGCTCCTTGGCTTCGAGGATGGCGAGCTGCGCGTCGATGCGCGCGGCCATGTCGGCACCGGCGGCGGCCAGCAGGCCGGTCTTCCTGAGGCGCGTGGCGATGGCCTTGGCGATGAGCGCCGGGTTCAGGTCGGCGTTGGCGCGCAGCAGCGTGTGGGAGGTCGGGTTGGGCATCGACCATTCACCGCCCGAGTAGCCCTCGGCCGCATGCACCTCGCCCTCGTCGAACTTGCCGACCACGTTGGGCCGCACGTCGGGGCGCCAGTTGTAGAGCTCTTCCTTGAGCTGGTATTCGATGACCTGGCGCTTCTCCTCGACCACCAGAATCTCTTGCAGGCCGGTGGCGAATTCGCGCGTGAGCTGCGCTTCCAGCGGCCACACCACGCCCACCTTGTGCAGGCGAATGCCGAGCTGGCGGCAGGCCGCGTCGTCCAGGCCCAGGTCGATCAGCGCCTGGCGGGTGTCGTTGTAGGCCTTGCCGCTGGCCATGATGCCGAAGCGGTCGTTCGGGCCCTGAATGACGTTGTGGTTCAGCCGGTTGGCGCGGATGTAGGCCAGCGCGGCGTACCACTTGTAGTGCATGAGCCGGGCTTCCTGCTCCAGCGCATGGTCGGGCCAGCGGATGTGCAGGCCGCCGGGCGGCATTTCGAAGTCGGTGGGAATGACGATCTCGACGCGCTCGGGGTCGATCATGGCCGTGGCGCTGGACTCGACGATTTCCTGGATCGTCTTCATGCCCGACCACACGCCCGAGAAGCGGCTCAGCGCGAAGGCGTGAATGCCCAGGTCGAGAATTTCCTGCACGTTCGCCGGAAAGAACACCGGCGTGCCGCAGGCCTTGAAGATGTGGTCGCTCTGGTGCGCGGCCGTGCTGCTCTTGGAGATGTGGTCGTCGCCCGCCACAGCGATCACGCCGCCGAACTCGGTGGTGCCGGCCATGTTGGCGTGCTTGAACACGTCGGAGCAGCGGTCCACGCCCGGGCCCTTGCCGTACCAGATGCCGAAGACGCCGTCGAACTTGTTGGTGCCCTGCGGGGAGAAGCCCAGCTGCTGGGTGCCCCACAGCGCGGTGGCGGCCAGCTCTTCGTTCACGCCGGGCTGGAAGACGATGTTCTGTTCCTTGAGGAACTTGCTAGCCTTCCATAGCGCCTGGTCGTAGCCGCCGAGCGGGGAGCCGCGGTAGCCGCTGATGAAGCCGGCGGTGTTCTTGCCGGCCTGCTGGTCGCGCAGGCGCTGCAGCATGGGCAGCTTGACGAGGGCCTGGACGCCGCTCATGAAGGCACGGCCGTAGTCCAGAGAGTATTTGTCGTCGAGCGTGACGGTCTCCAGGGCCTTGCGAATGTGCGCAGGTAGCGGTGCATTCATGTTCTTTGTCTCCGTATGGCAGGGCCTTGTGAGCCTGGCTGATTACTGTGGGTCTGTGCCCGGGTAGGGCACGAGCCCATGATCGTGCAAAGTGTATGCCGGGGTCCGCGACAGGTGTTTGCGTTCTTTGCCCTGAAAAACCCGCTTCCAGAAAGAATCTTGCTTAAGATTGCCATCCATGGAAAGCATTGACAAGTTCGACCTCGCAATCCTGCAAGAACTGCAGGCCGACGGCCGCCTCACGAACGCCGAGCTTGCGCAGCGCGTGGGCCTCTCGGCCGCGCCCTGCTGGCGCCGGGTGCGCGCGCTGGAAGAGGCCGGCTTCATCAAGGGCTACCACGCCGAAATCGACCGCCACAAGATCGGCCTGGGCGTGCTCGCCTTCGTGCGCGTGGACACCGAGCGCGTCACGCACGAGGCCACCCGCAGGCTCGAAGACGCGATCCGCAAGCTGCCCGACGTGATCGCCTGCCACTACATCAGCGGCACCGGCACCTTCGAGCTGCAGGTGGTGGCGCAGGACCTCGACAGCTTCTCGACCTTCGCGCGCCAGCACCTCATGAACCTGCCAAACGTGAAAGACCTGCACACCAGCTTCTCGCTGGGCGAGGTGAAGGCCAGCAGCGCGCTGCCGCTGGGCCATCTCGGCGGTTCCGCTCGAACGCGCGCGTCTTAGGCGTCTTGGATCAGCGCCGCTCCCCTCGGCTGGCCTCACGGATCGCGCGGAATTCCGACCCCTGCCCCCACTCCGGCCAGCGGCGGCTGTTGGCCAGCGTCTCGCCCACGCGATAGAGCAGCGGCAGGTCGTGCGCCATGCCGGTGAAGGACCAGTCGGCGCGCCATTCGTCGGCCGGCTGGTGGTAGCGCTCGGCGGTGTAGGCCTTGCTGGCCGCTTCGCCGGCCGCGAGGCCGCCTTCCACCAAGTCGTTGCCGGAGGCGAAGGACAACGCCGGCACACCACGCTTGGCAAACGAGAAATGGTCGGAGCGGAAGAAATAGCCGGCTTCGGGGTGCGGGTCCGGCGCATAGGCCAGGCCGAAGCCCTTGGCCTGCTCGACCAGCAGATCCTGCAATTGCGAGGCCGCGCTGCCCGAGGTGCTGAAATTGCGCGCCGGGCCTTCCGGGCCGAGCGCATCCATGTTGATGACAGCCACGGTCCGCGCCAGCGGATACAGCGGCTTGGCGCCGTAGTACTCGGAGCCGAGCAGGCCGCGCTCCTCGGCCGTCACGGCCAGGAAGACGACGGAGCGCTCGGGCTTCCTGGGCGCGCTCGCGAAGGCGCGGCCCATCTCGATCAGCGCGGCCAGTCCGGTGCCGTTGTCGACCGCGCCGTTGTAGATCTTGTCGCCCCTGGCATCGGGCGCGCCCACGCCCAGGTGGTCCCAGTGAGCGCTGTAGATCACCGTCTCGCCCGGCCGTTTGCGGCCCTCGACACGGCCCACCACGTTCTTCGAGACGATCACCTGCCGCTCGATCGCGTACTCGGCCGAGAGGCTCGCGTCCTTCAGCAGTTGCGGCTGGAACTCGCGCGTTTGCGCCAGCTTCTTCTGCGCCTCGAAGTCCAGGCCCGCGCGGCGCAGCAGATCGACCGCCACCTCGCGCTGGATCCAGCCCTCCAGCTTCGGATGCACGGCGGCCGGCTTTTCGCGCTCGATGTCGAGCATGGTCGCGGTATTGGAGTTCTTGACCGTGGCCCAGCCATAGGCGGCAGGAGCGGTCTCGTGCACGATCAGCACGCCCAGCGCACCACGGCGCGCGGCCTCTTCGAACTTGTAGGTCCAGCGGCCGTAGTAGGTCATTGCCTTGCCGCCGAAGTCTCCGCTGCCGGTTTCGAAGTCGGGGTCGTTCACCAGCACGACGGCGATCTTGCCCTTCAGGTCGACGCCCTTGTAGTCGTCCCAGCGCCGCTCGGGCGCGCTGACGCCATAGCCCACGAAGACCAGCGGCGCCTGCTGGATCGCAACCGTGGTCGAGCCGTCGAGCGCGGCGCGCACCGCGATCTGCTCGCCCTGCACGAGCGCGTCGCTATGGGCTCCCACCTGGAGCATGAGCCGCGGCGTACCGCGGAACTCGGTCTTCACCAGCGGCACCGACTGCGTCCAGCCGCGCCGGCCGCCTTCGAGATCGCCGCCGGGTGCGAGGCCCGCGGCCTTGAACTGGGCCACGAGATAGTCGACCGTCTTGGCCTCCGCTGGCGTAGCCGGCGCGCGGCCTTCGAAGTCGTCGCCGGAAACCGTCTTCACGATCTGCGACAGGCGCTGCGGATCGAATCGCGGCGCCGGAGGATCAGCCGCCAGCGCGCTCGCAGCGCTGCATGTGAGGCCGATGCCACAGAGAAGAAAAGCAAGCCGCGAGGTCGTCATGCAAGGCTCCTGAACCGGAAAGCTCCGGATACTAGTCAGCAGGCCGCGATCGCTCCCCGATGCCCTTCATCTCTCCCGGAGAACCTTAGTTAGCCCCGCACTCCAGGGAGCGCCCCGGGGGCGGCCGATAGCGACAGCCTAAAATCCCCGCCCACCACCTCCCGCCGGACGGCGAAAAAGCAAGGACCCCGAATGAATCCACTCCGCCGCGCCCTGGCCCTGGGCCTCGCTGCCGCCACGCTCGCCCTTGGCGCCCAGGCCCAGAACCGCGAACTGACGGTGGCCTCCAGCGCCACCTACGCGCCCTTCGCCTTCGAGAACAAGGACAAGCAGATCGTCGGCTTCGACATCGACATCATCAACGCCATCGCCAAGCAGCAGGGCCTGAAGATCAAGATCGTCAATACGCCCTTCACCGGCATCTTCGGCGCGCTGAACAACGGCGACGTCGACCTCGTGATCTCGGGCGTCACCATCAACGAGAAGCGCAAGCAGAGCTACGACTTCACGCCTCCCTACTTCGCGGCCCGCCAGCTGATCGCGCTGCCGAAGAACAGCAAGGTCGCCTCGCTGAAGGACCTGGCCGGCAAGAAGATCGCCGTGGTCAGCGCCTCCACCGCCGACGACATCGCCTCGCGCGAATTCGGCAAGACCAACCCCGACATCCGCCGCTTCGAGAGCACGCCGCTCATCATTTCCGAGCTGGCTGGCGGCGGCGTCGATGCAGCCATGGGCGACAACGGCGTGATCGCCTATCGCGTGGCGCAGAACCCCGAGCTGAAGACGCTGGACGACAAGTCCTTCCCCGAAGAAGGCTTCGGCATCGTCGTGAAGAAGGGCGACAAGCCCCTGCTCGACAAGCTCACAGCCGGCCTCGCGGCCATTCGCGCCGACGGCAGCTACGTGACGATCTACAAGAAGTGGTTCAACAAGGACCCGAACGTGCGCTGAGCCGCACGGCATTTCCCTGAACACGGCCGCCCTCACGCGGCCGTTTCGTTTTTCGTTGACTGAGAGTTGAGGACGCAAGCATGGAACAACCAGTGCTGCTTTTCGGATGGTTCCGCTGGGACATCCTCGTGGAATACAAAGACCTGTTCTGGCAGGGCGCCTGGATGACGCTGCGCATGACGGTGGTCTGCGTGCTGCTGGGCTCCAGCTGGGGACTGTGCCTTGCGCTCGCACGCCTGGCGCACCCGCGCCATGCGCCGTGGACCTGGGTGGCGCGTTTCTTCCTGCGCTGGCCGGCCACGGTGTACGTGAGCTTCTTTCGCGGCACGCCGCTGTTCGTGCAGATCCTGCTGATCCACTTCGCGGTGATGCCGGTGTTCATCCACCCGACCTCGGGCATCCTGATCGACGGCGAACTCGCGCGCACGCTCAAGCAGGAGCACGGTGCGCTCATCTCGGGCGTGGTGGCGCTCACGCTCAACTCGGCGGCCTACATCTCCGAAGTGTTCCGCGCGGGCATCCAGTCGATCTCGCGCGGGCAGTTCGATGCCGGCCGCTCGATCGGCTTTTCGCCCGCGCAGGTGATGCGCTACGTGGTGCTGCCGCAGGCCTTCCGCCGCATGCTGCCGCCGCTGGGGAACAACGCCATCGCGCTGCTGAAGGACACCTCGCTGGTCTCCGCCATCGGCCTGGCCGAGCTGGCCTACGCCGCACGCACCGTGGCCGGCGCCTATGCGCGCTACTGGGAGCCGTACCTCGCGATCTCGGTCATCTACTGGGTGATGACGCTGGTGCTCACGACGATGCTGCGCCGCCTCGAACACCGCCTCGCACGCAGCGACCGGGGTTGAGAGAAGAGGCCGCGCCACAATAGCGGCACATGCCGCCCATATCCCCCGAAGAGACACCGATCCCGCCCGCGCGGCCGCAGCCAACGAAGCTCGCGGCCCTCGAGCCCCTCAAGCTCCCCGTGTTCCGCATGCTGTGGAGCACATGGCTCGTCGCCAACATCTGCATGTGGATGAACGACGTGGCCGCCGCGTGGATGATGACCTCGCTGACCACCTCGCCCATCTGGGTGGCGCTGGTGCAGTCGGCCTCCACGCTGCCGGTTTTCCTGCTGGGCCTGCCCAGCGGCGCGCTGGCCGACATCCTCGACCGCCGGCGCTGGCTGGTGGCCACGCAGTTCTGGCTGGCCGGCACCGCCATCGTGCTGTGCGCCGCGCTGGCGCTCGACCTCATGACCGCGCCGCTGCTGCTGGCGCTCACGTTTGCCAACGGCATCGGCCTGGCGCTGCGCTGGCCGGTGTTCGCGGCCATCGTGCCCGAGCTGGTGCCGCGGCCGCAGCTGCCGGCCGCGCTCGGCCTGAACGGCATCGCGATGAACGCCTCGCGCATCGTCGGCCCGCTCACGGCCGGCATGCTGATCGCGAGCGCGGGCAGCATCTGGGTCTTTGCGCTGAACGCGGTGCTGTCGGTAGCCTCGGGCTTCGTGGTGCTGCGCTGGCGGCGCGAGCACACGCCCAACCCGCTGGGCCGCGAGAAGCTCATCAGTGCGATGCGCGTGGGCGTGCAGTTCGTGCGGCAGTCGCAGCGCATGCGCGCGGTGCTCACGCGCATCTCTATCTTCTTCTTCCACTCGACCGCACTGCTGGCACTGCTGCCGCTGCTGGCGCGCAACCTCCAGGGCGGCGGCGCGGGCACCTTCACGCTGCTGCTGGCGGCCATGGGCGCGGGCGCGATCATCGCGGTGCTGTTCCTGCCGCGGCTGCGCCAGGCGCTGGGGCGCGACCAGCTGGTGCTGCGCGGCACGCTGCTGCAGTCGGGCGCCACGGCCGTGATGGCTTTCGCGCCCAACGCATGGGTCGCGGTGCCGGCGATGTTCTTCGGCGGCATGGCGTGGATCACGGTGGCCAATTCGCTGTCGGTGTCGGCCCAGCTCGCACTGCCCGACTGGGTGCGCGCGCGCGGCATGTCGATGTACCAGATGGCGATCATGGGCGCGAGCGCGATCGGCGCGGCGATCTGGGGGCAGGTGGCCACGGTCACCTCGCTGGTCGCCAGCCTTTCCGTCGCCGCCATCAGCGGCACGCTGCTGATGCTCATGGCCCTGCGCTGGGTGACCGACGTCAGCGGCGAGGACGACACCAGCCCCGCGCAGGCCGGCTGGGCCGCCGGCCCGCCGACCGAGGCGCCGCAGGAAGACGGCCGCGTGGTCATCACCGTCGAATTCATGATCGACCCGGCCCGCGCCGCCGCCTTCCACCTCGTGATGCAGCAGACCCGCCGCGCGCGCCTGAGCCAGGGCGCCATCGGCTGGGAGCTGCTGCACGACATCGCGCAGCCGGAGCGCTACGTGGAGCAGATCGTCGACGAATCGTGGACCGACCACCTGCGCCGCTTCAACCGCGCGACGGCCAGCGACATGGCATTGCGCGAGCGGCGGCTGGCCTTTCACCTCGGCGAATCGCCGCCTGTGGTCACGCGCTATGTGGTGCGGCGATGAGCATAAGAGCCTCGCAGATCGCAACACTCTTCGGCTGCCTCTTCCTCATCGGTTCGGCGGAGGTGCTCGCCGGCCCGATGATGGGCGCCATGCTTGGCTGAGCGCTGCCGGGGCACCATCAACTCGTACCACGCGAGCCTGCTCAACCTGGGCATCTTCTCGGTCTCGTTCGCGCTGGGCACCGTCGTCCCACGCTTCTCAGTGACCCTGTTTTGCGGCCTGGTGGGCGTTGTCACGCTGCTCGGCGCATGCCTGCTCATTCCGTGGCCGCGCCGCAAGACGCAGGCCGTGGCGGCCTGAAAGACACCGGCGCCCGCGCCGTCTCACTACAGCAACATGCAAACATTCGCTCGATTGTTTCTTGATTGTTAATCGTGCCAAATGTCTTGGCAAATGGTCAAACGACCGCCCAGCCCCAGGGTCGTGCACGAGAGACAACCAAGAACAAAGGAGCAAGCATGAGCATCGCGCGATCGCATCGGATTCCGCGTCACCTTCCTTCCCATTCCCCTCTTGTTCGCTGCCTTGCGGCAACGCTCGCCACGCTGGCCGCCGATGGCGCCTATGCCGCCTGCGCGCCAACCGCCACGCCGGGCTCGAACACCGCCGTGGTCTGCGACGGCGCAACGACCGGTTCGGCCAGCGTGATCGCCACGCCGGGCAGCACCGGCGTCGGCATCACCGTGAACAACGGCGCCACGCTCAGCACCAACGCCACGCAGGTCCTGCTGGTGCGCGATGCCAGCACCATCACGAACAACGGCACCATCACCGTCTCGGGCGGCTCGGGTTCTGCTCGCGCGGCGATGGTCGCCACGGGCAACGACAACACCCTGACCAACAACGGCGCCATCCGCACGACGAGCAGCAGCACCTCCGGCATCCTGGTGACGTCGAACAGCAGCACGCGCACGGTCATCACCAACAACGGCAGCATCAGCACCACGGGCGGCAGCTCGCACGGCGTCTCCATGCTGGGCCCGGGCAACACGGTGATCAACAACGGCACCATCAATACCAGCGGCACCTCGGCCAAGGGCGTCTACCTGCAGGGGGGCAACCTCGTCGCCAACCTGCTGGTGAACACCGGCACCATCACCACCACCGGTGCCAACTCGCCCGCGGGCGGCGCCGATGCGGTGCATGCGAACACTCTGGGCTCAAGCTTCTTCTCGCGCGTGGAGAACCGGGCCGGTGGCACGCTGTCCAGCGCCAACGGCTACGGCTATCGCGGCCAGAACGGCAACGACGTGCTGGTCAACGCCGGCACCATCGAGGGACACGGCGGCGCCGCCAACACCGACGCGATCTACATGGGCGCGCTCGGCAACGGCACGCTGATATTGCAGACCGGCTCGGTCATCCGTGGCGGCGCCGACGGCGGCGTCGGAAAGACTGCCAGCACCTTCCTCGAAGGCACCGGCACGGTGGACAACGCGTTCCGCAATTTCCAGAACCTGACGATGCGCGGCACCGAATGGTCGTGGCTGACCGACGCGAATTTCTCCGACTCGATACGGGTGGAGTCCGGCCGCTTCAACCTCCCCGCGACACTGACGAGCCCCGTCATCACGGTGATCCCCGGCACCACAGTCGCGGGCACCGGCACATTCGCGGGCAACGTGACCAACCAGGGCACGCTGCTGCCCGGGCCTAACGACGGCGTGAACTTCGGGGCCTTCACCGTGCGCGGCAACTACTTCGGCGGCAGCGGCGCGCTGATGCAGGTCAACACCGTGCTGGCCGGTGACAACTCGCCATCGGACAAGCTCGTGATCGACGGCGGCGCGGCATCGGGCAGCACCGGCATCCGCGTGGTCAACCGCGGCGGCCTGGGCGCGCCCACGCTGGCCGACGGCATCCTGGTGGTGCAGGCACTCAACGGCGCCACCACGGCCCCCACCGCGTTCTCGCTGACCCAGGCGGTCGAGGCCGGCGCCTACAACTACCGGCTGTTCCGAGGCAGCGCGGCCGGCAACAACCCCGACAACTGGTACCTGCGCAACAACGGCTACCTGGTCGGCGGCACCGTGGTGGGCTCGCTGACAGAAGCGCTCGCGGTCCTCAACGAAACGCCGCCGGTGCCCGGCGCGCCGCCAGCCGCCATGTCGGTGGAGCCGGTCAAGCTCTACCGGCCCGAGGTCCCGCTCTACAGCGCCCTGCCGATCGCGGTGCGCCGCCTCGGGCTCGCGCAGCTGGGCAGCTTCCACGACCGGCAGGGTGACCAGCAATTGCTGGCCGGCGACGGGGACAGCGAAGGCCGGCAGGCCTCGTGGGGCCGCGTGTTCGGCGAGAGCACGCGGCAGCGCCTGCGCGGCGATGCGAATCCGCAGTTCGACGGCAACGTCCACGGCCTGCAGCTCGGCCACGACTTCCTGGTGGGCACCGACGCCGCCGGCGGACGCAACCGCGTCGGCGTGCTGGGTGGCTACACGCGCGCCAGCGGCAGCGCGAGCGGCGTCGCCGACGGGGCCACCAACGAGGCGGCCGGCCGGCTGAGCGTGGAGGGCTACAGCCTCGGCGCGTACTGGACCCGTATCGCGAACAGCGGCTGGTACAGCGACGCCGTGCTCATGGCCACCCGCTTCAAGACCGACGCGATTTCCACGCTCGGCCGCGGCGGCAGGCCGCACGGCAAGACGATCACCGCATCGCTGGAAGCGGGCTATCCGTTTGCCCTGAGCGACACCGTGACGCTGCAGCCACAGGCGCAGCTGATCTGGCAGCGCAGCTCGATCGACGATTTCGACGATGGCCTTTCCACCGTGCGCTTCCAGCGCGACAACGCCGTCACCGGCCGGCTGGGCGCGCGGCTCGAAGGCCGCTTCGACGCGGGCGGCGGCGTCTGGAAGCCGTACCTGAAGGTCAACCTGTGGCACACCTTCAGCGGCAGCAACGCGATCTACTTCGGGCCGACCGACCAGGTCGTCAACCGCCGCAATTCGAGCGCGCTCGAAGTCGGCGGCGGCGTTGTCGGCCAGGTGAACAAGACGCTGGCGGTCTACGGCGGCCTGGCGTACACCAGCGCCATCGGCATCACCGAGCAGACCGGCGTGCAGGGGCAAGTGGGGCTGCGCCTGCGCTGGTGAACCCCGGGCGGCGGGCGCTCGGGGTCAATTTTTGACCATTCGAGCAAATTTGATGGCATGCAGCTTGCATGAGATCGGTCATGAAAGATCAACGGGTATCCACGGATAGCCAATCTTTTTTGACCGTATGGATAATTTAGACCATCATCCCGTCCGTCGCCACGAGGTACACCACGATGAATCCGCCCCCACTGCGCAGCCGTTTCTGGTCTGACCTGACCAGCGAAGAGTTCTCCCGCCTCGACCGTGAACGGCTGATCGCCGTGCTGCCCGTGGGCGCGACCGAGCAGCACGGCCCCCATCTGCCGATGTCGACCGACACCGCCACCATCGGCGGCATGGTGCGCGCCACGCTGCCGCACCTGCCCGACGACCTGCCGGTGCTGTTCCTGCCCACCGTGCCTTATGGCAAGAGCAACGAACACTCGCGCTACCCCGGCACGCTCACCGTGTCGGCGAACACGCTGATCTCGCTGTGGACCGACATCGGCGCCTGCGTCGCCAAGGCAGGCGTGCGCAAGCTGGTGCTCTACAACAGCCACGGCGGCCAGATGAGCGTGATGGACATCGTGGCGCGCGACCTGCGCGAAGCCCACGACATGATGGTCGTGGCCGCCAACTGGTACACGCTGGGCCTGCCCGAGGGCCTGTTCACCGCGCATGAAGGCAGGCACGGCATCCACGCCGGCGACCTCGAAAGCTCGGTCATGCTGCACCTCACGCCCGACTACGTCCGCAAAGACCAGTTCCAGAACTTCAGCTCGATGACGGAGCAACTGGCCGCCGAGAACAAGTTCCTGTCGATCACCCCCAGCGGCAAGCTCGGCTGGCAGATGCACGACATCAACCCCGCGGGCGCAGCCGGCGACGCCACGCGCGCCACCGCCGAAAAGGGCGCGGCGGTGCTCGACCACGTGGGCCGCCGCTTCGTCGAGCTGCTGCACGAGGTCGACCGCTTCCCCCTGTCGCGCCTCGCCAACCAACCCGCCTGGCGCTAGGCTCGCAGCCATCATGGAAAGCACCACGCCATCCACCCCGCCGCTGGTCACCCTGCGCAACGTCAGCAAGCGCTTCGCCAACGGCACGCTCGCGCTGCAGGGCATGACGCTCGACATCGGCGAGCACGACTTCATCAGCTTCCTGGGCCCCTCGGGCTGCGGCAAGAGCACCGCGCTGCGCCTCATCGCGGGGCTCACGCGCCTCAGTTCGGGCGACATGCACTGGTCGGGTGCCAACACCGGAAAGACGCAGAGCGACCGCGACCTGGGCTTCGTGTTCCAGGAGCCCACGCTCATGCCCTGGGCCAAGGTGTTCGACAACGTCTGGCTGCCACTCAAGCTCGCGGGCATGAGCCGCGATGCGGCCGCGCCGGTGGTGCAGCAGGTGCTTGAGATGGTTGGCCTCTCGCGCTTTGCCGACGTGTACCCGCGCGAGCTCTCGGGCGGCATGAAGATGCGCGTGTCGATTGCGCGCGCACTGGTCACGCACCCGCGCCTGCTGCTGATGGACGAGCCCTTTGCCGCGCTCGACGAGATGACGCGCATCAAGCTCAACAACGACCTGCTGGCCATCTGGCGCGAACACCGCTTCTCGGTCGTGTTCGTCACGCACAGCGTGTACGAGTCGGTGTACCTGTCGAACCGCATCGTCGTGATGGCCGCGCGCCCGGGCCGCGTGATCGACGAGATCCGCATCGACGAACCCTATCCGCGCGGCGAAGAGTTCCGCACATCGAGCCGCTACAACGCGCACTGCACTGCCGTGTCGCAATCCCTGCACGGAGCCCTGCATGGCCTCGACATCGATCACTGAGCCCGTCGCCCTCGCGGATGCCAATGCGGATGCGGCGCCCTCCGAGGCATCGCTGCGCGCGCACGAAGACCGGCTGCGCCGGCGCGAGTCGCTGCTGCGCATCGTCGTGCCCGCGGGCATCGTCGTGCTGCTGCTGCTCATCTGGGAATGGACGGTTCGCGCCAACAACATCCCGCACTACATCCTGCCCGCGCCCTCGCTCATTCTTCGCACGCTGTTCGACAACTGGGATTCGCTGTCCAGCGCTCTGTGGTTCACGGTGAAGCTCACGCTGCTCGCGCTGGCCGCGGCCATCGTCGGCGGCGTGCTGCTGGCGATTGCGTTCGCGCTCTTCAAGTGGGTGGAGATCGGCCTGTTCCCGATCGCCGTGATCCTGCAGGTGACGCCGATCATCGCGATCGCGCCGCTGATCCTGATCTACGTGTCGAGCACCACGGCGGCGCTGCTGCTGTGCGCGTGGATCGTGGCCTTCTTCCCGATCCTGTCGAACACCGTCATCGGCCTGAAAAGCGCGGACAGCAACCTTCGCGACCTGTTCCAGCTCTACATGGCCTCGCCGTGGCAGACCTTCCGCTACCTGCTCGCGCCCAGCGCGCTGCCGTACTTCATGGCGGGCCTGAAGATCGCGGGCGGGCTGAGCCTGATCGGCGCGGTGGTCGCCGAGTTCACGGCCGGCACTGCGGGCAAGGAAACGGGTCTTGCATCGCGCATTCTCGAATCGAGCTTCCGCACCGAGATTCCGATGATGTTCGCGGCGCTGCTGCTGGTGTCGTTGCTGGGCATCGTGATCTTCATCGTGTTCGCGGCCTTGTCGCGGCTGGTGCTCGGGCATTGGCACGAAAGCGAAATGCGCCGTGAACGCTAGGACCATCGTGCCTGCCGTCGACTGGGATGCCGTGCGCGCCGACCTGCGCGGCCTCAACCTGATCACCGCGCCGGCCCAGCGCAAGCAGCTGTCGAAAGACTTCTACTGGTACAGCCCCATCCTCACCGCGCAGCTCGCGGGCTGCGTGGCCGACCTCGTCGTCAAGGTCAGCACCGAAGACGACGTGCGGCAGGCCGCCGCCGTGGCCGCGAAATGGAAGCTGCCGCTCACCGTGCGTGCCGGCGGTACCGGCAACTACGGCCAGTGCGTGCCACTCGAAGGCGGCATCGTGCTCGACGTGACGCAGATGTGCCGCGTGCTCGACATCCAGCCCGGACGCATCCGCGTCGAGGCCGGCGCGCGCATGCACGACATCGACCTCGCCGCACGGGAGACCGGCCAGGCGCTGCGCATGTGGCCCTCGACCTGGCACGTGGCGTCCATCGGCGGCTTCATCGCGGGCGGCTTCGGCGGCATCGGCTCGTTCCGCCACGGCATCCTGCGCGACCCCGGCAACCTGCTGCGCGCGCGCGTGATGACGGTAGAGCGCGAGCCGCGCATCATCGAACTGCACGGCGACGAGATCCAGCAGGTGCACCACGCCTATGGCACCAACGGCGTGATCCTCGACGTGGAAGTCGCGCTGAGCCCCGCCGTCGAATGGGTGCACTGCACGGTGCTCTTCGAGACCTATCGCGGCGCGCTCGATTTCGGCATTGCGGCGCAGGCGCCTTCGCTCGACATCTTCCTGCTCTCGACGGTGGAGGCGCGTTTCTCGCCCTACTACACGGCCATGCGCGACCGATTTCCTGTCGACCGGCACGCCGTGTTCGCCATGGTCTCGCCCGAGTCGATGGCGGACTTTCGCGCCTTGGCCGATGCACAGGGCGGCACGATCTCGGTCGCCGGCACCGAAGCCGAGCTGCTCGCCGAAGGCCTGCCCCCGGCCTACGAGTGCGCGTTCAACCACACGACGCTGCAGGCGCTGAAGGCAGACCGCGGCTGGACCTACCTGCAGGTGGCCTACGCCCAGCCCTTCGACCCGGCCGTGGTCGAGCGCCATCTGCAGATCTTCGGCGACGACGTGCTGCAGCACCAGGACTTCGCGCGCGCCAACGGCGAGTGCGGCACCTTCGGCATCCTACTCGTGCGCTGGAAGGGCGAGGCCCACCAGTACGAAGTGATCCGCGAGATCGAGTCGCAGGGCGGCTGCCAGATCTTCAACCCGCACGTCGTCACCATCGAGGACGGCGGCATGAAGACCATCGACACGCAGCAGATCGAATTCAAGAAGCGCAGCGATCCGATGGGGCTGATGAATCCCGGCAAGACGCGCGGCTGGTCGCCAGAGATGGCTACCGAACGCTGAAAAGATTTAGTCTCCGCATCCCGTACCTTCCAAAACCTCCACAGGAGTCCGTCCCCATGCGCATCCCCGCTTTCAATCTCCGACCGCTTGCTTTCGGCCTGGCCCTCGCGGCCGCCGCCTTCGCCGCGCAGGCGCAGGAAAAAGTGGTGTTCGCCACCAACTGGAAGGCGCAGGCCGGCCACGGCGGCTTCTACCAGGCGCTGGTGGACGGCACCTACAAGAAGTACGGCCTCGACGTCGACATCCAGCAGGGCGGCCCGATGGTCAACAACCGGCCGATGCTGCCGGCCGGCAAGGTCGACTTCCTGATGACGGGCAACCTGCTGCAGTCCTTCGACAACGTGAAGAACGGCGTGCCCACGGTGGTGGTCGCGGCCTTCTTCCAGAAAGACCCGCAGGCCATGTTCGCCCACCCGGGCCAGGGCTTCGACACCTTCAAGGACATGACCAAGGCACCCGTGGCCTTCATCGGCAAGGACGGCCAGTTCAGCTTCTGGCAGTGGATGAAGTCGGAGCACGGCTTCAAGGATTCGCAGCTCAAGCCCTACACCTTCAACGTGGGCCCCTTCCTGGCCGACAAGAAGTCGATCCAGCAGGGCTATGCGATTTCGGAGCCGCTGTCGATCAAGGCGCAGGCCGGCTTCGACCCGGTGGTGCAGCTGCTGGCAGACAACGGCTTCTCGACCTACTCGACCACCATCGAGACGCGCGCCGACCTGATCAAGACCAAGCCCGAGACGGTGCGCAAGTTCGTCGAGGCCTCGATCATCGGCTGGAACAACTACCTCTACGGCGACAACAAGGCCGCCAACGAGATGATCGCCAAGATCAACCCCGACTCGCCCGTGGCCGCCTCGCAGGGCTCCATCGAGCTGATGAAGAAGATGGGCATCGTCGACAGCGGCGAATCGCTCACCAAGGGCATCGGCGCGATGGACGAGGCCCGCGTGAAGGACTTCTACGACAAGATGGTCAAGGCCGGCCTGTACAAGACCGGCGAGGTCGATCTCTCGAAAGTCGTGACCACGCAGTTCGTCAACAAGGGCGTCGGCGTCGACGTCCGCAAGAAGCTCACAGGCAAGTAAGCACACCGATTTTTTCCCGTGGGTCGCGCGGGGCTTGCGCCGGGGTCAGATGCCGGCGCCTGGGTTGCCATAAGGCACCGCGCGGCCTTTCACTCCTTGGGCTCTGACCCCGTCTCGCCAGCGACGCAAGTCCTGAGCGAACCGGCCCTCAACCATGAAAACGCTAGTCGTCCACTGCCATCCGAACCCTGACAGCTTCAATCACGCGCTCTATCGCACCGCCCTCGAGGCGCTCGAACCGCGACACCCCGTCAAGGCCATCGACCTGTACGCCGAGGGCTTCGACCCGACGCTGACACGCGAAGAGCGCATCGCCTACCTCGACAACCCCGACCTGATCCGCGAACGCGTGAAACCCCACGTCGAAGCGCTGCTGTGGGCCGAGCATCTTGTGTTCGTGTTTCCCACCTGGTTCCACGGGCCGCCGTCGATGCTCAAGGGCTGGCTCGAAAGGGTGTGGCTGCCGGGCGTGGCCTTCCTGCCGGCGGAACGCAAGGGGCAGCTCGCGAAGTCGGGCATGCGGCACATCCGGCGGCTGACGGTGGTGACCACCGGCGGCTCGCCGCGCTGGTTCGTGCTGATGATCGGCGACCCGGGCCGGCGGCTGTTCACGCGCGCGCTGCGTGCGCTGTTCGCGTGGCGCTGCAAGGTGACGTGGCTGCAGCTGCACGACATGAACGCAGCGACCGCACGCGACCGGACTCATTTCATCGAGCGCGTGTCGCGCAAGCTGGGCAGCATCTAGAAAACATCGACACAGGGAGACAACTCAATGAGCCTCGAACGCACGCTCACCGTCCGCGTCGAACGCATCTCGCGGCAGACGCCGGAAATCCTGGCCTTCGAGCTGGCCCACCCGTGGGGCCGGCCGCTGCCTTCCTACGAGGCCGGCGCGCATATCGACGTGCACATGCCCGGCGGCTTCTCGCGGCAGTACTCGCTGGCGCGCGCGCCCTCTGACGCCAACTCCTACGTGATCGGCGTGAAGCGCGAACTCGCCAGCCGCGGCGGCTCGGCCTCGATGCACGAGCGCGTGCGCGAGGGCGACCTGCTGCCGATCAGCGCGCCGCGCAACACCTTTCCGCTGCGCGAGGAAGCCACGCACCACCTGCTGCTGGCCGGTGGCATCGGCATGACGCCGCTGCTGGCGATGGCACAGGCGCTTGCGGCGCGCGGCGCGCAGTTCACGCTGTGCGTGTTCGCGCGCAGCGAAGAGCATCTGGCCTTCGCCGATGCGCTGCACGCGCCCGCGCTGGCGCCGCACCTGCGGCTGCACCTCGACCAGGGTGACGCCTTGCAGCGTATCGACCTGCATGGGTTGCTGGCCGACCGCGCGCCCGGCACGCACCTTTACGTCTGCGGCCCCGGCGGCTTCATGAAGGCGGTGCGCGACGCAGCCGCGCACTGGCCCGAAGACGCGCTGCACGCCGAATACTTCGCCGCACCGACCGACGCCAACGCCACCACCGGCCTGCCCTTCACGCTGAAGCTCGCCCGGCGTGGCATCACCGTGCCGGTGGCTGCCGACCAGACAGCCGTCGACGCGCTGCACGAAGTCGGCATCGACATTCCCGTGTCGTGCCAGCAGGGCCTGTGCGGCACCTGCGTGGTCGAGGGCGACGGCGAAGACGCCGAGCACCGCGACTTCTGCCTCACGGGCAGCGAGCGCCGCCACAAGATTGCCCTGTGCTGCTCGCGCGCCAGGGGCCAGGAACTGGAACTCCAGCTGTGAGCGCGCGTCCTGCTTCCGTCAACGAAGAGAGCGACGCCGAGGCGCCCGCCACGCGCGGCCGCTCGCGCAAGTACACGCAGGTGCTCGGCCTCATCAACCAGGCCGCCATCGAAGTGTTCGCAAGCGAAGGGCTGGCCGGCGCGTCCACGCAGGCCATCGCCGACAAGGCGGGGCTTTCGAAGGCGCAGCTGCATTACTACATCGAGAGCAAGGAAGCGCTGTACCGCCAGGTGCTGCAGGACATCCTCACCGACTGGATCGTGGTGTTCGGCTTCAGCGACGAGGCCTTCGGCCCGCGCAAGGTGCTGGGCGACCTGATCCAGCGCAAGATGATGTTCTCGTTCGAGCACCCGCTGCGCTCGCGGATCTTCACGGCCGAGATGATGCGCGGCGCGCCCGTCATCAACAACATGATGGACACGAGCAAGCAGCGCACCGACCAGGCCGCCGCCGTGATCCAGAACTGGATGAACCAGGGCCTGATGGACAAGGCCGACCCGATGCTGGTGCTGTTCCACATCTGGGCGGTGACGCAGTTCTACGCCGACCACGCCACGCAGGCGGCCTACTACCGCAACGCAGCCCAGCAGGGCCAGGACAAGGACGGCAAAGACCGGCGCTACCTGATCGAGCAGGTGACGGAGTTCCTGCTGAAGGGCGCGGGGGTCAAGTAGAAGAGCGCTGGGGCAGGTACATGGTGGCTTCGACTTCCACCAGCACTTCGTCCCCCGGCAGGAAGCGCGACACCTCCACCACCGTGCTCACCGGCGGCTCGCCCGGATAGAACAGGCCGCGCACGCGGTTGTAGAAGGCGTAGTGCGGCAGGTGGCGGAAGTACTGCACCAGCTTCACCACGTCTTCCATGGTGCCGCCATGCTCGGCGGCGATCTGGCGGATGCGCTCCAGCACGAACCAGCTCTGCGCGACGATGGGCGCCTCGAACACGTCGACCGACATCTGCCCCGTGGCATAGCCCACGCCCTGCAGCGCGGTGCGTGCTGCTTCGGGAATCGCGTCGTAGCCAGCGACGGCGCGGCGTGTGGCCGGATCGACCGCGACCACGCCGCTCATGAAGACGAAATCGCCGACGCGCTTGGCGGCGGCGTAGTTGGCCATTGGCTTGCCCATCGTGCTCATTGTGTTTTCTCCAGTACCTGGCCAGCGCGGATGACGGTGCGTTGCCGCCCGCGCGGGCCGATGAGTTCGTGTTCGTCTGTGGCCGACAACAGCAGCAGGTCCGCCGGACAGCCCGGCGCGATGCGCCCGTCCCATGCGAGCCCCAGCGCTTTCGCGGGGCTCACGGTGACGGTGTCGAGCCAGTCGGAGGCCGGCGCCAGGTGCGCCATCTGCACGCCGAGGCCGAAGGTCTCCAGCAAGTCGTAGCTGCCGTAGGGATAGAAGGCGTCCTGCACGTTGTCGGTTGCGAGGCTTGCACGCAAGCCCCGTGCCGCCGCCTCGCGGATGCGCGTGATGCCGCGTTGCACCGGCGTGCGGTCCCAGGCGCCCTGCAGGTAGAGGTTGGTGGTGGGCAGCGCAACAAGGTGAATGCCCGCGCCGGCGCACAGTGCCAGCGTTTCCCCGGCAACCGCGTCGTCCTGCGCCGAGAGCGAGCAGGCGTGGCCGCAGACCACGCCGTGCCTGAAGTCGCGCGCCCGCACCAGCTGCGCGATGCTGCGCAGGCCGCTGGCCTCGGGGTCGAGCCCTTCGTCGACATGGAAGTCGAGGCCCAGCCCGTGTTGCTGCGCGAGGTCGAACACACGTCCGAGCTTGTGGACGATGCCTTCGTTGCGGTAGACGAACGCGCCGAGCACACCGCCCGCGCGCTTCACCTCGCGCGCGATGCGTTCGCCTGCGGCGTGGTCGGCGAACAGGTCGAGCGGCGTGAGCGAGACGAACTGCAGCTCGACGCGGCCGCGCCACTCCTCGCGCAGCGACTCGAACACGGCCAGCGCGGCCGGCGGTTCGGCCTGCACCCAATCGAGGTGCGTGCGCAGTGCGCGCGTGCCCGATTGCCAGGCGTCGTTCAATGCGCGCTCCATGCGAACGCGCAGTGATTCGCCGGTCCAGCTGTCGCGGTGCCTGTTCATGCGCTCGATGGCGGCGAACAGGTTGCCTTGCGCAGCGCCGACGTCCTGCACGGTGTAGTTCTTGTCGATGTGCGCGTGCGCCTCGACCAGCGCGCTCAGCAGCGTGCCGCTTGCGTGCTTCTGTTGGGCGCTCGGCACGATGGATGCAACGCTGTCGCCAGTCAACGTGACATCAAACAACTGCGCATCGCCCGCCGCGAATGCACGCAGCGGCGCCGGAATGCGCAGCGCCTCGAGCTTCATGCGTGCCGCTGCTCCCAGGCCCGCAGCCAGCCGAGGCCGGCCGAGGTGCCGCCCGGCTCCGAACCGCGCTTCGGCCGGTATTCGCAGCCGACCCAGCCCTGCCAGCCGCACTGCGCCGACACCTCGTCGATCACGTCGAACAGGTACGGGTAGTTCTGTTCGCCGATGTCCGGCTCATGCCGCTCGGGCACGCCGGCGATCTGGATGTGGCCGACGCGGCCGGTGGGAAGGTACTTGCGGATCTTCATTGCCACGTCGCCTTCGACGATCTGGCAGTGGTACAGGTCCATCTGCACCTTGAGGTTGGGCGCGCTCACCGTCTCGACGATCTCGTGCGCGTGGTCTTGCCGGTTGAGAAAGAAGCGCGGAATGTCGCGCGTGTTGATCGGCTCGATCAGCACGTCGCGGCCGGCCTTGGCTGCTTCGGCCGCGGCCCAGCGCAGGTTGTCGAGGTACACGGGCTGCAGCGCGTCGCGCTCCAGGCCTTCGGGCACGAGGCCGGCCATGACGTGGATGCGCGGGCAGTCGAGCGCCACGGCGTAGTCGATAGCCTTGGCAATGCCTTCGCGAAACTCGGCGTCGCGCCCCGGCAGGCAGGCCAGGCCGCGCTCGCCGCCGTTCCAGTCGCCGGGCGGGCCGTTGAACAGCACCTGCTGCAAGCCGTTGTGCTTGAGCCGCGCCAGGATTTCGTCTTTCGCGAAGTCGTAGGGGAAGAGATATTCCACGGCCTTGAAGCCGTCTTTCGCGGCGGCGTCGAAGCGGTCGAGGAAAGCGAGCTCCGGGTAGAGCATCGAGAGGTTGGCGGCAAATTGGGGCATGGGGTGTTTGTACTACCAGCGCGCACCGAAGGTACGGCGCAGTTCATCGATCTGATCGGCGTTCAGCGGCTCGGGCCGTGCGGCCTGCGCGAGCTGCTGAAGCCGTGCGGTTTCTTCGAGTTCTTCGAGCACGGCCATGGCGGCGGCCGGCGTGTCGTGCCAGACGTTGGGGCCGAGGCGCGTGAGCATCACGGCGCGAATCGGCGTGCCGGCGGTGCCGAAGCGCTCGATGGTTTGTGCCACCTGTTCGGCCGCTTCGGACGCGCCGGGCCGGTGGTACGGGATGACCGGCACGTGGCCGACCTTCATCACGAAATACGGTGTAAGCGCGGGCAGCAGTTCGTCGCCCGGTTCGTTCAGCGTGAGCGCGACGCAGTGCGTGCTGTGTGTGTGAATCACGCAGGCGGTGTTCGCATCGAACTTGCGCGTCGCGGCGTAAATGCGCGTGTGCAGTGCGATGGTCTTGCTGGCGCGATCGCCGCTAGTTTGTTGGCCTTGCGCGTCGAGCCTTGCCAATCGGGCCGGGTCGAGAAAGCCGAGGCAGGCATCGGTCGGCGTGATCAGGAAGCCGTCGTCCAGCCGCACGCTGATGTTGCCGGCGGTGGCATGCACGTAGCCGCGCTCGAACAGGCTGCGGCCGACGCGGCAGATTTCTTCACGGGCTTCGTTCTCGGTCATGCGAGCACTGTAAATGCCTTGGTGAAGAAATCGTCGCTTCCGAAGTTGCCGGACTTCAGCGCGATATGCACGCCTGCCTCTGGCGCAGCATCGGAACGCGCATGGCACCACGGCACGCCGGGGTCGATCTGCGGGCCTATCTGCATCTGCGCGATGCCCAGCGCCTGCACGCATGCACCCGAGGTTTCACCGCCGGCCACCACCAGCTGGTGTACGCCGCGTTCGACCAAACCGCGCGCGATGGCTGCAATGGTGCGTTCGACCATCGCGCCGGCCTCTTCGACACCGAGCCTGCCTTGCACCGACTTCACGGCGCCGGCTTCGGCGGTCGAGTAGACGAGCACGGGGCCCTTGTCGATCAAGGGCGCGGCCCAAGCCAGAGCCTCGGCGGCAACGTCCACGCCCGCGGCGATGCGCAATGGGTCGACGGCCATTGCCGCGCCGCCGCGCTGGATGAAGTCGAGCACCTGCCGGTTGGTGGCTAGCGAGCAGCTGCCCGAGACCACCGCCGTCTTGCCGCCGGCCTTTGGCAATGCACTGGCCTGCGAAGAAGGTGCGAGGCCGAAGTTGGCCGGCAGGCCGATGGCCACGCCCGAGCCCGCGGTGAGCAACGGCATCTTCGCGAGCGCCGGGCCCATGCGCAGAAGGTCGTCGTTCGACACGGCGTCGACGATGGCGATCGTCACGCCCTCGGCCTTCAGCTGAGCGATGCGCTCATCGATGGCAGTCGCGCCGCGCGCCACCACCGTGTAGTCGATGAGGCCCACCTTGCGCTTGCACTGCGCCTGCAGCACGCGCACGAGGTTCGGGTCGGTCATCGGCGTGAGCGGGTGGTTCTGCATGCCGCTCTCGTTGAGCAGCACGTCGCCCGCGAACAGGTAGCCCTTGAACACGGTGCGCTTGTTGTCTGGAAAAGCGGGCGTGGCGATGGTGAAGTCGCATTGCAGCGCATCCATCAGCGCCTCGGTCACGGGGCCGATGTTGCCTTGCGCCGTGCTGTCGAAAGTGGAGCAGTACTTGAAGTAGATCTGCTTTGCGCCCTGTGCCTGCAGCCAGCGCAGCGCATCGAGCGACTGCGCGATGGCCTCGGCCGGCGCGATGGTGCGCGACTTGAGTGCGACGACGACGGCATCCACATCGGCATCGAGCGGGCCTTCGGGCACGCCGATGGCCTGCACCACGCGCATGCCCGCGCGCACGAGGTTGTTGGCGAGGTCGGTGGCGCCGGTGAAATCGTCGGCGATGCAGCCGAGAACGAGCTTTGCCATGGGTCAGTCCTTCACGACAGGCAGCTTCACGGCCTGTGCGTTCTCGCGCACATAGTCGCGCAGGATGGCGTCGAAGCTGGCGTCGGCCTTCAGGCCCAGCGCTTCGGCGCGCGCTGCGTGGATGCGACTGGGCCAGCTGGTGACGATCTTCGCGATGGCGGCGTCGGGCTCCCAGTCGATCAGGCCGGTGGCGTCCTTGCCGGCAATGCGTTCGAGCGCCTGCGCCATCTCGCGCACGGTGGTCGTCAATGCCGGCAGGTTGATCGCAGTGCGTGCACCCCATTCCGCGGCGCTGGCGGTGGCCGCGCGCACGATGCCCGCGACGGTGTTGCCGGGCGATGCCAGCGCGACAGGCGTGTCGGGCGACACGGGGCAGCGCGCGCGTTCGCCCGCCAGCGGCTCGCGCAGCATGCCGCTCAGGAAGCTGGAGGCCGCGCCGTTGGGTTTGCCCGGGCGCACCGACACCGTCATGAGCCGCACATTGCGGCCCTGCACGAAGCCCTTGCGCGTGAAGTCGGCCACCAATTGCTCGCCGATGAATTTCTGGATGCCGTAGCTGTTCTGCGGTGTCGGCAACGTGGTGTCTTCGATCACTGCGGGCAGGCGCTGCTCGGGCGAATCGCCGAACACGGCGACCGAGCTGGAGAACACGAACACCGGCGAGTGGCCCGCGCGGCGGCAGGCCTCCAGCAGGCCGCGCGTGGTGTCGAGGTTGCTGCGCATGCCCAGGTCGAAGTCGGCCTCGCATTCGCCACTCACAGCGGCGGCGAGGTGGAACACCGCGTCGGTGTCGGCCAGCGGCAGCGCTCCGTTGCCAGCCTGCTCGTACAGATCGCCCTGCACGAATTGCACGCGGACGTCGCCGGCCAGGTCGGCGGGCGGCGGCACGCGGTCGGCCAGGGTGATGCGCGACACCGGCTGCGCGGCGCCGCCTGCCAGTGCGAGGTTGCCGCCCGCGAGCAGCGTGCGGGCGAGGCGGGCGCCGAGGAAGCCGCAGCCGCCGGTGATGAGGATGTTCATGAGCGAGTGTGTCCTTCTTGTCTTGTTCAGGCCTGTTTTTTCGGCGCCGGCACTTCGATGCCCGGGAAGATCTTGATCACCGCGCTGTCGTCTTCGCGCGCATAGCCCGCGGTCGATGCCTGCATGAACATCTGGTGCGCGGTGGACGACAGCGGCAGCGGAAACTTGGTCGCGCGCGCCACGTCGAGCACCAGGCCCAGGTCCTTCACGAAGATGTCGACGGCCGACAGCGGCGTGTAGTCGCCCGCGAGCACGTGCGCCATGCGGTTCTCGAACATCCAGCTGTTGCCGGCGCTGTGCGTGATGACTTCGTACAGCGCCGCCGGGTCCACGCCTTCGCGCAGGCCCAGCGCCATGGCCTCGGCCGCCGCGGCGATGTGCACGCCGGCCAGCAGCTGGTTGATGACTTTCACCTTGCTGCCGGCGCCCGCGCTGTCGCCCAGGCGGTAGACCTTGGCGGCCATCGCGTCGAGCACCGCGCCGGCCTTCTCGTAGACGGCGGGCGTACCGGCGGTCATCATCGTCATCTGGCCGCTCGCAGCCTTCGCTGCGCCGCCGGAGATGGGCGCGTCGAGGTACAGGATGCCCAGCTTCTCAAGGCGCGCTTCGAGCGCCACCGACCAGTTCGGATCGACGGTGGAGCACATCACGAACAGGCTGCCGGGCTTCATCGATGCGGCGCAGCCGGGCGCGGTGCCGTCGCCGAACAGCACAGATTCGGTCTGCACCGCATTCACGACGACGCTGACGACGATGTCGCACTGCGCACCGAGCGCGGCCAGCGTGTCGCAGGCCGTGCCGCCATCGCGCGCGAAGGCTTCGGCGACCTCGCGGCGCACGTCGAACACGTGCGGCGCATGGCCCGCGCGGCGCAGCGATTGCGCCATGCCGGCGCCCATGGCGCCGAGGCCTACGAGGCCGACGACGGGAGTGTTGGTGCTGGAAGTCATGCAGGGATTCTTTCTTTCGAGGTCAGCGATTGACGAGTTGCTTGGGCGTGAGCCACACGCCGATGGCGCCGAGCACCAGCGCACCGGCCAGCACGTACATGCCGATCTGCGTGCTGCCGGTCAGGTCTTTCAGGTAGCCGATGAGGTACGGGCTCACGAAGCCCGCGAGGTTGCCCACCGAGTTGATGGCCGCGATGCCGGCAGCAGCAGCCGTGCCCGTGAGGAAAGCGGTGGGCAGCGACCAGAAGAGCGGCGCGCAGGTCAGCACGCCGGCTGCGGCGAGCGAGAGGAACGCCAGCGACACGACCGTGTTCTGCGTGTACGAAGCCGCGACCGTGAAGCCGATCGCGCCCATCAGCGCGGGCACGATCAGGTGCCAGCGGCGCTCCTGGCGGCGGTCGGCGCTGCGGCCGAAGAGGTTCATCGCGACGATGGCGCAGACGAAGGGGATCGCGCTGAGCAGCCCGATGTTCAGGTTGCCCTGCACGCCCGTGGCCTTGACCAGCGTGGGCAGCCAGAAAGTGAGTGCGTATTGGCCCATGACGAAGGCGAAGTAGATGAACGCCATCCACCATATGCGCGCATCGCGGAACACGCCAGCCACCGAGTGCGGGCCCTTGGCGCCATGGGCTGCGTCGCGCGCCACCTCGCGCTGCAGCAGCGCCTTTTCTTCGGCGCTGAGCCAGCGCGCCTGGGCGATGCCGTTGTCGAGGTAGACCAGCACCATCACGCCCACGAGCACGGCGGGAACCGCCTCGATCAAGAACATCCACTGCCAGCCGCTCATCGACGAGACGCCGTGGAAGCTGTCCATGATCCAGCCCGACAGCGGGTTGCCGAAGATGCCCGCCACCGGAATGGCCGACATGAACACCGCGATGATCCGCGCGCGCCGGTGCGCCGGGTACCAGTGCGTGAGGTACAGGATCACGCCCGGATAGAAGCCCGCCTCGGCCACGCCGAGCAGGAAGCGCAGGATGTAGAAGCTGGTCGGCGTCTTCACGAACATGAAGCAGGCCGAGAGCAGGCCCCAGGTGATCATGATCCGCGCGATCCAGATGCGCGCGCCCACGCGGTTGAGCAGCAGGTTGCTCGGCACCTCGAACAGGAAGTAGCCGAGGAAGAAGATGCCCGCGCCCAGGCCGAACACGGTTTCGCTGAAGCCCAGGTCTTGCCCCATCTGCAGCTTGGCGAAGCCCACGTTGACGCGGTCGAGATACGCGACCACATAGCACAGCATGAGAAAAGGCACGAGGCGCCAGAACACCTTGGCGTAAGTGCGCTTTTCGAGCGCGGCATCGGCTGCGGCGGACGACGGCATGGCGCCGGCCTTGAGGGTCGAGGAAGTCATGAGAAAGCTTTGTCTCGGTTGATTTGTCAGGTCATCATACAAATTTGAGATTTATGAGCTGGCCCGGGTAAACCCGGAGATCGCGCCGTTGGCGGCGACTTTCTGGTGTCTTTCTGTGTCGGCTCGGCTGCCTACAGCTCGCTTTAGCTGCCTATTGGCCAGCCTTCGACCAAGGGCCGCGCGAGCTGCGCGCCTTCCTGCTGCCAGAACGCGGGATCGGCCTGCTCGATGCGGCGGATCGCGTTGTCCATGTGGCTCTTGGCCGCCTCGCGCGCCCGCAGCGGATCGCCGGCCTCGATGGCTTCGACGATGCGCGCATGCTCCTGCGCCACCTCGCGCGCGAAGTCGGCGCGGCGCGCCTCGTTGGCGCGCGTGACGCGGGTGGCGCCGTGGAGGAACTGCCGCAGGTACTGCAGCGTGCCGATGAGGAAGGGATTGCGCGCAGCCTCGGCAATGGCGCGGTGGAAGCGCACGTCTTCGTCGGCGCCGTTGCCACCCGCTTCCACGGCGGCGTGCAGCGCGTCGATGGCGTCGCGGATGCGCTGCACATCGTCTGGCGTGCGGCGCTCGGCGGCCAGCGCGGCCACTTCGGCTTCGAGCGCGCGGCGCAGCTCGACCATCTGGATGACGGCTTCGCGCGAAGCTACGTGCGGCATCTCGAAGCGCAGCGGCTCGACGCCGGCGGCACGCACATACACGCCGCTGCCCTGGCGCGAATCGAGCAGGCCCAGCGACTTGAGCCGCGACACCGCTTCACGCACCACGGTGCGGCTCACGCCGAACTGCTCGGCCAGCGCGGTCTCGGTCGGCAGGCGGTCGCCTTCGGAAAGGCGCCCGCTGCGCACCTCGGCGGCCAATGCATCGGCGACCTGGTCGGCCAGGCGGACGCTGGGGGCGAGGGATTGGAAGCGGGCGGTCATGGGCGCGAATGGGGTGGGGCCTGCGACTCTAACGCAGGCCCTGCGCGACCGCCGCGGCCTCAGTTCAGCGCGTGGCGAGCAGCCCGCGCGATGCTGGCCGCATCGACGCCGAAGAATCCGCGCAGCGCCGCACGCGTGTCGCTGCGGCCGAAACCATCGGTGCCCAGCGTGATGTAGCGGCGGCCTTCCGGCAGGAAGGCACGCACGCTCTCAGGCACGGCGCGCACGTAGTCGGTGGCGGCAATGATGGGCGCCTTGCTGCCCTTGCCGAGCTGCTGCGCGATGAACGCGGTGCCGGCTTCTTCACCCGACAACGCGCGCTGCTCGCAGGCCAGCCCGTCGCGCGCAAGTTCGCTCCAGCTCGTGACGCTGAACACCTCGGCCTCGATGCCTTCTTCGGCCAGCAGCTGCGCGGCCTTCACAACCTCTGTGAGGATCGCGCCAGAGCCCATCAGCGTGACCTTCTTCTTCGCCTTGCCCGATGCCGGCGCATACGTGCCGAAGCGATAGCACCCGCGCAGGATGTCGCCTTCCGCGCCCTCGGGCACATCGGGCTGCGCGTAGTTCTCGTTCATGAGCGTGACGTAATAGAACACGTCCTTCTGCTCGACCATCATCTCGCGGATGCCCGCATCGACGATCACCGCCATCTCGCCCGCGTAGGCCGGATCGTAGGCCTTGCAGTTGGGAATGGTCGCGGCCACGAGGTGGCTGCTGCCGTCCTGATGCTGCAGTCCTTCGCCGCCGAGCGTGGTGCGCCCGGACGTGGCGCCGAGCAGGAAGCCGCGCGCACGCTGGTCCGCGGCAGCCCAGATGGCGTCGCCCACGCGCTGGAAGCCGAACATCGAGTAGTAGATGTAGAAGGGCAGCATCGCCAGGCCATGCACGCTGTAGCTGGTGGCGGCCGCCGTCCAGCTCGCGATGGCGCCGGCTTCGCTGATGCCTTCTTCGAGGATCTGCCCGTCGGTGGCTTCGCGATAGCTCAGCACCGAGCCGATGTCTTCCGGCGCGTAGCGCTGGCCCACGCTCGAATAGATGCCCACCTGCTTGAACAGGTTGGCCATGCCGAAGGTGCGCGCCTCGTCGGCCACGATGGGCACGATGCGCGGGCCCAGGGCCTTGTCCTTCATGAGATTGCCCAGCATGCGCACGAAGGCCATGGTGGTGCTCATTTCCTTGCCGGCGGCGGCCGTGGCGAACTGCGCGTAGCTCGCGATGTCGGGCTTGGCCACCACGTCGCAGGCGGTCTCGCGGCGCGGCATGGCGCCGCCGAGCGATTCGCGGTGCTGGCGCAGGTAGCGCATCTCGGCGCTGTCTTCGGCGGGGCGATAGAAGTCCATCGCGGTGGCCTGCGCATCGGTCAGCGGCAGGTTGAAGCGGTCGCGGAATTCGATGAGGTCCACGTCGCCCATCTTCTTGTGCGAGTGCGTGGTCATCTTGCCCTGCGCGGCGCTGCCCATGCCGTAGCCCTTCTTGGTGTGGGCGAGGATCACAGTGGGCTGGCCCTTGTGCTTGGCCGCCGCCGCGTAAGCCGCATGGATCTTCACGAGGTCGTGGCCGCCGCGCTTGAGGCGATCGATCTGCTCGTCGGTCATGCCTTCGGCCAGGCGCGCGAGTTCGGGGTTCTGGCCGAAGAAGTTGTCGCGGTTGAAGCGGCCGTCTTTTGCGGCGAAGGTCTGCATCTGGCCGTCGACGGTGTTGGCGAACACGCGGGCCAGCGCGCCGCTCGTGTCCTGCGCGAAGAGGCCATCCCAGTCGCTGCCCCACACGAGCTTGATGACGTTCCAGCCGGCGCCCGCGAAGAGCTTTTCGAGCTCGTCGATGATGCGGCCGTTGCCGCGCACCGGGCCATCGAGGCGCTGCAGGTTGCAGTTGACGACCCACACGAGGTTGTCGAGTTTTTCGCGCGCGGCGAGCGTCAGCGCGCTCATCGATTCGGGCTCGTCCATCTCGCCGTCGCCGAACACGCCCCACACCTTGCGGCCTTCGCAGTTCAGCAGGTTGCGGTGCGTGAGGTAGCGCATGAAGCGCGCGTGGTAGATCGAGCTGATGGGGCCGATGCCCATCGAGCCGGTGGGGAACTGCCAGAAGTCCGGCATCAGGTACGGATGCGGATAGCTGCACAGGCCGCGCGCGCCGCTGCCGTCGACGAAGGCGGGAGCGGTGAGCTCCTGGCGGTAGTGCTTCAGGTCTTCTTCGCTCAGGCGGCCTTCGAGGTAGGCCCGCGCATAGACGCCCGGGGCGCTGTGCGGCTGGAAGAACACGAGGTCGCCTCGGTGCTGTTCGCTGCGCGCGTGGAAGAAGTGGTTGAAGCCGGTCTCGAACAGGTCTGCCGCGCTGGCATAGCTGGCGATGTGGCCGCCGAGTTCGCCATACGCCTGGTTGGCCTTGGCCACCATCGCGAGCGCGTTCCAGCGCATCAGCGAGGCGAGCTTTTCCTCGATGGCAAGGTCGCCCGGGAACGGCGGCTGGTCTTCCGCGGCGATGGTGTTGACGTACGGCGTCGCGAGTTCGGGCTGCCAGCCGATGCGCTGCTGCCGCGCGAGGCGGGCCAGCTCGACCAGCATCTGCCTGGCGCGCTGCGGCCCCTGTGTTTGCGCCAGCGCCACGAAGGCGTCGCGCCATTCGGCGGTCTCGGCGGGATCGGGGTCGTGCGAAAGCTGCGGGTCGAGCAGCAAGGCGCGCATCTGGTCGGCGGAAATCGGGGCGTTCATACCGGCACTTTAGGCCGCCTTGCGGAAAATTAGCTACTGGCGCGAGCAATCCCACGCCAGCCTTGCAGCATAAAATTCCGCCATTTCTTGAATTCAAAGCATTTCATGCAACTCGACGCCATCGACCTGCGCATTCTGGATGAGCTGCAGCGCGACGGTGCGCTGTCGAACGTGGAACTGGCGCGGCGCGTGCACCTGTCGCCGTCGCCCTGCCTGGCGCGCGTGAAGGTGCTTGAAGCGAACGGCGTGATCGACCGCTATGTGGCGCTCGTCAGCGCGAAGGCATTGGGCCTGGGGCTCAACGTGTTCATCTCGATCAGCCTGACGACGCAGAGCAAGCAATCGCTCGCCGACTTCGAGCAACGCATCGCCGAGCACGACGAGGTGATGGAGTGCTATCTGATGACGGGCGACAGCGACTACCTGATCCGCATCGCGGTGGCGGACATGGCTGCGCTGGAGAAATTCATCCTGGAACAGCTCACGCCGATTCCGGGGATCGAGAAGATCCGCTCGAGTTTTGCGCTCAAGCAAGTGCGATACAAAACGGCGCTGCCGTTGCCGAGGGAGTAGGTGCTCCCCCAGGCTTCGCGCACTTCGTGTCGCTTCGCCCACCCCCTCGCCGGGGGCAACACCGGTGGCCCGGCAGAGCCGGTTCCACGGTGTTCCCCGGAGGGGCCTAGGGATTCAACGCTCAGAGGCCGATCAGGCCGCCGTCGTCCTTCGTGATGACCACGGTCGCCGAGCGAGGACGGGCGGTGCCGCCTTGCGGCCAGTGGCTGAGGAACTTCGTCGGATCGCTGATGTTGGCCTTGGCCGTGTTCTCGCCCGGGTGCTGGATGTTCACGAACAGCGCACGGCCGTCGCCCGATTCGGCGATGCCGGTGATTTCGCAATCAACCGGGCCAACGAGGAAGCGGCGCAGGCCGTCGGTGCCCGGGGCCTTGCCGACGAAGGTGGCCTGCGTGGCGGTGGTGCCGCCATCGACGTTGGTGATGGTCTTCGCTGCACCATCGCCGACCTTGCCCGGCAGGGCGCCGAGCAGCATGCAGTTGGTCACGTCGGTGTACTTGCCGTCGTCGGTCTCGATCCACAGCAGGCCGGGCGCGGCCTGACTGAACCACATGCCGTCAGGGCTGGAGAAGTCGTTGTCAGCTCCAAGGGCGGACAGGTTCACGTCGGCCGACGCGGTCGAGCGCGCGCCGAACAGGTACACGTCCCACTTGAAGGTGACTGCAGCGGGGTCGCCACCGGCATCCGCGAAACGGATGATGTGGCCGTTCGGGTTGCCCTTCTGATCGACGCCGTTCTTCGGGTCGTTGTACGAACGCGGGTTGGCCGCGTCGGTGCCAGTGACCGGACGTGCCGAGTTGTTGGTGAGGGTGAGGTACACCTCGCCGTTCTTCGGGTTGACGGCCGTCCATTCCGGGCGGTCCATCTTCGTGGCGCCAGCCGCATCGGCTGCGTGGCGTACGTTGATCACGACATCGGCCGCATCGGCGAATGCATAGCCGGCGTAGCTCGAGGTGATGTTGTTGACACCGAGCTTCAGTTCGAGCCAATCGCCCGTGCCGTCGGCCTTGAATTTGGCGACGTAGAGCTTGCCGTCGTCCATGTACTTGTCGCCGGCCGCAATGCCGCCGCCGACGTCGGCCGCATCCCAGTTCTTGGTGGACACGAACTTGTAGAGGTACTCGTTCTGCGAGTCGTCGCCCATGTACCAGACCAGCGGCTTGCCGACCACGACCGGGCCGAGGCAGGCGCCTTCATGGCCGAAGCGGCCGAGCGCGGTGCGCTTCTTCGGCGTGCTGGTGGGAGCGAACGGGTCGATCTCGACGACCCAGCCGTATGTGTTGGAGCCGTTGCGGTAGTCGTCGACGGCAGTGGCTCCGATGACCTCGGTATTCCAGCGGCCATACAGGTTGTCGGCAGTGTCGGGCGTGACGGTGGCCCAGAGCTCGCGGCCAGCGCTGGCCACGCCATAGCGGGTGAAGCTTGCGATTTCCTTCGCGGTGCGCTGGGGGTCGTCGTTGGCCTTGATGCGGCGGAAGTAGCCGGCCCAGTTCTCTTCGCAGGTCAGGTACGTGCCCCACGGCGTGGTGCCGTTGGCGCAGTTGTTGAGCGTGCCGCGGGTCTTGCTGCCGTCGGTCGAGTACTTGGTCTTCAGGTAGTCGGTCTTAGCGGCCGGGCCCGAGAAATTCATCTCGGTCAGCGTGTGGACGCGGCGGTTGAAGCTCGAGTCCTGCTTGTAGCTCCAGGTGCTGCCGCTCTTGTTGACCTCGATCGCGCTCACGCCGTGCAGGTAGAACTCGCGCAGCACTTCGTCGGCGACGGTGCGCACGGCGGCATTGCCGGTGCCGGTGATGGTCTGGCCGGCGGGGTGCAGGAACAGCGGCGTGATGGCCTCGTGGTTCATCACGAGCATGCCGCGCGAGGCGTTGGCGGCGTCCCACTTGTTCGAGGCATTCATGCCGAAGAAGGTCATGCCGTCGTGGTGGTCGCCGGCGCGGCGGTCGTAGGTGGTGGCGTCGTCGGTGCCGTCGTTCTTGTAGGCAGCGACACCCGAGGCGATCGGGTCGCCCAGGCGGTACAGCACGCTGGCGGTGTAGCCGGCAGGCACGGTCACGACGTCGGCGAGGCTCTTTGCGACGGC
Organism: Variovorax sp. R-27; assembly: GCF_049913215.1. NCBI lineage: Bacteria > Pseudomonadati > Pseudomonadota > Betaproteobacteria > Burkholderiales > Comamonadaceae > Variovorax > Variovorax sp. R-27. The sequence continues at coordinate 6,798,580 of NZ_CP183984.1, forward strand.
ATTGAAGCCGAGCTTCATCGGAGCGGGGGAAGGAGCGGCAGCCGGCGCAGGGGGGGCGGGTGCGGGGGCCGGGGGCAGGACCGGGAAGCTGGTGCCACCGCCGCCACCGCCGCCGCATGCCTGGAGCAGCGCGGTACCGGCAGTGCCGACGCCCAGGCCGAACAGATGGCGGCGGCTCAGGCGCGAGGCGATCAGGTCGGTGAACGAGGGGTTCGACGTGGGGTTGGTGCCGATGTCGTCGAGGTCGACCGAGGGATCGTCGGTGCGGGTATTTGCGGTCATGCGCAATGTCTTTCTTCGTGGGTTGGGGGAGAAACCAGCCCGCGAAGTTAGGCACTTCGTATGACGACTCCGTGAATTGCTCAGGTTCCAGTCAGGTTGAATCAGGCTGTTTTCAGCACCTCTTCATCAACCCTTCAGGCCCGCGCGGCTCAGGGCGCGGGCAGTTGCCGCGGCCACAGCGCCCACAGGCGCAGCGGCTGGTTCATGCTCGCCGCAAGCCTGCCCGCATCGGCGCCGGTGCCCGCGAAGTAGTCGGCGCGCACGGCGCCGAGGATGGCGCTGCCGGTGTCCTGCGCCACCACCAGTTTCTGCAGCTGCGCCGCCGGCCCGTTGGAAGCAAGCCACACCGGGGTGCCGTACGGGATGCTCTCGCGGTCGACCGCGATGGAGCGGCCGGCCGTGAGCGGCACGCCCTGGGCGCCGCGCGGGCCGAAGGCGGCGTCGACCTCGCTCATCGTCTCTTCGCGGAAGAACACGTAGCGCGGGTTGCTCCACATCAGCTGCGTCACGCGCTGCGGGTTCTGCGCTGCCCAGGCCTTGGTGTCGTCGGGCCACTTGCCGACCTTGCTCACGCCCTGGCTCATCAGCCATTGCTGCACGCTGCGGTAGGGCTGCTCGTTGGTGGCCGAGAAGGCCACGCGCACGGTGTGCTGGTAGCCGTTGGCCTCGGTGATGCGCAGGCGCCCGGAGCCCTGGATGTGCAGCATCAGCGCGTCGATGGGGTCGGCCATCCATGCGATCTCGCGGCCGCGCAGCGCAGCCTGGGCTTCGGGCAGGGTCTCGATCTCCTGGCGCGTGTACCAGGGGCGGCGCGGCACCAGGCCGTCGGGGGCCTGGTAGATCGGCACATTGAAGGCGGCGGTGGGTACGCGCGATGCTTCGTACACCGGCTCGTAGTAGCTGGTGAGCTTGCCTTCGGTCTGGCCGTTGAGCGCCTCGATGCGGTAGGGCTGCAGCCGGTCGGTCATCCACTGGCGCTGCTCTTCGGGGGTGGCAATGGTCAGCTGGCGCACGTCGCGGCACAGCGGCGCGAAGGCGGCGTTGGGGCGCGAGCAATTCGCCAGCAGCGCGATCCAGGCCTCGTGCAGCGGGTCTTCGCCGAACCCGGGCAGCTCGCCCCACCCGACCGGCACCCAGCGGCTCTTGGGGTGCGCGAGCGAGCCGGTGAGCGGACCGAGGTCTCGCGGCTGGGTGGCGGGGGGGCGGGTGGGGGCCTCGGGCGCGCGCGGGCCGGTGGAACAGGCGGCGAGCGTTGCTACGATCACAAGCCCGACCAGCCACTGGAGTCCATTTCTCATGGGTTTGATTCTGCTTGAAGCCCTCGCCGCGGGACTCGTGTTCATCTTGATCATCTGGTGGACCATGTTTTCCGGCCGGAACAAGGGTGAATTGCATGACGACGACGAGCCTGAAGCAGGCCGCGACGCCACCGATCGAAACCCGCCGCCGGAAACGTGAATTGCTTGTGCAGTCCCGCGCCGCGCCGCCATGTCGGACAACTACCCCATCGCTATTACTTTAGTAGCAATCATCGTAGCATTCATGCGCTATGGCGAAACTTTTCTTATTTTCTGTGGGGCTTTGAGCCCGTACCATCGCGTACGCCCGGAAGCTAAGCTGTGGCCCGCCTGACTCAACCTAGAAAGGGATCGCCATGAAAAAGTTTGTACTCGCCACCACTGCCACAGCACTCATCCTGTCCGGCTGCGCCGGCGGCATGACCGACACGCAGCGCAACACCGGCATCGGCGCCGGTATCGGCGCGCTCGGCGGCGCCGCCATCGGCTCGGCCACGGGCGGCAACCGCGGCGCCATCGGTACGGGTGCGGTGCTCGGCGCGGCAGCCGGCGCGCTCGGCGGCTACCTGTGGTCGCAGCGCATGGAAAACCAGAAGCGCCAGATGGAAGCCGCCACGCAGGGCACCGGCATCGCCGTGACGCAGACGCCGAACAACGAGCTGAAGCTGCAGATCCCGAGCGACGTGTCCTTCGACGTGGGCCGCGCCAACATCAAGTCGAACTTCGCGCCGGTGCTCGACCAGTTCGCGAACGGCCTGCGCAACAACCCGAACGCCGAGGTGCGCATCATCGGCCACACCGACAGCACCGGCTCCGACGCCATCAACAACCCGTTGTCGGTCGAGCGTGCCACCAGCACCCGCGACTACCTCGTGGCGCGCGGCGTGAACGCGGCGGCCTTCCGCATCGAGGGCCGCGGCTCGCACGAACCGATTGCCGACAACAACAGCGATGCCGGCCGTGCGCAGAACCGCCGAGTCGAAATCTACGTGGGCGAGCGCGCGCCGCAGGGCTGAGCGTTCACCACCCCGGGAAACCGGCCGCGCTGAAAGGCCGGTTCCCACCACTACCGTTCCATTGGTCCATAGAGAGGGAAATTCATGAGGAAGTTTGTTGTTGCTAGTGCGGCTGCGGCCGCTTTGCTTTTTATTGCGGGCTGCGCTTCGCAGTCGCCGCCGCCGGCAGCCGCCGCTCCGGCTGCTGCACCGGCTGCGCCAGCCAACAGCTGGACGGCCCGCCTGGCCGCACTGAAGACCGACCTGGAAGCCTCGACCAAGGGCACGGGCGCGGTGATCGAACAGACCGCCGACAACCAGCTGCACGTGGTGATCCCGAACGAGCTGTCGTTCGACACCGGCCGCGCCAACGTCAAGCGCAACCTGGCTCAGGTACTCGACAAGGTCGCCGACGGCCTGAAGAACGCCACCGCCGCCAGCGTGCGCGTGGTCGGCCACACCGACAACACGGGCAGCGAAGAAGGCAACGAACGCCTCTCGGTGAGCCGCGCTGACAGCGTGCGCAATCACCTGGTGGGCCGAGGCGTGTCGACCACGGCCATCACCACCGACGGCCGCGGCTCGCGCGAGCCTCTGGCCGACAACGGCACGGCAGCAGGCCGCGCCCAGAACCGCCGCGTCGAAATCTTCGTCGCGGAAAAGGCCTGATCTTCTAGAGATCCCGAAGTCGGTTGGCCAATTCGACGGCCGACTTCACTTCCATCTTGTCGAACACGCGCGCGCGGTGCACTTCCACCGTGCGCACGCTGATCGCGAGCTGGTCGGCGATGAGCTTGTTGGGCAGGCCCTCGACCACCAGCCGCATCACGTCGCGCTCGCGGTCGGTCAGCTCGCCGATGCGCTCGGCCAGCCCGCGCCGCACGCGCTGCACTTCCAGCGCCTGAAGCGACGCATTCAACGCATGCTCGATCCGGTCGACCAGCGCGTTGTCCGAGAACGGCTTCTCGCAGAAATCGAAAGCACCGCGCTTGACCGCGTCGACGGCCGTCGGCACGTCGGCGTGGCCCGTCAGGAAGATCACCGGCATCGAGGGCAGCAGGCCGCGCTCGGCCAGCCGGTCGAACAGCACCAGTCCGCTGGTGCCGGGCATGCGCACGTCGAGCAACAGGCACAGCGGCTGTTCGGGCAACGGGCCCTGGTCGAGAAACTGCTCGAAGGCCTCGGCGCTTGCGAAGTGCTCGCTGGCCAGGCGCCGCGAGCGCAGCAGCCAGGCCAGCGCCTCGCGCACGCTGGCGTCGTCGTCCACGATAAAGATCAAGCCATCGATCAGCGGTTGCATGCGGTGAGATCCAGCAGAAGATTGTTTGATTGATTGAAACGCCGTCAGCCCGCGGCCGGCAGCGTGAATCTGAACACGGTGCCGCGCGGCTTGTTCGGCTCGAACACCAGCGCCCCGCCATGTTGCTCCACCACCGTGCGGCACAGGCTGAGGCCGAGCCCCATGCCATCGGCGCGCGTGGTGAAAAAGGGCGTGAAGAGCCGCTCAGCCACTTCCTCGCTGATGCCGCTGCCCAGGTCGGCCACCGAGAACTCGAGCCAGCGCCGCCCGTCTTCCTGCACCGCGGCGCCCACCGCGTTGGCGCGCGCCACGCGCAGCCGCAGCACGCGGCTGCCGACATTGTCGGGGCCGTCCATGGCCTGCATCGCATTGCGCGCGAGGTTCAGCAGCACCTGCTCGACCAGCGTGCGGTCGCACATGGCCGCGGGCAGGCGGTCTTCCAGCACCACCTCGATGATCACGCCGAGCTTGCGCGCCTGCAGCCGCACCAGCGGCAGCACCGCATCGATCAGCGCCTGCGGCGCCACGGCCTCGCGCGTGCGGTCACGCCGGCGCACGAAGTCGTGCACGCTGCGAATGACCTGGCCCGCGCGGTCGGCCTGCTCGGCAATGCGCCTCACCGCCATCGCCACCTCGCCCTGGTCGCCTTTGGCATGCGGCCCGAGCAGGTTGAGCGAACCACTCGCGTAGCTGGCGATGGCGGCCAGCGGCTGCGTGAGCTCGTGGCTCAGCAGCGAGGCCATCTCGCCCACCGTTGCAAGCCGCGCGCTCGCCTGCAGCCGCTCCTGGCTGGCACGCGAAAGCTCCTCGATGCGGCGCTGCTCGCTCACGTCGATGAACGCGCTCATCCAGCCGGTCTGCACCTTGTGCGCGTTGATCAGCGGCGCCTCGAAGATCAGCACCGGAAAGCGCGTGCCGTCCTTGCGCATGAAGACCGACTCGAAGCCTTCGCGCGGCGGCATGCCGCCCGCAAGGCGCCGCGCCTGCCGCTGCTGGTACTCGTGCGCCAGCTCGGTGGGCCAGTAGGGCGCATCGGCGTTGTCGGCCATGAGCTCCTCGGGGCTGAAGCCGACCATCTCGCAGAAGGCCGGGTTCACGTAGGTGATGCGGCCCTGCAGGTCGCGCGCACGCAGGCCGGTGATGACCGAGTCTTCCATCGCCTTGCGGAAGGCGAGCGCGTCGGCCAGGTCGCGCTCGGCGCGCAGGCGGCGGCGCGTGTCGCGCGCAAGCAGCACCAGCACCGACACCAGCGCGATGGAGATCGCCGTGACCAGCGCCGTGAGCATGTTCGGGAACAGGTCGGGCGCGGCGCGCCAGCCGTCGACACGCAGCATCAGCGCGGTGCCCGGCAGGTCGATGAGCTGCTGCGAGGTGAACACGCGCGTGCCGGTGCGCCGCGAGGTGCCGAGGGCTACCAGCCGCGTGCCGTCGGCCTCGGTGAAGGCCACTTCCTGGCCGCGCGTGAGCGTGGGGCCGACCAGTTCGATCAGCGCGTCGCGCAGCGAGTAGCTGGCCACGAGATAGCCCCCGGCATCGATGGGCACGCACAGCTCCATCACCTCGATGCCGCCGCCGCCGGCAATCGGCACGTAGTGGCTCGGCGAATAGGCCGGCGCGCCGAGCTTGCGCGCGGCGGCGCAGGCCAGCGTCACGTCGGACTGCTCGGCCCCGCGGCTCTCCTCGTCGAGGATGCGCATGCGATAGGGCGTGTTGACGGCCTGCTGCGGGCGCAGCGCGGCGTCGCGCCATTCGAGCCGCAGCCATTCGCGATGCTCACGCAGCAGCGCGGCCGCCACCTCGGACCATTGCGCGCGGTCGACGCCCGGAGCCTGCGTGGCGCGCAGGCTCTGCGCATTGCGCTGGAAGCCGCTGCGCAGGTCGGAGACGGCGTCGGAGGTGTCGCGGTCGAGCGCCGCCTGCACCTGCTCGACCTCGTGCCGCCCCGCGAGCCACACCACCGTGACCAGCAGCACCGACACCAGCACCGCCAGCAGCAGCCACAAGAACCAGCGCTGCCACAGCGAGCGTAGCCGCGCGTACGCCAGCAGCGCCCACCGCTGCGGTGCGACGGTCAGCAGCGCATCGGACATTGCTAGAGAACGCAGTGCGAGAGCACGGGCAGCTGGGTTCGCGTGCGCTCGACCTGTGCGGCATCGATGTCGAACAGCACCACGCCCTCTTCGCTGGCCTGCTGCGCCACCACCGTGCCCCAGGGGTCGATCACCAGCGACTGGCCCCAGGTGTGGCGACCGTTCTCGTGCGTGCCGCCCTGCGCGGGCGCGACCACCCAGGCCAGGTTCTCGATGGCGCGGGCGCGCAGCAGCACCTCCCAGTGCGCCGCGCCGGTGGTGCGCGTGAAGGCGCTGGGCACCAGCAGCAGGTCGGCGCCCTGTTTGGCGAGCGCGCGGTACAGCTCGGGAAAGCGCAGGTCGTAGCACACGCTCATGCCCACGCGCCAGCTGTGGCCGTCGCGCGAGGGCAGGTCGAACACCACGGGCTCCTTGCCGGGCGCGATGACGCGGCGCTCGTCGTAACGCTCGGTGCCGTTGTCGAAGAAAAAGAGATGGATCTTGTCGTAGCGCGCCACGCACCGGCCTTCGGGCGAGAAAGCCAGCGAGCTGTTGAACACGTGCTCGGCATCGGTGCTCTCGATGGGCAGCGTGCCGCCGACGATCCACAGGCCGAACTCGCGCGCCGCGTCGGCCAGGAAGCCCTGCACCGCACCCGCGCCGGCGGTCTCGCGCAGGCCGAGCTTGTCGGTGTCTCGCGCGCCCATCATGCAGAAGTACTCGGGCAGCACGGCCAGCTCGGCGCCCGCAGCTGCGGCCTGTGCAAGCAGACCGTGCGCACGCGCCAGATTGGCTTCGCGGGCGATGGCCGACACCATCTGGATGGCTGCGACTTTCATTGCGTGATCTCCGTTTTCTTGCCTTCGTCTGCTGTCGACGAGCCCGGCAGGCCGGGGATGTTCGGAATGCTCTGTGGCAACAGCTGCAGGGTGCGCGGCACCTTCGCTATTTTGGGGTCGGCCCAGGTGCCCTCGACGTGGAACTCCTGCGTGGCCGCCGCCGCGAGCGGCTTGCTCAGCACCCATTGGGCCAGGAATGTGCCCAGGCCGATGGCGGGGTTGATGGCGGTGGCCACGAGCGCGGCCGTGCCGGCATTGATCTCGGGCACCACCACCACGCGCAGGTTCTGCGTCTCGCGCACGATGTCGGCCGAGCCGTCCATCAGCGCGGCGGCGTTGACGCCCTTCATCTGCAGGTTGTTGGTGCTGGCGATGCCCTTGTTGATCTTCGCGTCGCCGCGGATGAAGTCGAAGGCGAAGCCCTGGCTGAAGACGTCGCGGAAGTCGAGCGTGAGCCGCCTCGGCAGCGCCTGCAGGCTCAGCACGCCGAGCAGCTTGGCCAGGCCCGGGTCGGCCTTGAGGAACTGGCCTTGCTCCACGTCGACCTGCAGTTGCCCGCCCAGGCTCGGGTAGTCGAGCGAGAACGGCGAGCCGCGCCAGTTGACGTCGCCTTCGAGCCGCCCGCGGCCGCGCGCCAGCACGCCCGGCATGCCGAAGCGCGTGAGCAGTTCGCCGGCATCGGCGATGTCGAGCTTGAAGGTCATGGCGGTGCGGCGCTGGCCGGCCGCGGCGCCGGGCACGGCTGCCCAACTGCCCTTGGCCGCGAAGCTGGCCTCGGGCATGGTGAAGACCAGCTTGTTGAGCGCCCATTCGCGGCCCGCGCCGCCGCGGTTGACGGCGTCGATCTCGGCGCGGCCGAGGCGCTTGCCGAGCAGCTCGAAGTCGTCGATCACGATGTCCAGGGCCGGCAGGGTGCCGGGCTGCTCGTCGAGCAGGGCCTCGACCTGCGTGGCCTCGGCCGGCGCGATCTTCAGCCGCGCAAGCCGCGCGTAGAGGCGCCCGGCCTGCGTGTGGCGGTATTCGGCGTAGCCGCTGAGTTCGGTGGCGTCGATGTTGGCGCGCCAGACGGCGCCCTCGCGCGTGCCGCCGAGCACCACGTTGTGCAGCGTGCGGCCCGCAATGCCGAGCTGCTGCGCGCGCACTGCGATGCGCGTGGGCAGGTAGGCCTGCGACGGATCGTCGGCCCGCTCCGCGGCCTCGGTGCCGGTGCTGGCGGCGTCGCCGATCAGCGCCTGCCATGCGGCCATGTCGAGCTTGGCGACGTTGACGTTCGCAAACACGCCCTTGTCAGGCAGGCTGGCCGTCTCGCCCTGCGCGAGGCCGACGCCGATGCTGCCGCGCTGCACGCGCGCCTCGTTGCCGACGAGATCGCGCACGTACTGGACGGCGCCGACGCGGCCGAGGTCGAGCGAGAGCTGGTCCTGCGTGGCAACGCTCGTGCCCTGGCGGGTTTCGCGCGCGAGCACCTTCTTCTCGATGCGCAGCGGCATCTGCTCTTCGGCGGTCTTCACGAGCGGCAGCGGTAGTTGCAGCGCCAGGCCCTGCAGGCTGCTGGTGAGCGAGAACTCGGTTGTGCCGTCGCGCACCGAGAAGGTGGCCGCGTAGGGCGTGCTGCCGGTCGAGTTCTTCGCGAGGCGGGCGAGCCAGTCGATCTCGCGCGCGCCGCGCAGGCCCTCGGCGGTGGCCGTGCCCTGTGCCTTCAGGGCGACTTCGCGGTTGGGGCCGCTGAAGCGGCCCTTGCCCTCGACACGGATGTCACCGCCCAGCAGCCTGGCCTGCACGCCGGCCAGCGAGAAGCCTGTTTCGGTGAAGCTGACGGTGCCCTTGGCCTGCGTGAACGAAGGCGCCTCGGGCACGACCTGCAGCTCGTTGTCGGCCAGCACGACCGTGGCCTGCACCTTGGCGTTCTCCATGGCCGCAAGGGGCAGCTCGAGGTGCAGCTTGTAGTCGGCCGAGCCGGTGGCGCGCGCGGTGCGCATGATCTCGCCGGTTTCTCCGGCCAGCGGCGCGCCCGCTCGCAGAACCTCGCCGAGCGGGCCCTTGGCCTGTACATCGACGCGCAGCACTTGCGCGTGGTGCGACAGCTCGGGGATCTGCGCTTCGCCCTTGGTCACCTCCACGCCGGTGGCGCCGACCAGGCGACCGCGCGCGTTGCGCACCAGCATGCCGTCGCGCTCGAACACCAGCTCACCCGAAAGGCCGGTGAGCGGGGGCCACACCGGGGCGGGCACGCCGTTGCGCGACGGCGCCGCGATGGACGGCGGCGCGTAGGCGTAGTTGACGTCCGCAACCTTGGCCGCGATACGGAAGTCGCCCTGCTTCGGGTCCTTGAACGGCATGTCGTGCAGGTCGCCGCGCACGCGGAAGTCGACGCTGCTGGCAACGCCCTTGGTGACGGCTTCGCGCACGTAGTCGCGCGTGTGCTGGGGAATGTCGAGCGGCAGGTAGCGGAACACGCGCGTGCCGTCGGCGCGAGTCAGCTTGCCCTGCAGGTCGAGCACGCCGGGAAAGCGGGCCTTGCTGCTCGATGTGGCCGGGTCGCTGGTGCGCCAGCTGGCCTGGGCGTCGCCCTCGGCGTCGGCGTTGGCGAAGCTCAGCTTCGACATCTGCAGCTGCGCGTTGCCGTTGTCGAGCTTCCATTGCAGTTGGGTCGAGAGCCGGTCGATGGGAATGACAGGCTCCTCGAACACGCCCGGGAATTCGAGCGTGCCCTTTGCAATGGCGAGCGTGGCGGTGCCGCCGGTGTGGGTGGCGTCGAAGTCGATCGTGGCGCCGCTCAGGCCGGGGGTGCCCGCATGGACCCTGGGCGGGGTGGCCGCAGCGGTGGTCGCCGACGGTGCCGAGGCCGCCGCTGCGGGCGGGCCCGCAGCCTCATCCGCCGCGCCGGGCTGCGAGGCGATGCGCAGGCCGCTGACGCGGCCCTTGGCCTGGTAGCGGCTGGGCGCGCCCAGCGAGCCCTGCCAGTTCAGGTCGACGTGCTCGACGAGGCCGCGCGGCGCATAGGCGTCGAGCACGCGGTGCGTGGCGTCGCCCAGCGGCAGCCGGTCGGCGATGAGGGCGAGCGCGGCCAGGTCGAGGCGGTCGGCGCGCAGCGCGCCGTGCTCGGGCGTGCGGCCCCTGTTCGGCGTGTGCTGCAGCCACAGGTTGCCACCGGGCCAGCGCAGGCCGTCGCTGGTGTCGAACTGCAGCGCAGTGGTCGAGAACTCGAGCGTTTCCTCGGAGAGCCGCCCCGCGAGACGACCGGTGACGGCGTTCAGCACCAGCGGCGGCAGGCCCTTGTCGAGCGAGACGTCGACCTTGTCGAGCCCCAGGTCGACCGCGCCGCCGACGACCTGGCCGTCGTCGACGTCGGCCCACAGGCGCAGCGCGCCGTTGCCCTGGCGAATGCGGGCGTCGAGCGAGACGTACTGGCCGAGCCGGGTGACGTCGATGTAGGGCAGGTCGGCATAGAGCTGGCCGTCCCAGGTCTGCCAGTGGCCGCTGCGTATCGACAGCAATGGCTGGCGGAACTGGCCGCGAAGGGTGAAGCGCTGGCCCCAGCCGGCCGGCGGCGTGGCGTCGAGCCGCAGGCCATGGCGCCGGGCGCTGTTGCGCGCGACGAAGCGCACGTCGGTCAGCAGCAGGGGTTCGGCCTGGCGCTGCTCGTCGGTCCAGCGCACGGTGCCGCCTTCGATGACCAGCTCGCGCTGGGCGAAAAACCAGTCGGCACCGCGGGTCTCTCCGGTCGTATCGGTCGCCATGTGCAATCCAGCCACATGGAGTTTTCCCTGAGTGTCACGGCGCACGTCGAGCTCCGGGCCCTCTACGTAGAGCTGCTCGAAGTTGAGCCGCCAGAGCGAGCGCGGCGACACGCTGGCCACCACGCGCACGAGGCGCAGCGCCTCTCGCTTGTCTGCATCCTGCAGCACCACGTCGCGCAGTTCGAAGGCCGGGAAAAGCCCTTCGGAGCGGGCGGTGATCGATCCGATGCGTACCGGCACGCCGATGGCCTTGCTAGCCTGTGCCTCCAGTGCGCCGCGAAAATCGCCGATTCGCGGCACAATCCACGCGTGTAGGACAACGACTGACAGCGCCAGCAGAAGCCATGCAGCGATCAACAGACCCAGCAGCCAGCGCGCCGTCACAGCGGTGATTTTGAGCAGACGTGAAGGGGTAGACGCCGTGTCGTTCATTGAGGATCGCGCTGTGTCGGGAATTATGACCGCCAGCATTCAGAGGGGTTCCACGGAAACCAGCATCAGTGTGAACCAGTTGCCAGCCACTTCGACGCGCAGCGCGCTCTCTTCTTACTCACGCTTCGTGCAGCGCCTGCGTCGCAGGTATGCGGCCGAGCTTTCATTGCTTCCCCCTGGTGCGCCGCGGCGCGAGTCGATGACGGTGGCTTACGAGGCATTGCGCCAACGTGGGGACAGCGTTGGCGATGCACTGCGAATTGTGCGGCAGCTTGTGATGGAGCGGCTTGTAACGCTTGATTGCGACGAGCAGGCGCCGCTGGCCGTGGTGACCATCGCCGTCACCGAGCTGGCCGAACTGGCACTCGATATTGCGTGCCAGGACGCATGCCACGAACTCGACGCAGTGCACGGCGCCCCTCTCGGCCCCGAAGGCCAGCGCGCTCAGCTGTGGATCGTCGGCATGGGCAAGCTCGGCGCGCGCGAGCTCAACGTGTCGAGCGACATCGACCTGATCTACCTTTACGACGTGGACGGCGAGACCAAGGGCGACGCCGACGGGCGCGGCCGGCTGGCCAACCAGGAGTACTTTGCGCGCGCCGTGAAGCGCATCTATGCGCTGGTGGGCGACACCACCGAGCACGGCTTCGTGTTCCGCGTCGACCTGGCTCTGCGGCCCAACGGCAACTCGGGCCCGAGCGTGGTCTCGCTCGATGCGCTCGAAGAGTATTTCCAGGTGCAGGGCCGCGAATGGGAGCGCTTCGCCTGGATGAAGAGCCGGGTGGTGGCTCCGCGCGACATCGTGCTCGCGGGCCAGGCCCAGGGATTGCGCGGCGCGGTGCTGCCCTTCGTGTTCCGTCGCTATCTCGACTACAGCGTGTTCGATTCGCTGCGCGTGCTGCACCGGCAGATCCGCGAGCAGTCGGCGCGCCGCAGCGCCGGGCGGCCCGAGCGCGCGAACGACGTGAAGCTGTCGCGCGGCGGCATCCGCGAGATCGAGTTCACCGTGCAGCTGCTGCAGGTGGTGCGTGGCGGCCAGTTTCCCGAGCTGCGCACGCGGCCCACGCTCGATGCGCTGCAGCGCCTGGCGCGCGCCAACCTCATGCCGCAGGAAACGGCCGATGCGCTGGCCGCGGCCTATGATTTTTTGCGCCGCGTGGAGCACCGTATTCAATACCTCGACGACCAGCAGACCCATGTGCTGCCGGTGTCCGACGACGATCTGCGCTGGATCGCCCAGACCCTGGGCTATCCCGAGTGCTGCCCTTTCCTGGCGCAGCTCGACACGCACCGCGAGTTCGTCGCGCAGGAGTTCGACAAGCTGCTCGGCGGCGAGAAGCCCTGCAACGGCAAGTGCAGCGGCAAGAAGACCGCCGCGCCCGCCGATCTGGCCGACCTGCTCGACGACCTGCCCCCGGTGTTTGCCGAGCGCATCCGCGACTGGTGCGAACAGCCCCGCGTGCTGGCCCTGCGCGAAGAAACACGCGGGCGGCTGCGCCAGCTGGTGCAGCGCACCGGCCAGTGGCTCAAGGAGCCCGACGGCGATGGCGCCGGGCAGACGCCGCGCCACGTCGATGCCGCGATGCGCTGGGCCGACTGGATCGAGCCGCTGATGCGCCGCGAGAGCTATCTCGCGCTGCTGGTCGAACGACCGGCCGTGCAGGAACGCCTGCTGCGCCTGCTGGGCGCGGCCAAATGGCCGGCGCGCTACCTGATGCAGCACCCGGGCGTGATCGACGAACTGGCGAGCGACGAAATGCTGTCGGGCCGCTTCGTCGCCGTCGAGTTCGAGCGCGAGCTCGAGGCGCGCCACGCATCGCTCACCCGCACCGGGGAAGCCGACGAGGAGCGCCTGCTGAACCTGCTGCGCCACGCGCACCACGCCGAAGTGTTCCGCACTCTGGCACGCGACGTGGACGGCCGCATCACCGTCGAGCAGGTGGCCGACGACCTGAGCGCGCTGGCCGACACCACGCTGCGCGTGACCGCCCGCTGGTGCTGGCCGCACGTGCGCAACCGGCACCGCGAGGTGCCGCAGTTCGCGATCATCGGCTACGGCAAGTTGGGAGGAAAAGAGTTGGGCTACGGCAGCGACCTCGACATCGTGTTCGTCTACGACGATGACGACGAGCGCGCTGGCGAGGTCTATGCGGCCTACGTGCGCAAGCTCATCAACTGGCTCACGGTGAAGACGCGCGAGGGCGACCTGTTCGAGATCGACACCGCCCTGCGGCCCAACGGCAACTCGGGCCTGCTTACCACCAGCTTCGAGGCCTACGAGAAATACCAGCTCGGCCGCGGCAGCAACACCGCGTGGACCTGGGAGCACCAGGCCATGACGCGCGCGCGCTTCGTGCTCGGCAGCGAAGACCACGGCGCCGAACTGGGCGCACGTTTCGACCAGGTGCGCGAGGCCGTGCTCGTGTCGCCGCGCGACCGCGAGGCGCTGAAGGCCGAGATCATCGCCATGCGTGAGAAGCTGCGCGGCGCGCGGCCGGTGAAAGCCGACCGCTTCGACGTGAAGCACAGCCCCGGCGGCATGGTCGATGCCGAGTTCGCGGTGCAGTTTCTGGTGCTGTCGTCGTCGGGCGAGCATCCCGAGCTGATTCCGAACGTGGGCAACATCGCGCTGCTGCTGCGCGCCGAACTGGCGGGGCTGCTGCCCGAAGGCGTGGGCCGCAGCGCGGCGCGGGCTTATCGCGAGCTGCGCCGTGTGCAGCATCGCGCGCGCCTGAACGAAGAACCGACGCAGGTCACCCCGCCCGCACTGGCCCCTGAGCGCGAGGCCATGCTGGCGCTGTGGAAGGCGGTATTTGGCTGACGGCGCTCGCTCCTCCGCCGCCACCGCGCTGGCTGCGTGCGCGGTGGCTGTCGCCGTCCTTCTGGCCGGTTGTGCGAGCGGTCCGCGCAGCGGGAGCGGCGTAGCCAGCGGCCGCGACGGGCCGGGCACCAACATTCCGCCGGACCTCGCCAGCGTGCCCGATGCCGAGCCCCGCATCGAGCCCATCCGCACCAGCGGCGGCACCAGCAAGCCGTACACGGTGCTGGGTCGCGGCTATGCGCCGCTCACCGACGATCGGCCGTTCCGCGAGTCGGGACTGGCCTCTTGGTACGGCCGCAAGTTCCACGCGGCGTCGACCTCGAGTGGCGAGCCCTACGACATGTACGCCATGACGGCCGCGCACAAGACGCTGCCGCTGCCGAGCTATGTGCGCGTGCGCAACCCGGCCAACGGGCGCGAGGTGATCGTGCGCGTGAACGACCGCGGCCCATTCGTGGACGGCCGCGTCATCGACCTGAGCTACACGGCCGCGCTCAAGCTCGACCTGCTGCGCGGCGTGGCGCCGGTGGAGATCGAGCGGATCACGAACGAAGACATCCGCACGGGCGCATGGCGGCGGGATTCGGGGACGGCGTATGCGGCGGCTGAAGCGCCTGTTCCCGTGCGCGCGGCACCGGTGCGCGTGGCGAGTGCGCAGCAGGTGCGGGTGCCGGCCGAATGGGTGGCGCCGGTCGCGACGGTGAATGACGACATGCCGCCACCGGCATCGACGATGCCCGTCACGCCGCAGACGCCGATGGCCGCGGCGCTGCCGCCGGGGGCTGAGCCGGAATCGGCACAGTCGCCGCCTTCCATTCCGCCGACCCGGCAGGCCATCGTGGTGAGCGACCTGGCCCCTCTGCAGGCGGCGCCTGCGTCACAGCCACCTGCCGGCGCTGCACAGCCCTTGGCGCTGCCGGGCTTCTGGGTGCAACTCGGCGCCTTTCGCGAACGCGACGGTGCACAGAGCATGCTGAACCAGGCCGCACGCGGCCTGCCTTCGCTGGCGCCGCAGCTGCATGTGTTCAGCGAAGCCGGCACGCACCGGCTGCAGGCCGGGCCTTTTGCCTCGCGCAATGCGGCCGGCGAAGCGGTCGCGCAGTTGCGCGAGAACCTGCGCATCTCGCCGATGGTGGTGGAGCGCAGGTAAGCCCGTTCAGGCCAGCGGCTTGACCGCGACCGGCACGCGCATGCCGACGTTGAGGCGGTTCCAGGTGTTGATCTGCGCGATTGCCACGGTGAGTTCTGCAATTTCCACGTCGCTGAAATTGGCCTTCAGCGCGGCGAATTCTGCTTCGCGTTCGTCATGGTCGTCGGCCAGGCGCGTGAGCGATTCGGCCCAGGCCAGAGCGGCGCGTTCGCGCTCGTTGAAGAAGCTCACCTCGCGCCAGGTGGGCAGGCTGTTGATGCGCTGCCACTCCTCGCCCTGCTTGCGCAGGTCGCGCACGTGCATGTCGAGGCAGTAGGCGCAACCGTTGATCTGCGAGACGCGGGCGAAGACGAAGTCGACCAGTGTCTTGCCGAGCGTGCTCGACTCGATGGTGGTGTTGACGGCGAGGATGGCCTCGAAGGACTTCGGGACGAGCTTGAACCAGTTCAGGCGTGCGGTGGTGTTCATGGGTTTATCCAGGTGGGTTGCGATGAAATCTGCTTGCTACCCACTGAAGACGGGCGAGCCATGCGCCCTGTGACACGCCGCGCGAACTATTTCGAAGAAAAAAGCTGTGCGATGCGCGCCAGCTTGTCGGGGTTGCGCTGCGCGCGGATGCGCACGATGCGGTCGTTCTCGATTTCGAAGGTCTGGGCCGATTCGAGTTCGCCGTCGAGAAAACGCAGCATGCCCGGCTCGCCATTGATGTCGACCATTTCCATGCGCACCGCCGGCCCCATGCGGCGCCACAGCGAGTAGTACAGCTGCGCCAGGCGCTGGCTGCCGCGCAGGATCTTGCTGAAGGTCTGCACCTTGCCTCCACCGTCGCCGATGAGTTCGACGTCCTCGGCCATCAACGCCTTCAGGTCCTGCAGGCTGCCGCGCGCGGCGGCGTCGGCAAAGGCGCGCAACAGGCGCTCGTGGGTTTCGCGCGGCACGGTGAAGCGCGGACGCCCTTCCTGCACCTGGACCTTGGCACGGTGCACGAGCTGGCGGCAGGCGGCCTCGCTCTTGCCGAGGGTGCGGGCGACTTCTTCGTAGTCGGCGTCGAACACCTCGCGCAGCAGGAAGGCGGCGCGGGCTTCGGGGGCGAGGCGCTCCAGCACGGCGAGGAAGGCAACGGAGATGTTGTCGGCGCGCTCCAGCAGTTGCTCGGGCGTGTCGGGCGCCTCGGTCAGCATGGGCTCGGGCATCCAGGCGCCGATGTAGTGCTCGCGCTGGACCTTGGCGGCGCGCAGCCGGTCGATCGACAGGCGCGTGACCACGGTCACGAGCCAGGCTTCGGCGCTGTCGAAGGTGTCCTTGGCGGCTTCATGCCAGCGCAGCCAGGCGTCCTGCACGACCTCTTCTGCCTCGGCCATGGAGCCGAGCATCCGGTAGGCGATGCCCTGCAGGCGAGGGCGGTGGCGGTCGAAGGTGAGGGTGGCGTCGTCCATGGGAGCTAGACGGCTGGCGTCCCCGGTTTGTGACACGGGTCCTTCAAGAAAGAACGCCCCGGCGTGCGGGGCGTTTTTCTTTATGCGCCCTGGTATTCGGGCTTGGGGCCCAGGGTGGCCGCCAGCTCCTTGCGGTAGCGGTTCAGTTCCTGGACCGTCTTGAAGCTGCGGTTCATCAGCAGGCTCAGGTTGTGCAGGATGCGCTCGCCAACCTTGGTTTCCCAGACGGCATCGAACTTGATCTGCTTGTCGAGCCAGTGCTCGAGCCAGTCCGGATCGGGCATGCGGCTCTGGATGGTGTCGCGCGGGAAGTGCGCCTTGCTGACGTGCAGGTTGGTCGGGTGCAGGGCCTGCGCCGTACGCCGCGCGCTGGCCATCAGGACGCCGACCTTGGTGAACGCGGCACGGGCCTCGTCGCCGAACTTTTCCATCGCGCGCTTCATGTAGCGCAGGTAGGCGCCGCCGTGACGGGCTTCGTCCTGGCTCAGCGTGGTGTAGATGTGCTTGATGACCGGCTCGGTGTGCCACTGGGCGGCACGGCGGTACCAGTGGTTGAGGCGGATTTCGCCGCAGAAATGCAGCATGAGGGTTTCGAGCGGCGGGGCCGGGTCGAAGTCGAAGCGCACTTCGTGCAGCTCTTCTTCGGTGGGGGCGTGCTTGGGGCTGAAGCGCTTCAGGTACTCCATGAGCACCAGCGAGTGCTTCTGCTCTTCGAAGAACCAGATCGACATGAAAGCGGAAAAATCGCTATCGTGGCGGTTGTCGCGCAGGAACATCTCGGTGGCCGGCAACGCCGCCCACTCGGTGATGGCATTCATCTTGATGGTTTGCGCCTGCTCTTCCGACAGCAAGGAAGCGTCGAACGACTGCCAGGGAATGTCCTTGTCCATGTCCCAGCGGACGGATTCGAGTTGTCTGAAGAGTTCCGGATAGAGCATCAATGTCTTTCTATGGCCGCCGATTTTAGTCGGCCAGTTTGGCGCGACCATGACAGACGCGCGATGATGCGAATACGTGCGCCGTTGCGGCACGGATGCACACCCCCCTTTTTGACCCAGGAGCCCGCCATGCGAACCCTCTTCCGATTGTCGACGCTCTGGCGCTGCGCCCCCGCGATTTCCCTCGTGGCGAGCCTCTTTTCGACCCTTCCCGCCCACGCCCAGACGGCGTCCGCCGCGCCCGCTCCGGCAGAAGCCGCAGGATGCCCGGCAATCCTGCAACACACCTTCCCGCGGCTGCAGGATGAAAAACCCCAGTCTTTGTGCCAGTACTCCGGCAAGGTGGTTCTGGTGGTCAATACGGCCAGCTTCTGCGGATTCACTCCGCAATACAAGGGGCTGGAGTCGCTGGACATGAAATACCGCTCGCGCGGGCTCGTGGTGCTGGGCTTTCCGTCCAACGATTTCTCCCAGGAATCGGGCTCCAACAAGGAAATTGCCGACTTCTGCGAAAGCACCTTCGGCGTGAAATTCCCGATGTTCGCCAAGTCGTCGGTGCGCGGCACCGAGGCGAATCCGCTGTTCAAGCAGCTCGCGCAGGCCTCCGGCACCACGCCGAAGTGGAACTTCTACAAGTACCTGATCGGGCGCGACGGCAAGGTCGTGCAGGCGTGGTCGAGCATGACGGCGCCCGATGAAAACGGCTTTGTGAACGTCATCGAGAAGCAACTCGGGTCAAATTGAGACTGAGCAGTTCACAAGAAAACGAATCGGTAATATTATTTACCGATGCGTCTAAATCATCGTGAGCTCGGCGTCACAAACGTTTACCAAACGCGCGGGAACCGTGCCGCGGATGTCGCGCTCCTAACTTGCGTGGGCAGTGATTGCCCAGCAGTTTTCATGTTGCGAGGTCTTCCGGGCGCCTGCCGTCTGGTCGAAATCCCGAGGCGATTCTTCTCCTCCTCCCTCCCTCCCTCCTTCGCGTCGGGGCGCCTCGCAGCATTTTTGTCTTCCAGCCGGGCTGGGGTTTCGCGATGACGCGGCCCCCTCGCATCGCCGTCATCGGCGCCGGCATCTCAGGATTGGCCGCAGCGCATTCGCTGCGCGACGCGGCCGCCGTCACCCTCTTCGAAGCCAGTGACTACTTCGGTGGCCACGCCCATACGGCAACAATCGAGCTTCCACGCTCCTCTACCGACACCACCCGGGTCGCCCATGGCGTCGACACCGGTTTCCTGGTCTACAACGACCGCACCTACCCGAACCTGATCCGTCTTTTCGCCGAACTCGGTGTCGAGACAGCTGCTTCCGACATGTCGTTCTCGGTCCAGGCCGCGCGCGACAACAGCGGCGGCTGGCTGGAGTGGAGCGGCAACAGCCTCGGCACCGTGTTCGCGCAGCGGCGCAACCTGTTCGACCGCCGCTTCCTGGGAATGCTCGGCGATCTGCTGCGCTTCAACCGCCTGACGACGCGTATCGCCGAGGCCGGCACCGAGGGCGAAATGGCCCAGCCGCTGGGTGAATTCCTCGACGCCCACCGCTTCGGCGCGGCGTTTCGCGAGTGGTACTTCCTGCCGATGATGGGCTGCATCTGGAGCTGCTCGACCACGCGGATGCTGGCGTTTCCGGTCGCGACCATGATCCGCTTCTGCCACAACCACGGCCTGATCCAGATCGCGAACCGGCCGCAGTGGCGCACCGTGCGCGGTGGCTCGCGCCACTACGTCGAGAAGATCGTCGCGGGCCTGCCCGACAAGCGCCTGAACACGTCCGTGCGCGGCATCACCCGCAGCGACGCCGGGGTGCTGGTGGCCACCGACGCGGGCGTCGAGCGCTTCGACCACGTCGTGCTGGCCACGCACTCCGACCAGTCGCTCGCCATGCTGGGCGATGCGAGCCCCGCCGAGGCCGCGGTGCTGGACGCGATCCGCTACCAGTCGAACCATGCCGTGCTGCACACCGATGCCTCGGTGCTGCCGCAGTGCCGCACGGCCTGGGCCGCCTGGAACTACGAGCGCGCCGACTACGAACGAGCCGGCGAGCGCGAATCGGGCCGCATCTGCCTGCACTACCTGCTGAACAAGCTGCAGCCGCTGCCCTGGGAACAACCGGTCGTCGTTTCGTTGAATCCGGTGCGCGAAATCCAGCGTAGTCAGGTCATGGCCGAATACGACTACGACCACCCGGTGCTCGACCTTGCCGCGATCCGCGCGCAGGCCGAGGTGCCCGCCCTGCAAGGCCAGCGCAACACCTGGTTCGCGGGCGCGTGGATGGGCTACGGTTTCCACGAAGACGGCCTCAAGGCCGGGCTGGCGGTGGCCGAAGGACTGCGCGCACGGCTTTCCGCCGGCGAGAACCCGACGACGGCGAGGCTTGCAGCATGACACCCACGCAGGCCGTGCCGCTGATGGGCTTCGGCGAAGTCCGCCACACACGCCTGCGCCCTGCGCGCAACGCCTTCGTCTATCCGACCTACTTCCTGATGCTGCCGATGCGCGCCCTGCGCGAGCACGGCAGCAAAGCCGTGGCGCTCAACCGCGCGGCCGCCATCTCTTTTCACGACGTCGATCACGGCGACGGCCGCCCGCCCGAGCAAGGCGGCGCGCTGGCCTGGCTCGACGACCTGCTGGCCGCCCACCAGATCCACGACGCCGGCGGAGAAGCCTGGCTGCACTGCTACCCGCGCGTGTTCGGCTACACCTTCAAGCCGGTGAGCTTCTGGTACTGCCACACGCCCGAAGGCGTGCTGCGGGCGATCGTGGTCGAGGTCAACAACACCTTCGGCGAGCGCCATTGCTACCTGCTGGACCGCCCGGTGTACGGCAAAGAACTCCAGGCGACGAAAGCCTTCCACGTCTCGCCGTTCTGCAGCGTCCATGGCAGCTACCGCTTCCGCTTCTTCGTCGATGCCGGCCGCGCGCATACGGTGGTGCGCATCGACCACGACGACACCGACGGCCCGCTGCTGCAGACCAGCGTGAGCGGCGACCTCGGTCCCATGACCGCGGCCAGCGTGCGCCGCGCGCTGTGGCGCTACCCGGCCATGACCTTCGGGCTGATCGCGCGCATCCACTGGCAGGCCGCGAAGCTGTGGGTCAAGCGCGTGCCCTTGGTCGCCAGGCCGGCGCCGCCCACGCACTTCGTTTCACGCGACAACCAGCAGCAGCAGGTGAATCCATGACGTCCACAACAACCGCGTCCCGCTTCTCGCTGCCCCAGGGCGCGCCCGCCGCCGCGCGCACCGTACTCGGCCTGCTGCAGCGGCTAGCCCATGGCTCGCTCACCGTGCGCCTGCCCGACGACTCGGTGCGGCACTTCGGGGCCACGCCGGGCAGCGGCCCCACAGCCTCGCTCACGCTGCGCAACTGGAATGCCTGCAAGGCCGCGCTCAAGTCGGGCGACATCGGCTTTGCCGAGAGCTATATCGCCGGCGACTGGACCACGCCCAACCTCACCGAGCTGATCAAGGTGTTCATCGCCAACCGCCGCGCCATCGAAGACGTGGTGTACGGCAGCTGGCCCGGCCGCCTGCTGTACCGCGTGCGGCACCTCATGAACCGCAACAGCAAGGCCGGCAGCTCGCGCAACATCCACGCGCACTACGACCTGGGCAATGCGTTCTACAAACTCTGGCTCGACGAGACGATGAACTACTCGTCGGCCTGGTTCGATGGCGATCTGTCGAGGCCAATGCCCGAGGCGCAGCGCGCCAAGGTGCGCCGCGCGCTCGAACTGGCGGCCGTGCAACCCGGCGACCGCGTGCTCGAGATCGGCTGCGGCTGGGGCGCGCTGGCCGAGATGGCGGCGACGGACTTCGGCGCCTCGGTGACGGGCGTGACGCTGTCGACCGAGCAGCTGGCCTACGCCCGCGAGCGCACCGCCGGACTGGTCACCGACCTGCGCCTGCAGGACTACCGCGACATCGCCGACGCCCCCTTCGACGCGGTGTGCTCCATCGAAATGGTGGAAGCCGTGGGCCGCGCGTACTGGCCGACCTACTTCCAGAGCGTGAGCCGGCTGCTCAAGCCGGGCGGCCGCGCCTGCGTGCAGAGCATCGTGATCGACGATCTGCTGTTCGACCGCTACATCGACTCGACCGACTTCATCCAGCAGTACATCTTCCCGGGCGGCTGCCTGCCCTGCCCTCGCGAGTTCCGCCGCGAGGCCGAGGCCGCGGGGCTGGAGGTGGTGGACGAATTCGCCTTCGGCGCCGACTACGCCGAGACGCTGCGCCGCTGGCGCGAGAGCTTCCTCGGGCAGCGCGGCCGCATCCTGCAGCTGGGTTTCGACGAGCGCTTCATGCGTATCTGGGAGTTCTACCTGGCCTACTGCGAGGCCGCGTTCTCGCAGGCGAACATCGACGTGGTGCAGTACACGCTGCGCAAGCGCTGAAAAGAAAAAGGCGCCGCGTGGCGCCTTTCTTCAGGGCTCGTTTCTCAGGGCTTGGTGTCGATGAAGCTGGGCCGCAGCATCAGCTTGTCGAACAGCTTCGCGAGGTTGCCGTGGTCCCCGCGCCAGTCGATTTCAGGGAAGCGCAGGTCCAGCCAGCCCAGCGTGCAGCCCACTGCGATGTCTGAAAGGCTCAGGTGGATGCCGCTGCAGAAGGGCTTGTCGCCCAGGCCCTTGGACATGGCGGCAACGCCGTCCTCGACCTTGGTGCGCTGGCGCTCGATCCAGGCCGCGCTGCGCTCGCCGTCGTTGCGGCCGGCCCAGGTGGCTTCCAGGCGCCAGAGCACGCCGGCGTCCATGACGCCATCGGCCAGCGCCTCCCAGGTCTTGACCTCGGCGCGCTCGCGGCCCTGCTGCGGAATCAGCTTGCCGACCGGCGACAGGGTGTCCAGGTATTCGACGATCACGCGGGAGTCGAACATCGCCTCACCGCCTTCCATGATCAGGCAGGGAACCTTGCCGAGCGGGTTGGAATTGGAGATCGTGGTGTCGGCAGCCCAGACGTCTTCGATCACGAACTGGTAATCGAGCCGCTTTTCGGCCAGCACCACGCGCACCTTGCGCACATAAGGGCTGGCGGCGGATCCGATCAGTTTCATGAAGGCTCTCTCCCTAGCTTTAATGACGTTTGTTAATAGTCATTTTAGGTGAACGGGAAAACCAGAGCCCCAAATCGACCCCAATGTGTCGGTACCGCCCCACGGACCGCCGGCCGCCTAAAATTCGGGCATGAGCTTTTCCACCGTTTCCGCCCTTTCCCCCCTTGATGGCCGTTACGCGGCCAAACTCGCGGCGTTGCGTCCGCTGATGAGCGAACAGGGCTATATGCACCGACGCGTGCAAGTCGAGGTGGCGTGGTTCATTGCGCTGTCCGACTGCGGCTTCGCCGAATTCAAGCCCCTGACGGGCGGCGCCCGCAAGTACCTGCTGGGCCTGGTGTCGCACTTTTCCGAGGCCGACGCGCTGGCCATCAAGGAAATCGAGAAAACCACCAACCACGACGTGAAGGCGGTCGAATACTGGATCAAGTCCAAGTTCGAGGCCCGGCCCGAGCTGCTTGCGGCCGCCGAGTTCGTGCACTTCGCCTGCACCAGCGAGGACATCAACAACACCAGCCACGCCCTGCAGATCCAGGCCGCGCGCGACAAGGTGGTGCTGCCGGCCATCGACGGCCTGATCACCAAGCTGCGCGAAATGGCGCACCAGTTCGCCAACGTGTCGATGCTGTCGCGCACGCACGGCCAGACCGCCAGCCCGACCACGGTCGGCAAGGAAATCGCCAACGTGACGGTGCGCCTGTCGAAGGCCCGCGCCCAGATCGCCTCGGTGCAGCTGCTCGGCAAGATGAACGGCGCGGTCGGCAACTACAACGCCCACCTGGCCGCCTGGCCCGACTTCGACTGGGAAGCCTTCAGCCGCAAGGTCATCGAGACGCCCGCGCCGCTGGGCCTGGGCCTGAGCTTCCAGCCTTACAGCATCCAGATCGAGCCGCACGACTACATGGCCGAGCTGTTCGACGCGGTGGCCCGTGCCAACACGATCCTGATCGACTTCTCGCGCGACATCTGGGGCTACGTGAGCCTGGGCTACTTCAAGCAGCGGTTGAAGAAGGGCGAGATCGGCTCCTCGACGATGCCGCACAAGGTCAACCCGATCGACTTCGAGAACGCCGAAGGCAACCTGGGCCTGGCCAACGCGGTGCTGCGCCACCTGAGCGAGAAGCTGCCCATCAGCCGCTGGCAGCGCGACCTGACCGACAGCACGGTGCTGCGCAACATCGGCGTGGCCTTCGGCTATGCCACTCTGGCCTACGCCAGCCTGGCCACCGGCCTGGGCAAGCTCGAACTCAACGAGGAAGCGCTGGCCGAAGACCTCGACGCCTCGTGGGAAGTGCTGGCCGAGCCGATCCAGACCGTGATGCGCCGCTTCGGCGTGCAGGGTGCCTACGAGCAGCTGAAGGAAGTGACGCGCGGCAAGACCGTGACGGCCGAGGCGCTGCACGGGCTGATCCGCTCGCTGGAGATTCCGGAAGAGGAAAAGGCCCGCCTGCTGGCGATGACGCCGGCCAGCTACGTCGGCAAGGCTGCCGAGCTGGCCAAGCGCATCTGATGGCCCTCAAGTCCACCATCTTCAAGGCCACCCTCGCGGTGGCCGACATCGACCACGGCTACTACGCCGACCATGCGCTGACCCTGGCGCGCCACCCGAGCGAAACCGACGAGCGGATGATGATCCGGCTGGTCGCGCTCGCGCTCAATGCGCACCAGCTGCAGGACATCTGCCAGGGCGACGGCACGCTGGCCTTCGGCGCTGGCCTGTCGAACGTTGACGAGCCCGACGTGTGGCTGCGCGACTTCACGGGCGAGGTCAAGATCTGGATCGAGGTCGGCCAGCCGGAAGACAAGCCCATCATCAAGGCCTGCGGCAAGGCTGACGAGGTGATCGTCTACTGCTTCAACCACGCGGCAGAAATCTGGTGGCGCGGCATCGAGAACAAGCTCACGCGGCCGCAGAACCTGAAGGTCTATCGCGTGCCGACGAATGCCTCGCAGGCGCTGGCCGCGCTGGCGCAGCGCAGCATGCAGCTGCAGGCGACCATTCAGGAAAACACGCTGACGCTGGGCGACGGCGTCAACAGCATCGACGTGGAACTGCTTCGCTGGAAGTAATGCCGCGCGGCTAGGCGGCCGGCATCATCTCGCCGCACTGCCAGCACTGCTCGAAGCCGCCTTCGACCTGCTCGCCGCACACGCACAGCCAGCTGCGCTGCGGGCGGTGCTGCAGCTCGTGCAGCAGCCTCCTGGCCAGATCGAACTGGGCCTCGTCGTCGATCCAGATCTCGGGCAGGCACTGGTCGGGTGGCAGCTGGCCCATCACCGCGCCGAGGAATTCGCGCTGCACGGTGGCGGCCACGCCCTCTTCGCGCAGCGCGTGCACCCACACGGTCGCGATCGCGAGGTTGGGGGCTTGCGCGAGGCGGCGCATGGTCAGGGGGCCCAGTTTTTCTCGTCGTCGGGATCGAGCTCAGGCTCGGCGGCGGACGGCGGCGGTTCCGCCTCGCGTGCCCGTTCGGCATAGCGGTTGAAGCGCCAGGCCGAGTCTTCCATCGTGATGCGGCGCCACGTGGCGCGCTTCTCGACGGGTGTCATGCCGGGCCAGAACTGCACCTCGTCGAAGGTGCGGCCGCAGCCCTTGCATTCGTCGTCGCCCTGGCTGGTGGAGCAGATCGCGATGCAAGGCGTGTCGGGCGTGCTCTCGTACCAGGCCATCCAGGCGGCCCAGGCCTTGGGTGGAAAGCCGACCTCGTCGACCTCGTCCTCGTGATGAAAAACCATGAGCGCGTAGACCTCGGCCAGCGCGCGCAATTCGGGGCCGAGCGTGACCCCGTCGGGCGACGGCGTCTTCTCGCGCCAGTGGTTGATGGCGGCCTCGATGTCGGTGATGTGTATGGCGGCCATGGAACGTGAAAAAGCAGCGGACGGCGATCATAGTCCGGCAATGTCCCGAAACGCCGAAGGGACAAGCTTGCTATGAAAAACAGAGCGCCACATGCCCTATTCATCAGCAGTTTGAAGGTGTTCTCTTTAAACCCGTGGAAACTTTCGATTGCACCGCCGCGAGCTTCGATGCTCTAATCCGCCCCACGAAGGGGAGTAGCTCCCGACCGCTGTCCACGGCAGCGCGAATCGTCAGGTCGTCAATACGAAGCAAAACACTTCCGGCCTGCCGGACAACGTACGCGCACTCGCGCGGGCGCTGTCGAGCGAGACCTTCGATTTGAACCTGTGCAGGTTTGGTCGAAGCGTTCGCAAGCTCCCGGTGTCACCCCCGGACTTCATTCCTCGCTTTCGATCTTCCCGCACAGGATGAATCGAAACGCATCGGCATGCGCCTTCCGTCGTCGCCCCTGAAGGGAGAGGCTGGGGCGCAAAGACAAAGAGGAAATCTATGGAAATGTTCATGACCCCGGAGTTCTGGGTCGCGGTCGGTCAGATCATCATGATCGACATCCTGCTGGGCGGCGACAACGCTGTCGTGATCGCGCTGGCCTGCCGCAAGCTGCCGCCGGCCCAACGCACCAAGGGCATTCTTTGGGGCACAGCGGGCGCCATCATCCTGCGCGTCATCCTGATCTTCTTTGCGCTCACGCTGCTGGCCATTCCGTTCCTGAAGCTGGTGGGCGCAATCCTGCTGCTGTGGATCGGCGTCAAGCTGCTGGCCCCTGAACACGACGACGCACACGGCAACATCACCGGCAGCGACAAGCTGTGGGGCGCGGTCAAGACCGTGATCGTGGCCGACCTCGTGATGAGCGTCGACAACGTGATCGCCATTGCCGGTGCCGCGCAAGGCGCGGGCGACGGCCACCAGATGCCGCTCGTGATCTTCGGCCTGCTCGTGAGCATCCCGATCATCGTCTGGGGCAGCCAGCTGGTCATCAAGCTGATGGACCGCTTCCCGATGATCATCACGCTGGGCGGCATGCTGCTCGGCTGGATCGCCGGCACGATGGCCGTGTCCGACCCCGCACTGGCAAACGCCGCCGCCTGGACCTGGGTGCCGAAGGTGCCGCAGACCGACGTGGTCAAGTACGCCGCCGGTATCGCCGGTGCGCTGCTGGTGCTGGCAATCGGCAAGTGGGTGGCCGCGCGCCACGCCCGCAACAAGCCTGAAGAACAGGCGGTGACGACCGGCTGAGCCGGCGTCGCTTTCGAGAAACTTCCTGTCCCACCTCGTCTCTCACTCTAACTACCTGAAGGAGCACGCCATGGAAAAGATCATTCTTTATGTCGACGACGTCACCTACGCCTGTGAGCAGTTCGCCGAACTTGCTCCGGACGCGAGCACCGTCGTGGCGCGCCATTGGGTGCTCGTGGCCTGCGCGCCGCGCATGACGCATCGCATCAGCAAGTGGGTGAGCCACAGCGCGCGCGAGAACTGGCGCGCCAAGTGGTTCAGCAAGGTGCAGGCGCAGATGCTGCCGCTGCTGGAGCGCAATGGCGGCCAGGTGACCCCGGTGCTGGCCAAGGGCCCGCTGACCGAACTGACGGCACAGCTCAAGCGCGAGCACTCGGCCGTTCACGTGGTCGATGCACGCCGCCCGAAGATCGGCGTCGACCTGGAGCCGGTAACGCCCGACCAGACACCGGCCCATCAATCGGGCTGGGCCTTTCCCGGCGCAGTGATGGGCATGGGCGCGCTGCTGGTGCTGGCGAACGAACTGGCCGAGTAAGGCAGGACGAGTCTCTCTGGACGAGCTCCGGTGCGGCAACGCACCGGAGCTCGTTGTTTTGTGGGCCCTGGGGTATCCTGAGCGCCCTATGCGCATCATCATCAAATGGCTGCTCAGCGCCGTGGCGCTGCTGGCGGTTGCCTATCTCTACAGCGGTGTCCAGGTCAACAGCTTCGGCTCCGCGCTGATCGCGGCCGCGGTGATCGGCCTGCTCAACATGGTCGTGCGGCCGGTGCTGGTGGTGCTGACGCTGCCGGTCACCATCGTCACGCTCGGGCTGTTCCTGTTCATCATCAACGCGCTGCTGTTCTGGGCCGCATCGGGGCTGCTGAGCGGCTTTCACGTCAGCGGCTTCCTGGCCGCGTTGATCGGCTCGCTGCTGTATTCGCTGCTGGGGTTGCTGATCGAGTCCGCGCTGGGCGGGCTGCTGTCCAAGCGCTGAATCTGCAGCGGCTGCCGCGCTACGTCACTTCAGCGGCGGCTCCGCAGCCTGCTCTTTCACCAACGCCTCCACTGCCCGCGCACGGGTGTCGATGATCGACGCCTCGTAGTGGTCGACCACCTTGGACTGGCGGACGAGTTCCTGTGCAGCCTTGAAACGGTCGCGCGCGGCCGGGTAGTCGAGGATCGCCACGTTCGCCTCGGCGTCGGCGCGCACCGCGCGCAGCGTGTCGTTCTGGGCGCCGTAGAGATTGGCGAGCGTGCGCCACGCCGTGGCATCGCGCGGGTTCGCGGCGACCCAGTCGCGCAATACAGGAATCATCGGCGCGGGCTGGCGCATCGCCGTGGCGGCTTCGGCAGCGAGCATCATCTCGGGCCGCTCCTTCGACTTGGCATCGAGCAGCGCAGCCGCCTTGGGCGCGGCGCCTGCGGCGAGCTCGATCTCCGCGTTGAGCCAACGCGCCTGCTTCGCCGCGGCAGCATCGTCCGCCGTGCGCGCAACCAGTCGTTCGACCAGCGTGCGCGCGCTCTTGTAGTCGCGCATTTCCTTGGCCGACAGTGCCGCGGCATAGAGCGTGCCGGCCTGCTGGGCCGGTGAGCTTTTTGCGAACTCGCCGCTGGAGGCCGATTCGATCCAGAGCCGCAACACGTCGACACCCGGGCGCGTCAGCACGCGTGCGCGCGCAGCGATCATCGCGTGGTCCATCGCCAGCGGAACCGGCGGCGCCGCGTCCATGCGGAACTGGAAGCGGCCCTGCATGTCGGAGATGCGCTCCGTGGTCAGCGGGTGGCTGCGCAGGTAAGGGTACGAGCCGTTGTCGTTGAGGCGCGAGGCGTACTGCAGCTTCTCGAACATCGCGGCCGCGCCCTGCGGCGCGAAGCCCGCCTGCGTCATCACGCCGAAGCCGATGCGATCGGCCTCGCGCTCCATGTCGCGCGAAAAACTCAACTGGTTCTGCATGAACAGCGCCTGGCTGCCCATGATCACGGCCTGGCCTGCGTCGCCGTTGCGGCTCTTGCCGGCCGCGATCATCCCGAGGATCAGGCCCGCGATCATCAATGGCATCTGCTTGCCCTGCTTGCTCATGATGCGCGAGATGTGGCGCTGCGTGACGTGCGAGAGTTCGTGCCCGAGCACCGTGGCCAGCTCGTCGCGACTGCCGACCACCGCCACCAGGCCGAGGTTGAGTCCCAGGTAGCCGCCGGGCAACGCGAAGGCATTGATGTTGCGGTCCCGGCCCAGCAGGATCGTCCAGGCGAAGCGCTCGTCGAGCTCGGGCGTGAGCTCGCCGCGCGCGCGGGCGGCCGTCAGCAGGCGCTGCCAGATGTCCTGCACGTAGGCGGCGATCACCGGATCGTCGATGTAGTCCGTGTCGCGGTACAGCTCACGGGCGATCTGGTCGCCGAGGTGGCGCTCCGCGCTGGCAGTCATCTCGCCGCCATCGCCCATGCCGGGCAGGATCTGCTGCATCTGTGCCAGCGCGGGCACCGGCAACAGCACCTGGGAAGCTATTAAAAAAGTAGCGCACAACGACCGCAAGGCAGGCATCGGCAGGCTTTTCGTGGGGCGATGGGGAGTCAAGCGCGGCATTCCTCGTCTGTGGCTCGGGCTCGTATGATGCATCTTCAAAACGAACGTTCACCATGAGCACTCTCACCCATTTTGACGCCCAGGGCCAGGCCCACATGGTCGACGTGGCCGGCAAGCCCGCAACCCACCGCGTGGCCGTGGCCACGGGCCGCATCGAGATGCAGGCGGCTACGCTGGCGCTGATCGAGTCGGGGACGGCGAAGAAGGGCGACGTGCTGGGCATCGCACGGATTGCGGGGATTCAGGCGGCGAAGAAGACCAGCGATCTGATTCCGCTGTGTCATCCGTTGGCGTTGACGCGGGTGGCTGTGGCGTTTGCGCTTGCCGACGCGGGGAGCGTGCCGCAAGTGGTCTGCACGGCGACCGTCGAGACCGTCGGGCCGACGGGGGTGGAGATGGAGGCGCTGACGGCGGTGCAGGTGGCGCTATTGACGATCTACGACATGTGCAAGGCGGTGGACCGGGGGATGCGGATCAACGATGTGCATGTGTTGGAGAAGCATGGGGGGAAGTCGGGGAGTTGGGTGGCGGGGTGATTGCGGCGTAAGTAAACGCCAACCTCACCACAAGACCCGCACACCAGACTAGCCGCCCGGAAAGGCCGAAAACTCGTTCTTGTCCCACTCCTGTCCCAATAAGGCACGAGATGGCATCGATTCGAGAACGGTTTGGCACGTGGCAAGCACGCGTGCGGCGAGAAGGCTACCCGGCTGAAGTGAAGAGCTTCGCCACGCGAACAGAGGCGAAGAAATGGGCGCGTCACATGGAAACGTCCATGGACGCGGGGGGCTATCGGTCGCGTACCAGCATGGACAAGGCACTGCTTGGCGAGGCGCTGCTCCGGTATTCAGCGGAGGTATCGCCGACCAAGCGCGGACACCTAGACGAGGTCATCCGCATCAAGGCGCTTATGCGTTCGAAGATGGCCGCCTTTGCGCTGGAGAAACTGACGCCTACGGTCGTTGCTGCTTTCCGCGACGAACGGCTAAGGGAGGTCAAGGCCGGAGCAGTCATCCGGGACCTTTCGCTGCTTTCCAGCGTCATCAATCACGCTCGGCGGGAATGGGGCGCTGGCATCGAAAACCCTTGCCTACTAGTAAAGAAACCGCCTGCTCCCCCTGGCCGGGCACGCGTGCTCTCTGCTGATGAAGAAGGGCGCTTGCTGGTGGCCGTGGCCCCAGTAGGCCGACGCAATCCAGACATGCTGCCGCTTGTGCAGCTTGCACTGCATACGGCCATGCGCCGGGGTGAACTGTTGGCCCTCGAATGGAAGCATATCGATCTCGCCGCTCAAACCGCGTACTTGCCGGTCTCGAAGAACGGGCATCCGCGCAGCGTGCCGCTATCCCGCGCCGCAGTCGCGGCCCTCTCAGCGCGGCCTACAGACGGGGATGGGCGCGTCTTCTCGATATCTGCGCAGACGCTGGCAGCAGCATTCCGGAAAGCTACAGCGCGGGCACG
This sequence comes from Variovorax sp. R-27, assembly GCF_049913215.1. Classification (NCBI taxonomy): domain Bacteria; kingdom Pseudomonadati; phylum Pseudomonadota; class Betaproteobacteria; order Burkholderiales; family Comamonadaceae; genus Variovorax; species Variovorax sp. R-27. The sequence continues at coordinate 6,829,058 of NZ_CP183984.1, forward strand.
CGTTCCCGGTTTTCGCTTTCACGACCTACGGCACACGGCAACAAGTCGCATGGCGGACAAACTGCCCAATGTCATCGAACTGGCGGCGGTGACGGGGCATCGCAGCCTCCAAATGTTGAAGCGGTATTACCACCCCAGCGCGGGGGCCCTGGCCAAGAAGCTGGGTTAGTAGCGGCGGACCGGTTTCTATATCCGGTACCTATATTACAGACACAAGGTCGCATTTCTTGGCAGCGCAATGCTGCTGACGGTGCGGCCTTTTCCGTCTTAGCGCCAAGGTCTTCTTGGCATTCATCGCACCCTGTGCTCACGCGTCACTTCCCTAGCCCGATCTAGCGGCTCCGGGTTACGCACTCCCTCGCTCTCGAAACCGCATGCCCTTACCGGTAGGCGCAGCCGTGCGCGAAGACTCTTCAAAGGAACTTCATGGACACGAACTCCGCGCGACTATTGACCTCAACGCCTGCCGCGCAAACGCCCCGCTGGTACGGCCCTGCGACCAGTCCATACACGCCTGACGATACTCAACGGCTTCCTCGTCTAGGCGGCATAAATGACATCGTGCCCCTCACCCCTACCGTGCTCGGCGTGGTACTGCAAGACGGGTCTACCGCCAAGGTCGAAGCGCGAGATTACTGCCTCCTTCAAGCGGCAGGTTGGACCGCTCGCTGGACGCAACGCAAGGTCACTGGGAACAACTACTACCCCAGCATCAATCACGGCGACAAGATCAGGCCCCTCGCCCGCGTCATCTTGGACGCCCGCAAAGGCGAGAGGATCAGCTACCGCAATGGGGACCGCAACGATCTCACTCGTGAAAACCTGATCCTCAGAGTCAGCGGCAAGGAGATTGGCTTCAGCGAGCGGACATGTCCGCAGGCTCCCATTCTTTCCCGCGATGAGCGAGCACGGACCGTCGCAGCGGTCGAGTTCCGAGTCGGTTCCGCATCGCATCAGGACCGCGCCGCCGTTGGGGCAGCAGCCGTTCGGGCCGCACTGCCGGGATTGAACGCGTACCGCGAAGCGGGCCGCGCAGCCATGAATGCCTGACACCGAATACCCGTCGCCCCCCCACCACCGCAGACCAGCTGAATCGCGCCATTTGCGCACTTCCATCGGTCGCAAACCCGCATGGATGCTGGATTCCTGCTGTTTTCCCGAATAAAGACATACACATGCGAAAGAACACAATCAGCCGCGCCACGGCTGCGGAGTCCCTGAGCTTCGATATGCTGGCGGTGTACTCCGTCAACACCACCAAGGCCGGGGGGATTCGGAGCGTCCATGAGTACTTGGACACAGGTACGGGAGAGATCATCCCTGCCGACCAGCTGAACATCCCCGTGCTGGACTTGCGCGAGAGGTTGCCCGCCCGCGCCAAGGCGCTTGCATCCCTTCGATTCGAGGTGCAGCAGTTCGCGACATTCGTCCTACGCTTCGCCAATCTGCGCCGAGGTATCACACCCGGCATTGGAGTCCTATGCCAGTGGTACGCCGAGATGCATAGTCGACGCTCGCAGGATGTTCGGCGCTACATCCCGGCGCTGCACAAAGCCGGTGTTCTGGCCGGGGAAACACTGCTAGGGCCCCTCTTCCAACGAACAGGCGGGAAGGCAAGGGAGCATCTCGGGGAGGAGTACCGCGCAGCGTGCATCTACTCTCGGCTGCGGATGAAGGCCCAACCCATCTCGACCACGCGGACTCGCACAGGGGACGCTGAGGTTATCGCGACCGAGGTGTCCCAGTTGGAAGCCCAGCGTGAGGCAGACCGAGTGGCATGGGAATGGGAGAGTTTTCACTTGGAACAGCCACACCTCGGGCAACCCGTTCATGCATTGCAAGGATGTGGTCCCTGTCGATCAGGTCGTGCAGCGTCTGACGGGCATGGAGGCCCCTGCCAGGTCGGCAAGCGGGCGATCTCTCGTGCACTGGGGCAGGGGCTGCTGCAATGACCGAGGTGCTGGCGCGGCTGGCCCCGCCCCCGCTGGGCTTCAGCCCCGGCGGAGGAGTCCGGTGCAGCGAGACTTTGCCCAGCAGCCCGAGAGACGGAACTGCATCTTTCTTATTTGTCCGCGAAGTGCATGAGTCCCGGCTTGCAACGCCTGAGACGCTACGCCTTCATCCGTTTGATGAGTTCATCCATTGCCCGCGCCCTGTCTCGCCCGGTCTGCGGATGCTGTTCCTTTTGGGCCGCTGCGGTTTTTGGTGGCTCATACGGCTGCGCCGGTACGGCCTCCCGAAATTCGACGTACAGACGCTGAGCAACTGCGAGCATCTTCTGATCCTCGTAGGAATGAAGGTGCCGCTCGGCATGCGCCGCCTTGAGCATGCCTGCCAGCGCCATCGCGCACTGATCTCGGACCTCTACTGCGAATTCGTCTTCGAGCACTGCGATGGCTAGAACGCTTGCGGCCAGTACTCGTCCTTTCCACTTTTGGGGTAGTTCGGGAACGCGGTTGCATGCGAGTTCGGTAATCCTATTGGCGGTCCCTGCGGGGTCGCCGGGAAAGATTCCATGCTGCTTGCTCAACTCGAAGTACTGCTGAATCAGAGCAGCTGCCGCACTCTTTCTCCCGGTAGCGGCAATCCATGAAAACAATCCCATGCGTCCTCCAGTTCGCTTGAACGCAGAGCGAACCTTCGGCGATCTGCTAGGCGACCACGTACAAGCCAAGCGCGAGATTGTGACTCAAAAGCGGCTGACTCAAAAGCAGCAGGCAAAGAGACTCCCCCGCAATGTCTCGCCCGCTTGTTCCCGACGGAGAGTCCGAACCTTCGGCGCGGGAAGTGCTTGCCATTAATTTGATACGGCGCCGAGCGGCGAAGGGTTGGTCTCAAGAGGCGCTTGCCTTTGAAGCGGGCCTGCATCGAACCTTTGTGGCGCATGTGGAGCGGCAGGCTCGAAACATCTCGCTGGACAACCTAGAACGATTGGCTCGCGCCCTCCAAGTCAAGCCGTTTCAACTGCTCAAACCGTAGAGAGTGGAAGTCCAAATTTTTTCTGTATCCGCAAGAGGGCAGCTACGACTGCTCCAGAGTCTGAGTTCCCCCGTGCCCCTCCAAGTAATGGGCTCAGGAGGGCCGGAGAGGGCCCCACGGCAGGCCGAATTCCACTCCGGCATCTGCCCTCGCTGTCGCTTTAGTGCTGCGTTGGCGGGGCCTTGTCGCGCAGGCGCATGATGGTCTGCCTGCTCGTGTCGAACTCCTTTGCGACAGCCGCCACGGAGAGCCCTTTGGAGAGCTTTTCAAGGGCGGCGCGGGCCTGCCCCTCGGCCAGCGCCTGCGGACGCCCCAAAGCCTTTCCAGCGGCCTTCGCACGCGCCAATCCTGATTGCGTCCGCTCGATCAGCAAATCCCTCTCGAATTCCGCAACGGCAGCGAGCACACCCATCGTCATCTTGCCCGCCGCACTGGTTAGATCAACGCCGCCAAGGGCTAGGCAATGAACCCGGACGCCTAAGCCCGTCAGGGCCTCCACGGTGGCTCTAACGTCCATGGCATTGCGGCCAAGTCGGTCCAGCTTCGTGACCACAAGCACATCGCCTTCCTCCAGCCTATTGATGAGCCCCGAGAAGCCCGCCCGTTCCGAGGCTGGAACGCTGCCCGATATCGTCTCAGTTATGAGCCGCTTGGGCGCGATGTCGAATCCTGCGGCTGCAATCTCTCGAAGCTGGTTCTCTGTCGTCTGGTCAGTCGTGCTGACACGACAGTAGGCGAAGACACGGGTCATGCGGACATCCTTGGTGTACGAAAAGGAGATCCGATAATCGCATTAGTCCGAAATTCAGTCAACCCTAGGTTCTGGACATGCTGAAAGCGGATGTCCGCAACCGGTCGTTTTTGGCGCACACACGCCTACCTGCTGTTGCGAGAAAGCTGGGATTTCGAGCGATTGCCCGCAGTGCGGAACGTGACTGCTCGTGACCCGCGAATCGAATACGGCTGTGAGCCGATCGTCCGCTCACTGCGTGGGAATGAAAGGCTCGTCGCCCTTGGCGATGTTTCCTTCGGATGGCTCGAAGGCCGCGTGAAACTGACTCTTCTTCCGCTGGCCTACGTTGAGCGGCGAATCAATTGTGTAAAGAGCCAATTGCGCGACTCGTTGTCCCGGATAGAGAGCGATTGGAATCTGCCCAAGGTTTGCCAGTTCAAGAGTAATTATTCCCTCATACCCCGGCTCGATGAAACTGGCCGTCGCGATGCTCAATCCTTCGCGGGCCCAGGTTGAACGAGCGGTAACCACGCCTTGCAGATTCATCGGCAGCTTCGCCCACTCAAGGGTCGGCACAAGTGCCAAGGTTCCGGGATGAAGTAGAAATCGCTGGTGATAAGCCAGTTCGTGTCTTTCGTGCTTTTGCCGCTTCCCCAAAACCGCCGCGTGGTCGTCGGCAGATTTTAGATAGTTCCGTGGTTCGACGTGTGATAACCCTCGGGCTCTCGCCATGAGCACGATGTTCCCCATACGAAGATCAATCGCAGAAGCCCCAAGCTGTGCATCTTGAAGTAGCGGGGACACTACAAGAGAACCATCTTTAAGCCGGTCAACGATCGCACTTCGGCTCAGCGCTGACATTACGGTGTCCCTCGAACTATGTCCACCGCACCCTGTTGGAGAATCCCTCGGTCACACAGTTGATTGATGCTACTGAAGCTCAATCGATCATTTTCAGCGAGATTTTCTTGCCCCAGCCAATACACCCATCCAGCGGTCAGCACATGTCGAAAATCCATCTCTGATAGAGACACCGTTTCATTAGTCGGATTCAAAGCTGAGCCCACCGGAGGAACTCGAGCATGAAGGCTGTTCTTGACGGTGACTAGCGTGGACTCGCCCACAGGCGAATAGGCGAACCCCGCGTACGGCGCGAGGACTGCTACCAAGCCATCTGTCGCATCTCGAACCTGTTGGTCAGTGAATACGTCGTACCAGCCGTGAGTAGAGGGCAGTTTAGCCACGTACGCCTCCATCTTGTTGACCGCATCTTGCAAATACGTATCCGTGCCGCAAGGAAAGCTCAGCCAGTTGAGATGCCGCAAAGCCTTAAGAACTAGGATGGCTCTTGATGCGTAAGGCGGATGATGATCGCCCGGCTGATTGCCGCTAGGTTGATGTAAACCTAGTAGCAGTCGGTGTGCGCAGGCAAAGCTAGGTCCGAACATTACCAAACCGAATAAGTCGCAGAAAAACTCCTGATGCCACCGATCGAGCATCTTGTTGTTGTTCCCAGAAAACGAGAACTTGTTCGGCGTAAGCTTATCCCGCTTTAGTAAGAATTCATCGGCATCGGACGCTCTTCCTGATTCGTTCAGCCAAGCTTCGGCCGATGTAGGGCTTTCAAGTGGGCCTCCTTTAAAAAGCGGGGTAACCACTTTAGAGATGATGTCACGCCGCAGCTTTGGTATTGCCCACGCAGCGTGGCCAATTTCGTGGCCCAAGATCGTGTGAACAAGCACATCATGCTTCAGCGTCCGAGGAAAGATCACATGGATGAGTCTTTTTAGACCCCCAGTCAGCGCTGGATCTTCAGGTAGGACGGCATATGAAGTAAGCCCGCCTTCAGCGACGATATGCACGACAGGGTGCAGCAGCTCACCACCCGGCCCATTTTCTGCGCACAATTCTCTTGTAAGGTCGCGCAATCTCGAAGCAAATGCCCACGAAAACTCGCCAATATGCGATCGCTCAATAAGCGATACCAGCTTCGATAGAAACGAAAGCTGGTGCGCGTACGTAACCTGAAGGCTCAGATTCGTAGGCGATAAGCGCTGGAGCTGCTTCTCAGCCTCCTTAAGACGGGCGAAGCACTCAAGGTAGAACTCTCGCCCATCACCAGGAAGGTAGTCGTGCCGTAGCGTGTCGTCCAGGGCACTTTGTACGTTCTCGAGCTCGTGAAGAAGAAACTCTCTTGAAAGCACTTCTACACCTGCAGCGCCTTCGATACCTCAGCGAAGAACGTCTTAGCGTTTCTCAATTCACCGTGATACGTCGCTTCAGGCTCGTCCTTTGCCATAGCAGAAATCACCTGTTCCAACATTTCCACCACAGCGTCCTTGTCGACGCCCGGATAGACTGCGTGGGCGGCCCCCATCATCGCGTGCTTCACTACTTGCTCGTCAGAGTCGCCTGCGTCTGTGCCGAAGTTGGTTGCATCAAGGTCAAGGATGCCCGGCGAATGCACCCCTGCAAATGCGTCATACCGAAACATCTCCAAGAGACGGAAAGCGTTTCGAAGAGCAATAGTCTCCCTTTTGCAATTCTCCGGACGCTCAAAAACTTCCGCCACACGTCCGGCGAGTTCGCCGAACAGAATCGACGAAGACGCTCCAGGATAGTAAGTCGTCATCAATGTCATTTAATTCCCCTTCGCGCCACAAATTAATCGGCCGAATCTACCGCGTTCAAACCGAACTTACGCTACGCCGCCATTGCCGCAATTTCTGCAACAAGCTCATCGTGGATCGCTGTGAGGTCAAGAACAAATCCGAATGCACGTTGCCCGTCTACCAAGCGGTAGATGTCATCGATCCCATTCCAGCGATAGACGCTCCCTCCAAAGATGACCACATGTGAACAAGGCAACCTGTGGAGCGCGATCCCGAGCGCATGCAAATCTCGGATTGCCCCCTTCACTTTAACCGGGGAAACGCCTGAAGCCGTCAGCTGGCGGACCACTTTGAAGGAGACCAAGTCGCGGAAACTGTACCTCCGCTCGTGGCCATGCCCCTTCCTCCCCTGCCTCCGGCTTGCCGTTGGAACCACCACCCCTACCCGACAAAGATAGTTCAGCATGGGCTGCGTGATACCCGTGAGCCTCACAGCATCCAAGGTGGAGTAAGTGCTCATTATCGCTTCAGTGTGAACTATATTAAATATAGGATTGCTCAATCCTCTTTATACAATGTTTTCCCCTGTTTATCAACAGATTTATCCACCGCTTCCGACCGGGCTTTCTGACAAAAACGTCTAACGACAACGAACATCAGCGGGCGCGACCTATGAGCTATCCTTCCTCTGTCTGGGCAGAATTCTCTGTCCCAGTTTTGTCCCATTGGGTGGGCAAGAAGTTGAGTTTTCGACGTAGCGTTGACCGCCGTGGCGAAGCTAAGTCCTTGATTTATCAAGGAACACAGGTGGCGCTATTGACGATCTACGACATGTGCAAGGCGGTGGACCGGGGGATGCGGATCAACGATGTGCATGTGTTGGAGAAGCATGGGGGGAAGTCGGGGAGTTGGGTGGCGCCGTAATCGCACTGCTAGGGAGCGGTGCCTTCGCTGGCATCCTCTCTCATCCAACGGGCGAAATCCGACGGGAACGCGTCCCTGAAGCGTTCCGCCTGCGCCCTGGCCTCGTCTTCGAAGCCGAGCAATTCAGCGCTTTCGATCAATTTGACGATGACGCGTGGCTCAGGTGAAAAATGAATCACGCGCTGCGCGAGCGCATGCATCGCTGCGGCGTTGGCAGGCGTCACGGTGGTCAGCGTCAGCTCCGCAAACTCCGCCTGGCGCGCAAACAGCCACGTTCCTCTCACCTTGGCGAGCGTGTCTTCCTCGTAAGCCGGAAGCCGTTCGTCGCGCGGGAGATAGATCTGGCTGACACGGATGTAGTCCCAGCTCGCGCATCCGACAATCAACAGCAGGGCGCCAGCCGCGATGAATGAAAACGCTGGCCGGATCGCAAGACTGCGCCTGGCCGGCCAGAGCATGCCCAGGCACAGGCCGAAAACCAGCTGAAACGGTCCATACCAGAGCGGATACTCGAGCAGGCTGTGCAGCACGATCGCCCCCAGCATGCCCCACGCCATCAGGCGAGTGGGATCGCGCTCGCGCCAAGGCCGCGCGGCGAGCACCATCCAGAGAAAGCCACCGCAGATCAGCACGGCGGCGGGAATGCCCAGCTCCACCGCCAGATGCAGGGGGAGGTTGTGCGCGTTGTCCAGGATCTCGACGAACCGGGCACCGGCGTACCGGGTGCTGTAGTGCGCAAAGCTGAGTTCGCCCCAGCCCCAGCCGGTCCAGGGACGCTCTGCGATCAGCGTGAGCACGTTGTGCCACAGGATCAGCCGGCTGTGGTCGTCGGGGGCGCCAGTGTGCAGGCGCTGGAGCATGCTTTCGACACCGCCGCTGCCGCCGCCCACCAGCTGAGGCAATGCCCAGGCGATGGCGAAGTAGAGCGGGATGGTCGCCAACAAGAGCAGTGGCGAGGGCAGCCGCAACCGTGCCCCGGTTTCTTCGACGCGCCAGCCCCGACGCTCCCGCCAGGCGATGAAGCTCGCCACGCCAACAATGGCCAACAGTTGCAGTAACCCCGTGCGCGATGTCGAAGCCGCTGCGGCAACCAGCAACAGCAGCGCCGCAGCCATCAATCCGCGCCGGGTGCGCGTCGACGAGTGCATGGCATAGAGCCATAGCGCGGCAATCCAGGCCATGCTGATCAATGTGGCGAACTGATTGCGCTGGCGAAGGTTGCCGTAGGCTTGGCCCAGCGCGGGGGAGGTCGTCCAGGGAACAAGCCATTCGGCGAGGCCGTAGTACTGCAGCAAGCCCAAGACGGCGCTGACAAGACCGGCAACAAGCACACCCTTTGCCAATAGCGAGGAAGCTGCCTGACCGTCGCGCGCCAGTCCGCTGCCGACGCTCGCCGCCGCCGCGATTCCTGCGATTGCGAGACAGGCCGGCCCCCATGCAGTCAGCGCGCCCCACCCGGAAAGTGCGACAAGAAAGCCTCCGAGACCCAGCCATCCTCCGACTGCGAGAGCGGGCCAGCCGACGGGGCCCGTCAAAAGAAGCGCCGCGAGGCAACCCCAGGAAACCAGCAACTGCCACACGTTGGCGGACGGACCGGCGACCAGGGGGCAGAGAAAAGGCAGTGCGACGAGAACCGTACGGGTGACGTCAAGGGCCCTGGAGGCGGGCAAAACGGAGCTGGCGTGCGCTGCGTAAGACGTCATCCGGTCGATTGTGCCGGGCCGACTTGCCGACGAATGGTCATTGCCGGGAGATGGAAGGTTTTGCAAAAACAAACATCTAGAGACATCCTTTAACAACTCTGTGTAATTGTTTCCCACCCGTTTCCGGCTCTGCCGGGCGGGGCTTAAAGGTGTCTTTGATGAAACAACAAACTGCTCGAAACCGGCTCGCCTCCCGTGACCAGTCTCGTGGCTTCACCCTGATCGAAATCATGATCACGGTGGCGATCATCGGCGTGCTCGCAGCGATCGCCATTCCAAGCTATCAGGACTATGTACGGCGCGGGTACGTGGTGGACGGCACGAATGCGTTGTCCACCATGCGTGCGGACATGGAGAGGTATTTTCAGGACAACCGCACGTACAAGAAGGTCAGCGCCACCATCCTGCCGCCTTGCGACGCTGGCGTAGCCGCCAGCAAACGCACCTTCGGCAACTTTGTGATCAGTTGTGCAACCGTTGTGCCGACCGATACGACGTTCACGCTCACTGCAACAGGAAGCGGGCCAGCGAACGGAGTCGTCTACACCATCAGCGAGCAGAACATTCGCGCCACGACGGGCATGCCAACCGCATGGTCGGGTTGGACGACGTCCTGTACTACTGCCTGGATCGTCAAGAAGGGTCAGGCATGCTGAAAACCAGCTTCTCCCAGCGTCATCGCAGGGGGTTCACGCTGGTCGAAATGATCGTCGTGGTAGCGATCATGGCGTTGCTCGCGGCGCTCGCCATGCCATCCATGCTCGGCTGGGTGCGCAACAACAAGATCCGCACAGTCAGCGATTCGCTGCAGAACGGCTTGCGGCAGGCGCAAACAGAAGCCACCCGGCGCAGCCGGCAAGTGGTGTTCTCGCTTACGGACGACAAGCCAACCACCACCAGCTATACAGCCAAGGCCTCCGGCAGCAACTGGGCTATCAGCACTGTGGTCCCGGCTGACTCAGATGCAACAGCAGCGTTTGTCGAGGCGGGCATCCTGCGCGACGTCGGCTCCAGCGTGGCGATCTCCGGCCCTATCTCCATCTGCTTCAGCTCGATCGGCCGCCTGGTGGCGAACGACACACCGGGCCCCACCAGCGCAAAGTGCACAGCCGCAGCCGTTCAGTACGACATCACGATGAGCGATAGCCAGACGGGCGACCGACCGCTACGCGTCCTCGTCGCGCTGGGCGGGCAAGTCCGCATGTGCGACCCGGCGCGAACCCTTTCAGCCACCCAGCCCGACGGCTGCCCCTAGCGATGAAACACCTACGCGAAACAACACGCCGCCGCAGCCAGGCCGGCATCGCACTGCTTGAAGTTCTGGTGTCGGTGCTGCTCTTTTCCCTGGGCCTACTGGGCCTGATCGGCCTGCAGGCACGCGCCGTGAGCTTTTCGGTGGATGCCGAAGACCGCAACCGCGCAGCGCTGCTCGCCAATGAAGTGGTGGCTCTGATGTGGCTCAACCAATCATCCACGGTGCCGGCCGCAGCGCTGGATGCCTGGAAGCTGCGTGTTGCCACTCCGACGACCGGTGGTCTACCCAATGGCGTCGGCAAGGTCGACGTCGCCGGCACAGGCAAGGCGGCCGACGTGACTATCACCTGGCAGGCCCCGTCGCGCAGCACGGGCAGCCAACTCACGACACATGTGGAGCTGCCTTGATAAGTATTCAGCAACCCAGGCGCGCGATGCGCGAACGCGGCCTCACCTTGATCGAGCTTCTGGTTGCCATGGTCATCGCTTTGGTGGTGACACTGGCAGTCACAAGCGCCGTGATCTTCGGCGAGTCGACCAAGCGCACGACCACGTCCGTCAACGACATCAATCAATCGGGCTCCTACGCCGCCTACCTGCTGGACCGCGCAGGTCGTAGCGCCGGCTCCGGCTTCACCCAGTCGTGGGACCTGGGCGTATTCGGGTGCAAGCTGCAGGCCAAGCGCAGCAATACGGCGATCCTGCCGCGCACCACGGTTTTTCCAGTGCCGTTCGAGAAATTCCTCGGCAACGCTACCGGGGTCGCCGATCTGCGTATCGCACCGCTGCTGATCGGCAAGGGGCAGTCGTCGGACGGCAAATCCGACGTGCTGATGGTGATGGGCGGCAACGCCGCAGCTGGCGACGTACCACGCCCGATCATCTCGGCAGGTGCCAGCGCCAACATCGTTCGACTGGACAACACAGTGCAGCTGAAGAAGAACGACATCGCACTGGTCAGCCAGGTCGGCACCACGGACTGTCTGCTCGAGCAGGTCGACTCCTCCTTTACGGATAGCGCGAACAACGAGCTCGTGACGCTCAACGGCACCTACTACACCGCAGGCGTCGGCACGACGCTGGCCTCGCTGGCGGCCACCGGCAGCGCTTACTTCACGCCGCTGGGCAACGGTGCGGCCAACAACGTGCAGTTTCAGCTCTTCGGCATCGGTGCAAACAACACGCTGGTCGGCTACGACCTGCTGCGCAGCGACGGCACCGACGCCCCACAGACCTTGGCCGACGGCGTCATGGAGATGCATGCGCTCTATGGCCTGGACACCAATACGGACGGCATCATCGACACGTGGAAGGCACCTGATACCACGGGCTTCGACATCAGCACCATGATGAAGGACGGGAAGCTGAGCAGGCAGGTGGTGGCCGTTCGCGTAGGCCTGATCCTGCGCAGCGCGACACTCGAGCGTGACCTCGTCTCGCTGACCATTCCGGAAATGTTCAGCGACACGGGCCTCAAACGCGACGCCGTCACCCTCACGAACGACGACCGTCGCTACCGCTATCGCGTGGTCGAATTCACCATCCCGTTGCGCAACGTCCTGTTGCTGCCCAAATCATGATTACTTCCTTGCACCGGCAGCGCCGGGAGCGCGGCGTCGTGCTGCTCATCTGTCTGATCGTTCTTGTCATCCTGCTCGCGGGCGGCGTAGCGGTGATGCGCTCGATGAACACATCACTTTCCGGCGCCGGCAACCTTGCCTTCAAGCGCGACCTCGTCAACCAGGGCGAGCAAGCGGGGGTCAAGGCCTTGGCGCTGTTCAGCACTGGCGCCCTGTCTGCCGTGGGCGCCGACTACAACGACGCGAAGGCGTCGAACTACAGCGCGGTCAGGCTCGACTCCAACGACCGCGGCATTCCGCTCGCGCTTCTGAAGGACGATCTCTACAACGCCAAGGCATCCGACACCATCGAACGGACCGCAGATTTCGTGAAGATCCGCTACCTCATCGACCGCCTGTGCAACACCTCCGGCGCCGCAAGCAAGAGCACCTGCGTCTACGCCCCCGCCACCACCGACGTGCGCGGCGGCAGCGTCCAGGAATCGGGGCGCCCGCCGCCGCCCAAGGCGCTGGTCTATCGACTGAGCGTGCGCGTGGACGGCCCTCGCGACACGCAGGTCTTCCTGCAGTCCTCCTTCACGAAGCCCGAATAACGCATCGCGGAAGAACCATGAACAAGATTTCCATCCTTGCCGCGCGCCTCGCCGGTACCGCAGCGCTGGCCGGCGCATTCCTCGGCATGCACGGGCTGGCCAACGCTGCCAGCCTGGCGGACCAACCCGTCTTCGCCACCTCCAACGTACCCGGCAACCTGGCGCTGACACTGTCTGTGGAATGGCCAACGGCCTCCCGCACCGCGCACACCGCCGCCTATTCCAGCGCCAGCACATTCCTGGGTTACTTCGACCCGGCCAAGTGCTACAGCTACGTGGTGGACACCACCGCCAACGAAACCAACACCGGCGACAAGAGCTTCTTCGATCCGACGGCTGTGGCCGCCAATCGCAAGTGCGACGGCACGAAGTGGAGCGGCAACTTCCTGAACTGGGCGGCCACGGCGACCATCGACCCGTTCCGCTGGGCAATGACCGGCGGCAGACGCGTGGTGGATACAGCCACCGACACCATCCTGGAGAAGGGCTATCACGCGGGGCAAGGCCTGTTCGACGACCGCACCCTTCCCACCACCGAGATCGCGGGCGCCACACCGTTCAGCAACGCCACCAGCCTCGGCATTTCGGTCAATGGCCGCAAGTATGCGATGCGCATCACCGCATCCGGTGCGTCGTTGAAAGGCGAGTACTACAACGCCGCCAACAAGACTCTTACGGGCACCCCCACTGTCACGGTGAATCAGGACACCGTGGACCACGACTGGGGCAACGGCGCGCCCGTGACGGGCATTGGCGCGGACAATTTCGCCGCGCGCTTCACGGGCACCTTCGTGGCGCCTTCCACCGGCACCTACACCTTCCGGGTGCGGGCAGACGACGGCGTGCGCCTCTGGGTGTCCGGCGTGCTGCTGATCGACAAATGGATCGACCAGGGCGCGACCAACTATGACGCCACCGTCGCCCTGGTTGCTGGACAGAGCTTCGACGTGAAGATCGAGTACTACGAAAACGGCGGCGGCGCGGTGATGCAATTCCTGTGGAAGAGGCCTGGGGGCGGCAACAGCTTCAACACCTTCACCAGCGACATCGGGGCCGCAGTCACCAACGACTACACGATGCGCAACAGGGTGTGCAACCCCAACGCACCTGGCGGCGTGGAAAGCAACTGCAAACAGTACGGGAGCAACTGGAAGCCCGAAGGCCTGATCCAGCAGTACGCGCGCCGCATGCGCTTCAGCGCCTTCGGCTATCTGAACGAGGACGGCAACGGCCGTGACGGCGGCGTGATGCGCGCACGCCAGAAGTTCGTGGGGCCGCTGCAACCGGTGCCTGGCCTGCCCGACACCAGCAACGCATCGAAGGAATGGGATGAGAACACCGGCGTGTTCGTTCGCAACCCCAACCCGGCCGACGCCACCGCCACCTCAGCCAACGGCGTGACCATTGCCGACAGCGGCGTGATCAACTACCTCAATAAGTTCGGCCAGATCATTCCCGGTAACTACAAGTCGAACGACCCGGTCAGCGAGCTCTACTACGCGGCGCTGCGCTACTACCGCAACCTGGGCAACGTGCCGGAGTGGAGCAACCTCAACACCACCGACACCAACACGACGGCGAAACGCCTCGACGGCTTTCCGGTCATCACCAATTGGGACGACCCGATCCAGTATTCGTGCCAGCGCAACTTCGTTCTGGGCATCGGCGACATCTACACCCACGCCGACAAGAACGTGCCCGGCAATACGAACAACGCGAACGAACCCGCGATGCCTGCAAAGGTCACGGCCGACACGACCGTCGATGCAGTGGTAGCCACCAACAAGGTCGGCCAGCTGCAAGGCATGGGCGACGACCTCGGCACGCGCACCAATATTTCGAACGGTTGCTGCAGCAATAACTCGGCGCGCATGGCCGGGCTTGCCTACGACGCGAACACCAAGGACATCCGACCTGACGACGCGACCAAGTCAAACACCGTCGGCAAGCAGACAGTGCAAACCTACTGGGTCGACGTGCTCGAACAGGCTTTCCAGGCGAACAACCAGTTCTACCTGGCGGCGAAGTTCGGAGGGCTGAAGATACCCACGAGCATGCAGAGCACTTTCAACCCGTACACCTTCAACGACACCATTCCGCAAGCCTGGTGGGCGACAAGCGGTGACATGCTCACGGACACCCGAAATGGCGGCACCACCCAGGCAAGGCCTGACAACTACTTCACCGCGGGTCGACCCGACTCGATGGTGGATGGCCTGACGAAGGCCTTCGCGAGCATCGCCAACGCCATCAAGTCGTTCACCACTTCGTTCTCGCTGTCGAGCCCGCAGGTGTCGTCTTCCGGCGCGGCATCCTATGCATCGCAATACGACTCGAACGGATGGACCGGCGTGCTTTCCGGCAGCCAGCTCACGTTCCCAAGCGGCGTGCCGACTCTCACGGAGATGTGGAACACCTCCACCACGCTGGAAAACCAGCTTGCCGGCACCGGCTGGAACACCGCGCGCCGGGTGCTCACCTGGAATGGCACTGCGGGCGTGCCTTTCCGCAAAACCAACCTGACGACGGCTCAGTCCACCGCGCTCGATACGCCGTGGGTGACGGGTGACGACAGCAGCGACTTCGTCAACTACCTGCGCGGCGACCGCAGCAAAGAGAAGACGACCACCGACGATACCAAGCCCTACCGCCGCCGCGCTTTGCTGCTCGGCGACATCGTCAATGCGAAGGTCACACCGGTGGGACCGCCTTCGGGCCAGTTCTCGAATACCGTCAACCCCGGCTATGCGAAGTTCAAGACTGACTACGCCACCCGGCCGACAGTGGTCTACGCGGGCGCCAACGACGGCATGATGCACGCGTTCAACGGTGCCCTGACCGGAACGACTGCAGGCCAGGAACTGTTCGCCTACGTGCCGAGCATGTTGTTCTCGGGGCCCAGCAGCCCCGCCACACCGGCGCTCAATGGCCTGGGACAACTCGGCAACCCGGACTACGAGCATCGCTACTACGTCGACGCATCGCCGAAGACCTTCGACATTGACTTCAATACCGCAGGCGGAGTCTTCACCACCACGACCACGGGCAACAATTCGGACTGGCACACCGTATTGATCGGCGGTCTTGGCAAGGGTGGCAAGGGCTTCTATGCCATCGACGTCACTGACCCTGCGAGCATGACCAGCGAGGACAACATCAAGACCAAGGTGCTCTGGGAATTCTCGAGCGCGACCACCGGTGTCGGCGATACCTTGGGCTACAGCTTCGGCACGCCAGTGGTGCTGAAGACCAAGAAGTACGGCTGGGTCGTGGTCCTCACTTCGGGCTACAACAACACCGACGGCTATGGCTACGTGTATTTTGTGAACCCGAAGACCGGTGCGCTGCTCGAGAAGGTGCAAACAGGCAATGCGTCGGCCGGCCTGACGCAGTTGACCGCCTACATCACAGACTTCACTGACGGCACCGCCGATGCGCTCTACGCCGGCGACCTGAATGGACAGCTCTGGCGCTTCGATGTGACTGCGGCACGGGGCAGCACCGGGTTCTATCCGGCACCGTTGAAGCTGGCGACGCTGGCTAATCCCAGCAATACGGCCCAGCCGATCACGACACAGCCGCTGGTGGAAATCGATCCGAAGAGCAAGAAGCGCTATGTGCTGTTCGGCACGGGCCAATTGCTCGATACCGTGGACATCAACTCGACAGCGGGTCAGTCGTTCTACGCGATCATCGACGGCACGGCTTCGGGCTTCAGTACCGGTGGCACCTATCCGATCACGCGCAACGATCTGGCCGAGCTCACCGAAGCCAATCTCACCGGCACCACGGTGTTCAGCCTGGGAACGAAGTTGGGCTGGTACCTTGACTTGGGCAAGGACGCGACTTCGGGGATTACCTGGCGCGTGACGCTGGGGCCTACATCGTTCAATGGCGTCGCGGTGTTTTCAAGCCTGCTGACCACCGGCGATGCCTGCAGCCCTTCGGGCCAGAGTCGCATCTATGCGGTGAACTATGGATCCGGCACCACCGCGCTGACCACGGGGGCCGCATACGTCGGCTACAGCAGCGCAATCACGGACATCCAGATCATCAACAACAACGGCAGGATGCAGGGTATCGCGGGAAATGTGAAGGGCGAAGTGAACCAGCCGCCAATCGACTTCGGCAAGGGGACGGGGCTGCGGTTGTTGAATTGGCGGGAAGTGCCGACGATTGATTGATGGCTGGTATCTGGCAGGCATTCCGTGGCGTGATTTACCCGAGCGCTTCGGTGACTTCCGAGTGGTGCATCTGCGCCACTCGTGCTGGAGCAGAACCGGCGTATGGCTGCGGATCTGCCAGAGCTTGGCGCAGGAGGCTGACAACGAATGCGCCATCATCGACTCAACCATCGTTCGGGCACACCAGCAATTGATGACGCGCTCTAGTCGCCTCAATGGCGATCAAACTCTTCCGCGCTGGGCTGGGGCTGGGCTGGGCTGGAATCATCCAAGCTCATCCGCGGCCGACACGACACCTGCGTGGCTATACTGCGGCGGTCACACCGAAAGACGGCGTGATCGGGATTGGTCTCCCGTGCAATCACTGCGATGCAAGCCGCAGTTTCCCCGCAGGGTCTGTGGCTTTGTCGTTGGCGCCTCCAGTTTTGGCGGCTCGGCGGGCGGGCGTGAGCCCGGCCGGTTTCACGCAAGTGGTTGCCCGGTAGACCAACCCGTCGAGCTGCCGCCCCGATTGGTCTCGGGACGGCAGTTTTTGAAAACTGCAATCACTTGGAGGCCACTCATGGCTACATCCGCCCGCGCGTCTGCGCACACTCATTCACCTTCTGAGTCTTCTGCAATTGCCTGCGCCGAATCGTTCGCGCTACAGGCAAGCGACGACATCGACAACCTGCAGGTTGTGCGACGCGCCTACGCGTGTCTCGAAAAACTCATCGCTCCGCACCACGTGAACGACACGGAAGAGGTTTATCCGACGCGTACCGAATTCAGCGCCCTGGTGTGGTTGGTCAACGAGGAGTTGGGGCGGCGCATCGAAGCGGTCGACATCACGATTCAATCGTTGCGTGTCGCGCTGAGCGAAGGCGGGCGCAATGGAGGCTTTCAACGTAAGCCGACGCGAAGGCCAAACCAGATTTGACTTGTGCATCGAGCGATCGCGATGCTGCGGGTCAAGCCGTAGAAGTTCCCTCCCCGACTTGATTTGAATCTGACTCACGCTGTGTCCAATTGGAATCTGACCCCAGATTTCTTAATTGCCGATCTCAGTATGTCCCCCAAAAAAAAAGCCGCCCTGAGGCGGCTTTTTTGAGTGTTGTGACTTAGGTCACAGTGCCGTTCTTGCAAGCCGGGGGAGCATATTTGGAGTCAGCGTCGGTCAGGCAAGTCCACGTACCGTTTGCGTCACGCGTCCACTGAATCTTCTTGCCCGCGATAGCGGCGGCTGCATTGCTGCCCAGCGTGCCAGTGATGGTGTCACCACCGGTGCCAGTCAAAGGCGTCTTCACCTGGGGATAACCATTGCCATTGGCAGCGGCGCCGGTACCTTGCACTGCGCCCGTCAGAAGATTAGATGCACTTGCTTGGGGGTCGCAAAGGTTGGGAGCGGCCGTAGTGGCGGCACCGACGGTCAGCTTGCCGTCCAGAATACAGGTTTCGACCGATGTTTTCAGCGCACCGGTTTCGCCAACAACACGCGTCACTTGCGATTTGGCGATGTACGTTTGGTACTGGGGAATCGCGATAGCGGCCAAAATGCCGATGATCGCCACAACGATCATCAATTCGATAAGAGTAAAGCCAGCCTGTGCGCGGCGGGCGAAAGTACGACGGTTCATTTAACTAACTCCAGGTTGGTTGGTTGTTACGCCCGGGAACCTGCCCGGAGCGAGGTACCTTCCGCAGCATCTGTGCCACCCATCCCCAGAGCCTCCTGCTGACCGAACACGTCACCTTTACCCACTTTGGCGTTACACGGTGTGACACGATTCGCCAGTAAAAGCTACACGTAGTGACAAATTTGTCATGCCAACGCATCACCCAGCATCAGCAAGTCAGGATCCCATCCGCCTTCAGCCAGCGTATGTCCCGCTGCGCCAGCCCCGCCACCTGCTCGTCCATCAGTGCCTCGATCTGGCTCATGATCTCGTCGGTTTCGGTGGGCTTGGTGTGGGTGATGTAGATCGGGTACTGCTTCCCCGGCCCGATGTGCGCCAACTCGTCGGCCAGCACCGCGGGCGACAGATGCAAGCTGCGCTCGGCCAGGGCCTGCTCGCGGCTGCTGAAGGCCGTTTCAATCACCAGCATCGCGACGTCGAGCGCATTCACACGTTCCCAGAAGGGCGCGTTGCGCTCGGTATCCCCGCTGAACACCCAGTGGGCACCACCTTCGGCCCGTCTCACGGCAAAACCGCACGCCGGCACGGTGTGAACCGCAGGCAGCACCTCGACCAGCTTGGGCTCGCGGCTGCCCAGCGGCAGCATCTGCCCGACGGCAATGACGTGAAAGCTCACGAACGGCGCCTCGACGCTGGGAATGCTCTCGAAATCCGGCCAGATGACGTTGTTGAACACATGCGCCCGCAGCGCGTCGATGGTGGCCCTCAGCGCATGCACGCGCAGCGGCCGCTTGCGGCGGCTGCCTACGGCGTCGAGCATCAATGGGAGCGCGGCGATGTGGTCGAGGTGGCTGTGGGTGAGCACGACATCGTCGATGCAGACCATTTCTTCGAGCGTGAGATCTCCGACGCCCGTGCCCGCATCGACGAGCAGGTCCGTGTCGACCAGGAAAGAGGTGGTGCGGCAGTCTTTGGCGATGGCGCCTGAGCAACCCAGCACACGAACCTGCATTGTGAGAGACCCCTTGTGTGTGTCTGTCGTCATTTGGTTTCGAACCGGGTTGCGCCATCCCAATCAGGGTCTTGTGGTCGCAACGCCATCGAGGCTAAACGCTGGGCATAGAGCTGGTAAAGGACTTTTTTGGCATCCGCGGCGAGCAGGGGGGCCAGCAAGTTTCGGCCCATCGCCCAGTCCTGCCGTCGGTAGGCCGCGAGCACTTCGCTCCAGCGGCCGAGCAGTTGCCGGGTCTGCGCCACCGCCTCGGGCGTGCGCACGGCCAGGGGCGTGAAAACGGCAACGGCTTGTGCCTTTCCTTTGACGCGAACGCTGTCGAGCTCCTGCCAGATGTAGTCGGGCGCCAGCTCGCATGTCGCGCCGCTGGCCACGACTTGCACGCCGTAGTGTCCGCTCAGGCCCTCGAGGCGGGATGCGAGATTGACCGCATCGCCGACCACGGTATAGCTGCGGCGCGCGGCGGAGCCCATGTCGCCCACGCTCATCAGGCCGCTGTTGATGCCGATGCCCACGCTGATCTCGGGCCGGCCGCTGGCGCGGTGAATGCGGTTGATGTCGTGCACGGCGTCGGCCATGTCGAGCGCAGCCCGTACGGCGAGCGTGGCGTGGTCGGGTGTGTCGATGGGTGCGCCCCAGAAGGCCATGACGCAGTCGCCCATGTATTTGTCGATGGTGCCGCGGTGCGCGCTGATCACGTTGGTGAGTCGGCTGAAGACGGTGTTGAGAAAGGCCTGCAGCTCGGCCGGCGCCATCTGCTCCGACAGGCGGGTGAAATCGCGCATGTCGCAGAACATCACGGTCATGGGCTTGCTCTCGGCGCGCATGCTGTAGCGGCCGGGGTGCTCCATCATTTCGTTGACGAGCTGTGGCGGCACGTAGGTGCCGAAGAGCCGCACCAGGCCGCGCCGCGCACGCGATTCGACGAAGTAGCCCCAGCTCATGTTGAACACGAAGGCCAGCGCCGTCATCGCCAGCGCCGACGCCAGCGGCAGCACGAGGCTGTGGCTCACGTACAACCAGGTGTTGAGACCGATCAGCGCGGCGATCGTCCCCGCGGCCAGCAGCAGGGCGCGAGGCGCCGACAGCAACGACAGTCCGAAGGCCAGCACGAGCCCCGTCACGGCGACAAGCAGCACCTCATAGCCCACCGCGTAATCGGGCACGCTGAGCAGCCGATGGTCGAGCAGGGCGGAGACGACGTTGGCATGTACCTCCACCCCCGGGAACGCGGCCTCGACGGGTGTGGCACGCAGATCCTGCAGCCCCGGGGCCGTGGCGCCCAGGAGCACGATCTTGTCCTTCAGCTCGCCCGGCCCGAGCCGGCCTTCGAGCACGTCCGCTGCAGGCACGTAGCGGAACGATCCTCCGTCCGCGCCGCCGGGGCCGCGAAACGGCACCTGCATGCTGCCCGTGCCGTCGACCGGAATGCGCAGGCGTCCCACTCTCAGCGATTCGAGCTGCGGCGTGGCGCCTCCTCCGGGCGCAAAGGCCGGCTGCACGGGCGGCGATCCGTTCGCGAGGCGGTAGACGGCGAGCCCCAGCGACTCGTAATAACCCGGCTGCGCCTTGTCGCCTTCGTAGCGGGCGATGAGCGGCACGCTGCGAATGACGCCGTCGCCGTTGGCACCGACCAGCGTATTCAGGAAACCCGCCATTGGCGCGGCCTGCGCCAGTGCCGGCAGGCTGGCACCGAAGCCGTTCCAGGTCGTTGCGTAGATCCCGCCCGAGGGGAACGCCCCGGCTGGCAGCAAGGGGGCAGCAGGCAGCTGTCCCTTGGCACTCGGCGCCTCGGTCCGCGTGAAGTAATAGCCCAGCGCCACGCGCCGGCCGCTCAGCGCCGCGGCGAAGGTGGCGTCATGGTCGAGGCCAGGCGCCAGTCGCTCGACCTCGGCGGCCAGGCCCGGCACGTTGCCCAGCGGCCCGCTCGCCATCTCCCGCAGCCTGTCGAGGCCCGAACTGCGGTCCGGCTCGAGAAACATGACGTCGAAGCCGAGCACGGCCGCCTGCTGGCGGGTCATCAATTCCGTGGTGAGGCGGGCGATCTTGTCGCGTGCCCAGGGCCATTGGCCCTGGCGCGCCAGGCTGGCGTCGTCGACATCGACGATCACGACCCGCGCATCGGGTGTGCCCGGCATGGTGGCGCGCAGGCGGATGTCGTAGATCAGCCGGTCAAGGCGCTCGATCGCGGTCAGCGGCCAGACGCCGGTGGCATGCGCCAGCGCCAGCAGCACGGGCAGCAAGGTGATGGCGATGCGCGGCCAGTGCCGCCGCAGTTCCCTCACGGCGCGGCGTCCATGCGCACGTCGCCGCGGCAGGCCGGAAGAAAAGGCGGCTCAGATGCGCACGAACTGCATGCGCGTGGCGCCACCCAGCTCGAGCACGTCGCGCTCCTGCAGCGCAACCGCCTCGGCGCCGAGCTGCAGGCCGTTGAGCGTGACGTTGCCTTCGACGCCCGCAGCAACGTAGCCCTGTCGGCGGCGCGTAACCACCGCCACCGCGACACCGGGCTTGCCGATGGTGGTGACGACCTTCTGCAGCGCGACGTCTTGCCCCTCGTTGGCACCGGAGAGCACGCGCAGCACCGGAATGCCGAGCTCGACCAAGGCGCCGGATTCCGTTGGCGCCGACGACAAAGGCATGGACCCCGAGGGGTACTCGGCCGACGGGGAGCGGACCGAGCCGGTGCCGATGGGCAGATTGCTGCGCGCGCGGAAATGGATGCGGCAGCCCCCGACCTCGATGACATCGTTGTCCTTGAGCGCCTGCTTCTGGATGGCGAGCGCATTGACGTAGGTGCCGTTGGTGCTGTTGAGATCTTCAATTTCGACTTCGCCACCGCTCATGTGCAGCACGGCATGCTCGCCGCTGACCGCCAGATTGTCGATCACGATGTCGTTGTAGGCACGGCGTCCCAGCGTCGTGCGTTCCTTGGCAAGCGCCACTTGCCCGATGACAACGCCATCGACCGAGATGATCATCTTCGGCATTGCCGACTCCCCGAATCCAGAGCTTGAATGACGGCAAGCACATTGGCGGATTGCCGCCAGGGCCTGCTACTTGGCCGTGCGAGGCGCTTCTGCAACGCTCGCGCTGGCAAGGACAACCGAGATGTTGTCCCGTCCACCATTGTCATTGGCAATTGAAACCAAAAGTGATGCTTTTTTCTGAAGCCCGACATCGTGTCCTAGAAGCGTGAAAAGCTGCTCATCCGAAACCATCTCGCTGAGCCCGTCGGAGCAAAGCATATAGAGATCGCCCGGTCTTGCGCTGTGTTCGTGCATTTCCAGCAAGACTTGGGCCTCCACGCCCACGGCGCGCGTCACAAGGTTGCGGGTGGGCGAATTCAGGGCTTCCTCGGCGGTGATGGCGCCGGCGTCGAGCTGCTGCTGGCGCAGCGAGTGGTCGCGGGTGAGCAGCTCCAGCTTGTTGTTGCGCACCCGGTAGCACCGCGAATCGCCGATGTGGCCGACCAGCACGCGCTGCGGCCGGAACGCCGCGAGCACCAGCGTCGTTCCCATGCCCTGCAGTTCGTGATTGGTCATGCCGGCGTGCAGGATCGAGCTGTTGGCCTCGTCCGTGGCCGCCTGCAGCGCCCGCCGGATCACGCGGGTCGGCGCCTGCATCCCGGCCTGGGCGAACCACCGGCCGAAGCTGGCATGCATCAGCGAGACAGCCATCGCGCTCGCCACTTCGCCGCCCTTGTAGCCGCCCATGCCGTCGGCCAGCAAGGCCAATCCCAGGGCGGAGTCCACGTGCACGGCGTCCTCGTTATGGGCGCGCGTCCGCCCGACGTCAGTCAGGGCGGCGAATTCCCAGGTCAGCGGAGGGCGGGTGGAGAACAGGGAAACGCCGACACTCGCCATGGTTTGTCAGTGCCGACTTCTTGAAAACTCAGTGCGCAGCGGCGCGTGCGCGCCGTTGCAGCAAGCGGCCACCGGCCACGACGAGCAACGCACCAGCAGCAGCAGCCGCGTAGTGCAACCAGGGGTTGGCCGCCAGCGTGTCACGCAGCACCGCGTCCTGCACGATGGTTTCGCCACCAACCCAGCCGATCAGCGCGGCGCCCAGCATGACGATGATCGGGAAGCGTTCCATGAGCTTGATCATGAGCGTGCTGCCGAAAATCACCAAGGGGATGCTGATTGCCAAGCCGAGGACCAGCAGGACCATGCTGCCCTGCGCGGCGGCCGCGACGGCAATCACGTTGTCCAGGCTCATCACCAGGTCAGCCAGCAGGATGGTGCGCACGGCGGCCATCATGCTGCCGTATTCCTTGGATTCGCCCTCGCCCTCGTCGTCCTCGCTCAGCAGCTGCAGGCCGATCCACAGCAGCAGCAGGCCGCCGATGATCTGCAGGTAAGGCAGGGCGAGCAGCTTGGCCGCCACCACCGTGAGCACGATACGCAGCACCACGGCCGCGCCCGAGCCGAAGAGCACGGCCTTTTTCTGCTGCGCGGGCGGCAACGAACGCGCCGCCATGGCAATCACCACCGCGTTGTCTCCCGACAGGATGATGTTGATCCAGACGATCTTGAGCAGACCTAACCAGAAGTCTGTGCTTTGAAGAATTTCCATGTCTCTGATCCCACTGTGTTTTATTGAAAAAAGCGCCCGCAATCCAGTGCGGGCGCTTCTTTGTTTCTGCGTGGTCCTACGGCATGTTGCTGCCGTTTTCCGTTTTAGAGCTGCGCCTTGAGCAGCTTGGCCAGTTCCGAGAAGTTGCGCGTCACGGTGAAGCCGCATTCTTCCATGATGGCAAGCTTGGCATCAGCCGTGTCGGCGCCGCCCGAGATCAGCGCGCCGGCGTGGCCCATGCGCTTGCCGGGAGGGGCGGTGACACCGGCGATGAAGCCGACGACCGGCTTCTTCATGTGTTCCTTGCACCAGCGGGCTGCGTCAGCCTCGTCCGGGCCGCCGATTTCGCCGATCATGATGACGGCGTCGGTGTCCGGGTCGTCGTTGAAGGCCTTCATCACGTCGATGTGCTTCAGACCGTTGATCGGGTCGCCGCCAATGCCGACTGCCGACGATTGGCCCAGGCCGATTTCGGTCAGTTGAGCCACGGCTTCGTACGTCAGCGTACCCGAGCGCGAGACCACGCCGATGCGGCCCTTGCGGTGGATGTGGCCGGGCATGATGCCGATCTTGATTTCGTCGGGCGTGATCAGGCCGGGGCAGTTCGGGCCCAGCAGCAGGGTCTTCTTGCCGCCGGCCGCTTCCTTGGCCTTCATCTTGTTGCGCACTTCGAGCATGTCGCGAACCGGGATGCCTTCGGTGATGCAGATCGCCAAGTCCAGGTCGGCTTCGACGGCTTCCCAGATGGCGGCCGCGGCGCCTGCCGGCGGCACGTAGATCACCGACACCGTGGCGCCGGTTTGCGAGGCAGCTTCCTTCACCGAACCGAAGATCGGGATGTTGAAGATCGACTCGCCGGCCTTCTTCGGGTTCACGCCCGCCACGAAGGCGTTCTTGCCGTTCGCGTATTCCTGGCACTTCTCGGTGTGGAACTGGCCGGTCTTGCCGGTGATGCCTTGCGTGATGACTTTGGTGTCTTTGTTGATGTAGATCGACATGACTTGTTCCTTAGGCCTTCTTGACTGCTGCCACGACCTTCTGGGCCGCTTCCGCCATGGTGTCGGCGCTGATGATCGGCAGGCCCGAATCGGCCAGCAGCTTCTTGCCTTCGACTTCGTTGGTGCCCTTCATGCGAACGACCAGCGGCACTTGCAGGTTCACGGCCTTGCAGGCTGCGATCACGCCGGTGGCGATGGTGTCGCACTTCATGATGCCGCCGAAGATGTTGACGAGGATGGCCTCGACGTTCTTGTTCTTCAGCATGATCTTGAAGGCTTCCGTGACCTTCTCGGGGGTGGCGCCGCCGCCCACGTCCAGGAAGTTGGCCGGCTCGCCGCCGAACAGCTTGATGGTGTCCATGGTGGCCATGGCCAGGCCGGCACCGTTCACCAGGCAGCCGATGTTGCCGTCCAGCGAGATGTAGGCGAGGTCGAACTTCGAGGCTTCGACTTCGGCAGCGTCTTCTTCGTCGAGGTCGCGCAGGGCCACGATTTCGGGGTGGCGGAACAGCGCGTTGCTGTCGAAGTTGAACTTGGCGTCCAGCGCCATGACGTTGCCCTTGCTGTCACGGTTGAGCGGGTTGATCTCGACCAGCGAGGCGTCCGTCTCCATGTAGCAGGTGTAGAGCTTCTTGAGGATGTCGACCGTCTGGGCGGTCGAATCGGCCGGCATGCCGATGCCGTCGGCGATCTGCTTGGCCTGTTCGTCGGTCAGGCCCTTTTCGGGGTCTGCGAACACCGTGATGATCTTCTCGGGCGAGGAGTGGGCCACTTCCTCGATGTCCATGCCGCCTTCGCTCGAAGCGATGAAGGCCACCTTCTGGGTGGCGCGGTCGGTCACGGCCGAGACGTAGTATTCCTTGTTGATGTCGGCGCCGTCTTCGATGTAGAGGCGGCGGACCTTCTGGCCTTCGGGGCCGGTCTGGTGCGTCTTGAGCTGCATGCCGAGGATTTCGCCGGCGAGCTTCTTGACGTCTTCGATGGACTTGGCGACCTTGACGCCACCGCCCTTGCCGCGGCCACCCGCGTGGATCTGGGCCTTGACGACCCAGACCGGGCCTCCAAGTTTCTGGGCGGCTTCCACCGCCTCCTGAACCGTATAGGCCGGGATGCCGCGCGGCACCGGCACGCCGAACTTGGCAAGGATTTCCTTGCCTTGGTACTCGTGAATCTTCATGAGGGATGTCTCTCGGAAGGAGGAGGTTGAGAACGGGAGATCTGGGTGAGAGTGTTTCTGCTCTGTTGCTCGCGGGCGACGGCGGCCTGACGGCCGGGGGCGGCGAACAACCGCGGACTGTATCATGGTGCGCCGCACCAATACTGTACGTGGGGTTGCGGGCAATACGTACTTTCTTCTAGTTACCCGGGGCACCCTCCATCATGGCCAAGGTTTTCATCGACGGCGAAGCCGGCACCACCGGCCTGCAGATTCGCGAACGGCTCCAGGCAATGCCGCAGATCGAACTCGTGAGCATCGCGCCCGAGCTGCGAAAAGACGTGAACGCCAAGCGCGAACTGATGGCCGGCGTCGACCTGGTGGTGCTGTGCCTGCACGACGACGCGGCGCGCGAATCGGTCGCGCTGATCGACCAGTTGCCCGGCAAGAAGCCCAAGATCATCGACGCCTCCACGGCGCACCGCATCGCCCCCGGCTGGGTGTTCGGCTTCCCCGAACTCACCGAAGGCCACTGGCAGGCCGTAGCCAAGGCCGAGCGCGTCGGCAACCCCGGCTGCTACGCCACCGGCGCCATCGCCATGGTGCGCCCGCTGGTCGACGCGGGCATCCTGCCGGTCGACTTCCCCGTTTCGCTGCCCTCCGTGAGCGGCTATTCGGGCGGCGGCCGGACCATGATCGAGGCCTACGAAAAAGGCGAAGCGCCGCCGTACGAGATCTACGCCCTGGGCCTGAAGCACAAGCACATTCCCGAAATCATGACCTACACCGGCCTCACCCGCCGGCCGGTCTTCATTCCGTCGGTGGGCAATTTCAAGCAGGGCATGCTGGTGCAGTTGCCGCTGCACCTCGACCTGCTGCCCGGCAAGCCGAAGGCCGGCGACCTGCAAGATGCGCTGGCCGCGCACTACGCGCGCAGCAACACGCCCGAGAAATTCGTGAAGGTGCTGCCGCCCACCGAGGACGGCAAGCTCGAAGCACTGGCGCTCAACGACACCAACGAGCTCGAGATCCGCGTGTTCCCCAACGAGGACCATCGCCACGCCGTGGTGATTGCCCGCCTCGACAACCTCGGCAAGGGCGCCAGCGGCGCCGCGGTGCAGAACCTGAAGCTGATGCTGGCGCTCTGAGCGCCACGCCTCTTCAGTCAGTTCACCAGCCAGAGCCCGACGCCCAGCAGGGCCGCGTGCACGCCCAGCGCGACGTACAGCGGCTTGCGCGAAGGCGTCGCCATGTCCTGCAGCGCCTCGTGGATGCGGCGCGTGAGTAGCGCGCGCAGCGCCGGGTCTTGCACAGCGCCCTCGCCTGCCACCGGCTCGCCATGCTCCGCGCGACTTTGCTGCCATTCGGCCAGCATCTCGCTCAGCGGCAGCCTGTTGAGCACGAAGCCCACCACCGAACGCACCGCCTTGCCTTCACCCAGCACCGGCGCGAGCTGCTTGCTCAAGGCATCGATCGACAGCCAGTCGGCCGCGCGTTGCAAAGTGCCGTGGGCGCGCGGCATCGCTTCGATGCGCCCGGCAATCGCACCGCCGAGCCGCTGCGACACGGCCTCGCCACGCGCCGCGACCAGATGCTGCATCGCACGCGCGCGCCCTTGCTGCACGCCCAGCATCACGTAGACGACCACGAACAGCAGCAGCAAGACCGCTACCAGCAGCGGCGGCGAGGTGATGAGCGCGACGATGGCGCCGGCTCCACCGGCACGCGCAGCCGTATTGCCCGGCCCCTGCAACTGGCTCAGATAGAAGAAGAAAACGCCGCCGCCCAGGATGACGCCGAGCAGGCCTCCCTTGATCACGGAACCGGCGAAAGACAAGCCGGCCTTGGCGCCGGTGCGAACGAGAGACGGCTGGCCGACGGGGTCGGATGACATGGAAAAACTCCTCCGTTGATTGACGGCCGTTCTGCTCGACTGCTTGCCGTGCAATCCGGCGGCCTGCCGCGGATCATGCCATCGGCGCCCCACACCATAATCGCGCACCAACCACACGAGGAGGACTTCATGGCCGTCAAATTCCAGAAACCGACCGCGGCATTCGTCGCCGCATCCTGGGCCGCGCTGCTCATCGGCGCCATCGTCTACCTGATCGGGCTGTGGAACGCCTCCATGCAGCTCAACGAGAAGGGCTACTACTTCACCATCCTGATGTACGGCCTGTTCGCCGCCGTGTCGCTGCAGAAGACCGTGCGCGACCGCCTCGAAGGCACCGCCGTCACCGGCATCTACTACGGCCTGTGCTGGATCTCGCTGCTGCTGTCGGTGGCGCTGCTCGCCGTCGGCCTCTTCAACGCCACGCTGGCCGCGAGCGAAAAGGGCTTCTACGCCATGGCCTTCCTGTTGAGCCTGTTCGGCGCTGTGGCCGTGCAGAAGAACGTGCGCGACATCGCCGCGCACAAGAGCGAGATGCCGTCGCTCGACGACTCGCCCGAAGCCAACTGAGCGAGCGAGCCGGCGCTACTCGTTGTCGTTGTAGCCGCTGGCCCCCATCAGCGCCGACAGGCGCGCGGAGATGTTGCCGACGATGCCGCGCACCTGCACCACGTCCGGCGCCGACTTCTGGTCGATGCGCTCGATGTACGGCACGTTGATCGACGCGATCACGTGGTCGGCCGCCCCCATCACCGGGAACGCGATGTTGGTGATGCCGCGCGTCTGCTTGCTCGGCATGGCCGAGTAGCCGCGCTCGCGCACCTCCTGCAGGATCGCGAAGAGCTCGCCCGGGTCCATGTCGAGTTCGCCTTCCACACCGATGTGGGCGCGCAGCATGCGGGCGCGATCGATTTCGTCGCGGAACGCCAGCAGCACGTGGCCTGACGACGTATCCGTCAGCCCCATCACCACCCCCACCTTGAGCCCGAACGACCAGCGCTCGGGGCTCTCGACCTGCGCGATGACCACCACGCGCCCGCCCTGGTACATGGTGAGGTGGCACGACTGGCGCGCCCGGTTGGCCAGCTCGCGCAAGAGCGGCAGCGCCGCACTCACCAGGCTTTTCAGCGGTTGCTGGCGATGCGCCAGTTCGAACATGCGCAGTGTGAGCGTGTAGCGGTCGTTCTCGTCGACCTGCACATAGCCGCGCCGCTGCAGCGTCACCGCCATGCGAAAGATCTCGCTGACCTTGCGCCCGACCTTCTGCGCCAGCTCGTTCAGCGTGTAGCCGGTGGCGCTGTCGGCCAGCGCCTCCAGGATGTCCAGCCCCTTCTCGAGCGCCGGCGCGGCATAGCGCAGCGCGCCCTCCCCTTCGGGCGCGGCCTCTTCCTGACTCTGTAGTTCTTCCGGCGCTGGTGCTTGCTTCATTGTTCCCTGCTCAGTTCGACCATCCACCGTCGATCATATGGATCGCGCCGGTGGTGAAGGCCGACTCGTCGGAAGCCAGGTACACCACCAGCGCAGCAATTTCTTCCGGTTTGCCGACGCGCCCGAGCGGCTGGCGCGCCACGAAGGCGGCGCGCACCGCGGCTTCGTCGGCGCCGGCCTGCTCGGCCTGGGCCGCGATCCGGTCGCGCAGCGAGGGCGATTCGACCGTGCCCGGGCAGATGGCATTGCAGCGCACGCCCTGCTGGATGAAGTCGGCGGCCACCGCCTTGGTCAGCCCGATGACCGCGGCCTTCGAGGCGCCATAGACAAAGCGGTTCGGCACGCCCTTCACGCTCGACGCGGCCGAGGCCATGTTGATGATCGAGCCGCCGCGCTCCAGCATCGCCGGCAGGAAGGTGCGGATGGTGCGGTACATCGACTTCACATTGAGGTCCATGCTGAAGTCCCAGTCGGCTTCCTCGCAGGCCAGGATGTTGCCGCTGTGCACGAAGCCGGCGCAGTTGAAGAGCACGTCGAGCCGCCCCGCGGTCTGCGCGAAGGCCTGCAGCGCGGCGCTGTCGCGCACGTTGAGCGTGGCGGTCTTCAGGCCCGACAGGCCCTCTTCACGAGCCAGCGCTGCGAGTTCGGCCAGCGCGGCTTCGTCCACGTCGGTGGCCCATACGGCGGCGCCTTCGCGCGCCAGCGCCAGTGCGCTGGCGCGGCCGATGCCCTTGCCGGCAGCGGTGACGAGGATGTTCTTTCCCTGAACGCGAGAAGTCATTGGCGATGTCCTTTGAGTGAGTGTCGGCGCATATGTGAAATATCAATTTCACTGATGAAATCAAATATACGCGACCCGCAAGCCTTTGCATCCCCTCAAAAACCCGGGATCGGTCGCTCAATCATTGGTGAATACCCTTGAATTGGCGCAAACCCCAGCTTCCATTCGAAGGCCTGCTGCTAACCTCATCTGTGAAAAGTAGTTTTACCTAAGAAAACGAGATTCACCCATGGCCCAAGCACCCTCCTCGCTGCTCACCCGCCTGCAAGCCTGCTACACGGGCATCCTCCACGACGTGATGCGCGCCGCGGGCCTGCGCGACTTCACGCTGCCGCCCACGCTGCGCCCGCTGATCGCCGGCCAGAAGATGTGCGGGCCGGCCTTCACGGTGAACGGCCGCGTCGACCCCACGGCCGATCCGCACGAGACGCTGATGGCGTGGACCGGCTTTCTCTCGCGTGCCAAGCCCGGCCACATCGCCGTGATCCAGCCGAACGACTCGACGGTGTCGCACATGGGCGAGCTCTCGGCCGAGACGCTGGGCCGCAAGGGCGTGCTGGGCGTGATCGCCGACGGCGGCGTGCGCGACGCCGAATTCATCCTGCAGCAGGGCTTCCAGGTGTGGCACCGCTACTTCACGCCGCGCGACATCGTCGGCTACTGGCTGCCAGACGCGATGGACGTGCCGGTGCGCATCGGCGACGTCACGGTGAACCCCGGCGACCTGCTGCTGGCCGACACCGATGGCGTGATCTGCCTGCCGCTCGCGCAGGCCGAAGCCATCGTTACCGAGGCCGAACACATGATGGGCCGCGAAAACCTCGTGCGCACCGCCATCCTCGCGGGCACCGACCCGCAAGAGGCCTACCTGAAGTACCGCAAGTTCTGAGCGCCGGATGTCGAACCCGCAATCCATCGACGCCCGGCTGGTGCTGCTCTCGCCCGGCGACAACTGCCTGATCGCCTGCACCCGCCTTGCCGCCGGCACGTCCGTGCAGCTCGAAGACGGCGCCGTGACCCTGCCGAAAGAAATCGGCCTGGGCCACAAGCTCGCGCGCCATGCCATCGCGGCCGGCGAGAAGGTGCTGAAGTACGGCGCCGTCATCGGCAGCCTGCGCCTGGCCGTAGAGGCCGGCGAACACATCCACACGCACAACCTCGACAGCGACTACACGCCCACCTACACGCTGGACGAGGGCAAGACCTTCGTCGGCCACGCCTGAGGCGCCCTCCCCGCATGAACGCTCCCAATTTCAAGATCAACGGATTCCCGCGCGCCGACGGCCGCAAGGGCATTCGCAACGTCGTGGTCGTGGCCTACCTCGTCGAGTGCGCGCACCACGTGGCCCGCGAGATCACGCTCAACTTCCGCCAGCAGGACGGTGAATCGGAAGTGCATCTCGTCGGCTTCCCCGGCTGCTACCCGAACGAGTACGCCGAACGCATGATGCAAGCCATTGCCACGCACCCCAACGTGGGCGCGGCGCTGCTGATCTCGCTGGGCTGCGAGAGCATGAACAAGCGCAAGCTCGAAGAGGCCGTTGCCGCATCGGGCCGGCCGGTGCACACGCTCACCATCCAGAAGAAGGGCGGCACGCGCACCACCATCCGCGAGGGCACGCAGTGGGTGCAGTGGGCGCTGGCCGAACTCGCGCAGCAGCAGCGCGTGCCCATGAACCTGAGCGAGCTCGTGGTGGGCACGATCTGCGGCGGCTCCGACGGCACCAGCGGCATCACCGCCAACCCGGCCGTGGGCCGCGCCTTCGACCTGCTGATCGAACAGGACGCGCGCTGCATCTTCGAGGAAACCGGCGAGCTGATCGGCTGCGAATTCCACATGCAGCGCCGCGCCGCCACGCCGGAGCTCGGCGAGGCCATCGTCGAATGCGTGAACAAGGCCGCGCGCTACTACAGCACCATGGGCCACGGCAGCTTCGCGCCGGGCAATGCCGACGGCGGCCTCTCGACCATCGAGGAAAAATCGCTGGGCGCATATGCGAAAAGCGGCGCCTCGCCCATCAACGGCATCGTGAAGCCGGGCGACGTTCCGCCGCAGGGCGGCCTCTACCTGCTCGACGTGGTGCCCGACGGCGAGCCGCGCTTCGGCTTTCCGAACATCAGCGACAACGCAGAGATCGTCGAACTCATCGCCTGCGGCGCGCACCTCATCCTGTTCACCACGGGCCGCGGCTCTGTGGTGGGCTCTGCCGTGTCGCCCGTCATCAAGGTCTGCGCCAACCCCGACACCTACCGCCAGCTCGGCGAGGACATGGACGTCGATGCCGGCCGCATCCTCGAAGGGCGCGGCACGCTGCAGGAGGTGGGCCAGGAGATCTTCGACGCTGTGCGCAGCGTTGCCGACGGCGCGGCCACCAAGTCCGAGGCGCTGGGACATCGCGAATTCATCCTGACCTACAAGGCCTTCGAACCGCTCGGCCCTTCGTGCCTGCCGCTCGCCAGCATTGCTCGCGCTGCGTGAGCGGCACCCTCCCCTGCTTTCTTCCATTGGACTTCCGGAGCCCAACGCATTGAACTACCAGTTCGACTTCATGCCCGTGCTCGAGCAGTGGCCGCTGCTGCTCGAAGGCGCGTGGACCACCGTGCAGCTGTCCTTCATCGCGACGGTGCTGGGCTTTGCGCTGGGCACGGTCTGCGCACTGGGGCGCAACAGCCGCCACGGCTGGCTGCGGCGCCTGACGGGCGGCTACGTGGAAGCCATCCGCAACACGCCGCTGCTGATCCAGAGCTACTTCCTCATCTTCGGCCTCTCCAGTGCCGGCGTGACGATGCCGATCATGGTGGGCGCGGTGCTGGCGCTGGTGGTGAACATCGGCGCGTACAGCTGCGAGATCATCCGCGCGGGCATCGAGTCGATCCACAAGGGCCAGCTCGAGGCGGCGCAATGCCTGGGCCTGTCGAAGCTGCAGGTGTTCTGGCACGTGATCCTGCGGCCCGCGGTGGAGCGCGTGTACCCGGCGCTCGCCAGCCAGTTCGTGCTGCTGATGCTGGCCTCCAGCATCATGTCGTCGATCGGCGCGGAAGAGCTCTTCGGCGTGGCCAACCGCATCCAGTCGGACACCTTCCGCAACTTCGAGATCTTCATCGTGCTGTGGGTGGTGTACCTGGCGCTGTCGTACGCCATGCGCCTGGGCTTCTGGCTGCTGGGCATGCTGATCTTCCCGCGCCGGCGCAAGCTGGGCACGCCGCTGTGAGGCGGGCGAAAGAGGTTTCGACATGACCTTCATGCCAATCGATCACTTCGGCTTTTTGTTGATGGGCGCGTGGGGCACGGTACAGCTCTCGGCGCTTGCGTTCGTGGGCGGCGGGCTCATCGGACTGGCGGTGGCGCTGGCGCGCGTGTCGCCGGTGAAGGCGGTGCGGCGCATTGCGGCGGGCTACATCCAGGTCATCCAGGGCACGCCGCTGCTGGTGCTCATGGGCGTGTGCTTCTTCGGACCCAACATCGCGGGCATCGGCTCGGTGCCGGCGATCGTCGCGGCAGCGCTGGCCATCACCATCTATGCGAGCGCCTTCCTGGGCGAGATCTGGCGCGGCTGCATCCAGTCCGTGCCGCGCAGCCAGTGGGAAGCCGCCGAGTGCCTGGCGCTCACCCGCTGGGAGCGCATGCGCCGCGTGATCCTGCCGCAGGCGCTGCGCATCGCGACGCCGCCCACAGTGGGCTTCCTGGTGCAGATCATCAAGAACACGTCGATCGCGTCGCTGGTGGTCGGCTATGCCGAGCTTTCCTACAACGCCAAGGTGCTGAACAACTCGACGTTCCAGCCCTTCCTGTATTTCGGGTGCGCGGTGGTCCTGTATTTCATTCTTTGTTATCCGCTGTCGCGATGGAGTCGCGCCCTTGAAAGGAAGCTCAATGCAGCCCGTGGTTGAACTCAACGACGTCCACAAGCACTTCGGCAAGCTGCATGTGCTCAAGGGCGTGTCGTTCTCGGTGACGCGCGGGCAGGTGGTGGCCATCATCGGCCAGAGCGGCTCGGGCAAGAGCACCGCGCTGCGCTGCATCGACCGGCTGGAGACCATCGACAGCGGCACCATCCAGTGCTGCGGCCACGCGGTGCACGACCCGGCGCTGAACCTGCGCGACCTGCGCAAGGACGTGGGCATCGTGTTCCAGAGCTACAACCTGTTCCCGCACCTCACGGTGAAGCAGAACATCACGCTCGCGCCGCAGTCGGTGAAGAAGATGAGCGCATCGGAAGCCGGCGCCATCGCCATGGAAGTGCTCGAACGCGTGGGCCTGGCCGAGAAGGCCGACGCCTACCCGGAGCAGCTCTCGGGCGGCCAGCAGCAGCGCGTGGCCATCGCGCGATCGCTCGCGATGAAGCCTCAGCTGATGCTGTTCGACGAAGTGACTTCCGCGCTCGACCCGCAGCTCACCGGCGAAGTGCTCAAGGTGATGGAAAAGCTCGCTGCCGAGGGCATGACCATGATCCTCGTCACGCACGAGATGGCGTTCGCGCGCGGCGTGGCCGACAAGGTCATCTACATGCACCAGGGGCTGGTGTGGGAGGAAGGCGACGCCGGCATCCTCAGCGACCCGCAGACGCCCGAGCTGCGCCAGTTCATCGGCACCGGGCTTTGATTTTCTTTTCAGACAACTCCAGGAGACCTTCGATGACTTCTTCCCTCTCGTTCAAGCGCCGCGGCGCACTGCTGTCCGCGCTCGTGCTGGCCCTCGGCTTTGCAGGTGCGGCGCACGCTGACCAGCTCGACACCATCACCGCCGCCAAGAAGATCCGCGTGGCCATCGACCTCGCAGTGCCGCCCTACGGCCTGAAGGACGAGAAGCTCAACGCCACCGGCTCCGACGTCGAGACCGCGCGCCTGCTGGCCAGGAGCCTGGGCCTCGAACTGGAGATCGTGCCCACCACCGGCGCCAACCGCATTCCCTTCCTGCAGACCGACAAGGCAGACATCGTGATCTCCAGCATGTCGGTCACGCCGGAGCGCGAGAAGGTCGTCGACTTCTCTGTGCCCTATGCCGCCATCCTGGCCGTGGTGGGCGCGCCCAAGAGCATGAGCATCACCGGCCCGGCCGACCTGGCGGGCAAGAAAGTGATTGCCACGCGCGGCACCACCAACGACCAGGAAGTGACGAAGATCCTGCCGGCCGGCGCGCAGATCGTGCGCTTCGACGACGACGCCACCTCCATCACCGCCGTGGTGAGCGGACAGGCCGACATCTTCGCGACCGCGCCGCCGCTCTTGAAGACCATCAACGAGAAGAACCCTGCCAAGCAGATGGAGCCGAAGTTCACGATGAAGGTCAACATGCTGGCCATCGGCATGCGCAAGAACGAGCCGCGCCTGAAGGCCAAGCTCGACGAGTTCGTGAAGGCGCAGCTCAAGAGCGGCGAGCTCAACACCATCTACAAGAAATTCCACGGCGCCGACCTGCCCGCGGACGTGATGCGCAACGGAGCCTGAGCACGATGGCGAAGATCGACCAGGTAGAAATCGCGCAGATCGACATCGCGCCCAAGGTCAAGCGCACCGACGCGATCCAGTCCTTCGTGACGCAGGAGACCGTGATGGTCACCGTGCGCTGCGACGACGGCTCGTCGGGCACGGGCTACACGTACACCATCGGCACGGGCGGCTCGTCCATCGTGGCGCTGCTGAACGACCACCTGGTGCCGCGCCTGATCGGGCGCGACCCGCAGCAGTACGAAGCCATCTGGCGCGACCTGTTCTTCCACACGCACGCGACCGCCGTGGGCGCCATCACCAGCCTGGCGCTGGCGGCCATCGACACTGCGCTGTGGGACCGCAACGCGCGCGCGGCGGGGCTGCCGCTGTGGCGGCTGGCCGGTGGTGCGCAGGCGCGCGTGCCGGTCTACACGACCGAGGGCGGCTGGCTGCACATCGAGCCCGCACAACTCGTCGAGCAGACACTCGCTGCGAAGGCCGACGGCTTTCTCGGCGCGAAGATCAAGGTCGGCAAGCCGCATGTGGCGCAGGACATCGCGCGCCTTTCGGCTGTGCGCGAGGCCGTGGGGGCGGACTTCGAGCTGATGGTCGATGCCAACCAGAGCTTCACCGCGGCAGAGGCCATTCGCCGCGCGCGCCAGTACGCGCCGCTCGACCTGGCATGGTTCGAGGAGCCGATGCCGGCCGAGCACGTGCGCGGGCACGCGCAGCTGCTGGCGAGCACCAGCGTGCCGATCGCGGTGGGCGAATCGATGTACCACCCCTCGCAGTTCGCGGAATACATCCAGCAGGGCGCCTGCTCCATCGTGCAGGCCGACGTGGCGCGCGTGGGCGGCATCACGCCGTGGCTGAAGATTGCGCACCTCGCGGAGGCGCACAACATCGCGATGTGCCCGCACTTCCTGATGGAGCTGCACGTGAGCCTGTGCGCGGCGGTGCCGAATGCGCGCTGGGTGGAATACATCCCGCAGCTCGACGACCTCACGACGAGCCGGCTGCGCATCGAAGGCGGCCATGCGGTGGCGCCGGAGACGCCGGGGCTGGGCATCGAGTGGGATGCCGACCAGCTGAAGGCGCGGCGCAAGTTCGCTCCGATCGTGGTGCGCGGCTGAGGCTGTCAGTCAGTCTGCTTCGAGCAGGTTGCGCAGCGCCTGCAGGTCGCGGGCGATCCACTGCGCATCGCGCTCGAAGGCCGAATCGTCCATGTGCGGCTGGCGCAGCAGCGTGAACTGCAGCTCGCAGGCGTCCGGCGCAACGCCGATCACGCGAAACGGCAGGTAGACCTCGGGCACGCCTTCGGGCGCGACCCAGTGGTCGAGCACACCGAGATCGTTGCGCGGCGCGAAGCGCATGCGGGCCTCGCCGCTCTCGGGCGTGCGCACGATCCAGTGGTCGCCATGCGGCACCAGCGCGCTCTTGGCGAGGCCGCTGGCCCAGTCGGGCAAGCGCTTCGGATCTGCCGCCAGCACATAGGCGCGGCGCCATTCGCACTGCACGCGCTGAGTGATGACGCGGGACTGCGCGGCGTGGTCTTCATTCGTCGGTTTCATCGAAATCGCTCCTGAGTACCTTGGACACGACGGCGCCCGAAAAACCGCGCGCCATCAGGAATCGCATCTGCTTGGCCCGCTCCTTCGCATCGGCGGGCGGCGCATCGAAGCGGTGGCGCCACAGGGCCGTGGCGCGTTCGACTTCTGTTTCCTGCAGACCAGCTATCGCTTCGGCAATGGCCTCGGGCGCGATGCCCTTGGCCTGCAGCTCCTGCTTTACCCGCAGCGCGCCCGAGCGGGCAGCGCGCTGGTTGAGCACCGAGGCCACCACGCGCGGCTCGCTGATGAAGTCTTTCGCTGCCAGCTCATCGAGCGCCTTCGCCAGCGTGCCGGGCTCTTCTTCATGCTTTGCCAGCTTGCGCTCCAGCTCCGCGCGCGAATGTTCGCGCTGGCTCAGCAGGCGCAGTGCGCGGCCTTTGAGGGACGGGGCGTTGAATGCCATTCGGGGGTCGCTCGCGCGGCCCCCGGGGAGCCGCGCTCTGGCTTATTCGCCCTTGTCGGCCTTCTCGGCCTTGGCAGCCTTCTGCGGCTTCTCTGGCGTGGCGCCAGCATCGGCGGCCAGCAGCGGGATGCCCAGCGACTCGCGCACCTTGTTCTCGATCTCGCGCGACAGCTCGGGGTTCTCGCGCAGGAACTCTCGGGCGTTGTCGCGGCCCTGGCCGATCTTCTCGCCGTTGTAGGCATACCAGGCGCCCGACTTGTCGACGATCTTGGCGGTCACGCCCATGTCGATGATCTCGCCTTCGCGGCTGATGCCTTCGCCGAACAGGATGTCGAACTCCGCCGTCTTGAACGGGGGCGAGACCTTGTTCTTCACCACCTTCACCTTGGTTTCGTTGCCGATGGCCTCGTCGCCCTTCTTGATGGTGCCGATGCGGCGGATGTCCAGGCGCACCGAGGCGTAGAACTTCAGCGCGTTGCCGCCGGTGGTGGTTTCGGGCGAGCCGAACATCACGCCGATCTTCATGCGGATCTGGTTGATGAAGATGACCATGCAGTTGGTCTTCTTGATCGTGGCCGTGAGCTTGCGCAGCGCCTGGCTCATCAGGCGGGCCTGCAGGCCGGGCAGCGAGTCGCCCATTTCGCCTTCGATTTCAGCCTTGGGCGTGAGCGCGGCGACCGAGTCGATGACGATCAGGTCGACGGCGCCGGAGCGCACCAGCGAGTCGACGATTTCAAGGGCCTGCTCGCCGGTGTCGGGCTGGCTGATCAGCAGGTCGGACAGGTTCACGCCGAGCTTCTGGGCGTACTGCACGTCGAGCGCGTGCTCGGCATCGACGAAGGCGCAGGTGCCGGCCTGCTTCTGCATGGCGGCAATGACCTGCAGCGTGAGCGTGGTCTTGCCCGACGATTCCGGGCCGTAGATTTCGATCACGCGGCCGCGCGGCAGGCCGCCGACGCCCAGCGCGATGTCCAGGCCCAGCGAGCCGGTGGAGACCACCTGGATGTCTTCGAGCGCCTCGCCTTCGCCGAGCCGCATGATCGTGCCCTTGCCGAACTGCTTTTCGATCTGGGCCAGCGCGGCTTGCAGCGCCTTGGCTTTTTCACTGTTGGCGACCGAGATGCTTGCGCCCTTGACGACTGCGTCCATGTGGAAATTCCTTGAAAATCAACGGTTTGTGTTGGGTTTCATCCGATCTGCTTTTAACTACAGGCTGGATGCTTGAACAGTAGTGTAGGGGCTGATGGGTTGGCGTAAACCCATTTTTTGGTCAGTTTGCTTTACCATTTGCCGCCATGGCTGAAGCCGCTTTCCCGACCGACCCCGATGCCTGGCGCCAGACCCACCTGGGCCGCCTGCTCGGCCACGCCATGCGCCGCTTCGACGAGCGCGTGCTGGAGTTGATGGCGCACGACGTCGACGTGCCGCTGGCGCTGTCGAACCTCGCGGCGCGCGCGCAGGTGAGCGCGGCGCACATCCACATCACGCGGCACCTGGCGCGTGAGGGCTCGCGCCTCACGGAGCTGGCCGAGCGCGCCGGCATGACCAAGCAGGCAATGGGGGCGCTGGTCGACCAGTGCGAGGCCTGGGGGCTGGTCACGCGCGGGCCCGATCCGCTCGACGCGCGGGCGCGGCGCGTGCTCTTCACCGCCGACGGGCTGGCCTGGCTAGACGCCTTCCGCAGCGCGGTGACGCAGGCCGAGAGCGAGTTCCGAAGCAGCGTCGGCGACGAGATCGCCACCGTGGTAACCATCGGACTGGAAGCCTACACAGCGGGCTAGACTCGCCCCAGAGACAAATGTGAACGGCGCCGTTTCGGCGCTCGAACAGGCCGGAGGTGACGCATGCGGATTCTGATTGCCGAAGACGACCAGGTGCTGGCCGATGCCCTGCTGCGCAGCCTGCGCACCTCGGGCGCGGCGGTCGACCACGTGGCGAACGGCTCGCAGGCCGACACCGCGCTCATGACCCATGACGAGTTCGACCTGCTGATCCTCGACCTCGGGCTGCCCAGCCTGCACGGCATCGAGATCCTCAAGCGCCTGCGCGCGCGCGGCTCGCAGCTGCCGGTGCTGGTGCTCACCGCGGCCGACAGCGTCGAGGAACGCGTCAAGGGCCTGGACCACGGCGCCGACGACTACATGGCCAAGCCCTTCAGCCTGCAGGAGCTCGAAGCGCGCGTGCGCGCCCTCACGCGGCGCGGCATGGGCACCACCAGCAACGCGATCCGCCACGGCCCGCTGGTGTACGACCAGGCCGGCCGCGTGGCCACCATCGACGGCAAGATGATCGAGCTGTCGGCGCGCGAACTGGGGCTGCTCGAAGTGCTGCTGCAGCGCGCCGGCCGGCTGGTGAGCAAGGACCAGCTGGTCGACCGCCTGTGCGAATGGGGCGAGGAGGTGAGCCTCAACGCCATCGAGGTCTACATCCACCGCCTGCGCAAGAAGATCGAGAAGGGGCCGGTGCGCATCGCGACGGTGCGCGGGCTGGGCTACTGCCTCGAAAAGATCCAGTGACGACGACGCGGCAGCCGCCACGCGCGGGCGGCGGCACGCCGGAGGACTCGGCGCGATGAAGCTCTTCCAGCGTGCGCAGCGCTCGCTTTTCGGCGAGATCCTCGACTGGATGCTCACGCCGCTGCTGCTGCTGGTGCCGGTGAGCATCGGCGTCACCTGGCTGGTGGCGCAGGGCATTGCCAACGCGCCCTTCGACCGCGCGCTCGAACACAACGTGAAGGCCCTGGCCGAACTGGTGACGGTGAAGGAAGGGCATACGCAGTTCGTGCTGTCGCAATCGGCGCGCGAGATCCTGCGGGCCGACGACGCCGGCCACGTGTACTACCAGCTGCTCGACGGCCACGACACGCTGCTGAGCGGCGAGCGCGACATTCCGATGCCCGGCCTCGACGAGCCGCTGCCGGCCGGCCAGGTGTTCCTGCACAACAGCGCCCTGCATGGCAAGGAAGTGCGCGTGGCCTCGATGTGGATCGCCAGCGGCACCGACGACGTGCCGCCCACGCTGCTGCAGCTGGCCGAGACGCGTGAGAAGCAGTCGGTGCTCGCGGCCGAGATCATCAAGGGCGTGCTGCTGCCGCAGTTCGCCATCCTGCCGCTGGCAGTGCTGCTGATCTGGCTGGCGCTGGTGCGCGGCATCAAGCCGCTGTCGGTGGTGGAGGCACGCATCCGCGAGCGGCGCCCGGGCGACCTGAGCCCGCTCGACGAATCGTCGGTGCCGCTGGAAGTGGTGCCGCTGGTGTCGTCGGTGAATGAACTGCTCGACAAGCTCAACGATTCGATCGGCACGCAGAAGCGCTTTCTGGCCGACGCGGCGCACCAGCTGAAGACGCCGCTCGCGGGCCTGCGCATGCAAGCCGACCTGGCGCAGCGCGAAGGCGCCAATGCCGACGAGCTCAAGCAATCGCTCAAGCAGATCGGCCGCGCGAGCAAGCGCGCCACGCACACGGTGAACCAGCTGCTGTCGCTGGCGCGCGCCGAAGGCAACAGCGCCAATGCGCACCACCAGCCCTGCGATCTGGCGAAGCTCACCATCGAGGTGGTGCGCGAGGCCGTGCCGCGCGCGATCGAGAAGCGCATCGACCTGGGCTACGACGGCGCGGAAGCCGGCGCACCGGGCGTAATGTTCGACGGCAACGCGACGCTGCTGAAAGAGCTGGTGCGCAACCTGGTCGACAACGCGATCAACTACACGCCCTCGACGCCGGAGCGCCCTGGCCTGATCACCGTGCGCGTGCTGGCCGACCCCTTCGGCCACGTGCTGCTGCTGCAGGTGGAGGACAACGGCCCCGGCATCGCCGAGGTCGACCGCGAGCTGGTGTTCGAGCCCTTCTACCGCGTGCTCGGCAACGAGGCCGACGGTTCGGGGCTGGGGCTGCCGATCGTGCTGGAGATCGCGAACCAGCATCGCGCGCAAGTGAAGCTGGAGGATGCGCATCCCGGCAAGCAGCCGCCGGGCGCGCTGTTCACAGTGCGCTTCGAGGGCGAAGCGGCACCTTGATTGACCAGGGAAGTCAGGGCGCAGGCGCGCCCGGCTTCGCTTCCTTGCGGATCTGCAGCCACTCGGGGTGGATCTGGCGCGACATGCGCTGCGGCTCTCGCTCGTTGAGCGCGGCCGGAGCCAGGCCGAAGCCGGCAAGATCGCCGCGCGCCCACAAGAAATAGCCGGCATTGGCCAGCAGCAGGACGATGAGGAGCAGGCGCAGCTTCATACGTGTCAGAGGGTCATGCCGCGAGGGCGCACGCTCACTTCGTCGCTGGAAATCAGCTGCAGGCCGGCGTCGGTGCGCACCTGCAGCTCGCCGCCCCAGGCCACGCCTTCGCACAGGCCGGCGGTGCCGTCGCTGAGCACCACTTCGCGGCCCCGCAGCACGTCGCGTGCTGCAAAGCGCTCGGCAAAGGACGCGAAGCCCCTGGCCTCGAATTCGAGCACGCTGCGCACCAACGGCTCGGCCAGTTCGCGCAGCACTTCGGGCGCATTGGCCTCGGGGTGCCACTGGCGCAGCCAGGCCGGCGGCGTACGCATGCCGTCGCCTTCGCGCGCGCCGATGTTGATACCGATGCCGATCACGAGATAGCGCGGCGCATCGGCGCGGCCGGCGGACGGCAGCGCGGTTTCGATGAGGATGCCGACCAGCTTGCAGTCGTTCACCCACACGTCGTTGGGCCACTTGAGGCCGACCTTGTGTGCGCCCGAGGGATCGAGGCTTTCGGCCACGCTGACACCAACGGCGAGCGACAGGCCCGACCAGTCGGCAGGCGCCAGAGGCAGGCCGAGCGAGAAGGTCAACGAGGCCGATTCTTCCTGCTGCGGCGCGCTCTGCCAGGGCCGCCCGAGACGGCCGCGCCCCGCGGTCTGGCGCTCGGCCACGAGCAGCACGGGCTCGATGCGGCCGGCGCGCGCGCGGCGCATCAGCTCGGTGTTGGTGGAATCGATTTCGGCCACGGCCTCGACCGCGAAGCCGGGCAGCAGCGGAGCGACCGACGCGGCGATCCGGTCTTCGAACCAGGCGGCCGAGGTGCTGCTGCTCATGGTCAGTCCTCGGCGGACTTTTCCTTCTTGGCGGATTTTTTCTCCGCCTTCTTTTCGGATTTCTTCTCGGCTTTTTTGTCGGCCTTCTTTTCCGCCTTCCTGGCTTCTTTCTTCTCGGCCTTTTTCTTTTCAGCCTTCTTCTTTTTCTTCTTTTTCTTCTTTTCGTCCTCATCGTCCTTGGGCGTCAGCAGCGTGCCGCGGCACTGCTCCGAGCCGCACCAGCAAGGAAATTCGGACAGAAGCTTCGGCGTGTACGGCTCATCGATGATCAGGCCGTAGTCGTAGTTGAGCTCTTCGCCGGCGGAGATGTTGCGCAGCGCCTTGATATAAACGCGCCCATCGACCTCGTCGGCTTCGCAGTTCGGCTCGCACGAGTGGTTGATCCAGCGGGCGGCGTTGCCCTTGACGTTGCCGTCGATCACACGCCCGTCGTCGATGTGAAAGTA
Source organism: Variovorax sp. R-27 (assembly GCF_049913215.1). Taxonomy (NCBI): domain Bacteria; kingdom Pseudomonadati; phylum Pseudomonadota; class Betaproteobacteria; order Burkholderiales; family Comamonadaceae; genus Variovorax; species Variovorax sp. R-27. The sequence goes on from NZ_CP183984.1 coordinate 6,872,015, forward strand.
GAAGGTGTGATTCGGCTGGGCCGGGTCATGCGGATGGCGGCGCAGCGCCTCCTTCCAGTTGATGACTTCGCCCTTGTATTCGATCAGCGTTTCGCCCTCGGCCAGGTCCTGCACGGCGAACACGCCGTTGCCATGGACATTCGAGCGCCGCGTCTGGATTCGGCGACCGGCGGAAAGTGGGGATTTGGAAGGCATCGCCGAAGTCTGTTAGTTTGAATATGCACACATGCGCGTGTGCGCGTGCGCACGCGGGAAGCCGCAGAGTATAGAGAGCCCTTAGATGACAAAGACTTTGGTAATCGCAGAAAAGCCGTCGGTGGCACAGGACATCGTCCGTGCCCTCACGCCGGTTGCAGGGAAATTCGACAAACATGACGAGCATTTCGAGAACGACACCTATGTCGTGACCAGCGCTGTCGGTCACCTGGTCGAAATCCAGGCGCCCGAGGAGTTCGACGTCAAGCGAGGCAAATGGAGCTTTGCCAACCTGCCGGTGATCCCGCCTCATTTCGACCTCAAGCCGGTCGACAAGACGAAGACGCGCCTGAACGCCGTGGTCAAGCAGGCCAAGCGCAAGGACGTGACGCAGCTCATCAATGCCTGCGACGCCGGGCGCGAGGGCGAGCTGATCTTCCGCCTGATCGAGCAATACGCCGGCGGCAAGGCGGGCCTTCACAAGCCGGTCAAGCGCCTGTGGCTGCAGTCGATGACGCCGCAGGCCATTCGCGACGGCTTCGACGCGCTGCGCACCGAAAAGCAGATGCAGGGCCTGGCCGACGCTGCGCGCTCGCGTTCGGAGGCCGACTGGCTGGTGGGCATCAACGGCACGCGCGCCATGACCGCGTTCAATTCGCGCGACGGCGGCTTCTTCCTCACGACCGTGGGCCGCGTGCAGACGCCGACTCTCTCCGTCGTTGTGGAGCGCGAGGAGCAGATCCGCAAGTTCGTCTCGCGCGACTACTGGGAAATCCACGGCAGCTTCGCGGCCGAGGCCGGCGAGTACCCGGGAAAGTGGTTCAACCCCGACTGGAAGAAGGCCAACGCGCCGCTCCTGGCCAACGGCGAGCCCGACTCCGAACAGCGCGCCGACCGCGTGTGGAACGAGCAGGAAGCCCGCGCCATCGCCGACGCCTCGCGCGGCAAGCCCGCCACGGTGACGGAAGAGAGCAAGCCCACCACGCAGGCCTCGCCCGCGCTGTTCGACCTGACCTCGCTGCAGCGCGAGGCCAACGGCCGCTTCGGCTTCAGCGCCAAGACCACGCTGGCGCTGGCACAGAGCCTCTACGAACGCCACAAGGCACTGACCTACCCGCGTACCGATTCGCGCGCGCTGCCCGAAGACTATCTGCCGGTGGTCAAGCAGACCATGGGCATGCTCGCGACGAGCGGCATGAAGCACCTGGCGCCGTTCGCGCAGCAGGCGGTCGATGGCAACTACGTCAAGCCCAACAAGCGCATCTTCGACAACGCCAAGGTGTCGGATCACTTCGCCATCATCCCGACGCTGCAGGCGCCCAGCGGCCTGAGCGATGCCGAGCAGAAGCTCTATGACTTCGTGGTGCGCCGCTTCATGTCGGTGTTCTTCCCGAGCGCCGAGCACCAGGTGACCACGCGCATCAGCACGGTGGAGCAGGGCGGCAAGAAGTATCCCTTCCGCACCGACGGCAAGGTGCTGGTGAAGCCGGGCTGGCTCGCCATCTACGGCAAGGAAGCACAGGACGACGAAAAGGAAGACGACAAGGACGGCAAGCGCCTCGTGCCGGTGAAGCCGGGCGAGATCGTGAACACCGAGTCGGCCGACATCAAGAGCCTGAAGACGCGCCCGCCGGCGCGCTACTCGGAAGCGACGCTGCTCGGCGCGATGGAAGGCGCGGGCAAGACCATCGACGACGACGAGCTGCGCGAGGCCATGCAGGAAAAGGGCCTCGGCACGCCAGCCACGCGCGCGGCCACCATCGAAGGCCTGATCACCGAGAAGTACATGCTGCGCGAAGGCCGCGAGCTGATCCCGACGGCCAAGGCCTTCCAGCTCATGACGCTGCTGCGCGGCCTGGGCGTGGAAGAACTCTCCAAGGCCGAGCTGACCGGCGAGTGGGAATACAAGCTCGCGCAGATGGAGAAGGGCGCGCTCAGCCGCGACGCCTTCATGCGCGAGATCGCGGCGATGACCGAGCACATCGTCAAGAAGGCCAAGGAATACGATCGCGACACCGTGCCGGGCGACTACGCGACCCTGCAGACACCGTGCCCCAACTGCGGCGGCATCGTGCGCGAAAACTACCGCCGCTACGCCTGCACCGGCAAGAGCGGCACCGGCGAGGACGCCTGCGGTTTCTCGTTCGGCAAGTCGCCGGCCGGGCGCACCTTCGAGGTGGCCGAGGCCGAGGCGCTGCTGCGCGACAAGCACATCGGCCCGCTGGAAGGCTTCCGCTCCAAGGCCGGCTGGCCCTTCACCTCCGAGATCGTCATCAAGTTCGACGAGGAAGCAAAGAACTGGAAGCTGGAGTTCGACTTCGGCGACGACAAGAACGAAGACAGCGGCGAGATCGTCGACTTCAGCGAGCAGGACACCGTGGGCCCATGCCCGGTCTGCGGTGCGCCGGTGTTCGAGCACGGCAGCAACTACGTCTGCGAGAAGTCGGTGCCGACCAATGCACAGCCCACGCCGAGCTGCACCTTCAAGACCGGCAAGATCATCCTGCAGCAGCCGGTGGAACGCGCGCAGATGGAAAAGCTGCTCGCCACCGGCAAGACCGACCTGCTCGACAAGTTCGTGAGCATGCGCACGCGCCGCGCCTTCAAGGCCTTCCTGACGTGGAACGCCGAAGAGGGCAAGGTGACCTTCGAGTTCGCGCCGCGCGAAGGCGGCAGCAAGTTCCCGCCGCGCAAGACCTTCGGCAAGGCCGCGCCCGCGGGCAAGACGGCTGCGGCCAAGAAGGTTGCTGCGAAGAAGACGCCCGCCGCCAAGAAGGCACCGGCAGCGAAGAAGGCCGCGGCACCGCGCAAGCCCGGCGCGGGCCTGAAGCCCAGCGATTCGCTGGCCGCGGTGATCGGCGCCGAACCGGTGGCGCGCACCGAGGTCATCAAGAAGCTGTGGGACTACATCAAGGCCAACGGCCTGCAGGACGCGGCCAACAAGCGCGCGATCAATGCCGATGCCAAGCTCAAGCCGGTGTTCGGCAAGGACCAAGTGACGATGTTCGAACTCGCGGGCATCGTGGGCAAGCACCTCTCGGCGCCCTGAGCCATGCGGCGCAGACACTTCAGCGCAAGCGTTGTTGCGATGGCCGTCGCGCTGCTGGGCGGCGCGGGCCTGGCCCACGCCGCCGCGTGGCCTGACAAGCCGGTCAAGCTGGTCGTGCCCTTTCCGCCGGGGCAGGCCACCGACATCTTCGCCCGCGCGCTTGCCGAGCAGCTCGGCAAGCGGCTGGGCCAGCCGGTGATCATCGACAACAAGGCCGGTGCCGGCAGCAACATCGGCACCGAGTTTGTGGTGCGCTCGCAGCCCGACGGCTACACGCTGGTGGTGGCCGGCAGCGCGATGGCTGTGAACCAGACGCTCTATGCCAAGCCGGGCTTCGACCCGCGCAAGGACCTGACGGGCATCTCGCTGATCGCGAAGGTGCCGCTGGTGTTTCTTGCAACGCCAGAGAGCGGCATCCGCACGCTGGCCGAACTCACGGCACGCGCCAAGGCAGAGCCCGGCCGGCTGAGCTACGCGAGCGCCGGCATCGGCGGCACGCAGCATCTGTCGGGCGAGATGTACAAGTCTGCGGCGCATGTGTTCATCACGCACATTCCGTACCGGGGGAGCGGGCCGGCGCAGTCGGACTTCCTGGGCAACCAGATTCCGCTGATGGTCGACTCGGTGACGGCCGCGCTGCCGCACATCAAGTCGGGCAGGGCGGTGGCGCTGGCCGTCACCTCGGCCACGCGCTCGTCGCAGCTGCCCGACGTGCCCACCGTGCGCGAAAGCGGCGTGGCAGGCACCAAGAACTTCGAGGCCGTGGGCTGGCTCGGCCTGATGGCGCCGCGCGGCACGCCGGCCGACATCGTCGAGCGGCTCAATCGTGAAGTGACGGACATCCTGAAGAGCGAGCAGATGGCGCGCTTCATCCGCGAGCGCGGCTCCGAGCCCGCCCCCACGACGCCGGCCGAGTTCGACCGCTTCGTGGCGAGCGAGATCGGGGTGTGGGGCGCGGCGGTGAAGGCCTCGGGCGCGAAGCCCGAGTAAGCAGGCATTAAGCAGGCATCAAGCAGGCGCCTGCGCCTCTTTGCCGCGATCCACCTCCGCGAGCAGCCAGCTGCGGAAATGATCGAGCGTGGCCAGCTGGCCGCGCCCTTCCGGGTAGCAGAACCAGTAGCCCTCGTTGCCGCGGTAGCCGCCGCCGGGCAAGGGCTCGTCCACAAGCCCGGAAGCGATTTCGTCCTGCACCAGGCAGCGCGGCACCAGCGCCACGCCCATGCCGACCATCACTGCGCGGATCATGGTCTGGAACTGGTCGAACTGCGGCCCCGCCAGCGGGTCGAGCCCGCGCACGCCATGCGCCTCGCTCCACTGCAGCCACGACTGCGGCACGCTCACGTGGCGAAGCAGCGTGCAGCGCGCCACGTCCTGCGGCGTGCGGATGGCCACCTCGGCCTGCGCGGCGCGCGGGGCGATCAGCGCCACGTCCTGCCCGGCGAGGTAGTGCGAGCGGGCGCCGGGCCAGTGGCCGTCGCCGAAAAGAATGGCGCAGTCGAGCTCGGGCCGCTCGAAGTCATAGCCATGCACGAAGGGCACGAAATGCAGCGTGATCTGCGGATGCGCGCGCTGAAAGTCGGGCAGCCGCGGAATCAGCCACTTGGCGCCGAAGGTGGGCAGGGCGGACAGGTGCAGCGCGCCGCCGCCGTCGCCGCTGGTAATGAGCTCCAGCGTGGCCGCCTCCAGCTGCGCGAGCGTGGCGCGCACCGCCTTCTCGTAGCGCTCGCCGGCCGGCGTGAGCGCCAGGCGCTTGCGGCTGCGCTCGAACAGCGGCGCGCCGATCCAGCGTTCGAGCTCCTGCACCTGCTTGCTGACCGCGCCCTGCGTGAGGTGCAGCGCCTCGGCCGCGCGCGAGACACCGCCGAAGCGAACGACGGTCGAGAAGGCGCGCAGCAGGTTCAGGGGCGGGTTGAGACGGCGCAGTGACATGGGCGGAGTGACATGGCGGGATGCCCATTAAAACATTCCAGATCGGAATGTTAGCTGGTCTATCCTTTGCTTCAGGTAATGCAGCGAATCGCTCCATCACTCTCTGTTTCATTGGAAGAAACCCATGCTACGTCGTCACTTCATTTCCACCCTGGCCGCTGCTTCCATCGTGCCAGGAATATCCTTCGCCCAGGGCAAGCCGATTCGCCTCGTCGTGCCGTTCCCGCCCGGCGGCGCCACCGACATCACGGCGCGCGTGCTCGGCGAGCCCCTCGGCAAGATCCTCCAGCAGCCCGTGGTGATCGACAACCGCGCCGGTGCGGGCGGCTCCATCGGCATGGCCGAACTGGCACGCGCCACGCCCGACGGCCTGACCTTCGGCGTGGCCACGCTGTCCACCCACGGCGTGAACCCGGCCGTGTACCAGAAGCTGCCCTACGACCCGATCAAGGGTTTCGTCGCCGTGACCGAGCTGGTGAAGGCGCCGGGCGTGATCGTCATCAACCCGTCCGTGCTGCCGGTCGGCAGCTTCGCGGAGCTGGTGAAGTACCTGAAGGCCAACCCCGGCAAGGTGTCGTACGCCACGCCGGGCAACGGCACCATCGGCCACATGTGGGGCGAGCTGTTCAAGAGCAGCACCGGAACCTCGATGGTGCACATCCCCTACCGCGGTGCGGGCCCGGCCATCAACGACGTGCTGGCGGGCCAGGTGCCGGTGTACTTCGACCAGGTGGCCTCGTCGCTGCCGCATGTGAAGTCGGGCAAGCTGAAGGCGCTGGCCGTGTCCTGGAGCGGCCGGCTCGACGTGCTGCCCGAGGTGCCGACGTATGGCGAGCTGGGCTATCCGGTCAACAACGATCCTTCGTGGTTCGGCATGGTCGCACCCGCCGGCACGCCGGCCGAGATCGCGCTGCGCATGCAGCAGGCCGTGGCCACTGCGCTGAAGGACCACGCGGTGCGCGAGCGCCTTGCGCTGCAGGGGCTGTATGCCTCGGGCACCACGCCTGCCGAGTTCACGAAGCAGATCGCGGGTGAGATCGAGAAGATGAAGAAGGTGGCCGAATTCGCCCGCATCCGATTGGACTGACCGACACCTGCCTATGCATCCTGTTCTGAAACTGATCCAAACCCGCGCCCAGGTGACGAGCGTCGCCGGGCATACCCCGCTGGTGCTCGACTCCCCGCACAGCGGCACCGTCTACCCAGAAGACTTCCGCACGGTGCGCGAGCTGGCCACCCTGCGCCGCGCCGAGGACACGCACGTCGAGAAGCTCTACGCCTTCGCGCCCGCCATGGGCGCGGCCTGGATCGAGGCGCACTTTCCGCGCAGCTATCTCGACGCCAACCGCGACACGACCGAGATCGACACCACGATGCTCGACGGCTCCTGGACCGATCCGGTTTCCACCGACCCGCGCGTGCTGTCGAAGGTGCGCCTGGGCAAGGGCCTGATCTGGAAGCTCACCGACGAAGGCCTGCCTATCTACGACCGCCAGCTCCCGGTGGACGAGGTGCGCCAGCGCATCGACACCTGCTGGCGGCCGTACCACGCGGCGGTGGCGCAGGCTGTAGCCGAGGCGCATGCGCGTCACGGCTACAGCATCCACATCAACTGCCACTCGATGCCGGCCATCGCGGCCAGCCATGCGACGGACTTTCCGGGCCTGGCGCATGCCGACTTCGTGATCGGCGACCGCGACGGCAGCACGGCCGACCCGGCGCTGTCGCAAAAGATCTGCGAGCACCTGCGCGCCTTCGGCTACAGCGTGGACTACAACCACCCGTACAAGGGCGTGGAACTGGTGCGCCGGCACGGCAAGCCTGCCGAACACCGGCACAGCATCCAGGTCGAGATCAACCGCAAGCTGTACATGGACGAGGCCACGCTGGCGCTCGACGAGGCCGGAGCGGCGCGGCTGCAGGGCCATCTGCGCTCGATGGTCGAGATGCTGCTGGCCACGGACCCGCGCTGATCCTTTGCAGCTCGATCAGGCGCCGGCAGGCGTGAAGTCGGTCGACACCGACAGCGCCTCCCACGCCTTGATCTCCTCCTGCAGCGCGCCGAGCTTCTCGCGCACCACTTTCACCGCGTCGGGGCCGAGCAGCAGGTGGGCCGGCGGGTTCGCGGCCTCGGTGATCTGGATCATGGCGCGCGCCGCCTTCACAGGATCACCGTCCTGCTTGCCGCTGCGCGCCAGCCGCCGCTCGCGCACCGGGCCCATCACCGGCGCGTAGTCGGCAATGGTCTGCGGTGCGCGCACCATCGAGCGGCCCGCCCAGTCGGTGCGGAAGCCGCCGGGCTCCACGGCAGTCACGTGGATGCCGAAGCTCGCCACCTCCTTGCCCAGCGTCTCCGAGATGCCCTCGAGCGCGAACTTGCTGCCGTGGTAGTAGCCCAGCCCCGGAAAGGTCACGATGCCGCCCATCGACGTGATGTTGAGGATGTGGCCGCGCCGGCGCGCCCGCATGAAGGGCAGCACCGCCTTGGCGACGGCCACGGCGCCGAACACGTTCACCTCGAACTGCTGGCGCAGCTCGTCGAGCGACGATTCCTCGACCGTGCCTTCGTGGCCATAGCCGGCGTTGTTGACCAGCACGTCGATCGGGCCGACCGAGGCCTCGACCTCGGCCACCACGCGGGCCACTTCGGCGCCCTGCGTCACGTCGAGCAGGCGGCCGAAGGAGCGGCCGGGCTGCAGCGCATCGAACTCGGCGCGCGCGGCCTCGTTGCGCAGCGTGCCGACCACGCGGTGGCCGGCGGCCAGCGCCTCCTGCGCCAGCGCGCGGCCGAAGCCGCTGCTGACGCCGGTGATGAACCAGGTCCTGGGAGAAGAAGAAACCGTCATGGCGATGTCCTTGAAGGGTGGATGGAAGAACCGATGGCCTGACTGTGCGCGCGCCGCATCGCTTTGATAATCCACCCAATCGACGAAGCACCTTGAAGGTTTTCTTCAAGATCAACCGGATTCCACCCATGCGCCAGGACCAGCTCGACGGACTCGTCACCTTCGTAGCCGTGGCCGAAACACGCGGCTTTTCGGCCGCGGCTGTGCGGCTGGGCGTCTCGCCCTCGGCCGTGAGCCAGGCGGTGCGGCTGCTCGAAAAGCGCGTGGGCGTGCCGCTGTTCAACCGCACCACGCGCAGCGTGAATCTCACCGAAGCCGGCGCGCGCTTTCTGGAGCGCATCCGCCCGGCGGTGCAGGAGCTGGCCTCGGCCTCCGACGAGCTGAGCGACAGCGCCGAGCGGCCCGCGGGCCTGCTGCGGCTCACGGTGCCTCGCGCGGCCTACCTGTTCGTGCTGCAGCCGGCGCTCGGGGGCTTCCTGCGGGCCTATCCGCAGATCGACGTGGAGGTGTCGATCGACAGCGCGCTGGTCGACATCGTGGGCCGGGGCTTCGACGCCGGCATCCGCTTCGGCGGCATGGTCGAGCGCGACATGGTGGCGGTGAAGGTCGGCGGGCCGCTGGCCAACAGCATCGTCGCCGCGCCGCGCTACCTGGCCGAACGCGGCACGCCGGTGCACCCGCGCGAACTGCTGGCGCACGACTGCATCGGCTTTCGCTTCGAGAGCTCGGGCCTGCTGGAGCGGTGGGAGTTCGAGAAAGACGGCGAGGCCATGACACTCGCGGTGAGCGGCCGCCTCGTGATGAACGACGTGGCCGTGATGCTCGACGCGGCGGTCGAAGGCATCGGCATCGCCAACCTGATCAGCAGCTACACCGAGCGCCACGTCGCCGACGGCCGGCTGGTGCAGCTGCTGGCCGACTGGACCACGCCGCTGCCCGACCTGACGCTGTACTACCCCGACCGAAGGCGCGTGCCGCCCAAGCTGCGCGCGCTGATCGACTGGCTGCGCGAAACAACCTTGTCGGCGCCGGGTGTGTTGTTACAGGGCGAGCGGGCCGGCGGCCTATAGTGGGCCGGCAACAACCGTCAACCAAACCATCTCTTGGAGTTTCCAGTGAAGCCAATCATTGCTGCTGTGTTCACGATCGCAATGGGCGTGCTGGTGTCGGGCTGCGCAGGCACGGGTCCGGCCCCGGCCAGCAGCGGCGCCAATACATCGGGCGCGACCGGCGGCAGCGGCGTCACGGTGTTCGGCACCATCGACGCCAGCGTCAGCGGCACGACGAACAAGTCGTCGCGCTGATCAGTGCGCGCCGCCTAGCGTCGCAGCAGCGCCTGGCGCAGCACGCGCGCAGCGCGGTCGCGGATCTTGCCGGAGCTGGAGCGCGGCGGCACCTTCGGCGCGACCTTCGCGGTGGCGCAGGCCCACAGGAAGTCATGCAGGATCGGCGTGTCGTCGACCGTCTCTGTGCTGCCGTACTTGTGGAATTCGGGGTGCCACTGGGTCGCGGCGATGTAGCTGCGGCCCTTGTCGGGGCGGCGGCGGATGGCCTCGGGCACGCGGTCGGGCAGGCTCCAGGCCTCGATCTCGAAACCGGGCGCAAGGCCCTTGATGCCCTGGTGGTGGATGCTGTTGACGCGCGCCTTCTCCACCTGCGGATAGAGCTTCGACAGCCGCGTACCTTGAACCAGTTCGATCTCGTGGAAGTTCTGGTCGTAGGTCACCGGGTCGCGGTGGCGCAGGCCGCCCTCGTGCTGGGCCTCGATGTCCTGGTAGAGCGTGCCGCCAAAGGCCACGTTGATGAGCTGCAGCCCGCGGCACACGCCGAAGATGGGCTTGCCGGCCTGCTCGAAGGCTTCGACCAGCGCGAGGTCGTAGAGGTCGCGGATCTGGTCGCCGATCCACGCGTCCTTCAGCGGCACCTCGCCGTAGCTGCCGGGCCAGACGTCGGCGCCGCCGTGCATGACCACGCCATCGAGCCATTCGGCGTAGTGCGACAGCTTGGTGTCGCCGCGCGCGGTTTCGCCGGTGGGGCAGGGCACCATCACGACCATGGCGCCGGCGGACATGAGCCAGTGCGCGATCGATTGCTCGACGTACTGCAGCGTCTTGTTGGTGAAGAGCGAACGGGCCGGGTCGGCATGCGAGAAGCAGGCGGACAGGCCGATCTTGAGCCGAGCGGAAACAGGTTGTGTCATCGCGGGACTGTCGTCGGTGGGAACCGGGCGATTGATGCGAAAAGGAAAGTCCATTTTGGCTCGTTGGCCTCTCGCACGGGGTCGGACGACACGCCAAGTATGCTTTCAACGCTGCCCCAACGAATAAGGAAGACAAGCCGATGAAAACGATCAAGGGCCCCGCCATCTTTCTGGCCCAGTTCGCGGGAGACACCGCGCCGTTCAACACGCTCGACGGCATCGCCGGCTGGGCCGCCGGGCTGGGCTACAAGGGCGTGCAGATCCCGAGCTGGGATGCCCGCCTGTTCGAGCTTCAGCGCGCCGCCGAAAGCAAAACTTATTGCGACGAGGTAAAGGGCACGCTGGCAAAGCACGGCCTGGAGATCACCGAACTCTCGACGCACCTGCAGGGCCAGCTGGTGGCGGTGCATCCGGCCTACAACGCGGGCTTCGACGGTTTCGCGGCGCCCGAGGTGCGCGGCGATCCGGTGCGGCGCCAGCAGTGGGCCGTCGAGCAACTGCACTTTGCGGCAAAGGCCTCGGCCAACCTCGGGCTCACGGCGCACGCGACCTTCTCGGGCGCGCTGGCCTGGCCGTACCTCTACTCGTGGCCGCCGCGCCCGCCGGGCCTGATCGAGGAAGCCTTCGACGAACTTGCGCGCCGCTGGCGGCCGATCCTCGACGCCTTTGACGCCGTGGGCGTGGACGTGGGCTACGAGATCCACCCCGGCGAAGACCTGCACGACGGCGTGAGCTACGAGATGTTTTTGGAGCGCGTGAACAACCACCCGCGCGCCTGCCTGCTGTACGACCCGAGCCACTTCATGCTGCAGCAGCTCGACTACCTGGCCTACATCGACCACTACCACGAGCGCATCAAGATCTTTCACGTGAAGGACGCCGAGTTCAATCCGACCGGCAAGCAGGGCGTGTACGGCGGCTTCCAGAGCTGGATCAACCGGGCAGGGCGCTTCCGCTCGCTGGGCGACGGGCAGGTGAACTTCAAGGCAATCTTCTCGAAGATGGCGCAGTACGACTTCCCGGGCTGGGCGGTGCTGGAGTGGGAGTGCTGCATCAAGCACCCCGAAGACGGCGCGCGCGAGGGCGCGAAGTTCATCGCCGACCACATCATCCGCGTGGCCGACCGGGCCTTCGACGACTTCGCCGCGGGCGGGGTCGACGTGGCGGCAAACAAGCGGATGCTCGGGATCGGCTGAGTCGGCTAGCTAGCTCACCGACCGGATCGCGTCGTCGAGGATCTCCAGGCCGCGATCGATCTCCGCGGGCGTCACGGTCAGCGGCGGCGCAATGCGCCACACCGCGGCCATGCCGCCGACCGACACGATGTTCATGCTGAGGCCGCGCGCCATGCACGCATCGGTGATGGCCCGGCCGCGCTCGGCATCGGGCTCGCGGGTTTCGCGGTCTTTCACGAGCTCGACGCCCTGCAGCAGCCCGTGGCCGCGCACGTCGCCGATCAGCTCGTGGCGCGCCTGCAGCGTCTCCAGTCCGTGGCGCAGCCGCAGGCCCATCTCGTTGGCGCGGGCGTTGAGCTTTTCTTCTTCCAGCACGTCGAGCACGGCCAGCGCAACCTCGGCCGGCAGCGGGTCGGACACATGCGAGGTGACGTGCACGAAGCCCTTGTCGTGGCACTCCTGCTCGATCGCCTCGCTGGTGATCGCCGCGCCGATGGCCACGCCGCCGCCCAGCGTTTTCGACACCGTGAGGATGTCGGGCACCACGCCGAACTGCTCGAAAGCGAAGTTGCTGCCCATGCGGCCGAAGGCGGTCTGGGCCTCGTCCAGGATCAGCAGCATGCCGCGTTCCTGGCACTTGGCCTTGAGCTTGGGCAGGTAGCCCTCGGGCGGCACGATCACGCCGCCCGAGCTTTGCACCGGCTCGGCAATGAAGGCGGCCAGCGAGCCGCTGGACTGCGCATCGACCATGTCGAAGCCGACGTCCAGGCAAGTGCTGTCGCAGGCATCGCGGCAATGCCTGATGGGGCAGCGAAAGCAGTTGGGCGGCGGGATCGACATCGTGCCGGGCTTGCGCGGCCCGTAGTCGACGTGCTGCCTGCCCGCGAAGGTGAGCCCGGCCATGCCGCCGGTCACACCGTGCCAGCCGCCGTTCAGGCCCACGATCTCGTAGCGCCCGGTGGCCACGCGCGCCATGCGCGCCGCCGCCTCGTTGGCCTCGCCGCCGGTCGAGAGGAAGATCGATTTCGACAGCTGCGGCGGCAGCATCGAGGCCAGCCGCTCGGCCAACCCGAGCACGGCCGGCCCGACGAAGCCGCTGTACAGGTGCAACGCGCCCTCGCAGGCCTTGTGCATGGCGGCAACGATGCGCGGGTGGTTGTGGCCGATGGTGGCGCACATCTGGCCCGAGGTGAAGTCGAGGATCTCGCGGCCGTGCTGGTCCCACAGCGTGGCGCCCCGCGCCTTGACGATGACGTGCGGGCTCAGGCCCATGCCGTAGCGAATGAGATGCCGGGCGACCGTGGGGTCGTAGCCTGTGTCCTGGCCCATTGAATGCTCCTTGTCGTGGGGATGCGGCCAGCGTAGCCATCGGGCGGGAAATCGGCTGTCGTTGTAGGGGCCTTGAAACGAAGCCGATTGCATCCTGGTTGCGCCACACTGGCGGCATGAAAACCGGCACCCTCGACCGCATCGACCAATGCATCCTGGCCGAACTGCAGGCCGATGCGGGCCTGCAGAACCAGACGCTGGCAGAGCGCGTGAACCTCTCGCCCTCGGCCTGTCTCAAGCGGGTGCAGCGGCTGCGGCGCGCGGGCGTGATCCGCGAGGAGGTCGCGATCCTCGATGCCGCGCGCGTCGGCTTCCCGGTGCTGGTGATCTCGCGCGTCTCGCTGCGCAGCACCACGCGCGAGGCGTTCCGGGCCTTCGAGCGCAAGGTGCACGCGTTGCCGCAAGTGCTGCAATGCCACTGCGTGGCCGGCGAGACCGACTTCGTGCTCGTGATCTGCGCGCGCTCGCTGCCCGACTACCAGGCCTTCGCGCAGGAGCAGCTGGGCGACGCGCTGGCCCTGGAGAACTATTCGAGCGACATCGTGCTGTCGACCACCAAGTTCACGACGCAGCTGCCGCTGGACAGGGCGTAGGCCTGCGCTACAGCAGGCGCGCCAGCCGCTGGATGGCGCCGTCGATCTGCGGCTCGGCGATCAGGCCGTAGCCGAAGGCGAGGCCATTTTTTTGCAATTCAGGTACGTCAGGCGCGCCGGGCGCGTTCGGGTCGAGCGCGTAGCGCGACAGCGGCGGCAGCGTGATGCCGGCTGCGGCCGCGCGTTCGACCACAGTGTGGTCGCGCGTGTCGCCGTGCAGCCAGGCCGACAGGTGCAGGCCCGCATCTGAAGGAATCGCTTCGAGCCTGCCCGCGCAGTGGCGTGCCAGCGCATCGAGCAGCACGGTGCGCCGCGCGCCGTAGATCTTGCGCATCTTGCGGATGTGGCGCGCCAGGTGCCCTTCGGCGATGAAGGCGGCGAGCGCCTCCTGGCCGAGCACCGGGCCGTGCCAGTCGGCCAGCTCGCGCGCCCGCACCAGCGCCGCGCGCGCCCACGGCGGCGTCACCACGAAGCCCAGGCGCAAGGCGGGAAACAGGCTCTTGGAAAAGGTGCCGATGTAGAAGACCGACTCGGCGCGGTCCAGCGTCTGCAGTGCATCGAGCGGGCGGCCGGCGAAGCGGAATTCGCTGTCGTAGTCGTCCTCGACGACGACAGCGTTGCGCGCCCGCGCAAAGGCCAGCAGGGCGGCGCGGCGCTGCGGCGACATCGCGACGCCGGTGGGGAACTGGTGCGAGGGCGTCACGCAGACCACGCGCGCCTCGGGCGGAATGCGGTCCACGCACAGGCCCTCGCCATCGGTCGGCACCGTCATCACTCTCGCGCCCGCGGCCAGCATGGCTTCGCGCAGCGACGGATAGAACAGCTGCTCGACCGCAACCACCGTGCGCCCCGGCACGACGAGGATGCGCGCGAGCAGCCCGAAGGCCTGTTGTGCGCCGGCCGTGACCACGATGTCGTCGGCGGTGCAGCCGACCGCGCGGGTGAAGGACACGTGCTTCGCGATGGCCTCGCGCAGCGCGCCCTGGCCTTGCGGGTCGGCATAGTCGGCCGTCTGCCGCGCGACGCGGCGCAGCGCGCGGTCGCTCAGGCGACGCCAGATGTCGAAGGGAAAGACGCTCACGTCGGGCAGGCCGACGCGGAAGTCGTCGCGCGCGGGCTGCGGCTGCAGCGTGGGGGCGAGGTCGGCGCCAGGAACGTTCAGCGGCACCAGCCGGGGGTCACGCCGGGCCGTCGAGGCCTTCGTGCTGCGGCCGCGCCGGGATGCCGGCAGCGTGTCCGCCACGTAGGTGCCGGCTCCGGGGCGCGCCAGCAGGTAGCCCTCGCTCAGCAGCAGGTCGTAGGCCGCGAGCATGGTGTTGCGCGACACGCCCAGCCGCAGCGCCAGCGCGCGCGTGGCGGGCAGGCGTGCGCCGGGCTGCAGCCGGCCGTCGAGGATGGCGCTGCGCAGCTGGCGGTGCACCTCGCGCAGCAGATCGCGCGAGCCGGCGCCCGGCAGGCGGATGGCGAGTTCGAAAAGTGGCTCCATGAACTTCGCCAATTGTGGTTCTTTTGAAGAACCAATTGCAAACCTATTCTGGAGGCCTTGAACACACTTGCCACGGAGTCCTTCATGAACACGGATCTCTCGACATCGCAACAGCAACCGGCAACCGAACGCCTGCCGCTGAGCCTGGGCTGGCTTGCGCTGGGCGCCTTCGCCCTCGGCACCGAAAGCTTCATGGTCGTGGGGCTGCTGCCGGTGCTGGCGGCCGACCTGCAGATCAGCGCCGCGCGGGCCGGGCAACTGGTGCTGCTGTTCGCGCTGAGCTACGCCATCGGCTCGCCGGTGATGGCGGCGCTGCTGGCGCGCTTCGGGCGCCGGCCGCTGCTGATTGCCAGCCTCGCGGCCTTCTCGGCGCTGACGCTGGCGGCGTCGATGGCGCACGGCTTTGCGCAGCTGGCGCTGGCGCGGGTCGCGCTGGGGCTGGTGGCCGGCGTGTTCCTGCCGACCGCGAGCGCCGTGGCGGCCGCGATGGTGTCGCCCGCGCTGCGCGGCCGGGCGCTGGCCATCGTGACCGGCGGAGGTACGGTGGCAGTCGCGCTCGGCGTGCCGCTGGGTGCGTGGATCGCGGGCTGGGGCGGCTGGCGCACGGCCTACCTGCTGATCGCGGCGGTGGCGGCACTCGCCACCTGGGGTCTCGCGCTCGGACTGCCGCGCCAACTGGCGCAGGCGCCGGTCGTCGCAGCCGCCGCCACGAAGGGCACACCGGCCTTTGCCGTGGCCCGCGTGCCGGGCGTGCTGCCGGCGCTGCTGACCACCATGCTGTGGACCACTGGCGGCTTCAGCTTCTATACCTACATCGCGCCGTTCCTCTCGGCCACGCTGGGCTTCGGCACCGAGGGCGTGGGCGCGATGTTCTTCGCCATCGGCGTGGCGGCGGCCATCGGCACCGCGGCCGGCGGCTGGGCCACCGACCGCCTCGGCGCCGACCGCACGGCGCAGGGCTTCGCGCTGATGCTGGTGGTGATCCTGGGCGGGCTGTCTTTCTCGGCGCAGATGCTGCCGCGCGGCTTGGCGCTGCCGCTGATCGTGGGGCTGTCGGCGCTGTGGGCCTTCGCGGGCTGGGGCTTCGGGCCGGCGCAGGCGGTGCGGCTGATCCGGCTGGCACCGGAGCGCGCACCGATGACGCTGTCGCTCAACGCCTCGGCGATCTACCTCGGCATTGCGGCGGGCTCGGTGTCCGGCGGCGCGGCGATCGAGCTGGTCGGCGTCAGCGCGGTGGGCTGGGTGGGGGCGGCCTTCCAGTTCGCGGGATTGATGCTGCTGTTACGCGCGGCGCACAAGGCGCGGACGGCCAGTTCGGCGCTGGCAGCGGCTGCTACGGCTTGATCGGCCGCTGAATAACTATACTTTTGATAGCAAACAACTCTCCAATCACGGCCCTTCGGGGCCTTTTTCATGGGATCGTTGTTTTTAAGACCGGCAATTGTCATGCCCCGCAAGCTATAATGTCGGGTTCGTTTCGATACCACGACGAAGAATTTCGTCAATACCGCCGGCTGACCTGCACTGTCCTTGGATTATTCAGGCCTCTCACTCCCAAGCCGGCTTTCACAGTGTGTTGGAGCGCCAGACCGGGCGCCCATGATTGCCACCACTGCCTTCGTTCCTGTTGAAGCGAATAGCGCGTCCGCCGCGCCATTCCGGCCGGCCCACGCCCGTTTTCAATTATTTTTCAGGCACTTCGCGCTTTGTATCCGCGCGGCGTGCCAAGGCTTCATGGACATCATTCAACACAGTATCGCGGTGGGCAAGTACCTTGTTTCCCCGCTCATTCGACACCAGGACGACGGCAACTACGCCGCTTCCGTCTCGATCCGCTCCGGCCACGGCAGCGGCATGCACGACCGCGTGATGCGCTTCACGCCGCGCTTTGCCAGCCACGCAGCCGCCGTCGGCTACGCCATCGACCAGGGCCTCGGCTGGGTGCGCGAACGCGCTCCCCGCAATGCCCCTCTCGCGCTTCCGTGCGCGGGCTGAAACAATTACGCCCAATTCCATCTCCAACACACATCGAACGATTCAGAGGTAACCACACATGCCCAAGGAAGAACTGATCGAAATGAACGGCGCAGTGACCGAAGTCCTGCCCGACTCGCGCTACCGCGTCACGCTGGACAACGGCCATCAGCTGATCGCCTACAGCGGCGGCAAGATGCGCAAGCACCACATCCGCATCCTGGCGGGTGACAAGGTGTCGCTCGAACTCTCGCCCTACGACCTGACCAAGGGACGTATCACCTTCCGTCACCTGGAACGTCGCGGCCCGCCGCCGACCAACTCCGGCAACAACAACGCACCCCGCCGCTGATCCGCGACTGACGAAAGGCCTTGCGGCGCCCCGCGACGGGCGTCGGCAAGGCCTTTGTCATTCGTGCGTCTGTCCGGCTGCTGAACGATGACCACACCCAATCCCACAGCCGGCGGCCCGCAAGCCCAGGCCCCTGCCGACAACGGCTTCGCCGCGCTGGCGCTCTCGCCCCAGATGCTGGCCAACCTCACGCAGCTCGGCTACACGCAGATGACGCCGATCCAGGCGGCCAGCCTGCCGCCGGCGCTGCTCGGCAAGGACCTGATCGCCCAGGCCAAGACCGGCAGCGGCAAGACCGCCGCCTTCGCCCTGGCGCTGCTCTCCAACCTGAACCCCCGCCGCTTCGCGGTGCAGTCGATGGTGCTGTGCCCGACGCGCGAGCTGGCCGACCAGGTCACGACCGAAATCCGCCGCCTTGCGCGCGCCGAGGAAAACATCAAGGTCGTCACGCTCTGCGGCGGCGTCGCACTGCGCGGGCAGATCGCCAGCCTGGAGCACGGCGCCCACATCGTGGTCGGCACGCCCGGCCGCCTGATGGACCACCTGGAGCGCGGCAACCTCGACCTCTCGGCGCTCAACACGCTGGTGCTCGACGAAGCCGACCGCATGCTGGACATGGGCTTCTTCGACGACATCGTGAAGGTGGCGCGCCAGTGCCCGAAGGAACGCCAGACGCTGCTGTTCTCGGCCACGTATCCCGAAGGCATCGCCAAGCTCGCGCAGCAGTTCATGAAGAACCCCGAGCAGATCACGGTGCAGGCCCAGCATGAAGGCAGCAAGATCCGCCAGCGCTGGTACCAGGTGAAGGACAGCGAGCGGCTGCACACCGTGAGCCTGCTGCTCGATCATTTCCGCCCCGTGAGCACGCTGGCCTTCTGCAACACCAAGCAGCAGTGCCGCGACCTCGTCGAGGTGCTGCAGGCCCAGGGCTTCAGTGCGCTGGCGCTGTTCGGCGAACTGGAGCAGCGCGAGCGCGACCAGGTGCTGGTGCAGTTCTCCAACCGCAGCTGCTCGGTGCTGGTGGCAACCGACGTGGCGGCGCGCGGGCTCGACATTGCGCAGCTCGAAGCGGTAATCAACGTCGACGTGACGCCCGATTCGGAAATCCACATCCACCGCATCGGCCGCACCGGCCGCGTGGGCCAGTCGGGTGATGCCGAGGGCCTGGCGCTGAACCTCGCCAGCATGAACGAGATGGGCAGCGTCGGAAAAATCGAGCAGCTGCAAGGCCGCGAGTCCGAATGGCACGAACTGGCCGAGCTCACGCCGGGCAAGGGCGCACCGCTGCAGCCGCCGATGGCCACGCTGCAGATCGTCGGCGGGCGCAAGGAAAAGATCCGCGCCGGCGACGTGCTGGGCGCGCTCACCGGCGATTGCGGCTACGCGAAGGACCAGGTCGGCAAGATCAACGTCAACGAGTTCTCGACCTATGTGGCGGTCGACCGCGCCATCGCCGAAGAGGCGGCGCGCAAGCTGTCCAGCGGCCGCGTGAAGGGCAAGTCGGTCAAGGTGCGGCTGCTGACGCTGCAGGACCTGTAGCAACCCCTGCTGGCTGCGGCGTAGCGAGCGCCGAGGTCGGCGCCACCGGTGCATCGAGCACCGGTGCCGGCGCCGCATCGGGCGCCTCCTGCCGCGCCAGCTTCGCGGCCAGCCGGAACGCCACCACCACCGCCAGCAACCCGAAGATCGACGAGCCCACGGCCTGCCCGACCAGCACGCCGGCCGCGCCGTAGTGCGAGCCCCACCAGGCAAATGGAATCGTGCCCAGCGTGGCGCGCCCCCAGTTGAACGCCGTAGACAGCAGCGGATGCCCGAGGTTGTTGAACGACGCGTTCGCCACGAACAGCCCGCCCGCGAAGAAGAAGCTCGCGGCCAGCCAGCTGCAGAACAGCGAGATCAGCTCCGCCGCCAGCCCGTCGGCCGAGAACGCGCGAATCAGCACGCCTTGGCCCAATGCCAGCACCAGCCACGCCACGGCCACCGATGCCACCATGAACAGCAGGCTGTCGCGCAGCCCCTCCTGCACGCGGCGGTACTGCCCCGCGCCAAGGTTCTGCGCAAGGATCGGCCCGACCGCGCCGCTGAGCGCGTAGACCAGCCCGAAGGCCACCGGCGTCAGCCGGTCGATGGTGGCCGCGCCCGCCACTGCCGACGGCCCGAACTGCGCGACCGCATGCGTCACGAAGGCCGCGCCCACTGGCGTCGCAAGATTGGTCAGCACAGCCGGCCCGGCCACCGTGCCGAGCGCGCGGGCGTCGCCGGCCAGCTGCTGCGCATCGAAGCGCCCGAGCATGCGGTGCTTCACCATCACGCCATGCAGCCCGATGGCCGCCAGCACCATGCGCGAAACCACCGCGCTGATGGCCGCGCCGTCGAGCCCCAGCCCGAAGCCGAAGATCAATATCGGGTCGAGCACCGCCGTCACGAAGGCGGCCGCGAGCGTCACTGTCATCGCGCGGCGTGCGTCGCCGATCGAACGCAGCAGCGCGGAAGTCGCCATGCCGATGCCCAGCAGGGGCAGCGTGTGCACCGTCACCGAGAGGTATCGCTGCGCGAGTCGCGCCGTCTCGCCCTCGGCGCCGAGCGCCTGCAGCGCGGGGTGCAGGAAGAAGGCCGTGCCCGTGCCCACCACCACCGACACCGCCGTCATCAGCACGAGGCTCGAGGTGCCGATGCGCCGCGCGTCCTCGGTGCGTCCCGCCCCCACCGTGCGTGACACCACCGCCGCGATGCCGATGGTCAACCCGATGCACAGCGACGCATGAAAGAACCCCACCACGCCCGCGAAGCCGACCGCCGCGGCCGTCGCTTTCTCCCCGAGCAGCGAGATGTAGAACAGGTTGATCAGGTCGACCGCGAACACCGCGATCAGTCCGATGGCCCCGGTGCCCGCCATCACGCAGACATGCCGCAGCAGCGACCCCGAAACGAAGCGCGCGCGCTCGACACCGCCGGTTGTTTCGGCTATTGGCATGTGAAATTCTCGATGTGGCCTAATTGCGGCTCGAACATTACTTTTACCCGAGCTTTTCATGCCCAAGAAAATTCGTACCGAAGCCGACCGCGTTGCCACCCCGAAGCCGACGCCCCTGCCCGGCTACACGGCGCCTCGCTCCGGTGGCGGCCAGAAGGTCAGCCTGGAACGCGGCACCGCAACGCGCAGCAAGAAGAACCCTGGCAAGCGCGCCAAGAAGGGCGGCTGATCCATCAGCCCCCGCCTGGCTCCCACCTGAGCCACGACAGACGCGCCCCAGGGCGCGTTTTGTCATTGGGGCAGCTATAAATCGCAATGTCCGACGACAACCAGATCCTCATCCCGCCCTCGTTCTTCGCGGTGTACACCGACGCGCGCCAGCGCCTGAGCGAGCCGATCGGCGTGGTGCGCGAGCGCTACGAGATCTGCGAAGACCTCGCCAGCCACCTCGTGGGCCATGCGCAGATCCAGCACCACACCGAGGTGCCGGTCGAAAGCGAGATCCTGCGGCGCATCCACGTGGGGCTGGCCACGCCTGAATCGGGCGTATCGGCGGCCGAGGCGGGCTGGATCGTGCAGCGGCTGGCCGAGCTGCTGGGCTGGCAAGGGCCCGAGCCGGCGCCCGAAGCGGACTGAGCCCCTGCCGGAGCGACCCATGCTGCTCAAGGTCGGAGAACTCGCCCGGCACACGGGCCTCACGGTGCGCACGCTGCACCACTACGACGCTATCGGCCTGCTCGCGCCCTCGGCACGCTCCGAGGCCGGCTACCGGCTCTACAACGCGGCCGACATCGCCCGCCTGCACGCGATCCAGGCACTGCGGCTGCTGGGCCTGCCGCTGGCGGAGATCGGCGCCCTGCTGGGCGCGGAGAGCAGCTCGCTGCCCACCATCATCGCGCGGCAGATCGAATCGCTCGACCAGCAGATCGCACAGGCCACGGCCTTGCGCGAACGGCTCGGCCTGTTGCAGCAGCGCCTGGACGAAGGCGCCCAGCCCGACATGAAGGACTGGCTGGACACGCTCGAGAAGATGACCACCTACGGGCGCTACTTCAGCCCCGCCGAGATCAGGTCGTTCATGGCCAACTGGAAGGACGTGGCCGACCGGTGGCCGCCGCTGGTGGCCGAGGTGGCCGCGCTGATGTCGCGCGGCGTGCCGGCCGGCGCCCCCGAGGTGCAGCCGCTGGCCGCCCGCTGGATGACGCTGATGGGCCAGTGGATGGACGGCAGCTTCGACCTCATCACGCGCTGGGGCGAGATGTACCGGCGCGAGCCCGTGGCTCGCAGCGACGACGGGCCTCCCGCCGAACTGGTGGAGTACATCGGCGAAGCCATCGGCATGCGCATGGCCGCGCTGCTGCGTCACCTGAGCACCGACGATCTCGCGCACCTGAGCCGCCCGCCCGAGGACGAATGGCGGCGCCTGGCGGGCGAACTCGCCGCGCTACGGGCGCGCGCCGTCCCTCCTGAAGACGAGTCGGTGCAGGCCATCGCGCGCGAATGGGCGCGCCTGTTCGCCGCCTTCACCAACCACGACCCCGGCCTGGCGGCACGCCTGATGCGGGCGATGAACGCGGAGCCGGTGCTGCAGGCCGCCGCCGTGACCACGCCCGAAGTGCGCGAGTACCTGATGCGCGCCATGGCCGTGCTGCAGCAGAAAAATCCACCGCCGCCCGCCGGCAGCGCTTGACCCTGACGTTGCGTGAGGCCCGACAGTGGCCGCATGAACAACCCAACCACGCCCCAACGGCTCCACGCGCTCGACAACCTCCGCGCCCTGATGATGTGGCTCGGCATCGTGCTGCACGTGGCGATCAACCACCTCACGATCAATTCGCCGCTGCCATGGCGCGACCCGAAGACATCGCCGGTCGCGGACCTGCTGCTGCTCTTCATCCACAGCTTCCGCATGCCGGTGTTCTTCATGCTGGCCGGCTTCTTCGTTGCGCTGCTGGTCGCGCGGCGCGGCGCCGGCGGCATGCTGCGAAACCGCGCACTGCGGCTGGCGCTGCCCTTCGCGATTTTCTGGCCGCCGCTGTTCGTGGCGACCACCGTGCTGGCGATGGTCTACATCCACCTGACGGCACGCGGCGTGCCGGGCATCGCCCCCGCGCTGGCGCCCGCGCGGCAGCCTGGCGGCTCGCCTTTCAACACCATGCACCTGTGGTTCCTGTACCAGCTGTTCTGGTTCAGCGTGATGGCCTGGGCCGGCGTGCGGCTGCAGCGCTTCGTGCCGACACGGCTGCGCGAGACGCTGGCCCGAAGCTTCGTGACGCTGGCCGAACGGCGCTGGGGCTTCGCTGTGCTGGCGTTGCCCCTGGCGCTCGTTGGCACTTTCTATCCATCCGGCATGGTCACGGAAAGCGGCTCGTTCCTGCCGCCGCTGGCCGAATGGGTGCAGAGCGGACTTTTCTTCGTGGTCGGCTGGTACGTGCACGGCCAGCAGGAGCGGCTGCTGGCGCTGTTCGCGTCGCGCTGCAAGGGCCACGCGGTGGCCGGTCTCGCATTCCTGGTGGCAACGGTGGTGTTGCTGGGTGCATTCCGCGGCAACCGTCTCCAGTCGCTGCCGCACCCCGAGTTCTGGATCGCCTTCGTCTACAACGCGACCGCATGGCTCTGGAGCCTGGCCCTGATCGGCGGCTTCGTGCGCTACCTGCCGCGCCAGAACGCCGTGCTGGCCTACCTGTCGCAAAGCTCGTACTGGGTGTACCTGGTGCACATGCTCGGCACCATCGGCTTCGGCATCCTGCTGTTCAACGCGCCCCTCGGCGCGGTCGCGAAGATGGGCCTGAACATCGCGGCCACGTCGCTGGTGGCGCTCGCCAGCTACCAGCTGCTGGTGCGCCACACCCGCCTCGGCACGCTGCTGAACGGTCAGCGCGCGGAAAAGCGCTCGACCAGGAAGTCGACGAAGGCGCGGGTCTTGGCCGCCAAGTGACGCGAGGGGTAGACGGCATAGATGGGCGTCCGATCGGCCTCCCAGTCTTCGAGCACAGCCTGCAGCCGGCCTGAAGCCAGCTCGCTCTCGACATAGATGCGCGGGATCAGGCTCAGGCCGAAGCCCGCAAGCAGCGCGTCGCGCACGGCGATGCTGGAGCTGACCTTGTAGCGCCCGTCGATGGGCACCACCACGCTGCGGCCGGCGCGGCTGAAGGTCCACTTGTTCGCATGACCCGAGAGCGTGAACTGCACGCACTCGTGGGCCTTCAGGTCTTCGGGCTGCGCAGGCCGGCCGGCGGAGGCGAAGTAGCCGGGCGCGCCGCACAGCACGTGGGTCATGGTCATCAGCTTGCGCGCGACGAGGCTCGAATCTTCCAGCCGGTCGCTGCCGCGGATGGCGAGGTCGTAGCCCTCGCCGATGATGTCCGAGCGGCTGTCCTGCAGGTTGAGTTCGAGCCGCAGGTTCGGGTAGCGCTTCATGAACTCGGGAATGGCCGGCGACAGCGAGGTGAGCGCAAAGGTCAGCGGTGCGCTCACGCGCAGCACGCCGCCGGGGCTGCTGCCCATGGGCGCGAGCGCGGCATCGGCCTCGGTGAGTTCGTCGAGGATGCGCGACAGGCGCTCGAAGTAGGCTGCGCCCGCTTCCGTCAGGCTCATCTGCCGCGTGGTGCGGTTGATGAGCCGCACCTTCAAATGCGCCTCCAGCTCCGCGATGTTCTTGCTGATGGCCGCGGCCGAGAGCCCCATCTGCCGCGCGGCGCCGGCGAAGCTGCCCGTGGCCGCGGTGGTGCGAAAGACCTTGAGAGCCGTGAGATGGTCCATGCTGGATTGACGACCGACAGTAATGAATCAATTCATTATTCGAGCATTCACAACCAAGGGTCAACTCACTAGATTCGAGGCATGACCAGCCGCATCACCGACATCCTCCTCACCGCGACCGCGCCCGCCATCTGGGGCAGCACCTACATCGTCACCACCGAACTGCTGCCGGCGAACTACCCGCTGACCGTCGCCTTGCTGCGCGCGTTGCCCGCGGGCCTGCTGTTGCTGCTGATCGTGCGCAAGCTGCCCGAACGCGCCTGGTGGGGCCGCATCTTCGTGCTCGGGGCGCTGAATTTCTCGATCCTCTGGGCCATGCTGTTCCTCGCGGCGTATCGACTGCCGGGCGGTGTGGCGGCGACGATCACCTCGGTGCAGCCGCTGCTCGTGGTGTTTCTCGCGAGCGTCTTCCTGGGCTCGCCGGTGCGTGCGCTGTCGGTGGCGGCGGCGGTGGTCGGCATCGGCGGGGTCGCGCTGCTGGTGCTCACGCCGAATGCGGCGCTCGACGCCATCGGCATTGCCGCAGCCATCGCCGCGGCCGTGTCGATGGCCTTCGGCACAGTGCTGAGCCGCCGCTGGCAGCCGCCGGTGTCGGCGCTGACCTTCACCGCCTGGCAGCTCACCGCGGGCGGCCTGCTGCTGTTGCCGGTGGCGCTGCTGCTGGAGCCGCCGCTGCCCGCGCTCACGGTGCAGAACTGGATCGGCTTCGGCTGGCTCGGCCTCGTGGGCGCCGCGCTGACCTACATCGTGTGGTTCCGTGGTGTGGCCAAGCTTGAGCCATCAGCGATCGCGCCGCTGGCCTTCCTGAGCCCGGTGACGGCCGTGATCCTCGGCTGGGCGCTGCTGGGGCAGAGCCTTTCGGCGTGGCAGGTGGCGGGCATCGGCATCGTGATCGCGAGCATCTGGCTCAGCCAGCATGCGCAGCGCGGCGCCCAGCCGCTGGTGCGGCCTGCTGCGGCCACCCGTTAGGCGGCAAGCGCCGTGGCGCGCTTCAGCAGGCTCAGGTAGCCGGGCTGCACTTCCATGCGCACGATCGCGCCCTGCCGCTGCAGCAGGCGATGCGCGTTCGGCAGGGCCCAGCAGGGCAGGTTGGTGAACATGTGATGTTCGCAGTGGTAGTTGACCCAGTAGGGCGCTACCAGGATGCGTTCGAGCCAGCCGGCGTGCGTGGTGCGGGCCTGCCGCAGCGGATCGGCCTCGTTCTGCGCGACAAGCGCGTGTTCGGCGATGTTGCGCACACGGCTCACGAGCGGCAGCCATGTCGCCATCGGCAGCAGCCACATCAGCAGCCATGCCCACCAGTAGCCGGCCACGGCAAAGGCCAGGAAGCCTAGGCCGTTGGCGATGAGAAAGCGGCGGTCTTTCTCGAGCTCCCGGCCCAGCACCTTCAAGGCCGACTCGCCCGGCGCACGCTTGCGAATGCCCTCGGCGATGTGCCCGAAGCGCTGCTTGTAGAAAGTCTGCCCGCTCAGGTCGCGCACCACCTTGCGCCACATCGAGGCCCGAGTGATCGGAAAAGGCGCCGACAGCACGAGGTCGGGGTCTTCGGCCTGCTGCACGAAGCGATGGTGCTGCAGGTGGTACGGCCGGTAGTCGCGCAGCGTCGACGAGCACAGCCAGTAGCCCACCCAGTCGTTGACCTTGCGGTTGCGATGCAACCCAGCATGCGCCGCGTCGTGCATGAGGATGAAGAGCCCCAGCTGCCGCGCGCCGACGATGGGCACCGCCAGCGGAATGGTCCACGGCCACACGATGCCCACCAGCATGGCGACGCCGATCACGCCCCAGCAGTGCAGCACCAGCCACAGGCCCTTCCACGACGAACGCGCGGTGAGCGACTGCCACTCGTCGGTGGTGAAGAAGTCTTCGGGTTGGGCACGGGGAGCGGCGGCCATGAGGCCAGTATGGCGCTGCAAGCCGCTGTAGAACACACGGAATTCCCCGGGTGCCGGGCGAGGCCCTTCGGCCTACTCGCCGCTACTTGTCGATGATCTTGCGGGCGAAAACTTCGAGATAGTCCATCAACCGGTTGGCGCCCGCGATGGCCGCGGCCTCATCGCCTGTCGCGATGCCCTGCGCCAGTTCGAGGTGCGCATTCGCGCCTTCGACGATCTCGCCTTCATGCTGGTACGCGTACCAGAAGCGCCTGCACTGCACGATCAGCGGCACCACCGCCTTCACCGCGGAATCGTTGTGGCTCGCCTGGTGATTGACGAGGTCCAGCGCGCGGTCGGCCTGCATGTAGTCGTTCAGGTCGCCGCGGCCCGCGGCCTCGACCATCATCTCGGCGCAATGAACGATTTCCTTGCGCTGCTGCGCGGTGGCCCGGCGCGCGGAGCAGGCGGCAATCAGCAGTTCGAGCACGCGGCGGGTCTGGATCACGTCGAGATGGTCGGCCAGGTCGATGGCCGACACCAGCAGTCCGCGGCGCGGCTGCTGCACGATGAGGCCGATGGACACCATGCGCATCAGCGCCTCGCGCACCGGCGTGCGGCCCAGCCCCGTGCGCTCGGCGAGTTCGGCCTCGACGATCTGGCTGCCGGGCTTCAGCAGCATGGTCGACAGCAGCGTCTCGATGGCGTCGTAGGCCATGTCAGCGGCGCGGCGCTTGGGCGGTGCGCGCAAGCTTGTCTTCTTTGGAGCAGTCTTCTTCGGGGCGGCCATGGTTTTCTTTTTCCGCGGATGCGGCGGCGTCATTGTCGGGCGTCGCCGTCGTTCGCGAGACCCACGAGACCCGCGAGTGTCGCTATGCGGACCGGCGACAGCGGCGGGCGCGGCACGGGCGGAGTCCATCCGAAGAGAAACTGTGCAGCGTCACCGCAGACGCGCCCCTGGCACGCGCCCATGCCGCAGCGGCGGTGCAGCTTGGCGTCTGTCCAGCCGCTGCAGGCTGCCAGCGCTGAGAAGGGCACGTCTTCGCAGCGGCACACGAGCGTGTCGGGTTGCGGCATGGCCTTGATGTCGGCGGCCAGTGCGAAGCTGCGGTGCAGCTGGGCGGCGAAGGCGTTCCAGCGGGCGCGTTCGCCCTCGTGCGTCTTTGCAGCGCGCCCGTTGCCGACAGCGGCATGGCCGGCGATGGTGCCCTGTGCCAGCGCACGTTCGCTGCCACCAAAGCCGGTGCACTCGCCCGCTGCATAGACGCCAGCGACACTGGTGGCCTGCAAGGCATCGACCGCCAGGGCCTGCGCACCTGGGCCCGCGGGCGTGAGGGCACAGCCGAGCAGTTGCCCCAGCTGCGTGTTGGGCGTGAGGCCGAAGCCGCAGGCGATGCGCTCGCAGGCGATCTCGACTTCTCTGCCGCTGCCTTGTCGAAGGCGAACCGACTCGACCTGCGTCGCACCCTGCGCCGAGACGATGTGCGACGAAGTGCGGTACTGCGGATCGGCGAGCGTCACTGCCTGCGCGGCCTTGCCCGGCCAGCGCGCGAGGCTGGCACCGAAGCGCGCGACCGAGGCGAACGAAGCCTGTTCGGCGATGCGCAGCACTTTCGCACCCGCCGCACGTGCCGTCGCGGCGGCAGCAAGCAGCAAGGGGCCGCTGCCCGCGATGACGATGTGCTCGCCCTCGACCGGCATGCCGGCCTTGATGAGCGCCTGCAGGCCGCCCGCGCCGGTCACGCCGGGCAGCGTCCATCCGGGGAAGGGCAGCAGCAGCTCGCGCGCGCCGGTGCAGAGGACGAGCTTGCGCCATTGCATGCGCGTGGCGCGTTCCGCGTCTTCGAGCAGCAGCTCGTTGGGCGAAGGTGCGGCAGCGACGCGGGTGCCGCTGCGCACGCGGATGTTGGCGTGACGCTCGAGTGCATCGCGCCACTTGCGCGCTGCTGGCGGCAGCGTCGCGCCGGGGCCGTCGCGCCAGATCTGTCCGCCGGGCGCGGGGTTGTCGTCGATGACGACGATCGATGCACCGCTCGGCGCGGCAGCCACTGCAGCAGCCATGCCGGCCGGGCCTGCGCCGACGATCAGCACATCGCAATGTTCCATGTTCATTCCGCGGTCTCCACGCGCATGCCCTCGGCGCAGACCGTCTGGCATGCGAGCCTGCGCCAGCCATCGACCAGCACGCGGCACTCCTGGCACACGCCCATGCCGCAGAACGGCGCGCGCTGCTGGCCCGTGACCGACGTGCGCGCCACGCCCATGCCACCAGCCACACGCAACGCGGCGGCGACCGAGCTGCCCGCCTTCACGCGGACCAGGTGGCCGTCGATGTTCAACAGGGTGTGGGCGCTCATGCGATCCCCCGCAGTCCGCGCGGCGCGTACGGCGTCGCATCGAAATCAGGAGTCGCGCCGGTCATCAGCGCAGCAAGCAGATGCGCGCTGCCCGGCGCCGTGGTTACGCCAAGGCCTTCGTGCCCAACGGCGAGCCAGAGCTTCTCGCGCCACGGGTGCTTGCCCAGCAGCGGCAACCCATCGGGCGATGCCGCGCGCATACCGGTCCACGAACGTACGGCGTTGAGATTCGCGAGCCCCGGCAGGTAGTCCAGCGTGCGCTGGAGCATGCGCGCCAGCATCGGCGCCTCGACCGTCGGATCGGTCGTGTCGAACTGGCGCGACGAGCCGACCAACAGCTGCCCCGTGGGGCGCGGCTGCACGTTGAAGGCGACCGAGTCACCGTCGCTGTGGTGCGCGCTGGTCACGTAGCCGAGCTCGACGAGCTGGTGATGCACCGTGCCCGGATAGCGGTCGGTGATCAGCAGGTGGCCTTTCTTCGGGCGTATCGGAAGCTCAGGGCACAGCGTCGTCGCCTGGATGCCGTTGGCCAGCACGATCTGCGGCGCGGTGCGGCGGCTGCCGTCCGCGAGGCGCAGTGCGCCGTCGTCTTCGATGGCATCGACCTTCGCGTGCTCCACACGGACCGAATCAGCGGCCTGTGCGAGCAGCCAGCGCGCCGCATTCGGCGCATAGAGGATGCCGTCGCCCGGCACTTCGAGCGCGCCCGACAGGCCCTTGCGCAAGGCGGGCTCGGCGCTCGCCAGTTCGCGCGCATCGAGCAGCCGGCTGTCGATGCCGTGCGCGCGCAGCCGCTGCTGCTTGCGCTCGGCCTCGGCCATCTCTTCGTCGTTGGCGGCAATCCACAGCGTGCCGCAGGCGCTGTACGCGCAGTCTTCGCTCATGCGCGGCGCAAGCTCGCGCCATTGCGCGACCGAATGGCGGCTCAGTTCGAGTTCGGCCGCGTTGTCGTCCATCACCACGAGGTGACCCATGCCCGCGCCGGTGGCGCCGCCGATGTGCGCATCGAGCACCAGCACACGGCGCCCCGCCTGTGCAAGCGCTTGCGCGCAAGCCGCGCCGACGATGCCGGCGCCGATGACGATGACATCCGCGTCCATGCCGCGCGGCGTCAGAGCCGGATGCCCCAGCCGAACGGGTCTTCGTCGTCGATCAGCAGCGTGGCTTCCGCGCTGATGTGCGCGCGGCCACGCAGCGTGGGAATGACCTTGTCGCCGTCCATCGCGTAGCTGGCCTCGAAGACGCTGCCGATCACGCTGGCCTGCTTCCACACCTCGCCGGGCGCAAGCTTGCCGTCGGCCGCGAGGCAGGCGATCTTGGCGCTGGTGCCGGTGCCGCAGGGCGAGCGGTCGTAGGCGTTGCCGGGGCACAGCACGAAGTTGCGGCTGTCGGCGCCTTCATCGTCCGCGGCGAAGAGTTCGATGTGGTCGATCTCCGCGCCGTCCGCGCCCGTGATGCCCTGGGCCGAGAGTGCCTTGCGCAATGCCGCGGTGTAGTCGGTCAGCGCCGCGAGGTTGTCGCTCGCCACGCGCTGGCCGTGTTCGCTCACCAGGAAGAACCAGTTGCCGCCCCAGGCCACATCCCCGCGCACGGTGCCATGGCCCGGCAGCTCCACTGCCACCTGGTGCAGATGCCGGTACGCGGGCACGTTGCGCACACTCACCGAGCCGTCTTCGTGCAGCGTGGTCGTGACGGTGCCCACGGGCGTTTCGATGCGGTGCTCGCCCACGCCGATGCGCCCCATGTGCGCGAGGCTTGCGACCAGCCCGATGGTGCCGTGGCCACACATGCCGAGGTAGCCGGCGTTGTTGAAGAAGACCACGCCGGCAGCCGCATCCGGCGACACCGGCTCGCACAGCAGCGCGCCCACCACCACGTCGCTGCCGCGCGGCTCCAGCACGGCGGCCGCGCGCCATTTGTCGTGCTGGTGGGCCAGCAGCGCACGGCGCTCGGCCATGCTGCCGCCGCCCAGATCGGGGAAGCCGCCGATCACAAGGCGCGTGGGCTCGCCGCCCGTGTGCGAGTCGATGACCTGGATGCGTTGCATGTGGCGTCGTCCGTTCGTTCGTTCAGTAGCTGGCGATGGGCACCGGGGCCGCGTTCTTGAACGTGAACACGGTGATGGGCGCCTGCTTCATGTTGCCCTTGTCGTCGTAGGCATAGGTTGCTGCCACGCCCTTGTACGTTGCCTTGTAGAGTTCCGCGCCCACCTTGTCTGGGTCGATGGAATTGGCCTTCTTCATCGACTCGCCGATGAACAGCACCTGGTCGTAGTACGAAGCTGCGTAGGCATCAGGGTCGGCGTTGAAGCGCTTCTTGAATTTTTCCTTGAACGCCGGGCCGCTCTGCGCCTTCTCGAGGATGGAGCCGCCTTGCGCGCAGAACACCAGGTCGTTGACCGCATCGCCGCCGAGCTTGCCGGTAGCGGGGCTGCACACGGTGTCGCCTCCCAGCAGCTTGCCGGGCACGGCCAGCTGCTTCATCTGACGTGCCATGGGCGCGGCCTGCGGCGCATAGCCGCCGAAGAAGATGGCCTCTGGCGCCTTGGCCTTCATGTTGGTCAGGATGGCGGTGAAGTCCACGGCCTTGTCGGTGGTGAACTCCTGGCCGACCACGGTCAGGCCCTGCTTCTTGGCTTCCTTGGTGAACTCTTCGGCGAGGCCCTGGCCGAAGGCGGTGCGGTCGTCGATCACGCCGACCTTCGTCACCTTCAGCACCTTGGCCGCATACACGGCCATGCTGGAGCCGATCTGGTTGTCGCTCGCGATGATGCGGTAGAGGTTCTTGTAGCCGCCCTGCGTCACCTTCGGGTTGGTGCCCACGGTCGAGACCATGGTGCCGCCTTCGCTGTAGATGCGCGAAGCCGGGATGGCCACGCCCGAGCAGTACGGGCCCATGACGTACTTGACGCCGTCGTCCACGAACTTCTGCGCGACGCTCACGCCGGTCTTGGCGTCGCACTGGTCGTCTTCCGACACCATCTCGAACTTCAGCGTCTTGCCGCCGACGACGAGCTTCTTCGCGTTGAGCTCCTCGACGGCGAGGCGCACGCCGTTTTCATTGTCCTTGCCCGCGAAGGCATTGGGGCCCGACAGCGGGCCGCTGTGACCGATCTTGACCACCTGCTCCTGTGCGTACGCCTGGCCTGCAAGGGCGAGGGCCACGAGGCTTAGAAACGGAACCATGCCTGCTTTTGTCTTCATGCTTCTTCCTAGGTTGGGGACGATGAAAAGGACGTTCGTTGTGTGCGATTACATGACCGACTGGTACTGAGTGGGCCGCGTCGCGAGCGCCTTCTTGACGATCGCTTCGATGAAGGCGCGCTCCTCGCCGATGAGCGGCAGGCGCGGACGGCGCATGTGCTCGCTGCCCACGCCCACCAGCACGTCGATGAGCTTGAGGTTCTGCACCAGCTTGGTCGACACGTCGAGATGCAGCATCGGCGTCATCCACTGGTAGAGCTTGAGCGCTTCGGAAAACTTGCCGGCCTTCATCAGGTCGTACAGCGCCACGGTCTCGCGCGGGAAGGCACAGCCCACGCCGGCCAGCAGGCCGTCGCAGCCGAGCGCCAGGCCTTCGTAGGCGAGGTCGTCCACGCCCAGGAACAGCTGGTAGCGGTCGCCCACGGTGTTGCGCAGGTCGGTGATGCGGCGGATGTCGTCGGTGCTTTCCTTGATGGCCGCGATCCATTCGCAGTCGGCCAGCTCGACCATGTGCTCGGGCTTCAGGTCGACGCGGTAGGCCACCGGGTTGTTGTAGACCATGATGGGTTTTTGCGCCGCGTTGGCGATGGTGCGCACATTGAGCATCGCCTCGCGCGCGTCGGCCACGTAGATCACCGAGGGCATCACCATGAAGCCGGCCACGCCGAGCTTGTTGGCGCCGTCCACGTAGCGCAGCGCTTCGCGCGTGCTGGTTTCGGACACGTTGGCCAGCACCGGGATGCGGCCGTCGGCAGCTTCGAGCGCGATCTTCGCGACCTGCAGCTTTTCTTCCAGCGTCAGCGTGCTGGCTTCGCCAAGCGAGCCGCAGGTGACGAGGCCGTGGATGCCGTTGCGGATCTGGAAGTCGATGTGACGGGCCGTGCCCTCGGCATCGATGCTCTCGTCGGCGTGGAACTTGGTGGTGACGGCGGGGAAGATGCCTTGCCAGCGGGGATTGCTCACTTGATCGCTCCTTGTGGATGTGCGGTGGTGTGGAAGCGTCGCACTTTAAATATATTAAGGATATATGGTCAAGATATCTTTCGGGCATGCGCTCTTCCGCGCCCGGTTTTTCTGTGATATCCGGGAGCGGGTAGGTCGCGCTACTTGCGGCCGTCCGCGGGGCGCAGCAGGCCCCGCTTGAGCGTCACCGGCTTGCCGATGGGCGGCGCGGTCTTCGTCTCGACGGTGCGCAGCGTGCCGTTGTCCATGCGCACGCCCACCTCGTAGACCGTGACCGTGCGCACGTGCTTCTCGATCTCGTTGCCCGCGAAGCCGCCGCCCACCGCGCCGAGCACCGTGGTCGCGACGCGCCCATTGCCATGGCCGAACTGGTTGCCGACGAGGCCACCCACCACGCCGCCGGCCACGGCCCCCACGCCCGAGGTGTTCTGGATGCGCTTCTGAACCGGGCGAACCGATTCGACATGGCCGCAGACCGCGCAAGGTGGCGGGGCGGGAGGCGCGGCAGCGACCTGTGGTGCATTCATCACGCCTGGCGCAGGTCCGGGCTCGATAGCCGGGGCTGGCATGGGAGCGGGCATCGGCGCAGCCGCCCTCGCTTGTGGCGCCGGGCCTGCCGCCGTGGGCGGCACTGCGGGCGCTGGCGGCATGGCTTCAGGCTTGAAATCGTCCGGTGCGGCGGGTGATGCTGCGGCAACGACTGGCGGCGGAACACTCGCACTCGCGACCGGCTCCTGCCGGTGAAGCAACACGCCGCCAAGCGCCACCACGGCCACGCTCAATGCGCCGATCACGGCCCACAGCGCCTTGGGCGACTTGCCCGCCGGCTGGCCCGGAGGCGGGTTGAATGGCGACGTCGGATCCATGAAAAGCCCCTTTTACGGTCCGAAGCGGAATGCCCCGAAACCCATCAGGAAGCATGAACGCGGGCGGCGCGTTGTCAATTGACCGGCGTCCTACACAGCGATGTCGGCCACACCTGAGAGGAACCGCTCGGCCTCGCTTCGCATGCCCCGCGAGATGGACTCCCAGGTCCATGCAGGGAAATCCGACGGCAACAGGGCCTCGACCTCGCTCAGTGCGTCATCCACCGACGCCGCCATGTCCAGCATGGCGTTCCAGACGTCGATGCCACCGTTCTTCATGGCCAACCCATGCCAATGGCGAGCCTGGATGGTGTGAAAGACATAGTGCGCATTCTTGGATCGGATGGCCATGGCCAGACCCGCCTTGCGCGGCTGGAACTGATTGGGCCCGTTGCCGAAGTACGGCCACATCGAAATGATGTCGTAGAGCGGCGTCATCTCGTAGGCGTCGCCGCGCAGGAGGTGAATCGAGAAGTTCTTGGCATGGCCATCGGTGGCGGCGAGCAGAAAGAAGGCCAATTGCGCGAGCAGGAACCGGGCGCCGTCATCCACGCTCCCGCTGCCTTGCAGAAGCTGCAGGCACTTGCTCATGCCGGGGCCACCGTGCTGCTCGTACTTCCTGTCGGACGGCAGGCCCATGGCCTGGCAAAAGTCTTCCTGCGGCAGGCGCGCGATCCAGGCGCCACCGTCCATCCACTCGCGGTCGAACCGCTCCACGACCAGGACCGTCTGCCCGCCGAAAGTGGCCATGGACGTCGGTGCCACTGGCAGGCCGAGTGCCTCGACGATCTGTGCGCACAGCCATTCGTTCTGCACCGAGTCCGAGGCGTCCACGCGCTTGGAGCCGCCGATCAATCCCAGCGGCAGCTTGATGATGTGCGTGGTGGGCGTGGCGCCATGCGGCCGGCACCATTCGCCGTTCCAGAAAGTCAGGGCGGTCTTCTCCTGCGCACCGGCAAGGGAAATGCGAAACAGGTCTTCGTCGCGCATGCCTTCCGGGGTGTCTTCGGACGGAACGGCTTGCAGCAGCACGGCGATCTGCTCTTCGTTCAAGGGCTCGCAGTTCACGGCATTCCAGCCCTGCGGCGCGGCGCCTTCGGGCAGCAATTGCACGGCCCCGACACAGTCGCGGCCGATGGCTTCGAGCAGGTCGAAAGTCTTGGCGTCCTTGAGCTTGAAGCGATTGCGCAGACGCGCGCGAACCCTGTCGTTGTCGGGCAGCAGATTGTCGAAGTAGTTGCGGACCACCTCGCCGCGGACTTCGAGCGTGCCGGTGAGCGGAATCGACAACGACAGCGAGCGCCGCCGGGGCGATTCGAGCCATCGTGGGTCGTACCGGAAGGTGTGGACGCCGTGGTCGACGGACCAGGTGCCAACGGGCTCCCCGTTCATCCACGCGCCGAGCGCTTGCGTCACCATGACTCCTTCTTCGGCCGGACGACGAAGCTCCGGCGAGACGTCGGCTTGATGTCCTTGCCGGGATTCAGCGCCTGAAGCGCGCGAAGCGATGCGCCTGGAGCGCTCGATTGCCCGGAAGGCAGGCGGACCAGCACCGATTGATCGCTCATCCTCTTGGCGATCCATCCCTCCGGAAGGTTCACGGCATCGTCCGGCAGCGAGTCGCGCTCCCCGGGATGCTGCTGCGCGGCGTCCGCGATGGGACTTGGGGACGTCCCGTCCTGCAGGGAAAAGGATGCCCCCAACGCCGCCATCAACTTCATCAGTTGCTCGAAGCTGACCGCCCCGGGATTCGCTTCGATCTCCGCGATCCGGGCCTGGCTGACACCGACCAGCGCGCCTGCCTGCGCCTGCGTCAGGCCGCGCTTCTTCCGCAGTGCCTTGAGATGCGGCCGCAGCTGGTCGACGAAGCGAAGGGGATAGTCCATCGCCGACCAGAATATCGGCTATAGCTTATTTTGTCAAAATATCAGCTTTGGGGTATTTTTATAAGTTACAAGCCCTGTCTTGTTTTTCTCCGAAACAAGGCCTGGCCGTTATTCGATCACCGCCTCAGTCGATCTTCGCCCCGGAAGCCTTCACCACAACCCCCATCGCATCCCAATCCGAACGCAGCAGCTTCTGGAATTCCTCCGCATTCTGGCTGCGCGGCTCCACACCCAGCCGCTTGAAGCGTTCCTGGATCGCCGGGTCGGCCAGCACCTTGTTGGCCGCGGCGTTCAGGCGCTCGACCTCTGCCTTGGGCGTAGCGGCCGGCGCGAGCAGACCGATCCACGAATCGAAGGCGTAGCCCGGCAGCCCGCTTTCAGCCACGGTCGGCAGCTTCGGCAGGAAGGGGCTGCGCGACTGGCCTGTGGAAGCCAGCAGCTTCATGCGCGCGTCGTCCTGGAAGCCGATCACGCCGATGCTCGACGAGATCACCGCCTGCACGCGGCCCGCGAGCACCTCGTTGACGGCCTCGCCGGTCGACTTGGTCGGGATGTGCGTCATCTGCAGCCCCGCCTTCGCGAGAAACGATGCCATCGCGAGGTGCGTGGCGCTACCGTTGCCCGCCGAGGCGTAGTTGTACTTGCCGGGGTTGGCCTTGACCTCCTTGATGAAGTCGGCCGTGCTCGACACATTCATGCCGCTCGCCACCGCCAGAACATAGCCCGCGTTGCCGACGTTGGCCACGCCGACGAAATCCTTCAGCGGGTCGTAGCTCAGCTTGTTGTAGAGAAAGCCCGCGATGTTGTGGCTCGCGGCCGCCAGGATCAGCGTGTTGCCGTCGGCCGGCGCGCGCGCCACCAGGGCCGCGCCCACGGTGCCACCCGCGCCCGCGCGGTTCTCGACGATGGCGCTGGCATTCAGCGCCGCGCCCAGTTCGTTGTTGAAGGCGCGCGCCACCGTGTCCTGCACCGCGCCGGTGGCGAAGGGCACGACGATGTGGATCACGCGCTGTTGCGCATGCACCGGTGCAACGGCACAGAGCACCGCCGCGGCTGCAAGCGCGGTCAATGAACGTCGGGTGAGCGGGGTGGAGGTCATCTGGGTGGCCACTTCTTTCTTCGTCATCGTCGACAGTGAAAAATTCAAACGCCCGACGGCAGCCAGCGCTGCACCAGCTTCACGAAGTAGCTGGCACCGATCGGGATGATCTCGTCGTTGAAGTCGAACGAGGTGTTGTGGATGATGCAAGGGCCGGGCCCGTGGCCGTCCAGCCGGTGATCGCCGTCCCCATTGCCCAGGAAGGCATAGCAGCCGGGCCGTGCGAGCAGCATGTGCGCGAAGTCTTCAGCGCCCATCACGGCGGGGAAGTTGTCGGTCACCATGTCGTCGCCCACCACCTCGCGCATCACGCCGGCGGCAAAACGCGCCTCGGCCGGGTGGTTCACGGTCGGCGGCGACGAGCGGTTGAAATACACCTCGGCCGTGCAGCCATGCGCCGCCGCCACGCCCGCGGCCACTTCGCGCAGGCGGGCCTCGATCTTGTCGATGGCCTCGATGGAGAAGGTGCGGATGGTGCCGCCCACCGTCGCCACGTCGGGAATCACGTTCGGCGCATCGGAGCCCTGCAACTGCGTGACCGCAAGCAGCGCACGCTCGGTGCTCGGAATGGTGCGCGCCACGATGGTCTGCAGCTGCTGCGCGAGCGTGACCACCGCCGCCACCGGGTCGATGCCCGTGTGCGGCATCGAGGCGTGCGTGCCGCGCCCATGCACGGTGATCTTGTACGTGTTGCTCGACGCCATCAGCGCGCCTTCGTTGAGCGCGAAGCGGCCCACGTCGCCCACCGGAAAGTTGTGCAGCCCGAAGACCGCGTCGCACGGAAAGCGCTCGAACAAGCCCTCGTCGATCATCTTCTTGGCACCCGCCTTGCCCATCTCCTCGGCGGGCTGGAAGATGAAATGCACCGTGCCGTCGAAGTCGCCGGGGCCCTGCTGCGACAGGTGCCACGCGGCGGCCAGCAGCATCGTGGTGTGGCCGTCGTGGCCGCAGGCGTGCATGCGGCCGGGGTTGGTCGACTTGTGGGCGAACTCGTTGGCTTCGTGCAATGGCAGCGCGTCCATGTCGGCGCGCAGGCCGATGGTGCGCGAGCCCGTGCCCTTGCGCAGCACGCCGACGAGTCCCGTGCCGGCGATGCCTCGGTGCACCTCGATGCCCCATCCGGTCAGCAGGTTCGCGACCTTCTCGGAAGTGCGGTGCTCTTCGAAACCGAGTTCGGGGTGGGCGTGGATGTCGCGTCGGATCTCGACGAAACGGGCGGCGTTGGCGAGGAAGGAATCGGCGATGTTCATGGCGGCAAGGGCACTGTCGTGGGAGGCGGACGATTCTGGCGCAAGGCGGCGTTTGCCGCCATGGCAGCGGGTCAAAGCCCGGCCAGCACTTCGTCCAGCGTGTCGATCAGCAGATCGGCATTGGCTTCGGAGAACACCAGCGGTGGGCGGATCTTCAGCGTGTTGGCGTGCTCTCCGGTGGCGCTCAGCAGCACCTGCCGCTCCCGCAGGCCGTTGACGACGCGCACGGTCTCGGCTGTGGCAGGCGTGCGCGCGCGACGGACCGTCACGAGCTCCAGGCCCACGAACAGGCCCGCGCCGCGCACGTCGCCGATCAACTCGTGGCGCTCGGCAAGCTTCGAGAGCCCCGAGCGCAGATGGCGGCCGACGCGCTGCGCATTGGCCATCAGGCCTTCGCGCTCGATCACGTCGAGCACGGCCATGCCGGCGGCCATCGACACCGGATTGCCGCCGAAGGTGTTGAAGTAGCGGCACTCGCGGCCGAACGCGGCCAGCACCTCGGGGCGCACCGCCAGTCCGGCCAGCGGGTGGCCGTTGCCCAGCGGCTTGCCCATGGTCACGATGTCGGGCACCAGGCCCTCATGGCGCATGAAGCCCCAGAAGGCGTCGCCGGTGCGGCCCAGGCCCGGCTGCACTTCGTCGGCAATGAAGATGCCGCCGGCCTCGCGGATCGCGGCCACTGCTTCAGAGAGAAAGCCCGCCGGGTCGGTGAAGATGCCGTCGCTCGAGAACACCGTGTCGACCATCAACGCGGCAGGCCGAATGCCATGAGCCTGCAGGTCGGCAATCGCTGCACGCACACCGGCCGCAAACGCCGTGCCTAGCTCCCTGGCCGGCACGCGATAGCTGTCCGGCGCCGGCACGGTGCGCACCGCACGGCCGAGTTGCACGAAGCGCCCGAGCGAGGGAGAGGCCTGCGCGATCGACTCGGTCACGCCGTGGTACGCGAAGCGCGTGACGATCAGCCCTTCTGCCTTGGTGTGGGCCTTGGCGATGCGCATCGCGAGGTCGTTGGCCTCGCTGCCGGTGCAGGTGAACATCGCATGGCCGAGTTCGCGCGGCATGGTGGCGAGCAAGCGCTCGGCATAGTCGAGCACGCCCTCGTGCAGGTAGCGCGTGTGGGTGTTGAGCACGCCGGCCTGCCGCGCGATGGCCTCCACCAC
Source organism: Variovorax sp. R-27 (assembly GCF_049913215.1). Classification (NCBI taxonomy): domain Bacteria; kingdom Pseudomonadati; phylum Pseudomonadota; class Betaproteobacteria; order Burkholderiales; family Comamonadaceae; genus Variovorax; species Variovorax sp. R-27. The sequence goes on from NZ_CP183984.1 coordinate 6,910,540, forward strand.
GTGCGGATGGCAATGCCCCACCGACGCGACGTTGTTGTACGCATCGAGATAGCGCTTGCCGTCGGCGTCGTCGAGCCACACGCCCTCGCCGCGCACCGGGTGCAGCGGTGCTTCGTAGAACAGGCGGTAGGCCGGGCCGAGCAGCCGCGCGCGGCGCTCCAGGAGCGATTCTTCAGGCATTTGCGTTGCTCTCGTTCATGCCGCAGACGCGCCGGAATGCGGCGCTCGCGACGTCGTTGCCGATGCGGTCGCAAGCCTGCAGGCGGGCCCACGAAAGCGCGTTGTTGCGCAGCAGGTAGGCCGCGTTGTCGGGGTGGCGCGCGGCGCGCCAGCCGCTGATGGCCACCACCATCACGAGCCGCGCGGTGATCAGCGTGAACAACACGTCGACCTCCTCGCGCGTCAGCGGCAGCACGGCGTGGTACGCGGCGATGAAGGGCACGATGCCGGCCAGCGCATCGCCCGCCGGATCGAGCTGGTAGGCCGCGGCCACTGCGAGGTCGTCGATCAGCGGCGCGCGCACCATGTCGCCGAAATCGAGGATGCCGGCAATGCGGTCGGTGTCGGCGGGGTCGACCAGCACGTTGTAGATGTTGAAGTCGTTGTGAATGGGCTGCGTGCGCAGGCCCGCCAACACGGGCTTCGCATCGCGCTCGAAGCGATCGAGCGAGCGCCCGGCCAGCGCGCGCCGCTGCGGATCGCCGATGTGCGCGAGCAGGCCGCGCACGCTGTCGGCACGCTGGATGTCCCAGGGCAGCGCGAGCGCGCCGGCCGGATGGTCGAAGTCCCGCAGCGCGAGGTCGAGCCGGGCCAGCGTGCGCGCCAGGTTCAGTTGCTGCGCGGCTGTGCGCGGCGCTTCGGGCAAGGGCAGGCCCGGCAGATAGCTGAAGAGCCGTGCCACGCGCGGCAGGCCGTCGCCCGGATCGCACAGCAGCGAAGGCTGGCCGTCGCGCGTGAGCACGATGCGCTGCACCGGCAGCCCCGCGTCGGCAGCCGCGATGTGCAGCAGCGCCTGGGTCTGGAAGTCCGCCACCAGCGGTGTTTCGCTCGGGTGGGAGATCTTCAGCATGAAGCGCTCGCCGGTCAGCGCCGATTCGAGACGGTAGTTGCGGTCGCGCTCGCCGGTCAGGGGCCGCATCTCGCCCTCGATGCCGTAATGGCGCAGCGCGAACGCGCGCACCCATTCGGCGCCGAGTTCGGGCGAGCCTTCGCTCAGGACTTCCGCATCGTCGAACCCGTCCGCTGCCGTCATGCGGCGCCCGCGAAGCCGCGCAGCGCGCTGGCGAGGTTGGGGCCCAGGTCGTCGGAGAGGTAGCCACCCTCCTGCACCAGCACAGTCGGCAAGCCGAGGCGCGCGATCTCGGCGAGCAGCTGCGCGAAGCCCGGCGTGGTGATCTTCATGCCCTTGTAGGGATCGCGCTCGTGCGTGTCCAGGCCCAGCGCCACCACCAGCGCGCCGGGCGCGAAGGCGCGAATGCTCTCGCAGGCATCGCGCAACGCAGGCAGGTAGCCATCGATGTCGGTGCCCAACGCTAGCGGCTTGTTGATGTTGTAGCCCAGGCCCGCGCCTTCGCCGCGCTCATGCGCGTAGCCGGTGAAGAAGGGCGTGAAGTTGCGTGGATCGCCGTGCAGCGAGATCGTCAGCACGTCGGCGCGGCGGTAGAAGATGCCCTGCGTGCCGTTGCCGTGGTGCACGTCGATGTCGAGGATCGCCACGCGCTCGTGCGCCGCGCGCAGCTGCTGCGCGGCGATGGCGGTGTTGTTCAGGTAGCAGAAGCCATTGGCACGGTCTGCATACGCGTGATGGCCCGGCGGGCGGCACAGCGCATAGGCCGCGCGCTCGCCCTGCAGCACCAGCTGTGCCGCATGCGTGGCCACGTGGGCCGAGCCCACGGCCGCTGCCCAGGTGTGCGGGCCGATGGAGCAGGCGTTGTCGCCCATGTGGTAGCCGGCCTGCCCGACCACGCTCTCCGGGTAGGTGCAGGGCTCTCCCGGAAAGGGATGGATGTTGGGCATGACCTCGTCGGAGGGGTCGTCCAGCAGGCGCCAGCGTGCATAGGCCGTCTCGAGGAACCGCAGGTACTCGGGCGTGTGGATCGCGGCGCGCGGGCCGGCGCCGAAGTCTTCGCCCGCGATGACCTCGTGGCCGTCATGCTCGACCGCCGACAGCAGGCGGAAGGCGCGCTCGGGCTGCTCGTTGCTGCGCTTCAGGCGGCCACGCACCATGAAGAGCTGCGGGTCGTGGTCCTTGTGGGCGTCGCTGTAGACGATCTTCATCGCGCGGGTCCTTGCGTTGGAGTCGGGGTAGATGGAGAAACCGTGCCGTGCTGCTTCACGAACAGCGCGCGCACCTGCTGCCAGGCGTCGTCGAGGTGCTCGCGCATGGCCAGGCGCGAGGCATCGACGTCGCGGCTCATCAGCGCATCGACGATCGGGTAGTGCGTGTTGGCCATGGTCTCGGGGTCGTGGTAGACCGCGTCGATCAGCGCGATGATCATCTGCATCTCGGTCTGCGTGTTCGAGAAGATGCGGTGCAGGTGCGCGTTGCCCGAGAGCTCGCAGATCAGCGTGTGAAAGGCCAGGTCGGTCGCGATGCGCACGTGCTGCGGCTGCGTGGGCGCCTCGCGCACCATGCCGTCGACCAGCGTGCGCAGGCGCTGCAGCCCCGCGTCGTCGGCCTTGCGGCAGGCCAGCTCGACCGAGGTCATCTCCAGGCTCAGGCGCACTTCAAACAGGTCGTCGATCTCCTGGACGCTGATGGTGCGCACCGCGAAGCCGTGGCGCGGCCGCGCGACCAGCACGCCCTGCCGTTCGAGCCGGCGCGCGGCCTCGCGCACCGGGGCGCGGCTCACGCCCATGCGGCGCGCGATCTCGGCCTCGACGATGCGGCTGCCGGGCGCCAGGCGCCCCTCGACGATCGCGCGCGTCAGCTGCGCTTCGACCAGCCCGACGAGGTCTTGCGCCTCGACGGACTCGAAGCCGGCGCTGTCGGCAGTGGAAGAAGAAAAAGCCATGGTGTTTGTCTCGTCATGTGAGAGGGATCGGGTTCTTATTCTTGATCGGCCGCCGCGCCAGGTACACGCCCGCCGCCATGATCAGCGCAATGCCCGCCATCGCCAGCGCATCGGGCGGCCTGTGGAACCAGAAGGTGCTGAAGGCCACCGCCAGCAGCAGCTGAAAGTAGTTGAGCGGCGCCAGCGTCGCGGCCTCGACGCGCTCGAAGGCGGCCAGCAGCAGCCATTGCGCGAGCCCGCTGCACGCGCCGCCCGCAAGCAACAGCAACACGGCGCCGGCGGCAGGCCGCTCGGCCGGCAGGAAGAAGGGCGCCGGCACGGCCGTGACCACAAGGCACACGAGCGCCGTGTAGGCGTACTGCACCGGGCTTTCAACGAGCCCCGCGAGGCGGCGCGTGAGCAGCTGGAAGATCGCATAGCAGACGGCCGACACCGCCATCAGCACCGTGCCCACCCAGGGCAGGTTGCCGCCGGGCCGCACGATCAGCAGCATGCCCGCGAAGCCCACGCTCACCGCCACCCAGCGGCTGCGCTGCACCTGTTCGCCGACCAGCCAGGGCGACAGCGCCACCATGAGCAGCGGCGCGGTGAAGTAGATTGCGGTGGCCTCTGCCAGCGGCATCCAGATCAGCGCCGTCATGAAGCAGGTGGCCACCGTCGCGAGCATCGTGCCGCGCAACAGCAGCAGCTTTTTCTGCGGCGCGCGCCAGATGCGCAGGTCGCCGTGGCGCAGCAGCATGGCAAAGGCGATGCAGATCACCGACAGGTAGCGCATCAGGTTGATGAACGGCGCCGGGTAGAACTGCAGCATGTGCTTGCAGAAGGCGTCGTAGCTCGCAAAGGCCATCAGCGCGCAGAAGAACAGCGCAACGCCGGTGCTCCTGGAGCCCGGCGGTCGCAACAGCACTGCGGCGTTCGCTGTGTTCACGCCAGCGAAGCCTCGAAGCGGGCCATCGCGCGGTCGAAGCGTTCGAACATCTCGTCGACCTGCGCGGGCGTGATGATCAGCGGCGGGCAGAAGGCAACGGCATCGCCCATGGCGCGCACGATCAGGCCTTCCTGCAATGCAAGCTCGGCCAGCCGCGCGCCGGCCTTCATCGCCGGATCGAACGGCGTGCGAGTGGCCGGCTCAGCTGCGAGTTCGATCGCGCCGATCAGCCCCACGCCGCGCACCTCGCCCACATGCGGATGGCCGGCGTAGCGGCGCAGGCCAGCCTGGAACTGTGGCGCCAGCGACTGCACATGCGCGAGCACCTTTTCCTCTTCGTAGATGCGCAGTGTTTCGAGCGCCACGGCTGCGGTCACCGGATGGCCCGAGTAGGTGAAGCCGTGGCCGAAGGTACCGATCTTTCCGCTGTTGGCGGCCACGGCCGCATGCACCTGCTCGGACACCATGACGGCCGAGATCGGCACATAGCCCGACGACAGGGCCTTGGCTGCGGTGAGGATGTCGGGCCGCAGGCCGAAGGTGGTGGAGCCGAACATCTCGCCGGTGCGGCAGAAGCCGCAGATCACCTCGTCGGCGATCAGCAGCACCTCGTACTTGCGCAGCACGGCCTGCACCTTCTCGAAGTAGGTGGCCGGCGGCACCAGCACGCCGCCCGCGCCCATCACAGGCTCGGCGATGAAGGCGCCCACGGTGTCGGGCCCTTCAGCCAGGATGCGCTGCTCCAGCGCATCGGCCAGCCGCGTGGCGAAGGCTTCTTCGGTTTCGCCGGGCTCGGCATAGCGGTAGTGGTGCGGGCAGTCGACGTGCAGGATGCGGTCGATCGGCAGGTCGAAGTCGCGGTGGTTGGGAACAAGCCCGCTCAGGCTGGCCGCCGCCACGGTGACGCCGTGGTACGCATTGCGGCGCGCGATGATCTTCTTCTTGGCCGGCTTGCCGATGGCGTTGTGGTAGTACCAGACCAGCTTGACGGCCGTGTCGTTCGCCTCCGAACCCGAGTTGGCGAAGAACACCTTGGACATCGGCACCGGCGCCATCGCAATCAGCTTCTCGGCCAGCGCGATGGCGGCGGCGTTCGAGCGGTGGTTGAAGGTGTGATAGCAGGGCAGCGTGTGCAGCGCCTCGCTGCCGGCCTTGGCCAGGCGCGCGTTGCTGAAGCCCAGCGAGACGCACCACAGGCCCGACATGGCCTCCAGGTAGCGGCGGCCCTGGTCGTCCTGCACGTAGATGCCGTCGCCGCGCTCGATCACGAGCGGATCGACCTGCGGATGCGCCGCGAGATTGGTGAAGGGGTGCAGATGGGCCGCGATGTCGTTCGCCGCGCGCTCGGCGTGTGCCGATTGCAGGGCGGCGTTGGGAATCGATGCGTTCATGGGGCCTGCTCCGTTTTTCTTGCTTGAATTGCGATAGAGAAGAAAACCTCGCGGCTCAGTAGCCCCGGTCGAGGTCGACGGCCGTGTGGGGCCGCTCGCCGCGCTGCACGAGCGCGAGGTTGTGAAGTGTCTGCCGCGCGATCACAGAGGTGTCGGTGCGGGTGGCGATGTGCGGCGTGACCAGGATGCGCGGGTCGCCCCAGAAGGGGTGGTCGGCCGGCAGCGGCTCCTGTGTGAAGGCGTCGAGCGTGGCGGCAGAGAGCTGGCCAAGGTCCAACGCGCGCAGCAGGTCGGCTTCGACCAGATGCGCGCCACGCCCTACGTTGACCAGGTGCGCGCCACGCGGCAGCCGCGCGAACAGGTCCGCGTCCAGAAAGCCCTGCGTCTGCGGCGTGAGCGGCAGCAGGCACACCAGCGTGTCGCAGCCCGAGAGGAATTCGTCGAGCTGCGCATCGCCGTGAAAGCCCGTGACACCGGCCGGCAGTTCGGCCTTGGCGCTGCGGCTCCAGCCGCGCACCGCATAGCCGATGGCGGCCAGCGCCTCGGCACAGGCCAGCCCCAGGGTGCCGAGCCCCGCGATCCCGACACGATGGCGCCCGGGCGGGCTCATCGGTTGCTCTTCCCACACGCGCCGGGCCGCGCTCGCAAGGTACGCGGGCATCTGCCGCTGATGCTGGATCACGGCCCAGCACACGTATGCCTTCATGCCCGTGGCCATCTCCGGATCGACGATGCGGCACAGCGGCAGCGCGCGCGGCAGCCGGGGGTCGGCCGTGATGTGGTCGACGCCCGCTGCCAGCGACTGCACCAGCTGCAGCTGCGGCAGGCTCGCAAGCAGGCCATGCGGCGGAAACCAGCAAACGGCCGCATCGATCTGGTCGAGCGGGCCGAGGTCGGACCCAAGGCGCAAATCGATGTCGGGGCAATGCTCGCGAAAAGCGGGCGCCAGGTAGTGCATGTCGAGCACATCGCTCAGTAGCGCAACGCAAGGCATCAGGCCACCTTCGCAGACATGTCGGCCTGCGGCGCGAGGCGCGGCACGGCGTCGATCAGCTTGCGTGTGTAGGCGTGCTGCGGATCGTTGAGCACCTTCTGCGTCTCGCCGTACTCCACGACTTCGCCGCGCTGCATCACCGCGATGCGGTCGCACATCTGCCCGGCCACGCGCAGGTCGTGCGTGATGAACACCATCGCGAGCTGGAACTGCGCGCGCACCTGCGCGAAGAGCTCCAGCACCTGCGCCTGCACCGACACGTCGAGCGCCGACACGGGTTCGTCGGCCACCAGCAGCTCGGGCTGCATCGCGAGCGCGCGGGCAATGCCGATGCGCTGGCGCTGCCCGCCCGAGAACTCGTGCGGATAGCGCTGCGCTGCATCGGCGCCCAGGCCCACGAGCTGCAGCAGCTCCATGGCCCGCGCCATTGCCTCGGCCTTGCTCACGCCCTGCGCGATGGGCCCGCCCGCAATGGCCGCGCCCACGCGGTGGCGCGGGTTGAGCGATGCGTACGGATCCTGGAACACCATCTGGATCTTGCCGGCCGCTGCGCTGCGGAAGTTGCGGCCCTGCGCCAGATTGCGGCCCTTGAAGATGATGCGGCCGCTGTCGAAAGGCGCGAGCCCCACCAGGCAGCGCCCCACGCTCGACTTGCCCGAGCCCGACTCACCCACGAGGCCCAGCGTTTCGCCGCGGTGCAGCTCGAAGCTGATGTCCTTTGCCGCCTGCACCGCGCGGCCGCGCTTGAACAGGCCGCCGCTCGAACGGTAGGTCTTGCACAAGTCCTGCACCTGCAGCACGCGCGTGAGGTCGTCGTGCGGCACGGTCTGCGCCTGGCCGTCGGGGATGGCGGCGATGAGCTTGCGCGTGTAGGGGTGCTGCGGCGCGCCGAGCACCTGCGCGGCCGGGCCGCTCTCGACCACGTGGCCGGTCTGCATGACCACCACGTGGTCGGCGATTTCGCTGACCACGCCGAAGTCGTGCGTGATGAAGAGCACCGCCGTGCCGCGGCGCTGCTGCAGCTCGCGTATCAGCGCGAGGATCTGCGCCTGGGTCGTGACGTCGAGCGCGGTGGTCGGCTCGTCGGCGATCAACAGCACGGGCTCCAGCACCAGCGCGCAGGCGATCATCACGCGCTGGCGCTGGCCGCCCGAGAGGCGGAAGGGGTAGGCGTCGATCAGCAGCTCCGGGTCGGGCAGGCCCACGTCGGCCAGCGCCGCGAGGATGCGGCGGCGCTTCTCGGCCGCGGGCACGCTGCCGTGCGCGTCGAACACTTCGCCGATCTGCTCGCCGATGCGCATCACCGGGTTCAGCGCGGTCATCGGCTCCTGGAACACCATGCCGATGCGGCGGCCGCGCAGCTCGCGCATCTGCGGCTCGGTGAGCTGCAGCAGGTCGTGGCCCTCGAACATGATGCGGCCGGCCACAGGCGCCACATGCGGGCGCGGCAACAGGCCCATGACGGCGTTGGCGATCATCGACTTGCCCGAGCCGGACTCGCCGACCACGCACAGCGTCTGGCCCGGCAGCACGGAGAGCGTGGCGCCCTCGACGGCCAGCGCGCGGTCGGCGCCCGAGGGCAGCGAGATGCTCAGGTCGACGATGTCGAGCACGGGGTGCAGGGGTTTCATCGGTGTCACGGTGGCGTTCATTTCTTACTTGCCCCTTCCGTGCAGCCGGGTGTTGAGGCCGTCGCTCAGGCCTTCGCCCACGAGGTTGAGCGCAAGCACCGTCAGCACGATGGCCAGCCCCGGGAACAACGCCATCCACCAGGCCTGGCGCAGCACGGTGCGCGCGGCGCCGACCATGTAGCCCCAGCTCATCTGGTTCGGATCGCCCAGGCCCAGAAAGCTGAGGCTGCTTTCGAGCAGGATGGCGGTGGCCACCATCAGCGAGGCCATCACGATGATGGGCGACATGGCGTTGGGCAATATCTGCGTGAGGATGATGCGCGGCGTCGACTGGCCCGCGAGCAGCGCGGCCTGCACGAAGTCGCGCTGGCGCAGCGTGAGGAACTCGCTGCGCACGAGGCGCGCCACCGGCGGCCAAGAAACGATGGCAATGGCCACGACGATGGACTTGATCGAAGGCTCGAAGATCGCCACCAGCACAATGGCCAGCGCGAAGCTCGGCACTGCCTGGAACAGCTCGGTGAAGCGCATCAGCGCCGCATCGATCCAGCCGCCGAAGTAGCCCGCGATTGCGCCGAAGGTAACGCCGATCAGCAGCGCCACGATGGTGGACACCACGCCGATCAACAGCGAAATGCGCGCGCCGTAGACCAGGCCCGCGAGGATGTCGCGACCGAGCGTGTCGGTGCCCAGCAGGAAGCCGGGCTCGGTCCAGGGGCGCACGAAGGGTTGCTCGACCATGGCCCACGGGTCGTTGGTGGCGAGCCACGGCCCGAGCAATGCAACCGCTGCCACGATCAGCAGCACGACCATGCCGGCCACGGCGCCCTTGTTGCGGCGAAAGCGCCGCCAGAAATCGCTTTGCATCGTCGTCGTCATGTCAGCTCGATCCGCGGATCGACCAGGGTGTAGACCAGGTCGGTGATGAGATTGAAGAGCACTGCCATCGCCGCCGTCACCAGGAAGGCGCCGAGCAGCAGGCTGTAGTCGCGTTGCAGCAGCGCGTCGAACATCAGGCGGCCGATGCCGGGCCAGGCGAACACGGTCTCGGTGAGCACGGCGCCGCCGATCATCCCGCCGGCCTGGATGCCCGCCAGCGTGACCACCGGCAGCAGCGCGTTGCGCAGCACGTGCGCGCGCAGGATTCGGCCGGGCCGCACGCCCTTGGCGCGCGCGGTCTTCACGAAGTCCATCTGCGCCACCTCGAGCATCGCGGCGCGCGTCATGCGTGCGTAGACGGCCATGTAGAACAGTGCGAGCGTGAGTGCCGGCAGCACCAGGTGCTTGGCGACGTCGAGCGCCAGCGCGAAGCCGGTGTGGCCCGAGCCCACGGTCATGAGGCCGAAGCCCGGCAGCCATTCGAGCTGCACCGTGAACACGAGCACGGCCATCAGCGCGAGCCAGTACAGCGGCGTGGCATAGAACAGCAGCGCCACCACGGTGATGGCGCTGTCGACCCATGTGCCCGCGCGCCGCGCTGAGAGCGCCCCCAGCGTGATGCCGAAGAGCAGCGAGAGCGCGAAGGCCGTGCCGGTGAGCAGCAGCGTGGCGGGCAGCCGGTCCATGATGAGCTTCAGCACCGGCTGCTGCTGGCGGTACGAATAGCCGAGGTCGAGCCGCACCACCTTGCCGACGTAGGTGGCAAGCTGCGTCGACAGCGGCTGGTCGAGCCCGAACTGCGCGCGCAGCTGCGCCACGAACTGCGGATCGGACGCGCCGGCCTCGCCGGCCAGCACCGACACCGGATCGCCCGGCGCGGCGCGCACCAGCATGAAGTTGACCGTCGCAATCAGCAGGATCGCCACCAGGCCCTGCAGCACGCGGGTCAACATGAACTGCGTACGTTTCATTCGGTCGTCACTCCGCGCGTCAGCCGACGCTTGCGTTGCCGAGGCTGTCGTTGAGGCCGATGCCCGAGCTCACGATGTTGCTGAGCTTGGTGCGGTAGAGCGTGGGGAAGTTGAGCTCCAGCAGCCAGGCCACGGGCACCTCGTCGAGCAGGATCTTCTGCGCCTGCAGGTAGATGGCTTTGCGCTTCTCGGGGTCGGTCTCGCGTGCGCCGGAATCGAACAGCTCGTCGATCTTCGGGTTGGAGTAGCCCTCGACGTTGTTGAAGGGCGAGCCCTTGGCGATGTTGGCGGTGGTGTAGTTGCGCGCCACGCCCAGCGCCGGGTCGCCGTACTGGTAGACGTAGGTGAAGGCGAGGTCGTAGTCCCAGTCGTTCAGGCGCTGGTTCCAGCCGGCCACGTCGGTGGCGGTCATCTCGACCTTGATGCCGGCCTGGGCCAGGTTCTGCTTCAGGATCTCGGCCTGCCGCGACCAGGTCTCGCCGTAGGGCAGCGGCAGCAGCCGCAGCGTCTCGCCCTTGTAGCCCGATTCGGCCAGCAGCTTCTTGGCCGTTTCCACGTTGCGCGGGTACTTGGCGACGTCGGTGCTGTAGAACTTGATGTTGCTGTTGAAGGGGCCGGTGGCGGGCTTGGCGAAGCCCTGCCATGCGATCTTGGCCATGGCCTCGCGGTCGATGGCGAACATCACGGCCTGGCGGAACTTGACGTTGTCCATCGGCGCCTTGCGGTTGTTCAGCCACAGCCACGAATGCGGCGCGAAGAACTCCCAGCCCTTGGTGGTGACCGCGACGCCCGGCAGCTTGGACAGGCGCTGCACGTCGAAGTACTCGACCGCGCCGCCGGGCACCAGGTCGACCTTGCCCGATTCGAAGGCCGCGGCGCGCGAGGCCGCGTCGGGAATGACGTGGAAGTAGACGCTGTCGACCAGCGGCACGTCTTTCACGTGGTACTTGTCGTTGGCCACGAGCTGGATGTACGAGCCCTTGACCCACTCCTTGAACTTGAACGGCCCGGTGCCGATGGGCGTGGCGTTGGCGGGGTTGGTCGCGAAATCGGTGCCTTCGTAGATGTGCTTCGGGATCATCGGCATGCTGCCGACCTCGAAGATGCCGATGAAGGGGCCGAAGGGGTACTTGAGCTTGAACTCGACGGTGAGCGGATCGACCGCGCGGATGCTTTCCACCGCAGCCAGGTTGGCCCGCAGGCGCGCATGCGTCTTGCGCAGGAACACGTCGGCCGAGAACACCACGTCGGCCGAGGTGAAGGGCTTGCCGTCATGCCAGGTGACGCCGGGCTTGAGCTTGAAGGTGTAGAGCGTGCCTTCCTTGTTGACGGTCCACGCGGTGGCCAGCGAGGGCAGCGGGGTGATCTTCTCGTCGTAGCGCAGCAGGCCTTCGTAGATGTTGCCGGAGATCATCTGCGTGGGGCCGTTCTGCGTGATGCCCAGCATCAGCCCCGGCGGCTCCGGCTGGACGACGGCGTTGATCACGCCGCCCTTCCTGCCCGCGGCCAGAAGATGCAGGGGAACGCCGGCCAGCGTCAGGCCGGCGGTGGCAGCGGCACCCATCTGGATGAGGTTGCGACGTTTCATGAGGGCGAACTCCTTCTGGCTCTTTCGAGGTGGTGGACAGGGTCAGGGGGACGGGATGGGAAAGCGGGGGGCAGCGGCTCAGTCGCGGAACGACGTGGCCGGTGCGGGCTCGATGCGCTGCAGCATCGCGCGCCATTCGCGCGCGTTCGGGTCGGATTGGCCGGGCAGGTAGCTGCCGCCGCCGGCCTCGTACTGCTGCGCGGTCTTTTCGCAGACCTCGGCCGGCACCGGGTACACCGGCAGGCCGCTCGACTGGATGGCCACCTGCACGCGGCAGGCGCGCTCCAGGTTCAGCATCAGGATGAAGGCTTCCGACACCGTGCGGCCCAGCGTCACCAGGCCGTGGTTGCGCAGGATGAGCGCGCGCGCCGTGGGGCCCAGGTCGGCCACGAGGCGCTCGCGCTCCTCGGGGTCGAGCGCGATGCCCTCGAAGTCGTGATAGACCACGCGCTGATAGAACTGCAGCGCCCACTGGTTGCAAGGCTGCAGCCCGCCGGCCAGCGACGACACCGCCACGCCCGCCACCGTGTGGGTGTGCAGCACGCAGGCTGCGTCGTGGCGCGCCGCGTGCACCGCGCTGTGAATGGTGAAGCCGGCCGGATTCACGTCGTAGGGCGAGTCGTCGAGGATGCGGCCTTCCAGGTCGATCTTGACCAGCGACGAGGCCGTGATGTCGCGGAACAGCATGCCGAAGGGATTGATCAGGAACTGGTCTTCGGTTCCCGGCACACGCGCGGAGATGTGCGTGTAGATGCTGTCGTCCATGCCGTAGTGCGCCACCAGCCGGTAGGCCGCGGCCAGGTCTTGTCGGACCTGGCGCTCGGCGTCTGAGACGGGCGGGGCCTTGCGGTCCACTGCGTGCAGTTGCATATCGCGTTCCTTTCCACAGGCCCGGCCGGGCGGGCCTTGCCTTGTTGATGGGTTCGTCGGATTGACTGCGAGCTGTCGACAGTCAACCAGCGACAGTCTTAAGCAATATGCGGGCCCGCGTGATGGGGTAAGCCCTTGGGTGGCCCTCCAGACCGGTGCCGCTCAGAGGGCGGAACGCAAAAAAACCGACGGCGCGCACCCGAAAATGCGCGCCGCCGGCGTGGTTGGGGGCTGTCGTTCGTGCGCCCAAGCGCACCGATGGGGTGCTAGGGCAGGCGCCCTTCCTGGCGCAGCCGTGCGCCGATGCGCCGGATTTCAGCCTCGCCCTGGTCGAGCGTCGCCCGGCTGGTGTGCACCGAGTAGTGGCCCATCACCAGCTCGTGGGGGTGCTTCGCCGCCGAGCCCAGCACGAAGGACGTGTCGCCACGGGCCACGAAGTCGATGACCGCGCTCGACTCCTCGAACACCGCGAGCTCGCCGCTGCCGATCGGGCCGCCCCTGTCGTCGCCCGTCTCGAGCGCGCCTTCGTTGACCGCAACCCAGCCCACCGTGTGGCCGGCGGGCGGCACGTAGCTCCAGCGCTCGCCGTCTTTCAGCTGCACGGCCAGGTAGTTGATCGGAGCCGGTGCCGCGATGGCGCTCTGCGCCGCGCCGTAGCGCCCGAGCAGCACACGCGCCGGGCCCTCCTGCGGCACCTGCGAGGGCGCGAGGTACATGCTTTGCGCCGGTGCGTTCTCTTCCGAGGCGGGCAGCGCCACCCACAGCTGGAAGCCGCGCACGCGCTTCACACCCGGCGCGGGTCCGCCGGTGTGCCACACGCCGTTGCCGGCGCGCATCCACTCCACGCCGCCGCCGAGCAGCGTGCCTTGCTCGCCGGTCGTGTCCTCGTAGAGCGTGTCGCCCTCGATCAGATAAGTGAGCGTGGCAATGCCCGAGTGCGGGTGCAGGCCGAAGCCCTTGTGGCCGCCCGTGGTGTCGAAGCCGAAGAGGTCGAGGAACACGAAGGGCTTGAGAAACTCGCCCAGGTCGCCGGGGCTCATCAGCCGCACGATGCCGCCGTGCTGCGAACCGCGCGTGCGGTAGACGATGGCGCGGGCCAGCGTTTCGACAGCAGCGGTGGTCATACAGCCTCCCTCGCCGTCTTCAGCGCCTTGGCCCACCAGGCGATGTCGTCGAGCATGCCGGTGGCCGACTGCGCGAGGTGCGGGAAGTCGTCGAAGCTCTTGCCCTGCTGCCAGATGCCGAGGAACTCGACCATGCCGATGTGCACGGCGTTGCGCACCGGCGCCATCTGCATCTCGACCGCCACCAGCCGCAGTTGCTCCACGGCCCGCGCCGCGCCCACGCCGCCGTAGCCTACGAAGCCGATCGGCTTGCGGATGAATTCCTTGTAGGCCCAGTCGATCGCGTTCTTCAGCACCGCGCTCGGGCCGTGGTTGTATTCGGGCGTGACGACGACAAGGCCGTCGAAGGTGGCCAGCTTGGCTTGCCAGCGCTGCGCGGCTTCGTTCTTCACCGGCCCCCAGGCCGGCGCGCCCGCCTCGTTGAAGAAGGGCAGCGGATGGTCGCGCAGGTCGACCAGCTCGAAGGCGAGGTCGGTGCGCTGCTTGGCGATCTCGTGGATCCATTGCGCGGGCTTTTCTCCGAAGCGGCCTTCGCGGGTCGAGCCGAGGATGATGCCGATGCGGGGTTGTTGCTGGGTCATGGGGTACTCCAAATAAAGTTGAAGAAGATGAAGAGGAGGTCAGGCCGCCTTGACGGCCAGCCGGGGCACGGGCCGCAGGCGCCAGGCGACAAAGCCCGACAGCAGCGCCAGCACCATTGCCGGCACGGGGTTGCCGCCAATCAGCACCAGGTGCGTGGCCACGCCGCAGACCATGGTCGCGGCCAGCAGCAGGCCACCGAAGAAGCCGGTTGCGGGCACGAGCAGCAGCAGCGCACCGCCGACCTCGACCAGGCCCGTCACGTAGCGGAACCACTGGCCGAAGCCGATCGCGTCGAACACCTGGACCATCTGCGGCACGCCGGCCAGCTTGGAAGCGCCGGCGGCGCCGAAAGCCAGCGCGAGCAGGATGCGAACGCCCCAGACGATGCGGCGCTGCATGGGAGAGGAAGTAGATGAAGAAGTCATGGGCATAAGGTTAGGCACGCACCCATTGATCGACTAGACGGTAGAGTCGGATTGCACTCGTCCAAAAATTGAAGGAATCAACCCACCATGTTCGACCTCAACGACGTCGCCATGTTCGTGCAGGTGGCGCGCCACGGCAGCTTTGCCGAGGCGGCCCGGCGGCTGGGCCTGCCGCCCAACACCGTGAGCCGGCGCATCCAGCAGCTCGAATCGCAACTGGGCACGCGGCTGATGCAGCGCTCGACACGCAAGCTGACGCTGACCAGCGCCGGGCAGGATTTTCATGACCGGTGCGCGGGGCTGGTCGACGGGCTGGCTGCGGCCGGGCAGGCGCTGGTGGCCGGAGGCCAGGAGCCCAGCGGCCTCGTGCGAGTGGCGGCGCCGGCGGATTTTTTCGATTTCTTCCCGATGGAATGGGTGTCCGACTTCCTGGCCGCGCACCCGCTGGTGAAGCTCGACTTCGTGCTCAGCGACGCGGCCGCCGACCTCATCGCGGAGCAGATCGACGTGGCCTTCCGCGGCGGTGTGCTGCGCGATTCGGGGTACATCGGCCGGCGGCTGGCCACCCGCAGCGGCGGCCTGCTGGCAAGCCCCGCCTACATCGCGCAACGCGGGGAGCCCACAACATTGCAGGAGCTGGCGGACCACGACTGCGTGACGCCACCGCACCCCAGCGGCCACACGATCTGGCGCCTCACGGGTCCCGAGGGGGTGGAAGAAGAAGTGCAGGTCACCGGCCGGTTCACCGGCAACACCGCCCAGGCACTGCGCAAGGCGGCGCTGGCCGGGCTGGGCATTGCGCAGCTGCCGCCGGCGATGGCGACGCGCGACGAACAGGAAGGGCGGCTGGTGCGGGTGCTGCCGCAGTACGAGTACACCGGCCGGGGGCTCAGCGTGGTCTACCCGAGCCGCAAGCATCTGCCGCTGGCGGTGTCGGCGTTCATTGACCTGGTGCTGGACAAGCTCGACCAGATGGACATGCTGCTGGAGCTGCCGTCTTCCGGGAAGGCTCAGGGCCTTTTCGTTTCCACTGAAAATGCCACCCCATGAAAATCGAAAAAGACACCGTCGTCACCATCAAGTACAAGGTCTCCGACGCCCAGGGCAAGCTCATCGAAGCGAGCCCCGAGCCGATGGCCTACCTGCATGGCGGCTACGAGAACACGCTGCCCAAGATCGAGGAAGCCCTCGATGGCAAGGAAAAGGGCTACCAGACCGTGCTGAACCTCGCGCCCGAAGACGCCTTCGGCCAGCGCGACGAGACCCTAGTGCGCAGCATCCCCAAGACCGACTTTCCGCCGGGCGTGAAGGTCGGCGGCCAGTTGCAGGGCCGGCTCGACGACGGCACCGAGCATGTCTTCACCGTCATGAAGATCAAGGGCCCGGTCGTGCTGCTCGACGGCAACCATCCATGGGCCGGCAAGGCGCTGCGCTTCAGCCTGCAGGTGACGGATGTGCGTGCGGCGCTGCCGGTGGAGATCGAGCACCGGCATGTTCATGGGGCGCACGGGCACCATCACTGAGGCAGACTCGGGCGATGGATTTCGCCACTCTTCCCAGTCTTTCCAGCTTCCTGAGCGTTGCCGCGCCTTCGCTGATCTGCGCTGCTTTCATTTGGGTCATCTGGCGGACGGAGTCACTTCACGTACTCGTGCACCGGCTATGGCAGTTGGTTCATGGGAAGCAGGAAATCACCGACCCGGAGATTCGCGCATTCATCGATGAGCAAAGCAGCCTGATTTCATTCCGCCTGTTTGCCGGTGTGAAGGTCAACAGCCTGGACCAAGCCCGGCATCTCATTCAATGGGCGAAGCACAACGGCGTACAGATGAGAGCGCTGAGCTTGTGCGGCGAGCTTTTCGACATGGAGCTTCGCCAGATCAAGCAGCACAAGCTGCCGTCACGGCTGACTCAAGGCATGAGGCTTACCGGCGTCGCGATCGGGATGCTGCTTCTTTTTGTCAGCACGACAGCGCTTTTTCACGACCAGGCCTTTCTGACGCTGAAAGCAACGCAGCGAACATTCGCCGCCACGACGACTCAGGCCAAGGCTCTTCGATCCATCTTTCCGTTCGGACCCGCACCGTTGCGCATCGAAGACTGCTCGCAGCCAGCGAGCCTCAATGCGGCACGGACCTCCTTCACCGAGAACGAGATAAGCGTTCTTTGCGGGGTTCTCAAGGACAAGGACACCGCCGCATTCGTCAAGGATTCGCTGAAAGAGCAGCGCTGGACCTGTGCGCTTCTGATCGCCTTCGCAATCTGGCTCTCGTGGATTTGCTTTCTTGCCTGGGCCGCAGGATATGTCGCAAAGCATCTGGCGGCTCGCCGGCTTGATCCAGCGCTACCGGACTCTCAATTGACTCTGGACTTCGGCACCTAGGCGCGCTTCTTCCAGAACCGCGGCGCATCCTCGATCTTCGCCAGCGCCTTGTGGCAGGCCTTCGCGCCGGCTGCATGCCGCGCGGTGAACCATCCCACCGCAAACCACGCACGCGCATCGCGCGCGGTGGCCTCTCGGTACAGCGCGAGCGCGACGGCCTCGTCGTTGAACTCGCCCAGCGCATCCTGCGCGGGGCGCAGTGCTTTCAGGTAGCGCGCGACGGCGCTGCCGTCTTCCTTCTCGAACAGCGGCGCCACGAACTCGGCGAGGTAGCGCAGGCGCTTGAGCCGCTTGCGCACGCGGTGCTGGCTTTCGGTGTCGAGCGACTCGAAGCGCTCGCCGTCGCGCCGCACCTGTTTGTGCAGACGCTGCAGGCGTTTGCGCAGCAGGCGGCGCACGGCATTGGCATTGATGGGCGCGGGTGCCGAAGGAACTGCCGGGCTGTCTTCGGTGGCGACGGTCGCCGGTGCGGCTTCCACAGGCTTCGCAGCGGTAAAGCCAATCAGCGAAACGAGCACGTTCTGGAACGCCGGGGCACGCACGATGTCACCGGGCGATAGCGTGCTGGCCGCCGTATCGCCGCCGGCCAGCGGATCGAAGTCCGGCGCACCCGCCTCGCGCAGCCGGGGTTGCGCGAGCTTCACGACCTGTTCGCGATCACGCAATGCGCCCAGCGCGCGGAAGGCGTCGACCAGCGGCGGCTCCCATTCGGCCGTGTCGAACTGGCCCAGCTCCGGCAGCTCGCGCAACGCCGTGCGCAGCCGGCGGATGCCGATGCGCAGCTGGTGGATCTGCTCTTCATCTGTACTCCCCGCCGCGATCTCGCTGGCATTGGGCAGCATCTGCGCCAGGCACGATGCCACCACGGCCTGCTGCACGACTCGCCCGTCGGGGTGCTGCGTGGCGAAGCGTGGCACTTCGGCCTTCACTGCTTCCACGGTCTCCTGCGCCGCGAGCAGGCGCGCGCCGCGCTCCGCCTTCGACACGGTGCTGAACCACAGCCCATGCTGCTGCGACCAACGCCGCGCGAGCGACACCAGGCCCTGCACGTCGCCGCGCTTGAGTTCGAGCTCCAGCTCGCACACCGGTGATTCACGCTGCTCAGGCGTGCCCGCGTGCGCGACGACCTTGCCGATGTCCAGCGCCATCTCCACCACAGCGCCGCCGGTCCCGTTGACGCGCACGTCGCGCGTGAGCCGCACGATGTCGGTCGATTGCCGCTCGACCAGCGGCGCGCCGCCCCCTTCGGCCAGCAGCTTCGAAAGCCGGTCGCCCACGGGCGTGCCCTGATGGCGCTGCGGATCGATCTGCGGCGCCGCAGCCGCCGTACCCAGGTCGACGTTGTGCTCCAGCCGGTGCAGCGCGTTGTCGCCGGTGGCCTTCACGGTCTGCACCCAGCGCCGGCCTTCCTTGCGCAGCCGCAGCACCATGCCGTCGGCGGCGAGCCGCTGGTCGGCGGTGTCGAAGTAGCGGGCCTGCAGGCGCGTGCGCACGACGGCGCCACGCTTCAGGGCGGCTTCGACGGCCTTCAGTCGGTCGGCGGGAATGCAGAACTTGAACTCGATTTCCATGGCGGCCATGATGCCCCGTCTTTTTTCTCATGCGCAACGTCGCATCGGGTACTCCGGGGCACGCCGCCCTTGCCAACCGTTGCGAGCACGGGGATGGCTTCCTCGATTGCGAACAACCGGTTTAGCGTGGTTGCTCATCGGTCTGCAACTCCACCAGCGCCCGGTACAGTTGCTCGGCTGAGATCGGCTTGTGCAGCAGTGGAATACCGCTGGCCAGGGCTTCGCGCAGGCGCTCCGAGGCAGTGTCGCCGGTGATGATGAGGGCGGGTGTATGACGCCCCCCCTGCCGATGCAATTGCTGACGCAATTCAGTGATGGCGTGAGCCCCGGTGCGTGGCCCGCGCAGTCGATAGTCGCTGATGATGCATGCAGGGGGGTTTTGCAGGGCCAGCGGCAGTGCTTCCTCCAGGGATTCGGCGTTGTCGCAGGGGCAGCCCCAACTTTGCAGCAGGTGCGCCATGGCGCTGCGCACAGCGGCATCGTCGTCGATCACCAGTACCCGCATGGGTTGCAACTGCGGCCCCTTTTGTCGCGGAGGCGGCACGGGTGCTACCGACAGGGGTAGCTCCAGCCGGAACACGCTGCCCCGCTCAGGCTTGGATGACAAGGTCAGCCCATGGCCCATTGATCTCGCCAGTCCGTCGGCAATGGCCAGGCCGAGCCCCAGGCCTTTGTGCCGGTCGCGCTCGGGGTTGCCCAGTTGGTGAAACTCCCGAAAGATGGCTTGCTGGTCGGCTGGCGCGATGCCTATGCCGGTGTCCCACACCTCGACGCTCACGGTGTGCCGGCGTTTTCGGCAGCTAACCAGCAGGCCGCCGCGCTGGGTATAGCGGATGGCGTTGGAGACCAGGTTGCGCACCACCATGCCGACCAGGATGGCATCGGATTGCACGGCAAGCCGGGTTTCCCGCGAGCGGTAGACCAGCCCCTTGGCATCGGCCAGCGGAGCGAAGTCGTTCTCGATCTGGTAGAGCAGGTCTTGCAGGAGAAAGGGTTGTATCTGGGGCTGCACGACACCGGCTTCGATGCGCGAAAAGTCCAGCAGGGTGTTGAGCATGTCGCTGGAGGCGCGCCAGGCCGACTGGGTGCTGACCAACACCTCGCTTTGATACGGTGACAGCGGGGTACGCGACAGCACGTCCAGAAACATGCCTTGGGCGTGGATCGGCTGGCGCAAGTCGTGGCTTGCGGCGGCCAGGAAACGCGACTTGGCCAGGTTTGCCTGTTCGGCCGCTTCTTTCTGGACATGCAGGCGTTCGGCCAGGTCAGCAATCTGGAAGCGAGCCCGCAACGATTCGGTCAGCTTGTCGTTGAGCGTCCGGGCAAAGCGCACCGCCAGCAGCGAATAGGCAAAAATCGTCAGGGCGACGGCCTGGTACAAGCGATTGCCAAGCATCAGGTTGCCCGCGACGGCACTCACCGCGCAGGGCAGGAAAAAGGCATGGAAGGTCGGCAGATGGATCGTCTGCGAAATCAGGGAGCTCGAGACCATGCCGGCCAGCATGAGGGTGACCAGCAAGCGGTGCTCAATGTCGCCGTACTGGAGCAAGCACAGAGCACCACCAGCCCACAGCAATCCCGAGGCGAGCGACAGGACCGTGTGCAGATGAATCCGGCGGCCCACCTCCGCTTCCGTAACGCTCTGGTGCCGCAGCCACCACCAGCATGCCAGGCGCACCAACGCGTGCCCAACCAGCAACCCGCTCCACACCAGCAGCACGGCCAGAGGAATAACCTCGTTCATCACCCACAGCAGTGCAGTGGCCACCAACAGGCTGCCAAGGACGATGAAGGGCACGTTGCTCTGCAACGTGATGAACTGATGCAACTGGATCTGGGATTCGGCCTTGGAAGACAGGGGCGAAGGAGCGGGAGACGGGTTCATCTAGGCAACCTTCGGAAACTACCAGGGCCTGCGCTGTTTCACGTTGAGGATTTGCTTGCGCAACGCCCCCTGTCCGCCCTCGGGCGGACAGGGGGCGTTGCGTAAGTCCGGTTAACCAATCAGCCCGTTTTGGCGTGCCGCAAACGTGGCCTGCGAGCGGCTGTTGACCCCCAGCAAGCCCAGGACCGCTTGCACATGTCCGCGCACGGTGAACTCCGACACCTGCAGGCGCCGGGCAATGAGCTTGTTGGGCAGACCCTCGCACAGCAGGTCCAGCACCTCGCATTGGCGGGGGGTCAGCCGGGGCACGGTGGGCTTTGCCGGGGCGGTGCCGGCGAGGGGCGGCTGCTGCAGATGCGCCAGGGTTTGGCGAATCACTGAGATGATCTTGTCCGGGGTATCGCCCTTGGAGACGAAAGCCGCCGCGCCGCGTGCCAGGGCCTGGGCGACGGTGTCGGGCGTCGCGATGGAGGACAGCATCACCACCGGCACCTGTGGCCAGCGCTGCCGAAGCAGCCCCAGCCCCTCCAGTCCGTTGACACCCTGCAGCTGGATGTCGAGCAGCACCAGCGCGGGGGGCTCGTCCGTCGTGCGCACGGCTTGCTCCAGGGATGCCGCCTCCAATACCTCGACGTCGGCCATGCCCTGCAGCAAAACCAGACGCAGACCCGAGCGGAAAAGCGCGTGGTCGTCGATGAGCAGCAAATGCATGAGCGACATGCGCAAATTAAAACATTGGTTGCAAAGAGTTTCAATCAGTCAATATTGACTATATGCGGGCCGGTGCGCCCTGGGCAGCATGCAATTTTTTTCATGCAAAAAACAGGGGCTATTTCTCCATGAACCACGCCTACCGCCTCGTCTGGAGCGACGCCGCCGCACGCTTCGTGCCTGCCCCCGAGACCGCCAAGGGGCGCGGCAAGTCGTCAGGCCGTGGCGCTGCCGTCGTGGCGCTCTGTGTGGCGCTGCTGGCCAGCGGCACGTGGGCTGGCCCCAGCGGTGGCAGCGTGAGCGCCGGTAGCGGCAGCATCAGCCAGAGCGGCGCCACCACCACCATCACCCAGGCCAGCCAGAACCTGTCCATCAACTGGGCCAGCTTCGGCATTGCCGCCGGAGAACGCGTCAACTTCGTGCAGCCCGGTGCCAGCGCCATTGCGCTGAACCGGGTCGTTGGCTCCGAGTCCTCGGTCATCAACGGCAGCCTGAGCGCCAACGGTCAGGTGTGGATCCTCAACCCCAACGGCGTGCTGTTCGGCAGCACGGCCAGCGTCAACGTCGGTGGCCTGGTGGCCTCCACGCTGAGCCTGAGCGATGCCGACTTCCTGGCCGGCAAACGCAGTTTCAGCGCGAATGGAGGCCAGGGCACGGTGGTCAACCAGGGCAGCCTGACCGGCGGCTACGTGGCCCTCTTGGGCAAGCAGGCCGGCAACAGCGGCACCATCACCACCGCCAACGGCACGGCGGCACTGGCCGCGGGCGACAAGATCACGCTGGACTTCAGCGGCAGCAGGCTGCTGTCGGTGCAGGTGGACGAAGGCACCCTGAACGCCCTGGCCGAGAACAAGGGACTGATCCGCGCCGACAACGGCAAGGTGATCCTCACGGCCAGCGCCAAGGATGCGCTGCTGAACACGGTGGTCAACAACGAGGGCGTGATCGAAGCCAAGGGCATCGATGCCGCGGGCGGCACCATCCTCTTGCTGGGCGGCCTCACCGGCGGCACCGTCAAGGTGGCGGGCACGCTGGACGCCTCGGCCAGCGGCGCCCACGACGGCGGCTTCATCGAGACCAGCGGCGCGCATGTGCAGGTGGCCGGTGGGGCGAAGGTCAGCACGCTGTCGGAGACGGGCAAGACCGGCACCTGGCTGGTCGACCCGACCGACTTCACCGTCAGCGCCGGCAGCGCGGCCGGCACCACGAGCGGCATCGGCGCCGACACGCTGTCGGCCAACCTGGCAACGACCAACGTCACGCTGGCCACCGACAACAGCACGGGCACGGACAGCGGCGACATCAACGTCAACGCGGCGGTGAGCTGGGGGGCCAACACCACGCTGACGCTGAATGCGTACCACGACATCAACATCAATGCAGCCATCACTGCCACGGGCACCAGCGCCGGGTTGGTGCTCAACCACGGCAACTACGCCAGCACAGGAACGGTCACCAGCGGCACCGACTACAACGTGAAGGCGCCCATCACCTTGAGCGGTGCCAACGCCACGCTGGGCATCAATGGCACCAGCTACACGCTGATCCACAGCATGGCGCAGCTCGATGCCATTGACAGCACCGGCCTGGGCGGCAACTACGCGCTCGCGCAGGGCCTCGATGCCGGCGGCATCACCTACACCAGTGCGCTGGTGGGCTCGGCCAGCACCCCCTTCAGCGGCCGCTTTGCAGGCCTGGGCCATGCCATCTCGAACCTGACCATCAGCGCCGGCAGCGCCGACTACGTGGGCCTGTTCGCGCAAAACTTCGGCACCCTCCGTGATCTGGGCCTGGTCGGCGGCAGTGTGTCGGGCGGCGACCGCGTCGGCGGCCTGGCAGGCTACAGCGGCGTCAGCGGCAGCATCAGCAACGCCTATGTCGCCGGCAGTGTTTCGGCAACTGGCGACGACGTCGGCGGGCTGGTGGGCCGGAACTACGGCACGATCAGCAGCTCTCATGCCACCGGCAGCGTTGCCGGAACCAGCGACAACGTCGGCGGGCTGGCGGGCTGGAACAGCGGCAGCATCAGCGACGCTTATGCCACGGCCAGCGTTTCGGCGGCCGGCTTCAACGCCGGCGGGCTGGTGGGCTGGAACGACGGCGGCACGATCAGCAACGCCTATGCCACCGGCAGCGTTTTGGCAACTGCCGGCTCCGCCGGCGGGCTGACGGGCACGAACGGCGGCAGCATCAACGACGCCTATGCCACCGGCAGCGTTTCAGGAGACACCGCCGTCGGCGGGCTGGCGGGCGTGAACGCTGGCAGCATCAGCAACGCCTATGCCACCGGCAGCGCCTCGGGAACCAGCTACGTCGGTGGGGTGGTGGGCTGGAACCTTGGCAGCATCAGCAACGCCTATGCCACCGGCAGCGTCTCGGGGGGCGCCAACGTTGGCGGGCTGGTGGGCTTGAACGACGGCAGCATCGGCAACGCCTACTGGGACAGCAGCACCACGGGCCAAGGCGCCGCGGTGGGTACGAACAGCGGCACGGTCACCAGCGTCAACGCTGTCACCAGCGGCACCGCCTACAGCCACGGCAGCTATACCAACCTCGGCACCTGGACCGAAACGGTTTCGGGCTCCGGCGTGTGGGTGGCCAAGGACGGCAGCGGCAACCCGCAGTGGGTGATGGTCGAAGGCGCGACCCGCCCGTTCCTGTACAGCGAGTACTCCACCAGCATCCGCAACGCCCACCAGCTGCAGCTGATGGCCTACAACCTCTCCGCCAGCTACAGCCTGGCCGCCGATGTCGACGCCAGCGAAACCGCCGGCGCCAACCCCAGCGGCATGTGGACCACGGCCGGCTTCTCGCCGGTGGGCAATGACACGGTGGCGTTCAGCGGCAGCCTGGACGGCCAAAGCCACACCATCACTGACCTGGTGATCAACCGCGGCACGACGTCGAAGGTCGGGCTGTTCGGCCAGGCCGGCAGCAGCAGCGTGATCCAAGGCGTCGGCCTGCTGGGCGGCAGAGTCACCGGCCGCGACGAGGTGGGCAGTCTGGTGGGCCACAACGAAGGCGGCATCAGCAATGCTTACGCCACGGGAACCGTCAGCGGGGCCAACAGTGTGGGCGGCCTGATGGGCTTCAACTTCGGCGGCAACATCAGCAATTCCTTTGCCACGGGCGATGTCAATGGCGCCGGCGACAGCGTTGGTGGCCTGCTGGGATTCAGCTACGCCGGCAGCATCAGTGGTGCCCACGCCACGGGTGCCGTCGATGGCTCCGGCAACGATGTCGGCGGCCTGGTGGGCCACAGCGCCGGCAGTGGCGGCAGCATCAGCGATGCCTACGCCACCGGCGCCGTCAATGGCACCGGCAACGATGTCGGTGGCCTGGTGGGCTACAACCGCGGCAGCATCAGCAATTCATACGCCACTGGTGCCGTCACCAGCGCGGGCAACCATGTCGGTGGACTGACGGGCCTTCTCGACCTTGGCAGCATCAGCAATGCATACGCCACGGGCGCTGTCAGCAGTTCCAACGCGGCTGGGGTCGTGGGCGGCCTGGTGGGCTACAACTCCCTCGGCAGCATCGGCAACGCCCATGCCACGGGAGCTGTCAGCGGTGTCGCCTCCTTGGGCGGCCTGGTGGGCTACAACTACAGCGGCAGCATCAGCGATGCCTACGCCACGGGTAACGTCAGTGGTTCCGGCATCAATGTCGGTGGCCTCGTGGGCCTCAACGACGGCAGCATCGGCGCCGCCCACGCCACGGGGGCCGTCAGCGGGACCACCGCGGTGGGCGGCTTGGTGGGCCGCAACAGCGGCAGCATCGGCAGTTCCTACGCCATCGGCACCGCCACGGGCACGGACGACGTGGGCGGGCTGGTGGGCTTCAACTTCAGCGGCACCAACAGCATCAACAATGTCTACGCCATGGGCGCCGTCAGTGCATCCAATGACTATGCCGGCGGTCTGGTGGGCCGAAGCGGCGCTGGCAGCATCAGCAATGCCTACGCCACCGGGGCCGTCAGTGCGTCCAATGCCTATGCAGGCGGCCTGATGGGCTGGAATGCCGGGAGCGTCCTCAACACCTACGCCACCGGCGCCGTCAGCAGCTCCGGCGTTCTGGGCAGCCTGGTGGGCCACAACGCCGGCAGCATCACGGCATCGTTCTGGCTCGGTGCGGGCAACACTGGCGTTGGCACCCAAGCGGGGTCGGTCGATGCGCTGACGCGCGGCCTGAGCGGCAGCGAAGCCACCAGCGCCAACATCTACAGCGCCGCCGGCTGGGACATCGCCACCACCGGCGGCACCAGCGCGGTGTGGCGCATCTACGAGGGCAACACCATGCCCTTGCTGCGCAGCTTCCTGACCGCGCTGACCGTCACGGCCGGCAACGTCAGCAAGACCTATGACGGCACGACCAGCTTCAGCAGCAGCTACACCCTCAGCGATCCAGGTGCCAACACCGGCCTCATCTTGGGGACCGCGAGCTACGACACCAGCAGCAAGAATGTGGGCAGTTACGCCATCACCGTCGGCGGCCTGTATTCCAGCCAGCAGGGCTACGACCTGATTTCAGCGGGTACGGCCAGCATCACCGCCGCCACGCTGACCGTCAGCGGCGCGACTGCGGCCGACAAGACCTATGACGGCACGACTGCCGCCACGGTCAGCGGCGGCAGTTTGAGCGGCCTGGTCGGCGGCGACACCGTGGCGCTGAGCCAGAGCGGCAGCTTCAGCGACAAGAACGCCGGCACCGGCAAGACTGTCACCGAGACTTTCGCCATCAGCGGCAGCGACGCCGGCAACTACGTGCTGGCCAGCAGCAGCGGCACGACCACGGCAAACATCAATGCCGCCACGCTGACCGTCAGCGGCGCGACTGCGGCCGACAAGACCTATGACGGCACGACTGCCGCCACGGTCAGCGGCGGCAGTTTGAGCGGCCTGGTCGGCGGCGACACCGTGGCGCTGAGCCAGAGCGGCAGCTTCAGCGACAAGAACGCCGGCACCGGCAAGACTGTCACCGAGACTTTCGCCATCAGCGGCAGCGATGCCGGCAACTACGTGCTGGCCAGCAACAGCGCCACCACCACGGCCAGCATCACCGCCGCCGCGTTGACGGTCACCGCCAACAACGACAGCCGCGTCGCCGACGGCAGTGCCTACAGCGGCGGCAATGGCGTCAGCTACAGCGGCTTCGTCAATGGCGAGACCGCAAGCGTGCTCAATGGCAGGCTGGTCTATGGCGGCAGCGCCCAGGGCGCCACCGCGGCCGGCAGCTACAGCATCGCGGCCGGCGGGCTGAGCTCGGGCAATTACACGCTGAGCTATGTCGACGGTGCGCTGGTGATCAGCGCGGCGGCGCCCAGCCCCGTGCCGTTGAGCCCCGTGCCGTTGAGCCCCGTGCCGTCGAGCGCCAACCCGTCGCTTGGCGATGCGCAGCAGCGCGCAGTGGCCAGCCTGGCCGACTGGCCGAAGCCGCCGGCCAATCCGCACGAGCCGCTGCGCATCGAGTATTGCGGTCTGAACATGGACCAACCCGCGACCGACTTCTTCACCCGCAACGAGAACAAGCTTTCATGCATGTCACGCCTCGAATCCCGCTGAGCCTGCTTTCTATCGCCCTGGCTCTGGTTCCCACCATCGCCGTCGGCCAGGTCCGCACGCTCCCCGATGCCGGCCAGATCCTGCAGGAACCCCGTGCTCCGCAGCCGATCCCCAGCACCGGAGCTCCGGCCCTGACCATCGACAAGCCCGGCGCCGGTAGCGTGGCCGAGGGCGGTGCCCAGGTTCGCGTGGTGGCCATCCACTTCAGCGGCAACACCGCCTTCGGCAGCGCCGCCCTGGAAAGCCTGCTGGCCGACGCCATCGGCAAGGAACAGACCTTTGCCGACCTCAGCCGCCTGGCCGCGCGCGTGACGCGGCATTACCGGGAGGCGGGCTATCTTGTCGCCCGGGCCTACCTGCCGGCGCAAGAGCTCAAGAACGGCGTGCTCGACATCGCCGTGCTGGAGGGCAACCTGGGCCAGGTCAGCATCACCAACAACGCCGGCCTCAAGGACTCGGCCCTTGCTCCCTTGAGCGCCCTGCCGCTGAACGCCCCGGTGCAAGCCCAAAGCCTGGACCGCACCCTGCTCACACTGTCGGACCTGCCGGGCACCCGCGTGCAGTCCACTCTGCGCCCGGGCACGACCGTGGGGGCATCGGACCTGCTGGTGGAGGTGGACAAGACCCGCGCCATCCAGGGCATTGCCGATATCGACAACTTCGGCAGCACCTACACCGGGCAGTACCGCGTGGGCACCAGCCTGTACTGGAACAATCCGCTGGACCGGGGCGACCAGATGAGCTTGCGGCTGCAGGCCAGCAACACCAGCATGCACTACGCGCGCCTGGGCTACCAGCTGCCGCTGGGCGCCAGCGGCACGCGCGTGGGCGTGGCCGTGTCGCACCTCGACTATCGCCTGGGCAAGGACTTTGCGGCACTGGATGCCGACGGCAAGGCCGATACCGTCAGCCTGTATGTGCGCCAGCCCTTGCTGCGCAGCCTGGAGAACAACTGGTATGCCCAGCTCCAGGTGGACGCCAAGAATCTGCGCGACACCGTGGGCAGCACCGCCACCACGTCGGTGCACCAGCTGCGCAATGTCGTGCTGGGGCTGAACGGCGACTGGCAGGATACGCTGGGTGGTGCTGCCGGCAACAGCCTGGCCGTGAACCTGACCACCGGCCAACTGCGGCTGGACAATGACAGCCTGGCGCAAGACGCGGCCAGCACCCAAAGCGCCGGGCACTTCAGCAAGCTGAACTACCAGTTGCAACGCGTGCAGGCCTTGCGCCCCAACTGGTCGCTGGTACTCAACCTCGGCGGCCAGATGGCCGACAGGAACCTGGCTTCGGCGGAGAAATTCAGCCTGGGCGGCAACAACGGAGTGCGGGCCTATGCGCAAGGCGAGGCCCTTGGCGACGCAGGCTGGCTGGCCAGTGCGGCCCTGCGCTGGCAGCCCGCGCCGGGCTGGCAACTGCAAGCTTTCTACGACGCGGGAGGCGTGCAGCTCAACCACCGTGCCTGGAACCGGACCGGCAGCACCAGCAACCGTGCGCATCTGGCCGGCGCCGGTCTGGGCGTGGGCTGGGCGACGGACAAGTTGGCGTTCTCGCTCACCTCTGCCTGGGCCACCGAGGGCCGGGCCAGCGATGGCCGCCGCGGCGGCGCGCGGCTGTGGGCGCAGGCGACTGTGGCGTTCTGAATGCTCGCCTGGAAAAAAGATGTGGACGCCGTCCATTTTCTTTGATATCTTTTGTGGACGGTGTACACAAGACACCGCGAAACACCTCCACATCCATCCACCGATACAGGACGACACCATGGCCACCAAGCAGATCTTCGTGAACCTCCCCGTCAAGAACCTCGAGAAGACCAAGACCTTCTTCGCCGCGCTGGGCTACACCTTCAACGAGCAGTTCACCGACGCCAATGCCGCATGCATGGTCGTCCAGAAGGACAGCATCCACGTCATGCTGCTGGTCGAGGAGTTCTTCAAGACCTTCACCACCAAGAGCCTCACCGACACGTCGAAGAGCACCGAAGTGCTGCTGTGCCTCTCGTGCGAGAGCCGCGCCGAAGTCGACGAGCTGGTGGCCAAGGCAAAGGCGGCCGGAGGCACCATCCCGGGTGAGCCGAAGGACTACGGCTTCATGTACGGCCACGGCTTCCAGGACATCGACGGCCACCTGTGGGAGCTGGTGTACATGGACCCGAACGCCGCCGTGACGCACCAGAACCCGTGATGTAACGCCACGCCGCTGAAGAACCAGAGCGATGCCCATCGTTCCATACGCGCTCTTCACTGTTGCACGGAAGGCCTCTACCGGAAGGCGGCGGCGCCCCGATATTCCATCCACTGGCACGGCATCATCGGCCGCGTCCCACATGGAAAGGAATATCGAAATGTCCGACAACAACAAGGGCCCCGTCGTCCAGGTCAAGCCGCTCGGCTTCCCGTGGCAGACGATCGACCCGTTCCTGTTCTGCGTCTACCACGACGACGCCTACCCGAAGGCCAACGGCCAGATGGGCCCCGATGCCTCGCTGGCCGGTCGCCAGATCGGCCAGGACTTCAGCCGCAAGGACGGCTGGAGCATGTACCACGGCGACACGGTGCCGGGCTTTCCCTCGCACCCGCACCGCGGCTTCGAAACCGTGACCATCGTGCGCAAGGGCCTCGTCGATCATTCCGACTCGCTGGGCGCCACCGCGCGCTTCGGCGGCGGCGACGTGCAGTGGCTCACGGCCGGCAAGGGCATCGTGCACTCTGAAATGTTCCCGCTGCTCGACGCCGGCGCGCCGAACCCGCTGGAGCTGTTCCAGATCTGGCTCAACCTGCCAGCCAGGAGCAAGATGGCCGAGCCGCACTTCACGATGTTCTGGTCCGACGCCATTCCGCGTTTCGCCTCCGACGATGCGAAGGGCGGCCGCACCGAGGTTGCAGTCATCGCGGGCCGGCTCGGCGACGCCGCCAGCGGACAGGACCCGATCCAGCCGCTGGCGCCGCCGCCCGATTCATGGGCTGCCCAGGCCGATGCCGACGTGGCGATCTGGACGCTGAAGATGACGCCCGGCGCGCAATGGACGCTGCCGGCCGCCACGGGCGAAGGCACGCGGCGCATGCTGTACTTCTTCAAGGGGGCGGTGGCGCACATTGCCGGCGAGCGCGTGGAAGGCCCGGCCGCTGTCGAGCTGCGCGCGGATGCGGCCGTCGAGATCGTCAACGGCAACGACGAGACGAGCGAGTTCCTGGTGTTGCAGAGCCGCCCGATCGCCGAGCCGGTGGCGCAGTACGGCCCCTTCGTGATGAACACGCAGGCCGAGATCAGCCAGACCATGGCCGACTACCGCCGCACGCAGTTCGGTGGCTGGCCGTGGGACGATCCGGCGCCGGTGCACGACCGCGAGGCCGCGCGCTTTGCGCGGCACCCCGGCGGCCACGAAGAAGTGCCGGGAGTCTGAGCGAAAAAAAGACGTTCTTCGTCAGAACGTCTTGATCACCTCGATGCTGGGGGCCGTCATGCTGGGCACGAACTCGGTCACGTCGGCGCGCGCCACGCCGCCCTGCACGAACGGATCGCGCGCCAGCACGGCCTCCAGCCCTTCACGGTCGCCCGACCGGGCGAGGATCACGCCACCCGTGCGCGGCACCTGGCGGCCCGAAGCCACGAACAGCCCGCTTTCGTAGTGCTTCCTCAACCAGACCATGTGCGGGTCCATCAGCGCGTCGACTTCTTCGAGCGGGCGGATGTAGGTGAGGGTGACGATGAACATGGGCAGGGCTGCGGTGAATTCGGAAGCCCCGATCCTATGACCTTGGCAAGGCGCCCGCCCGGGCGAGGTGTGCACACCCGTAACAGACTGCTCGCTAGTCGATCGCCACTCCGCCCTCTTTGACGAGTTTCGCGAATCGGGCTGTCTCTTCCCGGATCTGCCGCGCCATCTCTTCCTGCGTGCCGCCCAGCGGCTCGGCGCCGATGGCCTGCATGCGCTGCGCGAAATCGGGCGAGTGGATGATCTTCACCATCTCGGCGTTGAGGCGCGCGACGATCTCCTTCGGCGTGGCGGCCGGCGCAAGCACGCCGAACCAGGTGCCGATGTCGAAGCCCTTGAGCCCCGCTTCCTCCAGCGTCGGCACGTCGGGCAGCACCGACGAGCGGCGCGCCGTGGTCACGGCCAGCGCGCGCAGCTTGCCGCTCTTGATGTGCTGAAGCACCGGCGTGATGGTGTCGAAGGACATCGCCACCTGGCCGCCGAGCAGGTCGGTGGTGAGCGGGCCGCTGCCCTTGTAGGGCACGTGCAGCAGCGTGGTGCCGGTACTGGACTGGAACTGCGTGCCGATCAGGTGCTGCGCCGTGCCGTTGCCATTGGAGCCGTAGGCCAGCTTGCCGGGCTCGGCCTTGGCGAGCGCAACCAGTTCGGCCACGTTCTTCGCGGGCGTGTTCGCGGCGTTGATGACCAGCACGTTGGGCACCATGGCCACGACGGTGATCGGCGCCAGGTCTTTCTGGAAGTCGTAGGGCAGCTTCTTGTAGACGCTGGTCGCGATGGTGTGGTGCACCGCGCCCATCAGCAACGTGTAGCCGTCGGGCTTGGCCTTGGCCACGTAGTCGGCGCCGAGCGTGGCGCCGGCGCCGGGCTTGCTCTCGACCACCACCGGCTGGCCGAGTGACTGCGAAAGCTTGTCGGCCAGCGCGCGGGCCAGCACGTCGGTGGTGCCGCCGGCGGGGAAGGGCACGACGAGGCTGATGGGCCGGGTCGGCCAGTTGACTGGTGCCTGCTGCGCAAAGGCGAGGGCAGAGGCGCCGAGGCCGAGCGCGAGCGCCGCGGCCCGAAGCACCGTGCGCCGGTGGCGCTGGGGGAAAGAAGCTGCTGTCATGGTGTTGTCTCCGGCTCGTTGTTGTGATGCGCGCATCGAGGCGCGCGGATACCGTCGTGTCGCTCGAATCGGTCAGGCCGCAAGCCGCACGGGCTCGCCGGCAATGTGCGCGCACACCGCGCGCGTCACCTGCTCGGTGGTCGCGCTGCCGCCCAGGTCGCGCGTGTGCAGCGACGGGTTGGCCGTGACGTGCTCCACCGCAGCCATCACGCGGCGCGCGGCCTCGGCCTCGCCCAGGTGCTCGAGCAGCATCACCACCGACCAGAAGGTGCCGACCGGGTTGGCCAGCCCCTTGCCCATGATGTCGAAGGCCGAACCGTGGATGGGCTCGAACATCGACGGATAGCGCCGCTCCGGATCGATGTTGCCGGTGGGCGCAATGCCCAGGCTGCCCGCCAGCGCCGCAGCGAGGTCGCTGAGGATGTCGGCGTGCAGGTTGGTGGCGACGATGGTGTCGAGCGAGGCCGGGCGGTTGACCATGCGCGCGGTGCAGGCGTCGACCAGTTCCTTGTCCCAGCTCACGTCGGGGAACTCCTTCGAGATCTGCAGCGCGATCTCGTCCCACATCACCATCGCGTGTCGCTGCGCATTGCTCTTGGTGACCACGGTGAGCAGCTTGCGCGGCCGCGAACGAGCGAGCTTGAAAGCGAAACGCATGATGCGTTCGACGCCC
Organism: Variovorax sp. R-27; assembly: GCF_049913215.1. NCBI lineage: Bacteria > Pseudomonadati > Pseudomonadota > Betaproteobacteria > Burkholderiales > Comamonadaceae > Variovorax > Variovorax sp. R-27. Next base: position 6,942,541 of record NZ_CP183984.1, read on the forward strand.
GCGCGGGTCATCATGCTCACGTCGGTGGCGGCTTCGATGGGGTGGCCCTGGTGCACGCGGCCGCCGACGCCGGCGTACTCGCCCTCGGAGTTCTCGCGCACGATCACCCAGTCGAGCTGGCCCGGCGCGCATCGCTTGAGCGGCCCGTCGATGCCCGGCAGGATGCGCGTGGGCCGCACGTTGGCGTACTGGTCGAAGCCCTGGCAGATCTTCAGGCGCAGGCCCCACAGCGTGATGTGGTCGGGAATGTGCGGATCGCCCGCGGAGCCGAAAAGAATCGCGTCTTTCTTGCGCAGCGCGTCGAGGCCGTCGGCCGGCATCATCTCGCCGTGCGCGCGGTACCAGTCGCCGCCCCAGCCGAAGTCTTCGAAGCTGAAATGCAGGGCGCCGCCGGAGGCCGCGGCCAGCGCCTCCATCACCTGGCGCCCCGCCGGGATCACTTCCTTGCCGATGCCGTCGCCGGGAATGGTGGCAATGCTGTAGCTGCTCATCGATGTCCTTGTGTGCGCTGTAGTGGTGGTGGCCCACTGTAGGATCCGATGTGCCGAACGATTCATGCCGGAAGTGAATCCATCATTAACCTCAGTTCAACAATCGGATCGCTCATGGTTGCTCCGGTCCAGCCCGCCGACCTCGGCTTTTTCTCCTCGCTCGCGGCCTGCGGCAGCCTGAGCGCGGCGGCGCGCGAACTCGGCATCAGCACGCCCGCGGTGAGCAAGCGGCTCGCTCAGATGGAGACGCGCCTGGGCGTCACGCTGGTGAACCGCACCACGCGGCGCATGAGCCTCACGCCCGAGGGCGAGCTGTACGTGGCGCACGCGCGCCGCATCCTCGGCGAGATCGACGACATGGCGCAGCTGCTGGGCGGCGCGAAGGGCGAGGCGCAGGGCCTGCTGCGCGTGAACGCCACGCTGGGTTTCGGCCGCAGCCACGTGGCGCCGCTGATCTCGAAGTTCGCACGCAGGCATCCGCAGGTGGAGGTGCAGCTGCAGCTCTCGGTCAATCCACCGCCGCTGACCGACGACGCCTTCGACGTCTGCATCCGCTTCGGTGCGCCGCCCGAGGCCCGCGTGATCGCGCGGCGCATCGCGTCGAACCGGCGGCTGCTGTGCGCTTCGCCCGCCTACCTGGCGCGCGCCGGGCAGCCCAAGGTGCCCAACGACCTCACGCACCACCGCTGCATCGGCATTCGCCAGGGCGACGAGGCCTATGGCATCTGGCGGCTGAGCACCGGGCGCGGCACGGCACAGCGCACCGAGGCCGTGAAGACGCGCGGTGCGCTCAGCACCAACGACGGCGAAATCGCGGTCAACTGGGCCCTGGACGGCCACGGCATCCTGATGCGCGCCGAGTGGGACATCGCGCGCTACCTGCGCAGCGGCCGGCTGGTTCAGGTGCTGGCCAACTACCGCACGCCCGACGCCGACATCTACGCGGTGTACCCGCAGCGCCACCAGCTGTCGGCACGCGTGCGAACTTTCGTCGACTTCATGGCCGCCGCGCTCGGAAAAGACGACATGCCGCCGAGGGCTTGAGCTTCGATCCGACAAGCGCGGACGGGTGTTTCTGCTACGGTGTTCTGGATCAATCGACACCCGACGAAAGGCCCGCCCATGCCGTCGCGCACGCTGCAGATCCTGCCGCCCGGCTTCATACCGCCGTACCTGCTGAGCCGCCTTGCCGAGCACGCCAGCGCGTCCATCAGCGCGCGTGCAGTGAACACGCTGACGATCGATCGCGAGCACCGCGCGCTGCGCGGCTTCGTGCCGCCAAAGCTTGCCTCGGGCACAGCGAGCACGACAGCCGCGCGGCCACGCCCGGCGCGGCCGAATTCACCGGAACGCGCCATCCACGACGCAGGCCACACAACCACGCTGCCGGGAAAGCTGGTGCGCACCGAGGGCAAGCCCGCCACCGGCGACATCACGGCCGACGAGGCCTACGACTACCTGGGCGCAACCTGGCGTCTGTACCACGACGTGTACGAGCGCGACTCCATCGACGGCGCGAGCATGCCGCTGACCGGCAGCGTGCACTACGGCAAGGACTACGACAACGCCTTCTGGAACGGCGAGCAGATGGTGTTCGGCGATGGCGACGGCGAGGTCATGAACCGCTTCACCATCGCGGTGGACATCATCGGCCACGAGCTCACACACGGCGTGATCGACCACGAGGCCGGGCTCATCTACCAGGGGCAGCCCGGCGCGCTCAACGAATCGATCTGCGACGTGTTCGGCGTGCTCGTCAAGCAGCACTCGCTGCGGCAGACGGCGCAGCAGGCCGACTGGCTGATCGGTGCGGGCCTCTTCATGCCGAGCGTGAAGGCCAAGGCCCTGCGTTCGATGGCCGAGCCCGGCACCGCCTACGACGACCCGGTGATCGGCAAGGACCCGCAGCCGGCGCACATGAAGGACTTCGTCACCACCTCGCAGGACAACGGGGGCGTGCACATCAACTCGGGCATTCCGAACCGCGCCTTCTATCTGGCGGCCATGGCCATCGGCGGGCAGGCTTGGGAAACCGCAGGCCGTGTCTGGTACGACGCGGTATGCGACAAGCGCCTGCGCCAGGACGCCGATTTCGAGGCCTTCGCAACGCTCAGCGCCGACGTCGCCTCGCGGCGCTTCGGCGCCGGCAGCGCGGTACACAAGGCGGTGGCTGATGCCTGGCAAGGCGTGGGAGTGATTTCGCCATGATCCGCCTGCCGCCACTGGACAAGGCGACCATCGTGCGCGTGACGCGCGAGGGCGGGCTGGCCTACATGCCCGGCCTGTCGCAGCCGCGCAGCTTCCAGCTCGGCGACTGCACCGCCGAACTGCGCCAGCAGATCGGTGACGCGCTGCAGAGCGCGGTGCCGTACGCCGGGCAGGCCGGTGCCACGTTGTCCAGCGGCGACCAGCGCTACTACCGCGTCGAGGTGCTCGTTGAAAGCGCCGGAGAAGACCAGAAGATCTCCGTGAGCTTCGAGGTGCCGGAAGCCGAGGCGCCCGAGGCGCTGGTGCACCTGTGGAAGGACGCGGGCAAGCGCTAGTTGCCCGAAACCACCGTGGCGACCAGCCACACGTTGGCCGCGCTGATCACGCCGAACAACAGCCAGGCCAGCGACTTCACCACCGGCCCGTTTGCAAAGCCGCCCATCATCGCGCGGCTGCTCGTGAAGCGGATCAGCGGCCACATCGCAAAGGGCAGCTGGAAGCTCAGCACCACCTGGCTGAGCACCAGCATCTTGCCCACGCCACCATCGCCGAACCACCAGACGCCAAGCCAGGCCGGGCCGAGCGCCAGCCCGCGCGTGATCAGCCGGCGCTGCCAGCACGGGATCTTCAGGTCGAGAAAACCTTCCATGATGATCTGGCCCGCGATGGTGCCGGTGAAGGTCGAGCTTTGCCCCGACGCCAGCAGCGCAATGCCGAACAGCGTGGCCGCGAACGCGCTGCCGACGATGGGTTCGAGCAGCCGGTAGGCGTCGTCGATCTCGGTCACTTCGCGGTGTCCCGTGGCATGGAAGGCGCTGGCCGCGAGCACCATGATGGCCGCGTTGACCAGCAGCGCGAGCGACAGCGACACCACCGCGTCGAGCGTGCAGAAGCGCACCGCCTCGCGGCGCGCCGAATCGGTGTCGGCAATCAGCCGGGTCTGCACGATGGACGAATGCAGGTACAGGTTGTGCGGCATCACTGTGGCGCCGACGACGCCGATGGCCAGGTACAGCGCGCCCGGCTGGTGCAGCCGCTCCAGGCTCGGGCCGAAGCCCATCGCCACGCCGAACCAGTTGGGCGGCGCCATCGCCAGCTCGACGACGAAGCAGCCCGCGATGGTGCCGACCAGCCCGAGCACGATGGCCTCGACACGGCGGAAGCCCGCGCCCTGCAGGCCCAGCACCAGCAGCGTGTCGAAGGCCGTGATGGCGATGCCCACCGGAATCGACACGCCGAACAGCAGATGCAGCGCGAGCGCACTGCCCAGCACCTCGGCGAGGTCGCAGGCCACGATGGCCAGCTCGGCGCCGAGCCACAGCAGGCGATTGACACGCGGCGAGTGGTGCTCGCGGCAGGCACGCGCCAGGTCCTTCTGCGCCACGAGCCCCAGCCGCACGCACAGCGTCTGCAGCAGCATCGCCGCGAGGCTCGCGAGCAGCACCACGAACAGCAGGCCGTAGCCGAAGCGAGAGCCGGCCTCGATGTCGGTCGCCCAGTTGCCCGGGTCCATGTAGCCGACCGACACCAGCAGCCCCGGGCCCGCGTAGCGCATCAGCTTCTTGAAGAAAGGCAGGTCTTGCGGAACGGCCACGCTGCCTTTCACTTCGGAAGGGCAGAAGGGCGCAGTGGCCGTGCGGGGCAGCGGGAAGAACATGCGGGCGATGATAGGGACAAGGCCGTGGTGTTGTCGCGGACCGGACCAGCGCGACGGCGCCGAATCTCTTAGATTCGACCGTCCTACTACCTTAGCTACTGGAGACTCTTTCAATGATTCACGTCGTCGCCGTCATCACCGCCAAGCCGGGCCAGCGCGCCAAATTGCTCGAAGCCTTTGCCGCCAATCGCGCGGCCGTGCTGGCCGAAGAGGGCTGCATCGAATACGGCGCCACGGTCGATGCGCAGGGCATCCCGACTTCGAAGGCCAGCTTCGGCCCAGACACTTTCGTGGTCGTCGAGAAATGGCAAACGCTGGCACATCTGCAGGCGCATGCGGTTGCACCGCACATGAAGGCCCACAGCGAGAAGACGAAAGAGTTCACCGAGAGCAAGCTGATCCACGTGCTCGAACCGGTCTGAAGCTGGCCTGAGTTTCCCGCCTTCGCGCGCGGCGCGATGCGTGCTACCTTCGCGCCGGGAGCACGCACCACGGATGCACTATGTATGCATCACGGGATGCCTCGTGGAGAGAGGGAACCAAGGACATGGCGATCTTTCGTTCGCAGGATTGGCGCTTGCGCGCCCTGCTCACGCCCGGCGCACTGGCCGTCGTCGTTCTGACGACCGGCTGCGCGCCGTTGCTGGCGCCGCCCTACGCGGCCGACTACGAGACGCTCGACCGCCTCGAGGCCACGCGCCCCGGCCCCGTGGCGCTCACGAAGGCACAGCCCATCGAAGCGGAAGAAAAGGTCAACACCGTGCGCCTTCGCAGCGCCAGGCTGCTGTCACCCAGCGGCAGCTTCGCGCAATACCTGCAGGACGCGCTGATGCGCGACCTCAGCGAAATCTCCGTCTACGACCCGAAGGCGCCCACGCGCATCGCGGCGCGCATCCTGGTCAACGAGATCGACCTCGGCGTGATCAACGGCACCGGCCGCATGGACGTCGAAGTCACCGTCACGCGCGAGGGCACGCAACGCCTGCGCAAGACCTACCGCGCGGAGACCGCCTTCGATTCGAGCTACGCGAGCATCGTCGCCGTGCCGGCCGGACAGGCCGCGTACCCGCGCCTCGTGCGCGCCTTGCTGCGGCAGGTGTATGCCGATCCGCAGTTCGTGGCCGCCATCGGCCGCTGACGTCACAGGCCTGGAGGCGCTTCGATGATGATGTTCTTCTTACTTCCGATGACCGCGATTCGACGTGTTGCGGGCGCGGCACTCGTGGCACTGATGTCATCCATGCTCGCTGGCTGCGTGCATCCGATCACGATGATCACCGAGACCGCGCCGCAGCGTTCGCAGGCGCACCTGATTCAAAAGAAGGTCGCCTACGTGATGACCGATGCGGATCGCGACCTGGAAGTGATCACCCCCGGCGGCAGCGGCGACCGCGTGAGCTACTACCCGTACCGCGACCTGGAGAAGTCGATCCGCGATGCGCTGCGCGCGGTGTACCGCGACGTGGTGGTGCTGCGCACCGCCGGTGACGCGAAGGCGAACGAGGCGGCCGGCGTGTCGCTGGTGTTCGCGCCGCGCATCAAGACCGACTCCAGTTCATCGTCCTTCATCAGCTGGCCGCCGACCTCGTTCACGGCCGAGGTGTCGTGCGTGGTGACCGACGCTGCCGGCGCCGAGGTCACGCACGTGCGTGCGACGGGCAACGGCACTGCGGAGTTCGGCGAGTTCAAGGGCGACTTCGGATTGGCGGCACGCAGGGCTGCAACGCGATTGACCTCGCAGCTGAGCAGCGAAATTCGCAGGAACGAGAAGCTGCGATAACGGTGGGCAAGAGTCCAATAAAAAACGCGCCCGAAGGCGCGTTTTTTGTTGAAGCCGCGAAGCCTTACTTCGAAACGACCTTCACCATCTCCAGGCACTTGTTCGAGTAGCCCCATTCGTTGTCGTACCAGCTCACGAGCTTCACGAAGGTGCCGTCGAGCGCGATGCCGGCTTCGGCGTCGAAGATCGAGGTGCGCGGGTCGCCGCGGAAGTCGGTGGCCACCACCTTGTCTTCGGTGTAGCCCAGCACGCCCTTGAGCGCGCCTTCGCTCTGTGCCTTCATTTCGGCGCAGATTTCCTTGTACGTGGCTTCCTTGACCAGCTCGACCGTGAGGTCGACCACCGACACGTCGGAGGTCGGCACGCGGAAGCTCATGCCCGTGAGCTTCTTGTTGAGCTCGGGGATCACCACGCCCACGGCCTTGGCTGCGCCGGTGCTCGAAGGAATGATGTTTTCCAGGATGCCGCGGCCGCCGCGCCAGTCCTTGTTGCTCGGGCCGTCCACGGTCTTCTGCGTGGCGGTGGCTGCGTGCACGGTGGTCATCAGGCCGCGCTTGATGCCCCACTTGTCGTTCAGCACCTTGGCCAGCGGGGCCAGGCAGTTAGTGGTGCAGCTGGCGTTGCTGACGATGGCTTCGCCGGCGTACTTCTTGTCGTTCACGCCGTAGACGAACATGGGGGTGTCGTCCTTCGACGGTGCCGACAGAATGACCTTCTTCGCGCCCGCATCGATGTGCTTCTGCGCCGTTTCCTTGGTGAGGAAGAGGCCGGTCGATTCGAGCACGACGTCGGCGCCGACTTCGTTCCACTTCAGTTGCGCAGGGTCGCGCTCCTGCGTCAGGCGGATCTTCTTGCCGTTCACGATCAGCGTGTTGCCTTCAACCGTGACTTCGCCCTTGAAGCGGCCATGCACCGAGTCGTACTGGAGCATGTAGGCGAGGTAGTCGGGCTCGAGCAAGTCGTTGATGGCAACGATCTCGATGTCGTTCTTGAAGTTCTGCACTGCTGCGCGCAGCACGTTGCGACCGATGCGGCCGAAGCCGTTGATACCGAGTTTGATAGCCATCTGACTTGCTCCTAAGGTTGAAAAACTTGTTTGTCGTGAACCGGCGCGATCAGTCGCGCAATGCGGCTTCCACCGTAGCGGCCACGTTCTCCGCCGTGAATCCGAAGTACTTGAACAGCTCCGGCGCGGGCGCCGATTCGCCGTACGTGTCGATGCCGACGACGGCGGCGCAGCCGTACTTCCACCAGCCGCCGGTGCAGCCCATTTCGACGGCGATGCGCGGCAGCTTCTTCGGCAGCACGGCCTTCTTGTAGGCGAGGTCCTGGCGGTCGAAGGTGGTGGTCGAGGGCATCGACACCACGCGCACGGCGATCTTCTTGTCGGCCAGCAGCTTCTGCGCGGCAATCGCGAGCTGCACTTCCGAACCGGTGGCGATGATCACGGCCACGGTCTTCTTGTTCTTCAGGCCGACGGCTTCCGGCTCGGACAGCACGTAGGCGCCACGGCTGATGTCGCCCAGCTCCGACTTCGCCGCGTAGGCGATGTTCTGGCGGCTCAGCAGCAGCGCCGTGGGGCGCGACTGGTTCTGCAGCGCCACGGCCCAGGCCACGGCAGTTTCCGCCGTGTCGCCCGGACGCCAGACGTCGAGGTTCGGAATGAGGCGCAGCGAGGCGGCGTGCTCGATCGACTGGTGCGTCGGGCCGTCTTCGCCCAGGCCGATGGAGTCGTGCGTGAACACGTGCACCACGCGGCGCTTCATCAGCGCGGCCATGCGGATGGCGTTGCGGCTGTAGTCGCTGAAGGTGAGGAAGGTGCCGCCGTAGGGGATGTAGCCGCCGTGCAGCGACACGCCGTTCATGATGGCGGCCATGCCGAATTCGCGCACGCCGTAGTTGATGTGGCGGCCGATCTGGCCTTCGGGGTGCTGTTCGGTGGGCTCGGTGCGGACCACGGCGCCGGTCTTGGCGTCGAAGCGCAGCGCGGGCGTGCTCTTGGTGTTGGTGAGGTTCGAGCCGGTCAGGTCGGCGCTGCCGCCGAGCATTTCGGGCAGCGCGGCCGTGAAGGCTTCGAGCGCGAGCTGGCTGGCCTTGCGGCTGGCCACGGTCTCTGCCTTGGTGTGGGCGGCGACCACGGTGTCGAAGGCGACCTGGTGGAAGTCCTTGGGCAGCTCGCCCTTCATGCGGCGGGTGAACTCGGCGGCGAGTTCGGGGAACGCGGCGGCGTAGGCGGCGAACTTGTCATTCCAGGCGGCTTCGGTCTTGGCGCCGGCTTCCTTGTGGTCCCAGTCGGCGTACACCTCGGCCGGGATCTCGAAGGCCGGGTAGTGCCAGTCGATGGCGTCGCGCGTGAGCTTGATTTCTTCGGCGCCGAGCGCCTCGCCGTGCGCCTTGGCGGTGCCGGCGCGGTTCGGGCTACCCTTGCCGATGACGGTCTTGCAGTTGATCAGCGTGGGCTTGTCGGTCGACTGCTTGGCCTTGGCGATGGCCTTGGACACTTCGGCGGCGTCGTTGCCGTCGATCGGGCCGATCACGTGCCAGCCATAGGCGTGGAAGCGTTCGGCGACATTGTCGATGTACCAGGGCTTGACCTGGCCGTCGATGCTGATGCCGTTGTCGTCGTACAGCGCGATCAGCTTGTTCAGGTGCCAGGCGCCGGCGAGCGCGCAGGCTTCGTGGCTGATGCCTTCCATCATGCAGCCGTCGCCCAGGAAGGCGTAGGTGTGATGGTCGACCACGTCGTGGTCCTTGCGATTGAACTCGGCGGCGAGCAGCTTCTCGGCCAGCGCGAAGCCCACGGCGTTGGTGATGCCCTGGCCCAGCGGGCCGGTGGTGGTTTCCACGCCCGGGGTTACGTCGACTTCAGGGTGGCCAGCGGTCTTGCTGTGCAGCTGGCGGAAGTTCTTGAGCTCGCCGATCGGCAGGTCGTAGCCGGTGAGATGCAGCACGGAGTACAGCAGCATCGAGGCGTGGCCGTTCGAAAGCACGAAGCGGTCGCGGTCGAACCAGTGCGGGTTGGCGGGGTTGTAGCGCAGGTGTTCGCCCCAGAGTGCGACGGCCATGTCGGCCATGCCCATCGGTGCGCCCGGATGTCCGGAATTTGCTTGTTGGACGGCATCCATAGCCAGAGCGCGGATTGCGTTGGCCATCAGGGCGTGGTTTGCCATGTGCGGTGGACTTTCGGAGGGAAAAGGGAGGATTGGGGTCGGGAGAACCCGCGATTTTACCGGGCGAGCCCAGACCGGCCCCGATACGGCCTGAACACCCTTCCGATGTTCTTGTGCGGCGGGCGGACTGCTAGAGTTGCCACCCATGCATGGGCTGCACCTCACCGCCGACCTTCACGACTGCCAATGCGGCCTTCAATGGCTCACCGACGGCCCCGCCTTGGGGGCGGTCTGCATCAAGGCGGTGTCGGCCGCGGGACTGCAGGCGGTGGGCAAGATAGTTCACTCCTTTCCCGCCACGCCGCAGGGGCCGGGCGGGGTCACGGCCACGGTGCTGCTGGCCGAATCGCACCTGTGCATCCACACCTGGCCCGAGCAGCGCGGCGTGACGCTCGACGTGTACGTCTGCAACTTCGGCGGCGACCATTCGGCCAAGGCACATGCGCTGATGGAGTGCCTGATTTCGGTGTTCCAGCCCCGTCATAGCGAGCGCAACGAACTGCGGCGCGGGCAGATCGCAGCGTGAGCGCCGTGCGAGCCATGATCCTGGCCGCCGGGCGCGGCGAGCGGATGCGGCCGCTGACCGACGCCACGCCCAAGCCTCTGCTCGAAGTGCGCGGCAAGCCCCTGATGCAGTGGCCGATGGAGGCGCTGGCGGCCGGCGGCTTCACCGAACTGGTGGTCAACACCGACTGGCTCGGCGCGCAGATTTCTGACCGATTCGGCCTGACTCCCTTGCTGGATGGGCGTGTTGCGCTATTAATTTCATACTCCGACGAGGGCCGCGACTTCGGCGGCGCACTCGAAACGGCCGGCGGCATCATCCGTGCGCTGCCGCTGCTCGGCGACGTGTTCTGGGTCGCGGCCGGCGACGTGTTCGCGCCGGATTTCGCCTTCTCGCAGGCCTCGGTCGACCGTTTCATCGCCAGCGGCAAGCTCGCGCACCTGTGGCTGGTGCCGAACCCGGCGCACAACCTCAAGGGCGATTTCGGCCTCTCGGCGGACGGCCTCGCGCTCAACACGGCCGACCAGAAGCTCACCTTCTCGACCATCGGCCTCTACCGCGCCGCGCTCTTCGCACCGCCGTACTGCGACATCCTGCCCGGCAACCCGGCCGGCCGCAAAGCCCCATTGGCGCCGATCCTGCGCGCCGCGATGGACAATGAACTCGTGAGCGCCGAGCTCTACACCGGCCCCTGGACCGATGTGGGCACCCCCGAACGACTCGCCCAACTGAACACCACGCCAAGATGACTTCAGCAGCAGCCTCCACGACGACGATCTACGCCGAGCGCCGCGCGCGCCTCGCCTCGCAACTGGGCAAGGACGGCATCGCGATCATCCCGACCGCGCCCGAGCGCCCGCGCAACCGCGACACCGACTTCCTGTATCGCCACGACAGCTACTTCTATTACCTGACCGGCTTCACCGAGCCCAACGCCTGGCTGGTGCTGGCGGGCGACGGCCGGGCCACGCTGTTCTGCGCGCCGAAAGACCTGGAGCGCGAGATCTGGGACGGCTACCGCCTCGGCCCCGACGCGGCGCCCGCGGCACTCGGCGTCGACGAGGCCTTCTCGGTTACCGACCTCGACGCGAAGCTGCCCAAGCTGCTCGAGAACCGCTCGACCGTGTGGTTCCCGTTCGCAATCCACAAGGGCCTGGAGACCCGCATTGACGGCTGGCTGCAGTCGGTGCGCGCCCGCGTGCGCTACGGCGCGCTGTGCCCCGAGGAACAGCGCGACCTGTGCGGCCCGCTCGACGAAATGCGCCTGATCAAGGACGCGCACGAGCAGGACATCATGCGCCGCGCCGCGCAGATCAGCGCCCGCGCGCACGTCCGCGCGATGCAGCTGTCGGCCCGCATGCTGCGCGAGGGCAAGGATGCGCGCGAGTACCACCTCGACGCCGAGCTGCTGCACGAATTCCGCCTCGGCGGCTCGCAGTACCCGGCCTACTACTCCATCGTCGCGGCCGGCGCCAATGCCTGCGTGCTGCACTACCGCGCCGACGCGGCGCCGGTGCGCAAGGGCGAGCTGGTGCTGATCGACGCGGGCTGCGAACTCGACGGCTATGCCAGCGACATCACGCGCACCTTTCCGGGCGACGGCAAGTTCAGCGGCCCGCAGCGCGCGCTGTACGACCTGGTGCTGGCCAGCCAGGACGCCGCGGCCGCCGCCACCAAGGCCGGCAACCGCTTCACCGACCCGCACGACGCCGCGGTGAAGGTGCTGGCGCAGGGCATGCTCGACTTCGGCCTGCTCGATGCAAACAAGGTCGGCGGCGTGCAGGACGTGATCGACTCGCGCGCCTACTTCCAGTTCTACATGCACCGCACCGGCCACTGGCTCGGCATGGACGTGCACGACTGCGGCAGCTACGTCGAGCCCACCCAGGTCGGCGAGGTGAGCGAGCGGAAAGATCCGCTGTCGAACGAGGTCATCAAGAACCGGCCCAGCCGCATCCTGCATCCCGGCATGGTGCTGACGCTGGAACCCGGCATCTACGTGCGGCCCGCCGACGGCGTGCCGGAGCAGTTCCACAACATCGGCATCCGCATCGAGGACGACGCGATCGTCACGGCCACCGGCTGCGAGCTCATTTCGCGCGGCGTGCCCGTGAAGGCGGACGAGATCGAGGCGCTGATGCGGGCCTGACGCCCGGACGCCATGAACGTCCAGCCGCTGGCCGCCCGCTACGCCATCGAAACGACGCCCGGCGGCGGGCTTCGGGCCGTGGTGCCCGCGCGCAAGCACTGGCTGCTTCTGCTCTTCATGTGCGTGTGGCTGACTGGCTGGTGCTTCGGCGAGTTCACGGCCGCGAACCAGCTGCTGCACCCGAGCCGCCACGACACCGACCGGTGGTTCCTCACGCTCTGGCTCACGGGCTGGACCCTGGGTGGTGCATGGGCATTCTTCTGCGTGCTGTGGCAGGTCTTCGGCCGCGAACTCATTTCGGTCGAAGAAGGGTCGCTGGTTCATCGCGTCGAAATCTGGGGCCTGGGGCGCACGCGCGCCTATGCGGTCCATGCGATTTCGCGCCTGCGGGTCGTCGAGTTCTCGTTCGATATCTTCCGCAATCAACGCGCCGCGATGCCGCCGCTGTTCGGCGCGGGCATGGGACCGATCGCGTTCGACTACGGGCAGCGCACCTTCAGGATCGCGCCTTCGCTCGACGAGGCCGAGGCCCGTTCGCTGGTCACGATTTTGGCCGAGCGGTTGCCGCGCGCTGTGCGCGAGCTGTAACGGGCCGGCGCGATCGCGGTGCCGACGCATTCTTGACGGCCCGCTGCGACACCGGCGGCGGCGCATGCCGCGCCTGCAGGAAGTCGATGAACACCCGCAGCTTGCGCGGCATCTGCGCGCGGCTCGGGTAATACAGGTAGAAGCCCGGGAAGGTCGGCCACCAGGGCTCCAGAAGCGGTACCAGCTTGCCGCTTGCAAAGTCTTCGCGCACCGCGCCCTCGAAAGACGTTGCAATGCCCGCGCCCGAGCGTGCGGCGGCCAGCAGCAGGTCGCTGTCGTTGCTGACCAGCGGGCCGGCGAGTTCGACGTCCAGCACGCGCCCGTCCTGCGCGTATTCCCAGCGATAGATGCCGCCCGTGGTCAGGCGGTAGTTCAGGCACTGGTGCTCGCGCAGGTCTTCGGGCGTGCGCGGCAGCTTGCGTCCCTTCAGGTAGCTGGGCGCCGCGTAGGTCACCATGCGCACCGGCCCGCCCACCGGCACGGCGATCACGTCCTGCGCCAGGCTTTCGCCGAGGCGGATGCCGGCATCGAAGCCACCTTCCACGAGATCGACCATGCGGTTGTCGCAGACGAACTCGAGCGTGATGTCCGGGTAGGCGGCGGCGAACGCGCCGAAGTGCGGAAAGAAGAGCAGCTCGGCCGCCACGCGCGAGACATTCAGGCGCAGCAGGCCGGCCGGCTTGTCGCGCGCCTCGTCGATGCCTTCGACCGCCTGCGCGAGCGCGGTCAGCGCGGGCTGCGCACCTTCGAGAAACTGCTGGCCCAGCTCCGTCACGCCGACGCGGCGCGTGGTGCGGTCGAGCAGGCGCACGCCGAGCTTCTGTTCGAGCGTGCGCATGGTCTGCGAGAGGGCCGAGGGCGACACGCCCAGCTCCTGCGCGGCGCGCGTGAAGCTGGCGTGGTGCGCCACGCGGGCGAAGGCGGCAATGGCGGGCAGGAGCTCAGGCGACATGGCGGCCATTATGAAGACGAGCTTCACAAAGAAGCCATGGCAGCCACCCTAGCTCATGCGTCGAAGCGCACGACGAGTTGCGTTCCCGTATAGGTCGGCGTGACCTTGAAGCCCGGCGCGTTGATGGCCGAGAAGCGGCCGGTCAGGGCGCCGCTGCTTATGACGGTGAGCGTGTCGCCTGCGCTGGGCGCAAAGCCGGGCTTGAAGCTCAGGGTCAGCGTTCCGTCCAGCGCGGCGACGCTGGCCACGCTCAGGCGGCCGGCACCATTGCCGCCGAGATTCAGCTGCAGCGTCGTGCCTGCCAGCTGCGTGTAGGCGCCCGCCATCGTGACCATCGAAGGCGCATTGCAGACCAGCGTGCCGCCACCGACGTAGACATTGCCCTTACCGAAGGCCGCGGCAGCGTCCGCCTGCAGCGTGCCTTCTGCGAGCTGCGTGCCGCCTGCGTAGCTGTTGCTGCCGCCGAGCGCGAGCGTGCCGCTGCCCTTCTTGGTGAGCTTGCCGGCGCCGGAGATGTTGTTGCGCCAGCTGTCCAGCGCATTGAAGCCGCCAAGGCTGGCGTCCATGGTCACGACCACGTCGCCGTTGAAGATGCCGTAGCCGTCGGCTGCATCGAACAGGTTGAGGCGGCCCCAGCCTTCGGGGTCGTCCATCACCGGGTAGCCCGAGGCTACGGCCGTGGTCTTGAGCACCACGCGGCGCTGGGTGGCGTCGAGGTAGGGCAGGCGCGTTTCGAGCAGCACTTCGGCGCCCTTGGGCACCACGGCGGGCTTGGTCGCATCGGCCACCTGCTTGAAGCCGAAGGTCAGGCGGCGCAGGTAGTCGGCCTTGCTCGCGGCATGGTCGGCAAAGCGGTCGGCCGCTGTGCCTTGCGAATGGGCAAAGCTGTTGAAGGCGGCTGCATCGCTCGCGCCCACGGCGGCCATCAGCACGGACTGCGCCTGCGTGTAGGCCGCGCTCTTGCGCGCGACGTTGGCGCCGGTGGAAAGACTCGCTGTCGCCACGGCCTGCCCGTGCAGTCGCCCACCGACCACGTCCAGCGGCGAATGCATGCCCGCAAGAATCCGGTTCTCTCCGAGTTCGAGGCCGCGCGCCACCATTTCCTGGAAGCGCTGCGGCACGACGTAGGCGGAGGCGATGGCATCGCGCACCGCCTCGGCCGTGTGGCCGCTCACGAAGCCGCCGTCGGTGGCGGGCGTGCCGCTCTTGGCGGGCTCCAGCGCGGGCACCACCTTCACGCTGCTGCTCCAGCGCCAGGGACGCGCGTATTTGTAGAAGCGCTTGGCGGGCTCGGTGGAGCCGTTCTCGCCGATATTCTTGAGCAGGTCGACCACCGTGCCGAAGGCCGGGTTCGCGGCACCGGCCACGCCCACATCGTTGCCGCCGTCGTTATAGAGCACCGTGGTGGCGTCCGGTGCGATGCCGGTGATGGTGGTGACCTGCTGCGTGGCTGTGCGCCAGGCGTTGGTGAGCGGGCCCATGCCGTCGCTGATGCTGTAGCCCTTGCCGCGGCGATCGTCCAGGTAGGCGGCCAGTTCCTGCGCGCTGGTGCGCGCATTGGTGACGTCGACGACGTACTGGATATTGCTGTTCAACACCCCGCTGTTGAGGATCTTGCCGTCGGTCGCATCGCCCGGAATGCCGCTCCACGTGGATGCAACGACTGCCGGAAAGCTGCCCTGTGCAGGAGCCGACACGCCTGCATCGACCAGCAGGGTGCTGGGCTGCCAGAAGTCGAGGAAGCCGGCCACCACGCGCACGCCGGCATTGGTTTCCTTGGTCGCGTAGCGCGCATCGCCGCGCTGGTTGGTCGCGACGTTGTCGACGAAGGGTGGGATGGCGACCGTATCGGGCACGGGCGCGGTGTCGGTGAAGCCCAGGTCCTTTGGCGGGCCAGCCACCACGACGGCGGGCGGATTCGTGGTTGCCGGTGGTGTGCCGGTGATGGGAAACGAGGCGCCGCCGTCGCTGCCTCCTCCGCATGCCGAGAGGCACAGGGCCGCGACGAGGGTGATGGCGAAGGGCCGGCTGAAAGACGAAAGGGGCGACATGGCGAAATGGATGGAAAGATTGAAAACGCAAGCGAACCGGACCGGTCGTCCGATGCAGTCCGCGCAATCTATCCACGCAACAAGTCGTTTTTATTAATAATCATCTGGCCGAGTGCGCAGGTAGGGTCCTGAGCCAGTTAACAAAAGCCCGCCCGGGTCATTTCCCAGCCCATGCCCACCATCCTGCTGATCGACGATCACGCCATGTTCCGCGAGGGCCTGCGCAACGCCGACATCGCGCAGCGGCTGAGCACCGCCGAGCGAACCGTGAAGGCGCACATCTCGGCCATCTTCGCCGGGCTCGAGGTGAGCAGCCGCACCCAGGCCGTGATCGTGGCCCGCCGTGCCGGGCTCCTGGGCCGCCGCCCTCGCTAGTTTGTGTTATGGCGCTTGCCATTGGCCTTTGGTCCAATGCGCCGCACAAGAGCCCGGCCTAGCATCGAGGCCGATTGTTCCGCCACCACAACACACACCCAGATTTCTACATGCTTGATATTCCGCAAACCAGATTCGACGAGCTCGGAAAGAGCCTCTCCGAGTACTACGAGAAAGAAATGTCGGCAGGTGTGCGCATGCTCCTTGACCGGATGCGCACCAAGGACTGGGGCGTGGTGAGCGCGGCCGTCGTCCAGAAGACCGACCTGGTCGAGCGGACCTGGGATGCCTTCCGCGCCAAGTCGAACGACAGCTTCAGCGTGCCGTTCAAGAAGAAGCTCACCATGCTGCTGGGCGAGTACTGCGGCAACACCGCCGACATGCAGAAGCTGGTGCTCAAGGGCGTTGCCGCCGTGGCCAAGGCGGGGCTGGGCGCCATTCCGGTGCCCGGCGCCAAGTACCTCAAGCAGGTGGTGACTGGCACCGTCAAGCTCGGTGGCCTGATCGTCGGCGAGGCCGAAGGCGGCCTCGACCGCTACCTGCACGGCAAGAGCATCCGTGAGGCCGACGGCGTGATCGCCAAGCGCGGCAACGAGGACGCCGCAGCGCTCTTTCGCGACGACCGCGATGCGATGGCCGCTGCGGAAGCGGCCATGTCGCAGTACAAGCACATCGCCAATCTGATCAATTCCATGCCGGACCAGATCACCGGCCTGAACGACGCCGTGCTCTATCCGGGCGTGGCGGCCAAGGTGCGCATGGCCGCGTCCGACCTGCGCCAGCAGCTCATCAAGATCAACGCCTACGTGGAAGGCATGCAGGTGCGTGCCGAGCGCGTTGCCGAGCTGATGCACAAGGACACCGACCAGATCTCGGAACGCATGGTCGATATCGCCAAGGACGTGGTGTTCAATGCATATCACACGGCCCGCGCGGATGCGCGACAGGTGTTGACGGGCATGAACCCCAAGGGCAAGCCGTACCAGCCCGTCAGCAAGCCGGTGCTCAAGCCGCCGTCGGCGAACGAGGGCGGCGCCACGCAGCTGGCCAACCTGGTCGCCTACGCGCTGGCGCTGGGCAACTACGACGCCTTCGAAATCTCGACGCCCACGCTGGTGTCTTCTTCCAATCCCGCCGTGCCTGTCGGCCGTTCACTCGGCAATGCAGTGGCGCCCATCGGCGGGCAGCCGCCGCGCATCCCGCCACCGGTGCCACCGCGGCCCTGGGTCCGCTGATCAGGCCTCGGGAGGAATGCCGGGGCCGGTGTCCCACACCTCGACGCGAAGGGCATTGCCCGCGCGCCGGCAGCCGACCAGCACGCCACCGTGCTTCGTGTGACGGATGGCGTTGTCGACCAGGTTGCGCAGGATGCGGTCGAGCAGCGCCGTGCCTGCCAGCGTGCAGCGGCGCCAGCGATGCAGGGCCGCGCCGTCTTCTGCGACGCGGTAGCGCCACGCACCCCAGCCACGAGCGGCAGTCAGCACTGCGTTGGCTGCGGCCCAAGCGGCCAGCTGCGCATGCGGCACAGCGCTGCGATGACCAGCGCCACTGTGAGCATGGCGCCGAGCAGGGCAAAGGGCAGATTGCGCCTCAGTGCGGCCATTCTTGAAGCGCGGCTTCATAAAGCTTGAAGGTGGCACGGCTTTGTTCCATGGCGTCCGGCAGGTAACTTTGTCGCCAGGCCAACGCTGGCATCTCACCTCGAAAGGACATTCGCCATGAAGCTCGACAACTACCTCACCCTCGGCCGCTCCGGCCTGCGCGTCAGCCCCGTGTCGCTGGGCACGATGACCTTCGGCCAGGAATGGGGCTGGGGCGCGGACGCGGGCGAATCGCGCCGCATGTTCGATGCGTACGTGGACCGCGGCGGCAACTTCATCGACACCGCCAACTTCTATACCAACGGCAGTTCTGAACGGCTGCTGGGCCAGTTCATCGCCGACAGGCGCGAGTCGGTGGTCGTGGCCACCAAATACTCGCTTAACATGCAGCCGGGCAACCCGAACGCGGGTGGCAACCATCGCCGCAACATGGTCCGCTCGGTGGAGGCCAGCCTGAAGCGCCTGGGCACCGACTACATCGACCTGCTGTACCTGCACATCTGGGACAACCTGACGCCCTTCGACGAAGTGATGCGCGCCTTCGACGACCTCGTGCGCTCGGGCAAGGTGCTGTACGCGGGCATCTCCGACACGCCGGCCTGGCAGGTCGCGCGCATGCAGACGCTGGCCAAGCTGCGCGGCTGGGCGCCGCTGGTGGCGCTGCAGATCGAATACAGCCTGATCGAGCGCACCGTGGAGCGCGAACTGCTGCCGATGGCACACGAACTCGGACTGGGCGTGATGGCGTGGTCGCCGCTGGGCAGCGGTGTGCTGTCGGGCAAGTACACGCGCGCCGACCTGGACTATCGCAAGGACCCCGATTCGGGCGTGACGGGCTCGCGCAAGGACGTGGCCGCTGGCAACGGCGCGCTGAACGCCCGCTCGCTCGATATCGCCGGCGTGGTCGCGCAGGTTGCGAAGGAGCAGGGCCGCTCGCCCGCGCAGATCGCGCTGGCCTGGCTGCTGCACCGTAGTGCGCCGACGGTGATGCCGATCATCGGCGCACGCACTTTCGCGCAGTTCGAGGACAACCTCGGCGCGCTCGATGTGGAGCTCGACGGCTCCGCGCTGCAGCGCCTCGATGCGGCCAGCGCCGTGGCGATGGGCTTCCCGCACGACTTCATGGCGCTGCCGATGACGCTGGGCGTGCTCTCGGGCGGCAGCTCGGTGCGGCGCGCAGCATGAAGCAGCGGCTGAAGGTCGCGGTGGTGGCGACGCTGGGAGATCGGCATGAGGTGATCCCGGCCTCGCGCCACGGCGCGCTGCGCATCACGTGACCGACGCCGCCAGCAGCAAGCTGCACAGCGTGACCGACGCAGCGGCAAATGCGATCCAATGAAAGCGCCGCGGCGCATAGCTGAGCAGCCCCACCGTGGCCAGCGCGGCTGCCGTGAGCGCGCCCAGCCAGAGCACCCAGCCGATCGTGCTGCCCGCCGCCCGCAGGCTTGCGACCAGCGACAGGCACAGCAGCGCGGCGCCCCCCAGTTGCAGCCAGCGCCGCCACGGGCCCGGCGTGCTGCCGCGGCCGAAGACGTCTTCGCTGTGGCGGTCCATCGCGAGGCTCAGCGCGCAGAAGCCCGCGAGCGATGCGGCGAACACGAGGCCGAGGAGCAGCGAGTCCGTCGTCATGAACCCTGGCCCGAAGTGGCGAGCGTCGATGGTGGTGGTTGCGTCTTCGCTGCCGCCTGCTTCGCAATCGACTTGCGCCGCTTGCGCTCCACGATCCATGCCGCGCCCGCGAGCCCCAGGCCTAGCGCGATCACGACCAGGTCGAAGCCCGCCACCGAGATCGGGCCGGTGCGCAGGCTCACGGTCAGCGGCGCGGGGCCGGTGAACGCATTGAGCACCGGCAGCCCCGCGAACAGCAGCGCGCCCAACGCAAGCTGCGCCTGCCACATGCGCAAGGTGGGACGCAGCAGGCCCAGCACGGCAGTCGCGCCCCAGACGATGAAGAACCAGCGGATCTCCGCCTCGCCACGCTCGGCCACATCGACCGGCAGCAGGCGGTTGGCCCAGAAGAAGGCAGCCATCGCGACGGGCAGGCCGGCGATGGCGCCGAGATTCAGTCCGTCGACCAGCCGCAGCCCGAAGCTGACGCGCCCGCCCTGCTTGAGCGTCTTCGCGAACTTCTGCCGCTCCTTCACGGCCCACATCAGAAGCCCCGTCGCAACCATCAGGCAGCCCGCGAGCCCCGAGAGGAAGAACAGCGCGCGCAGCAGCGGATCGCCAAAGCGGCCGATGTGCAGGCCGTAGAGCACGCCGCGCGTCTCGGCCGCCGGCTTGGGCACGTCGCCGAACGCGCCGATCAGCGCGCCGGTCGCGCCGTTGAACTGCATCGACGGCTGGTCGTACGACAGCTGCGGCCCCTCGGCGCGCGTGAGCGAGACCACCGCGTTGGCGTCGTTGGGCTGATGCACCGTGACGCGGCCCACCGCCGCGCCGCCCCAGTGCGCGGAGGCCTGCGCCATCATCGGCGCGATGGGCGCGAGCGGCACCCTGTTGCCCGAGGCCTTGATCTGGTCGCGGCCACCGCCCGGGAAGGCCTCGGAGAAAAAGGCCTGCTCGCCGCCGCGGTCCTTGTAGGCCACCTGCGGGCCCCAAGGCATGTACATGAACATCAGCGTGACGAGGCCCGTGTACGTGATCATCAGGTGATAGGGCAGTGCGAGCACCGCTGTCACGTTGTGCGCATCGAGCCACGAGCGCTGGCCCTTCTTCGGGCGGAAGGTGAAGAAGTCCTTGAAGATGCGCTTGTGCGTGACGATGCCGCTGAAGATCGCCACCAGCATGAACATCGCGCAGAAGCCTACGATCCAGCGTGCCCACAGCGCGGGCATGTAGTGCAGGTCGAAGTGCAGCCGGTAGAAGAATTCGCCGCCGCGCGTGACGCGCGGTGCGCTGACGGCTTCGCCGGTGGCGGGGTCGAGCGAGGCGCGGTCGAAGCGTCGGCGGGGCTTCTCGCCGGGCTTGGCACCAGTAGCTGCTGCTGCGCCGGCCGGTGCGGGCGGCGCGAGGTACAGCACGTCGGTCGACGGCTGGCGCTCATTCGGCAGGTTGATGAACCAGCGCGGGCTGTCCGCGGCGCGTTGCTGCAGGTAGGCCACGGCGCTCTCGACGGCCTTGACGGGCGGCACTGCGTTCTGCGCGACTGCATGCAGCTCCGGCTTCATCCAGAACGTGATCTCGTCCTTGAAATACGAAGCCGTGCCGGCCGCGAACACCATGAACAGCACCCAGCCGACCAGCAGGCCCGACCAGGTGTGCAGCCATGCCATCGACTGGCGGAAGCCCTCTTTCATGCGGCGCCTCCGGTGGTGCGCATGAGCAGCAGCAACAGCGCGGCCAGCGGCGCCGCGACGATGACGAGGCCGGACCAGGCCCGCAGCGCAGTGCGCGCGGCAAAAACCCACATCACTGCGAACGCGAAGATGGCGAAGGAAGCGAGCGTGCCGGTCATCGCGGCTTCGCTGCGGGCCATGCCGAAGGCGGCGGGCAGGCAGAGCGCGAGCACGGCGGCGGACAGGGCAGCGACGCCGTAGCCGCCGAAGATGGCTGCTACTGCGCGAGAGGCCACGCCTAGGCGATAACGAACGCCGATGGTCACGGCGCGCGCCGGACGGCGGGCGGGGTCGTTCGGAGATTCATGAAGAGGGAAAAGGACTGGCGAAGATGAGAATGATACTCATCTGAAGAAAGCTTTCCCCTGCCACCCAACCTGCGAGCCGGGGCTTTCGCTCCGGCTATGGCAACTTACTTCGCCTGCAGCAGCGCCCCGACTTCCAGCAGCACCAGCTCGTTGTCATCCGCCTTGTTCGGCTCGCGGCTGCTCGAGAAGGGCAGGTTGTTGTCGTTGCCGACCACGATGTGCGTGGCATCGACCACGTCGACGTTCTCGATCGTGAAGAACGGGAACTTGAGCACGCCGTCGTTCAGCGGCTTGCGCGCGAGCTTGTCGGGGTCGGCGATGTTCAGCAGGTCGATGTAGCCGATCTTGCGCACCGGGCCGCCCACGTTCGCGTCGTTCAGCTCGACCTTGTAGACGCGCTTGAACTTGGCGATGTCGTGGAAGCAGTCGGTGCGCTTCTGGCCTTCGGGGCAGGCCTTGTCGCTCGTGCCTTCGCCGTTGTCGCGCTCGATGATGAGGCCCGTGGTGCCGTCGATCATGTTGAAGTCGCCGATGGCGTTGCCATTGGCTTCGAGCACGTACTTCCAGTGACGGCCGGTCCACTTCTCGGTGGCCACGTCGAACTCCAGCACGCGCAGCGCTTCCTTGCCTTCGACCTTTTCGTAGTCCTTGGCCTCGGCGTTCCACACCGGGCCTTCGAGCAGCGCATAGAGCTTGCTGCCATCCTTCGACGAGGCCATGCCTTCGAAACCCTTGGAGCGTTTGATCTGGAAGTCGACCGCGCCACCCGGGGCGCCCGGCGTGGTCACGGCCGGATGGTCGGGCGAGCGCACGACCTTGCCGTCGACCTGCGTGTCGAACACCGCGAGCACCTTGCCCTTCAGGTCGGCCTTGATGAGGAAGGGGCCGAATTCTTCACCGATCCACAGCGCGCCGCCGGCGAACTGAAAGCTCTCGGGGTCGAAGTCGGAACCGGTCAGGTAGCGCTGCTTGGTGCCTTCGTGGACGATGCGGAAGGGCACCTTCTTGTCGGGGTCGTGCAGGAAGATGGTGTTGATGCGATTGAGCTTGCCGCCCTTGAAGTCCACCTTGTAGTGATTCAGGTAGAGCATGAAGTCGGGCGAGTTGGCCTTGGCGCCCGCACCGTTGTCAGTGAGGATCCAGAAGCTGCCATCGTCCATCTTCTTGATGCCCGAGTGGCCCTGCAGGGGCTGACCCTTGAAGGGCACCGACACGCCCGTGCCGCGGCCGCCCGACAGGCCTTCGACCGTGCCGACCGCCTCGACGCGCTTGCCGGTCGTGAACTTGCCGCTGACCTGCAGGTCGGCCGGCGCGTCCTTGGGCGCGGCCACAAAGCTTTGCGCAGGCAGCACGGCGTGGCCGGAGAGCGTGGCGGGGAAGGCGGTCTGTGCACCCGCGGCGCCGCATGCGAGTGCAGCGGCAAGGGCAACGAAGGACAGGGAGGCAAGACGTGTCATGAGCAGGAAAGTGTTCAAGTCGAAAACGCGTGACCATGCCGAGGGGGCGTGACGCCGCCATGACATCCCTTCAGGGAGCGATGTCGACCGTCACTTCGCGCGACTCGGCGCGCCCCTGGTCGTCGACCGCGCGCAGCACATAACGCCGACCCGACGCCGCGAGGTCAGGCATCCACGTGATGCCTTCGCCGGGCGCGGCGCGGCCGATGAGCGCGTCGTCGGCAAACCAGTAGATCGCCTGCGTGCCCGCAGCGGCTTCGGCGCGCAGCACCAGAGGTTCGGGCTTCTTCACGCGCAGTGTGTGGCGCACGCCACGCAGGGGCGAGGTGATGAGTGGCGCGCTTTCCGGTGCATCGCCTTCCTTTTCGCAGCCGTCGGCCGGTGCGCTCGCGCGCGGCAGGCCCGCCTGGCGGAACAGGCGGCGCATGTCGCTGCCCCATTGCTCCACCACCTGTTGGCGCGCATTCGGTTGCGGGCCGCAGACCACCTTGCCGGTCGTCTCGTCGACCCATACCGCGCGGTGCAGATTGCTGACCTGGATCGGCGACTTGCCGGCGATGAACCACGTCATGGTCCGCACCGGGCACAGCGCATCGGGGAGGCCGCCCGTCGCAGCGCAGACTTCGACCTGGCGCAAGTCGGGCGGCTGGCGCGACGCGACCTCGCCGGGGTCGAGCCGCTCGGCGCGCAGCGCATCGACCATGCGCAGGAACAGCGGCGCGGCCGCATCGACGCCCACCAGCGCTGGGTTGCTGGTGCCGTCGAAGTTGCCCACCCACACCACCAGCACGTGCCGGCCGAACACGCCGGCCGTCCACGCATCGCGAAAGCCCCAGGACGTGCCCGTCTTCCATGCGATAGCGGGGCGCGCGGGCAGCGTGGTGTCGGGGCGCGGCGTGTGGCGCAGCATGTCGAGCGTGATGAAAGACGCCTCCTCGCTCAGCAGGCGCAGCGGCTGCACGGGTCGCTCGTCGGGCGCGGGCTGCGTGTAGCGAATGGGCTGCGAGATGCCGCCGTTGGCCAGCGTCGCGTACATGCCCGCCAACTCTTCGGGCGTGACCTCGCCACCACCCAGCACCAGCGCAAGGCCGTAGTGCGATTCGCTCTGCAGCTTCTGAACACCAGCGAGCCGCATGAAGTCGTAGAGCCCCGGCTTGGAGAGCTTCGCGGCCAGGGCCACCGCGGGCACGTTGCGGCTGCGGATCAGCGCCTCCTGCGCGGGCAGCGGGCCGGCGAAGCGATGGTCGAAGTTCTCGGGCGTGTAGGGGCCGAAGGAGGTAGGCGCATCCTTCAGCATCGTCTTCGGATGCAGCAGCCCCTGGTCGAGCGCCAGCGCGTAGATGAAGGGCTTGAGCGTGGAGCCCGGCGAGCGCTTGGCCAGCACGCCGTTGACCTGCCCCGAGATGGCGTCGTTGCGAAAGTCGGCCGAGCCGATCATCGCGCGCACCTGCATGGTCGAGGCGTCGAGCAGCAGCGCGCTCGCGTTGGTCATGCCCACGTCGGCATGCGTGCGCAGGTACTGGCCCATCACGCGTTCGAGCGTGGCCTGCATGCGCAGGTCGATGGTGGTGCGCACCTCCTGCACGCCGCGCTCCTGCGCGAGCAGCATGTCGGTGGCGTGCGGCGCAAGAAAGGGCAGGCTGCCGCGCGACTGCGCCGACAGCGCGAGCTGCGCATCGGGCGCGTGCTGCTTCGCGGTCGGATCGCGCTCGGCCCACAGTGCCCACAGGCGTTCGCGCGCAGATTGCAGCTCGGCATTGCGGCCGCGCTCGGCGATGCGCTTGACGGGATTCTGCGGAATCACTGCAAGCGTCAGCGCCTCGGGCAGGCTGAGCTTCGCGGCGTCCTTGCGGAAGTAGATGAGGCTCGCGGCCTGCACGCCTTCGATGTTGCCGCCGTAGGGCGCGGTGTTGAGATACGCCTCCAGGATGTCGTGCTTACTGAAACGCGCCTCCAGCCACAGCGCCGCGAAGATCTGCGCGACCTTACCGGTGGGCGTGCGGCTGTCGATGCCGTAGACGCGGCGCGCGAGCTGCATCGTGAGCGTCGAGCCGCCCTGCCTGCGTTCGCCGCTGGCAATGCGCCAGGCGCTGCGCGCCAGCGCGGCGGGGTTGACGCCGGGGTGCGCATAGAAGCGCCGGTCTTCGTACAGCAGCACCGCGTCGACCAGCGTGGGCGAGATGCGATCGAGCGGCACCCAGAGGCGGTACTGCTCGTCGCCTGCGAGCGTGAGGCGCAGCAGCTCGCCGCCTTGCGCATACACGGCGCGGGAGCTGCCGACGGTTTCGCTCAGCGCCGCATGCGGCCACAGACGCAGCAGCGCGAGCACGAAGACAGCCGCCAGCGCCCAAAGCGCGGGCTTGCGCAGCCTTCTTCCTGCAGACGCGATGCCGATGCGCATGGCGAGCCTGCCTTGCCTCAGTTGCCGACGACCTGGAAGCGCGCACCCGCCGAGCGCGAGAACACGCGCCGGTCGTACATCGCCTCACCGTACGCTGCCGGCACCACGTAGTCGCCCACGTTGGTGGCGCGTGCCTTGTAGGTCACTTCGAGCAGGTCTTTGTTGACGCTGCCGTAGAACACGACGCGGTCTTCGCGGATGTCGGCGTATTGCACCTTCCACGAGCCGCCTCCGCCCAGGCGCTTCTTCCAGATGGGCGCGTCGGCGTTGGCATCGTCGTCATCGCCCACGGCCTGCAGCACCGGCTCGAGGCCACCGGGCAGCACGTCGACCAGCGCCACGTCGTTGAGCTGCGCGCGCTCCAGGCTGCGCACGCGCACCCGCACCGTGACCTCTTCACCGAGCTTGGCCTTGGTGATCGGGTTGCCCTTGGCATCGAGCACTTCATGGAAGATTTCGAGGCCCTTGTTCACCGCCGTGGCGGGCACGTTGCGCTCGAAGCCCTGTTCGGCCCAGCTGTAGTACAGGTTGAAGTCGCTGTCGTTCGACAGCTTCAGCTTGGCCGTGCCGGTCGGCACCGCGGCTCGCGTGATCGGGTTCACCGCACCCAGCGCGAGCGCTGCGGCCTGGCCTTGCGCGTTGACGGTGCTCGCCGTGAGCTTGCCCTCGACGTTCTGCCCCACGGCCTCGAAGTACGAATCGACCGCGAGCAGCATCGAGGCCGACGACAGGCTGTTGTACCAGCCGTCGCGCACCATCGCCGCCATGCCTTCCCACACCGCGGGCTTCAGCGTCTTCAGGCGCGACGGGAAGTGGCGGCCCACCAGGTGCAGCGTCATGCTGTCGTGCACCAGCGGGTCGTAGTAGGCGCCCCAGACATTACGGCGCTGCTTCTTCTCGGTGCGCGCGAGCAGGTCGGACCACACCGGGTTCAGCAGCTCGTTGGCCACCTGCTCCTGCTTCACGAGCTGGTAGCTCGCGGCGAGGTAGACGGCGCCGAGGTCATCGCTCCAGCCCTGCGTCTGCTTGCTGCGCCAGGCTTCGCGCAGGTTGGCCAACGCGGCCGGCGCGATGATGCCCTGGCGCGTCAGCAGGTAGGCCGCCTGCGTGCGCTGGCGCCAGCCGTCGAGCGATGCGTCGCCGCTGCCGAGCCAGCCCTGCAGGTACGCGTTGGCCTTCTGCAGCAGGTCTTGCGGCACGGGCAGCTTGTGGTCCTTGGCTTCGACCAGCAGGTGCACTGCGTATAGCGTGGCAAAGGCGTCGGTGCCGGCACCGGGCCACAGCGAGAAGCCGCCGTCGGCCGTCTGCCGTGCGCGCAGCTGCACGAGATAGCGCTCGAAGGTCTTGCGTGCCTCGGGCATCGGGCCTTGCTCGGCCGTGCGACCGCGCGCCATTTCCTTTACCAGCTCGGGGCGGCCCGCGAGCAGCACGGCCGGAAAGGTCTGGCTCGTGATCTGTTCGGTGCAGCCGTGCGGATACACCTCCAGGTACTGCATGAGCCCGGTCGCGAAGGCCCACGGCGCGGCCGACACCGCCACGTCGCTCTGGCGGAAGTTCGGGTACAGGTCGGCCTGGCTCGACAGCTCGCCCGCGCGCTGGAAGCTGCCGGCCTGCACCAGCGTGACGAAGGGCGATGCGGGCCGCACGCTCACTTCGGTCGACAGGCGCGCGCTGAAGGTCTTGTGCGTCGAGGTGAACACCAGCGCGGAAGAACCCAGCACCGCCTGTTCGCCCGGCTTGGCGCGCACATTGAACTTGGTGCTGGCTTCGCCGCGCTCGTTGACCTTGAGCGTCTGCGTGGCGTCGCCCACCACTTCGAGCCCGCCGGAGGCGGTGAGCGTGAGTGCAATGGGCGCTTCCTTGCCCGAACCCACGATGTTGTTCGCGAGGCCCACGCCCACCTCGACCGTATCGCCGGGCGCCATCGCGAGCGGCGCGTTCGGCAATATCACCATGTCGCCGCGCACCACTGTGCGGGTGGTCTTGGCGGCTGTGGTCTCGTCGTTCACGGCCACGGCCATCACGCGCAGGCTGCCGTTGAAGCTCTCGGGCACGGTGTAGCTGAACTCGCGGCTGCCGTTCACGTCGACCAGGCCCGACCAGTACGCCACCGGCTTGTCGCGCTTGCGCTTGAACGGGTTCAGGTGCTTGCCGAGTTCGCCTTCTCCGTCGCCGCCGGGTGCGGCGCCCTGCATGAGCTTCTTGAACTCCGGCAGGATCAGGTCGAGCGTCTGCAGCGTGCCGACTTCGAGCGCGCGCTTCTGGAAGAAGTGCTTCAGCGGGTCGGGCGTCTTGTAGCGCGCCACCTGCAGGATGCCTTCGTCCACCGCGAACACCACGGCGCGCGTGGGCTTGTCGCTGGTGAGCTTCATCTTCACGGTCTGCCCCGGCTTCACCAGCTCGCTGCTGGTGAGCTGCAGGTTGGCGGTGCGCTTGGTCAGCGCGGTGGCGAAGGGTACGACGCCGTACGACAGCGGGCTCATGTAGACCTCGTCAGAGGCCGGGTCGCGCACGAAGTGCACGTTGATGTAGCCGGTACCCTCGAAGTCCTTGGGCAGGGTGATCTTCTGCACCGAAGCGGTCTTGTCGGTCTTGAACCAAGCGTGCGCGTAAACCTTGTCGCGCTCGATGGTGATGAGGCCCGCACCCACGTACGGCGCGCGGATGCTCACCGCAATCTCTTGCCCCGGCTCGTAGTCCTTGCGGTCGAGCGTGAGCTGCAGCTCCGCATTGCGGTCGAGCGAGCGCGATACGTTGGCATTGCCCGCCACGCTGTACTCCACGCGATTGAGCTCCAACCCCTGCGCGTTGCGCACCACATAGGCGAAGTTGCCGGGCGCGCCTGTGTCCAGCGCCACGTTGTTGCCGGCCGCGGCGATGGCGAAGGGCTTCTCGTCGAGCACGACTTCCTTGCGGCGCGACTCGTAGCGGTACAGGCCGTTGTCCTGCTTGATGAGCACCGACAGCACCTTGCGCTCGACGCGCTCGATCTTCAGGTCGGCCACGGCCGTCTTCTTCGCCTGCGGGTCGATGGCGATCACGGTGGCGTTGCGCGCGGCGCCCTTGCTCACATAGCCGACGTCGCCGTCGACCTTCACGCCGACGAGATAGGGCATGTCGCTCACCAGCGTCTGCGCCTCGGCCGACACGCTGCGCCCACCCTCGGGCTCGAAGGCCTTGGCGAGCACGTGCACCTGATAGGTGGCGGCGTCGAAGCGCGACAGGCGCAGGTCGAATTCGGCCTTGCCGTCGGCGCTGGTCTGCACGCTGCCCAGGTCGTCGACCTGCTTGTCGGCGGCGCGCTGCGGATCGAAGAAGGCGTAGTCGGTGAAGGCGCGGAACACCGGGAAGCCGGGGCTCAGCGTGAGCGTGCCTTCCACTTTGCGGTCGGGCGCGGGCGTGCCGAAGAGGTTCTGCACGTCGATGAGCGCCTTCAAGTCCTTGGGCTTGACCCAGCCCTCCGCGATTTCGCTGCTGAGCTTGGCCGTGACCTTGGTGCGGTCGGGCAGGAACTCCTGCACCTTCACGGTGGTGCTGCCGATCAGCAGGCCTTCGACCTCGGGCGTGCCGGGCGACGATTCGCGCGGCAGGTAGAGATTGACGGTGTAGTTGCCGGTGGGCGATGTGTCTTGCGTGGTGTGGGCGATTTCCGCCGCGCCGCCGGGGCCGAGCTTGAGTTTTTCGCGGCGTACGCTGAGGCCGCGCGCATCGATGATCTCGGCTTCGAGCGGCAGGTCGCGCAGCGAGGTGCCCCAGTTGCCGGCCTTGACCATCATCGCGATGTGCATGGTGTCGCCGGGGCGGTAGATGCCGCGGTCGCTGAAGACGTAAGCCGTCATCTGGTTCGGCACGCCGGCCGCGCGCAGGCCGCCGACGTCGAAGCGAGAGATGTCCAGCGTGCGGTCGTTGCGATTGAAGGGCAGGAAGCTCAGGTCGCCGTCCTTGCGCACGACCAGCACCACCGGCGCTTTCTCACGCTGGTATCCGGCGAGGTTGGGCAGCTTGGCGGCGCCCGTCGCATCCGTGGCCTGCGACGCGACGATCATGCCGTTGCGGCCCCACACCTCGACCAGCGCACCGGCCACGGGCTGGCCGTTGGCGATGCTCTGCACGAACACGTCGCGCGTGCCGTCGAGCGACTTCTTGGCGACGATGCCGAGGTCGGTGACGAGCACGAGGCGCTGGTCGAGCTGCTGCTCGGGGCTGCCGCCTTCGCCGTTGCCTTCTTCGTCGGACGACTGTTCTTCCTGCTGCTGTTCATCTTCGGGCTGGGCTTGCTGCTCATCGCCCTCCGGCTTCTTCTTCGCCTTGGGGTCGTAGCCCTGCACCTTGAGCAGGAACACACCGCGACGATCGGCCACGTCGTTGCGCAGGTACTCGGCGAAATCGACGGTCTCGTAGTGCGCCTTGCCAGCGGGAATGCTGAGCGGAATCTCCTTCTGGAAGCGGTCGACGAGGTTGTCCGACTGCAGGCCGCCATAGAACTGCGGATGCGAGAAGTCGCCGTTGGTCTGCGTCACCAGGTGCTGCAGCTGCTGCGGCAACAGGCGGCCGATTTCGAGGCGGATGCCGGGCAGGTCGCGCACGAGAATCGGCAGCTTGCGCTCGCCCGAGAGTGCGAGCAGCGAGCCCTGGCTCATGATGGTGAGTTCGGGCGCGAAGGTCTTGAGCAGGCGCACGTCTTGCCGTGCGGCGCCGAGCTGGTAGCCGCCGGGCGTCTTCAGGCCCTTGGCCACGCGCACCAGCAGGTAGCGACCGCCCTCGGCCTGCGGCATGCGGAAGCTGACCATCTCGGTCACTTCGCGCTCGCTGGCGATGGGCTGGAGGTTTATCTTTTTGGCGCGGCGCAGCACGGCATCAGTGACCTTCGACGGATCGGCGGACCAGTCGAACTTCTCGTCGGGATCGCCCTTGGCTTCTTCTGTCGCGGGCAGCAGCCAGGCTTGCACCACGCGCGCCATTTCGCGCTCGTGCACGGGCATGGAGGCGGTGACGTGCATCACGTGCTCGGGCTCGCCGTTCTCTCCGGTGACGATGATGGGTTCGATGCTGGCGATGCTCAGGCTGAAGAGGCCGGGGATGTCGACCGCGCGGGACATGTCGGCACGCAGCGCCGGGCCGCCCTTCTGCGCGACCGTCCCGGAGGTGAGGCTGAGAATCGCCGGGCGAGTCTTCTCGGGAATCGGCAGCGGCTCTGATTGCAGGGTGGCGTTGAGGCGCAGCTTGTCGTAGCTGACCGTGAACTTCTCGCTCGCGCACTTGCCCACGCTGAAGAACGAGGAGCTGCAGGGCTGGTCGTAGGTCAGCACCAGGCGCTTTTCGAACTCAGCCGTGTTCACGGGGTGCGAGAAATGCACCTGAAAGAGCGCGCGGCGCACGTTGGCCTGCACCGGGTCTTGATAGAACTCGGCGGCGTTGATCTGCGCGGTGAATTCGGGCGAGATGAACTCGTACTTGCGCAGGGCCATCTCGATGTGCGGTGCGAGTGCGCTGTCGGCGATCTGCACCTTGTACGGCTGGCCGATGGGCCAGTCTTGCGCGGGCAGGAATTCGAGCCGGTTCTGCTTGGTCCACGTCCAGCGGCCGGCAATGGCGGGCTCGATGGTGACGCCGGTGGCCTCCTGGCCGATGCGTGCAATGGGCGCCACCGAGGCCGAGAAATTGATGACGAAGGGGTTCGGGCCCCTGTCGAGCTCGATCTGCGTGCGCTGCGGCGGCTCGGTCTTCGCGGCGGCGACGACGGGTTCGACGCGATCGGGCGTGAGGCCGTGCCACCACTTGATCACATGGGGGCTGGCCATCCAGCCGGCCAGCACGAGCAGCAGGAGCAACACCAGCCAGGCCAGCCGCTGCTGCAGCCACTGCAGTCCAAAGAGCAGGAATGCGCCCGCGATGCGCAGCCAGCCCGGTGGTCGCCAGGAACCGATGAGCCCACGGGCCACCGGACGCAGAAAGCCGAGCACGCGGCCCAGTCCGGTGAAGAGCACGTCACTGAACGACGCGAGTTTTCGATTGGCGACTTGAAGCATGGACGCTCCCACTGTGTTTTTGTTGGCGTCCGCGAGTTTGCGGACCATCTGTGAAGCAATGGCGCTGTGTGTGAAGTCTTGGTGAAAACTGCACAGGCCTGCGCGGGTCCTTTATCTCAATGATTCATGGCGGGGCGTTGGGGACGCTCTTGTTCGGGGTGTGTGCGAAGGACACCGGGTGCTCCCCTCCGCGAATGTCCCCCGGCCTGCGGCCTCCTCCTTTATTTCGCTGCGGGGAGCACCCGGCGTCCTTCGCACAATGGGCGCGGCTGTTCCATCGACGAAGTGAGGAGAAGCGGGTTTTCATCTCAGAACGAAAGCTGGGGCTTGTTCACCATCAGGTAGAACACCACGACCATGGCCACGAAGGCCGGGTAGCCGAGCAGTTCCCAATAGCGTTGATAGCGCGCGTAGAGCGGCGGCAGCGGTGTCGCCTCACGATGCGCCTGTGCCGCGATAGCGGCCATGCGAATCTGCAGCCACACCACCGGCAGCCAGCAGATGCCCGCGAACACGAACAGCCCCAGCGACAGCGCGAGCCACGGCGTGGACAGCGGCCAGCCCGCCATGTGCGCCAGCGCGAAACCGGTGGCCGGCTGGAGGATGACGGTGGGCGTGGTGAACCACCAGTCGGCGCGCACCACCAGCCGACTCACCACCGCCTGCGCGGGCACGCTGCCGCTGCGGTTGGTGAAGAACATGTAGAACGCCGAGCCCAGCCCCGTGCCGACCATCAGCACGCTGGAGACGATGTGCAACCACTTGAGGACGAGGTAGGTGTTCATGTCATTGCGCTGCACGGCGGTACAGGTGCCAGAGCAGGGCGGCGATGGGAAGGTTCTTGAGCAGCGGGCCGAGGGGATGCAGCCACAGGCTCGGCTGGAGCATCGTCGCCACGAGGGTCATGGCGAGCATCAGGGCGAGGGCGGCCAGGTACACGATGCGGCCGGGCCGCAGCCACAGGGCAAGACCGATCACGAGATCAGCCGCCGCGCCACTAACGATCAGCAGCTGCACCAGCCACGGCGGCGAGGCAATGCCCGCTTCGGCCAGCACCTGCCGGCTCTGGCCGTTCAGTTCGACGATGCTGGCGATGGCGGTGAAGAGCCACACGGCGACGAGGCTGAGGCGCAGCAGGCGGTCGGTCTCGTCGGCGGGGCTGCTGCTCATGCGGTGGCTGCGCCTTTTTCTTCGACCACGTCGGTCACCATGCCCCAGCGCGCGAACTCCGGCTCGAATTCGGACAGAGCGAGCAGGCCGGCACAGGCATGCGCGCCCGCGGGCAACGCATCGTCGCCGCGCGCGAGACGCCGGGCCAGCAGGATGGCGGCCATGCAGGGGATCTCAGGGCCGTGGTTGTCGTCGGCTGCTACGTGCCACGCGCGGCGTGCCGGCGCGCCCTGCGCATCCGTGCCTTCCACGCGCACGACCATGCCGCCCAGCGCGGTACCGAGCGCGTCGAACACGCCGCCGGTCGAATGCAGCAGCGGCGCCAGCTTCTGCGGCGTGGGCAGCAGGCCCATGCGGTGCATGAACGCCATGAAGGCGAAGGCGTGCTGCGCCAGTCCGACTTCGAGCGCGGCGCGGAACATCACCGACTGCACGCCGGCATAGCGTGCGGGAAAGAGCTCGAGATCGGGAATGTCGCAGAGCGCACCGCGGCGCGGCTTCATGCGCGCGAACTCGACCTTCACGGGATCGGCCCAGCCGGGCTGCTCGACCCACTTGCCCCCTTGCCATACGCGGATGGGCTCACCGCAGTAGGCGAGCACGCCGGCCAGCGTGGCCTCGCCGCGCGGCGCGCCTTGTGCCGGGGCGATGCAGATGTCGATGCTGCGGATGCCTTGCCAGCCGGCCGCGAGGTGGTCGACCACCGCCGAGGAAAGCGCCGGCACGGTGCTGGCCCCGCTGACGGCTGTACGGCCCGCATCGCTGAAGGCAGCGTCTTGCGCCGACGGGAAGTCGCACACGAAGCGCCGGCCATCGGCCAGGTCGATGTAGTGCGCGCCCGCCGCCGCGACGGCCTGCGGCACGCGGTAGTCCTGGTTCTGAAAGGGTCCGGCAGTGTGGATCACCAACGCGATGCCGAGCCTGCGCAGCGCGTCCGCAAGATCGGGCGCCTGCACATCGATGCGAACCCCGCGCGCGCCACCGCCCAGCGACTCTGCGAACGCCGTGGCGCGCTGCGCATCGCGCCCCGCCACCAGCAGCTCAATGCCCGGGTCGCCGGCCAGCGCGCGGGAGATGCGCGCACCGAAGTTGCCGTAGCCGCCGAGCACCAGCGTCTTCATGCCGCCGCCGCGTCGCTGCCCGCGACGTGCCCGCGCGTGAACGCCTCTTCGAAGATCGAGTAGCCCGACCAGTCGGCATGCGCGAACGACAGCCGGCCTGCAACGACGCTACCGCGATGCGCGGTATCCGGCGCGGTGCGCTGCGGGCCGATCTGCGCCAGCAGGCCGGGCCGGGGGATCGACATGGCGTGCCCATAGCGGGTGATGTCGATGCGCGTCGCCAGCGATGGCAGGTCGGGATGCGGCGCCGACAGCTCGGCGAGCAGGTCATCGCGCCAGCCGGTCCACGGGCGCTCAAGCAGCAGCTTGCGGCCATCGGCGGTGTCGTAGCTGCTCGGGCCCAGCGGCCGGTACCAGCTGAGCACCGTGCCGCGCGGCGTCGGGTCGAGCGACTGGTGGCGCGCGTCGACGTAGCCCAGGCCCTTGGTGCCATAGATCACGTTGTCCCAGCTCGGCGCGGCGCCGGGCCTGTCGGCCAGCGGGCCACGCAGGTGCACGTTGGCCACGAGCCAGGGCGCGTAGCGCACGTGCGCGGCGGCGGTCTTCAGCATCTCGGGCGGGTTCTCGACCACGCGCGCGGCGATGAACACGGGCAGCGCGACGATGCAGCGCTCGGCCTGCCAGCGCACGATCGATTTCGACGCCGCGTCCCACGCATCGACCTCGACGCCACCGCGCACTTCGGCGATGCGCGTGACGACCTGGCCGGTGCGCAAGCGGTCGCCGAGCGGCCTGGCCAGCTGCTTCGTGAGCCAGCCGTTGCCTTCGGGCCAGGTGAGGATGCCGTCGCGCTCGGGGCTCGAGTCGTTGACGCTGCCAGTCGGATCGCCGGGCGCATGAAAGCCGTGCCGGCTTGCGAAGTAGTGGATGCCGGCCCAGGCCGACACCTGCCCGATGCCTGCGCCGTAGTCGTCGCGGCAGCAGTAGTCGAGGTACCAGCGCAGTTGCGCATCGCTGAAGCCTTCGCCGTCGAGCCAAGTGGCGAAGGTGATGGCGTCGAGCGCCAGCAGTTCGGGCGTGACGGCGACCTTCAGCGTGGGAATGGCGAAGTGCGCGGCGTGCTGCAGCGCGTCGATGCGCTGCGCGAACTTGCGGTACTGCGCGAGCGTGCCTTCGCCCACGCCATGCATGGGCAGCAGGCCGTCCTGCCACTCGCCGTGGATGAACAGGCGCTCCTGCGGGCTGTGGCAGAGGGTGACCTCGTCGTATTCCCATCGGCCCGCCACGCGGCGGCGCAGGCCGAGTTCTTCGAGCAGGTCCTGCACCTCGCGTGCGTCGTCGCCGGGCACGGGCAGGTAATGCGCGCCGAGCGGGCAGGCGATGCCGTTGACGATGCCGCCGCGTGCGTTGCCGCCGGCGGTGTCTTCGAGTTCGAGCAGCGCGAAGTCGTCGATGCCTGAAAGCCGCAGGGCGCGTGCGGCAGCGAGGCCCGCGACGCCGCCGCCGGCGATGACGACGCGCGTGCGCTTCACGACGGCGGGCGACGCGCTGCGCAGTGCGCCATCGCGCATCGCATGGCCACGCGTGACATCGATGCCGCTGAAGCCGCCTTCGATGGGCGGTGTCGGCGACTCGCAGCCCGCGAGCGCCAGGACGCCCGCCGCACCTGCCGCCACGCCGAGGAATTCGCGCCGTTGCATGGTCGGCTAGTGCGCCATCACCTTGCCCCACTCCTGCTCGTAAGTGGTGACCAAGATTTGATTCGACAGCCGGTTCACTTCGGCCGGCACGCGCGCCATGTCGAGCGGAAAGTCGAACATCAGCGGCAGCGTGGAAGGCGACAGAAAGCGCAGGCCCGAAGGCAGCGCATCGGGCATGCGGTACGGCCGGCGGCTCGCGATGATGTAGCCCCATTCGCCGAAGCTCGGCACGTGCGCGTGGTACGGCGTGGCACGAAGGCCTACCGATTCGATGGTGGTCGTCACTGTCCAGTAGCTCTTGCGCGCGACCAGCGGCGAAGTCGTCTGGATCACCGCATAACCACTGGCCGACAGGCGCTTTTCGAGCAGCGCATAGAAGCTGTTGGTGTAGAGCTTGCCGATGGCGAAGTTGGTCGGATCCGGAAAGTCGACCACGATCACGTCGAACATGTCGCCGGGCTGCTGCAGCCACTGGAAGGCGTCGGTGTTGACGATCTTCACCTTGGGCGACGAAAGCGAGTGGCCGTTGAGCGCAGCCAGCGTCTCGTGATCGGTGAAGAGTTTCGTCATGTTCGGATCGAGTTCCACGAGCGTGACCGACTCGACCGAGGGGTACTTCAGGATCTCGCGCACCGCCATGCCGTCGCCACCGCCTAGCACCGCGACCTTCTTCGGCGCGC
Organism: Variovorax sp. R-27; assembly: GCF_049913215.1. Classification (NCBI taxonomy): domain Bacteria; kingdom Pseudomonadati; phylum Pseudomonadota; class Betaproteobacteria; order Burkholderiales; family Comamonadaceae; genus Variovorax; species Variovorax sp. R-27. Next base: position 6,978,212 of record NZ_CP183984.1, read on the forward strand.
CTTGCGCGGCCATCACCGGGTGCACCAGCGCTTCGTGATAGCGGTACTCGTCGCGCTCTGCAAACTGCAGGTTGCCGTTGAGGAACAGGCGGTGCCCGAGCAGCCCGCGCGTGACCACGATGCGCTGGTAGGGCGAGGTGGCGCTGAAGACGATACGGTCTTGGTAGAACTTGTCTTCTGCCAGCGTGGTGATGTGGTCGGCCCAGACGAAAGCCGCCACCAGCGCGGCCAGTGCGAGAAAGCAGGCCAGCGCATGCGCGCCGACGCGGCGCAGCTCATGGCGGAACAGCCACAGCGCCCACACCGCCACGGCCGCGTTCATGAAGCCGAACAGCAGGCCGGTGCGGATCATGCCGAGCTGCGGCACGAGGATGAGCGGAAACGCCACCGACACGGCCAGTGCGCCGAGGTAGTCGAAGGTGAGAACCTGCGACACCAGGTTCTTGAGCACGATGTTGCGCTTCAGGATGCGCATCACCAGCGGAATCTCGAGCCCCACCAGCGTGCCGACGACCATCACCAGGCCGTACAGCAGCAGCCGGAAGGCGCTCGGCACGTAGGCGTTGGCAAGAAACAGGATCGCCGGCAGCGCGCCGCCGATCAGCGCCACCATCAACTCGATGCGAAGGAAATGCGCCGGCAGTTGCCGGTCGAAATAGCGCGAGAGCCAGGAGCCCACGCCCATGGCAAACAGATAGGTGCCGATGATGGTGCTGAACTGCAGCACCGAGTCGCCGAGCAGATAAGAGCTGAGCGCGGCCGCGCTCAGTTCGTAGACCAGGCCGCAGGCAGCGACCACGAACACGCTGGCGAGCAGCGCGATCTCTATGGGTTGCGGCCCCCGCGCATCCGGGGTGCGCGCGGGCAGGGCCGCGTCGTTCAATGGATTGCTGCGGCGACGATGATGCAGATGCCCAGGCTCATCGCGGCAACCACCAGCCCCAGCGCCACGTTCTGCTTCTCGACGATCTCGCCCCACAGGTCATAGGGCGTGATCTTGTCGATGATCAAAAAGCAGAGCCAGAAGATCACGACGCCGATCAGCGCGTACACGAGCGATCCGAGGACCACGCCCGGTTTCAGCCATTCAAATCCCATGGGGACCTCCAGTCGTAGTAGTGAGGTGAGAGTCAGACATCGCGTGCATCTTCGCCGTCATTTGTGGCCGCCGCCACTCGAATAGCCGCCATAAGAGCCGCCCGAACTGCGCGACGAACAATTCTCGACGCGGGGATCGCAGCGGGACGAGCAGGTGCTCAGGATGATCAGCATGATGATGATCACGACGATGATGAGGATGATGGTGCCGCAGCCCAGCCCGGAGGCGGCGCTCACGGGCAGCGCGTCGGCGCGCTTGAACATGTCCTTCTTGGTGTCGAGCTTGAAGGCGGTGGCCACCGCGCCGCTGTCGATCTTGCTGCCCGACGACCACGTCAGCTCGTTGGCCGAGCGTTCCATCGACAGCAGCGCGCCGCCGTTGGCGAAGTCGCGGTTGAAGGTTTTCTGCCCGCGCTCGACCTGCCAGTAGAACTCGCCCGCCACGTAGGTGGTCTCGGCGTTGTAGGCGTACTGCTGCTGGTAGCGCTTGCTGAGGTAGGTGGCGGTGCTGCCGTTCTCGGCCATCACCGGCGCGCCGGTGGTCGGCTTGACCATGCTCCAGCCGTCTTCCGCATCGACCAGGAAGCTGAAGCCGCGCTTCTTGTTGTAGAGCAGGTATTCGTCCCAGCCGAACTGCTCGTCGTCGCCGGGCTCGCTGCCCATGCGGTGCTGGAAGCCGACCACCTGCCATTGCGCTCCCTGCAGCTGGCCCATGCTGCCGAGCGCGATGAGCGGGCGCACGGGCTCGTCCTGCGTGGCGTGCCTGAGCTCTCCGCCGATGCCCTGCGACAGGTCGATGATGCTGCTGCACGAACGGCAGGTGATGCTCTTGCTGTCGGCCAGGTTGACGGTGACGGGCGAGCCGCAGTTGGGGCAGTTGAAGCTGCGGCCCTTCTCGTCCTTTGCGGATTCCTCGCGCAGGCCGGTGAGTTGCAGGTCTTCGAGCTGCACCGAGCGGCCGAGGTAGGCGCTGGGCGTCGCGGTGCCGTAGTCGATGCTGAGCACCAGCCCCTTGTCGCTGCGCAGCTCGACCATCGCGAACGGCCGGCCGAGCTCGGGCAGGTGCGGCAGTTCGCCCTGTGCAGAGGTCAGCGCCACCTGCTCGTTCGAGGTGACGGTGTAGCTCTGGCCGGCGAAGGCGGTGGTCGCGCTCACGCGCAGCTCGTTCCAGGGCGGCGCGACGCGCTGCAGGTCGAAGGGCAACGCAAAGACGTAGGCGCCGTTGTCCTCGCTGAGGATCGCGGTGCGGTCGCCGTCGAGCGCGGCGATCCATTCGGTCCAGCGGCCGCCGGGGTAGGTGTACTGCAGCCGGCCGATCAGCGTGAAGGGCTTGTCCTGGATGCGGCCGGCGGCAAACAGCTGCAGCGGGCTGAAGTCGTCGAACAGCTCGGCCATCTTGCCGGTGCGCGCGAGCGTGTCGCCCTGGCGCACGACGGTGCTCTGGCAGTAGGGGCAGACCGCGTGCGTCGATTGCGCCGAGCGAAATTCGACCGGCGCGCCGCAGCCGGGGCAGGGCGCGCGGTAGTAGCGTTGGTTGCCGGTTTCCTCAGCCATGGCGCATCAGCCATGGCGTGGACGGCCACGAGTTTTTCAAGCCAATGAGGCTTCCGACGCCCGTCGAACGGGCGTCAGGCGCTATCGGGAACATAGCGCCGGGTCAGACGAGCTTTTTCAGCAGTTCGACTTTTTTGGCGTCGAACTCTTCCTGGGTAAGGATGCCCTTGGTCTTGAGTTCGCCGAGCTTCTCGAGCGTGGTCATCACGTCGGTGGGGCTCACCACGGCCACGGCGGGTTGCTGCTGCGTTGCCGCGGCCTGCGCGGCCGCATTGGGGCTCAGGCCCTGCGCGAGGTTCTGCGCGAGCACCTGGCCGAGCGCCACGCCAGCGCCCAGGCCCATCGCGTCGCCGGCAATGCCGCCGCCATTGGCAGCGCCCTCGGCGAATTTGGGGATGGCCTGCGCCGTCTGGTACTGCATGAACTTGCCCATGTCATTGCCGACCATGCCCATGCCGATCTTCTGGTCGAGGATCTTCTGCAGTTCTTCGGGCAGCGAGACGTTCTGGACCGTGATGTTCTCGAGCTTGATGCCGATCTTCTCGAACTCGGGCACGAGCTGCGCGGCAAGCGCCTGCGCGAACTGGATCTGGTTGGCCGCAAGGTCGAGGAAGGGCACGCCGCTGGAGGCGATGGCGTTGCTGATGTTCTGCAGCACCAAGCCGCGCAGCTGGCCGTCGAGGTCGGCCACGGAATAGATGTCGCGCGTGCCGGAGATTTCGGTGTGGAAGGCCTTGGCGTCACCGATGCGGAAGGAGTAGTTGCCGAAGGCGCGCAGGCGCACGGCACCGAAGTCCTTGTCGCGGATGGTGATCGGCTGGGGCGTGCCCCACTTCTGGTCGACCTGCTGGCGGGTGCTGAAGAAATAGACGTCGCTCTTGAAGGGGGACTCGAAGAGCTTGTCCCAGTTCTTCAGGTACGTGAGCACGGGCAGCGTCTGCGTCGTGAGCTTGTACATGCCGGGGCCGAACACGTCGGCCACCTTGCCTTCGTTGACGAAGACGGCAACCTGCGACTCGCGAACGGTGAGCGAGGCGCCGTTCTGGATTTCCATCTCCGCCATCGGGAAGCGCCAGGCCAGCGTGCCATCGCCGGTCTCGGTCCACTGGATGATGTCGATGAACTGTTTCTTGATGAAATCCATCAGGGCCATGGTTGCTCCTCTTCAGGTTTTTTCAGGTTTTATCCGAACTGTGCATATTGCCACAGCGACTTGACAGCGCACCCGTGCTTTTGGTCATGGTCGGCACCGGCCATGCGGTGTATGGCTTTACGAACCGAGGTCTACAATCGGCGCCCCCAGAAGAAGCGCCACCAGGAGCTACGGCACATGTCAGATTCGACCCCCTCGACCTCATCGACTCCCACGCCCGAAGACAAACGCGCCGAGTTGCGACGTGCCGCCCTCGAGTACCACGAGTTTCCCGTTCCCGGCAAGATCGCCATCGCGGCGACCAAGCAGATGGTCAACCAGCGCGACCTGTCGCTGGCCTACTCGCCCGGCGTGGCCGCGCCCTGCGAGGAAATCGTCAAGGACCCGGCCAACGCCTTCAAGTACACCTCGCGCGGCAACCTCGTGGCCGTCATCAGCAACGGCACCGCGGTGCTGGGACTGGGCGACATCGGCCCGCTGGCGTCCAAGCCGGTGATGGAAGGCAAGGGCGTTCTCTTCAAGAAATTTGCCGGCGTCGACGTGTTCGACATCGAAATCGACGAGAAAGACCCGGCCAAGCTGGTCGACATCATCGCGTCGCTGGAGCCGACCTTCGGCGCCATCAATCTGGAAGACATCAAGGCCCCCGACTGCTTCTATGTCGAGCGCGAGTTGCGCAAGCGCATGAAGATCCCGGTGTTCCACGACGACCAGCACGGCACTGCCATCACTGTGGCGGCGGCCATGGTCAACGGCCTGAAGGTGGCGGGCAAGGACATCACCGAAGTCAAGTTGGTGGCCTCGGGCGCCGGCGCCGCGGCGCTGGCCTGTCTGAACCTGCTGCTCAAGGTCGGCCTGAAGCGCGAGAACGTGTTCGTGACGGACCTGGCCGGAGTGGTCTACGAAGGCCGCACCGAGCTGATGGATGACGACAAGCGCCAATACATGCAGAAGACCGACGCGCGCACGCTCTCCGAGGTGATCGAAGGCGCCGACGTGTTCCTGGGCCTGTCGGCCGGCGGCGTGTTGAAGCCGGCAATGGTGGCCAAGATGGCCAAGCGCCCGGTGATCTTCGCGCTGGCCAACCCGAACCCCGAGATCTCGCCCGAAGACGCCCATGCGGTGCGCGACGACGTGATCATGGCTACCGGCCGCACCGACTACCCGAACCAGGTCAACAACGTCCTGTGCTTCCCGTACATCTTCCGCGGCGCGCTGGATTCGGGCGCGACCACCATCACCGACGAGATGGAAATCGCCGCGGTGCACGCAATTGCCGATCTGGCGCAGGCCGAGCAGAGCGAGCGCGTTGCTGCTGCCTACGTCGGTGAAAAGCTGTCATTCGGCCCCGAATACCTGATTCCGAAGCCCTTCGACCCGCGCCTGATGATGAAGATCGCGCCGGCCGTGGCCAAGGCGGCAGAGGAAAGCGGCGTTGCGACCCGTCCGATCAAGGACATGGACGCCTACCGCGACAAGCTGCAAAGCTTCGTCTATGCCTCGGGCACCACGATGAAGCCGATCTTCGAAACCGCCCGTCGCGCGGCGAAGAAGCGCGTGGCGTACTGCGAAGGCGAGGAAGAACGCGTGCTGCGCGCCGCACAGATCGTGGTCGACGAAGGCCTGGCCCGCCCGACGCTGATCGGCCGACCGGCCATCATCGCCCAGCGCATCGAGAAGTTCGGCCTGCGGCTGAAGGAAGAGCTCGACTACGACATCGTCAACGTCGAGCAGGACCGCCGCTACCGCGACTTCTGGCAAACCTACCACCGCATGACCGAGCGCAAGGGCATCACCGCCCAGGTCGCCAAGATCGAGATGCGCCGCCGCCTCACGCTGATCGGCGCGATGCTGCTGCACAAGGACGAGGTGGACGGCATGATCTGCGGCACCTGGGGCACCACGCTGATCCACCTGCACTACATCGACCAGGTGATCGGCAAGCGCCCCGGCGGCTGCGAGAGCACGCCGCAGGACGTGCCGGTGTACGCCTGCATGAACGGCCTGCTGCTGCCCGACCGCCAGGTGTTCCTGGTCGACACGCATGTCAACTACGACCCCTCGCCCGAGGAACTGGCCGAAATCACGACCATGGCGGCCGAGGAAATGATGCGCTTCGGCCTGAAGCCGAAGGCGGCGCTGCTGTCGCATTCCAACTTCGGTACCAGCAACGAGCCCAGCGCCATCAAGATGCGCAAGACGCTCGACCTGCTGCGCGTGCAGGCGCCCTGGCTGGAAGTGGACGGCGAAATGCACGGCGACGTGGCACTGGACAGTAAGCAGCGCGCGGTGGTCATGCCGCACAGCGCGCTGGCGGGTGACGCCAACCTGTTGGTTTTCCCGAACATCGACGCGGCCAATATTTCCTACAACCTGCTCAAGACAGCGGCAGGCGGCAATATCGCGATCGGCCCGGTTCTGCTTGGCGCGGCCAAACCTGTGCACATTCTCACGGCAAGTGCGACTGTTCGGCGCATCGTGAACATGACAGCCTTGACAGTGGCTGACGCAAACGCCGAGAGATAAGCCATTTGGCGAGAGTGGCCGCCAACTTAAAGCGCCACTCGATCCCCTCGCGACTGCTCAAACTTTGAGCAGTCGCTTGCTATTTTCGCCAGCGTGGTGCACACTCGCGGGCTTGAATTTGCGGGTTAACCCGACGTTGATCGCCGATTCGAACCCCCCGCTCTTTTCTTGTGGTGCCCCATGGCGGCTTACGCCTCGATCACGTCCTCTGTCACAAAGTTTGCGCTCACCAGTCTGATGCTGGTGGCGTTGACGACGGGGGCCGAGGCCCGCGGATGGTTCGGCGCCGGAAAAACGTCCACCGAGGAAACGATCGCTCTGTCCGAATTGCCGGCACAGGGCCAACGAACCTACCAGGCCATCCTGAGTGGCGGTCCCTTCCGGTATGACAAGGACGGCACGGTGTTCGGCAATCGCGAGCGTCTTTTGCCACCCGCACGCCGCGGCCACTACCGCGAGTACACGGTTACGACGCCCGGTTCGCGCAACCGTGGTGCACAACGAATCGTCTGCGGCGGTGAACAACGCACGACGCCCGAGGCCTGTTGGTACACCGCAGACCACTATGCGAGTTTCAGACGGATTGCGCCATGAGCGATGAAAACGACCTGAGCGGCGCCCCGAAGCGCCCCGAAGAAATGATGATGACTATGGAAAGACCAGCGGAGATGACCTTATCCCTTCGTGCCGTACGCCCGAACATCGTGCAATCGATCCGCGCGTTCCGCGTGAACGACCTGCAGGACGCGGCCAACGCGGCCGGCCAGCACTTCCTGTACGCCAACCTGGGCAACGCCCAGACCAAGCAGGACGTGCTCGACCTGATCGCGCAGCAGTTCACGTTCCCGGCCCACTTCGGGAAGAACTTCGACGCGCTGTACGACTGCATGACCGACCCGTTGCATAAATCGGGCCCGCAGCCAGGTTTCGTCATCGTGCTGGAGCAGATCCCGGCCAACGCCAAGTTCGACAAGGAAGCGCGCGAGCAGCTGCTCGACATCTTCCGCGACGCCTCGGACTACTGGGGCGACCGCAAGGTCCCGTTCCGGTGCTTCTATTCTTTTCTGTAGCCCGTTCTGCATCTACCAGCCAAGCAGAACGGGCGAACGAGGCTCAGCCGAACGCTGAAACCCTCGATGGCATCGAAGTGAACACCACCGCAACCGCAGCGGCAGCCTCCACCGAACCGGCCGGCGAAAAAATGCCGACCGACAAACTGGTCGACGTGTCGCCCCTGGCGCTGCGCATGAGCAGCCCCTTCAATGCGGGTTATTGGCTCGCCGCCGCATAAGCAAGCAGGCTTAGGCGTTTGCAGCCTCCGTTAAAAAGCCCGTCGCAGACGGGCTTTTTTCATGGGTTTCACGGGATGATGGCCTGGGCCAGAGCGACGTATTCGTCGACGGGCACTTCTTCGGCCCGCCGCTGGACATCGAATTCGCCAGCGAAGCCGTGCTCCTGCAGCCACTTGCCCAGCGTGTGGCGCAGCAGCTTGCGGCGCTGGCTGAAGGCGACCTGCACGATCTCCCCCAGACGGGCCGCATCGACCGCCGGCGGCGTCGCCAGCGGCACCATCCGCACCACGGCACTGTCCACGCGCGGCGGCGGGTCGAAGCTCTCGGGCGGCACGAACAGCACGTTCTGCATCTCGTAGCGCCACTGCAGCATCACGCTCAGGCGGCTGTAGTCCGAGGTGGCGGGCCTGGCCACCATGCGGTCGATCACTTCTTTCTGCAGCATGAAGTGCTGGTCGGCGACCAGATGGGCACTACCCAGCAGGTGAAACAGGATAGGCGTGGAGATGTTGTAGGGCAGGTTGCCCACCACGCGCAGCGGCTTGGCCGGGAACCTGGCGGCCAGTTCCGCAAAGTCGACCTTCAGCACATCGGACTCGATCACGTCGAGCTGCGCATGCTCGCGCAGGCGCTTGGCGAGGTCGCGGTCGAGCTCGATCACGGTGAGGCGGCCCAGCCGCTCGACCAGCGGCTGCGTCAGCGCCGCGAGCCCCGGCCCGATCTCGACCATGGCGTCGCCAGGCTGCGGCGCGATCTCGCGCACGATCGCATCGATGATCCCCCCGTCGGACAGAAAGTGCTGCCCGAACCGCTTCCTGGCGATGTGTGCCATCGAATCAGGATTGCGGTGGGTCGCGGTATTCGACGTAGGCGCGTGCGCGCACTTCCTGCACCCAGGTGGTGAAGGCCTCCTCTACGCGCTGTTCGCGCAGCGCGGTGCGCGCAGCTTCGCGCTGCTCCGACTGGCTGAGCTTGGAATCGCGGCGGCCGACCACCTGGATCAGGTGCACGCCGAAGCGCGACACCACGGGGTCGCTGATCTGGCCCGGCGCGAGCCGGTCCATGGCTTCCTCGAATTCGGGCACGAACTGGCCCGGGCGCGACCAGCCGAGGTCGCCGCCGTCCTTGGCGCTGCCGTCCTGCGAGTTGTCGCGGGCAAGGCCGGCGAAGTCGGCAGTGCCGGCCTGCACGCGGCGCTTGAATTCGGCCAGTTGCGCAACCGCCTGCGCCGTGGTGCGCTTGGGGTCGTTGAGCAGCAGGATGTGGCGCACTTGGGTCTGCGTGACCGTGGCGTCGCCCGACCCGATCTGGGCCTTGGCGATGACCTTGAGCACGTGGAAGCCGGCGCTGGAGCGCACGGGCCCGGCAATGCCGTTCACCCCGGTCGATTGCGTGGCCTCGACGAACAGCGACGGATAACGGTCGGCACTGCGCATGCCGATGGCGCCGCCGTTGGCGCGGTCCGGCGAATCGGAGTTCTCGCGCACCAGCTTGGCGAAGTCTTCGCCGGCGCGGGCGCGCTGGGCGAGGTCCTGTGCCTTCTTCTGTGCCGCGGCCACCTGGGCGTCGGTGGCGTTCTCGGGAACGGCCACCAGCACCTGCGCGAGGTTGAGGTTTTCCAGCGCCGCGTTCTTGACGGATTGATTGCGCTGGTCGCGCAGGTATTCGTCGGCCTCGGCGTCGCTGATCTTGACCTTCGACTCGACCTCGCGGTCACGCAGGCGCGTGAGCAGCAGCTGGTCGCGCAGGTCGTTGCGGAAGTCCTGCTGCGCGATGCCTTCGGCGGCCACGCGGCGGCGCAGCTCGACCAGGCTGATCTCGTTCTGACGCGCCACGGTCTGCTCGGCCTGGTCGATGGCTACGTCGTCGACCTTGATGCCGTTTTCCTTCGCGAGCTGAAGCTGGGCACGCTCCGTGATCAGCCGCTCCAGCACGAGCCGGGTGAGCTCACCGCGGGGAACGCGCTCTGCGTCCGGGTTCTCCTTGATCAGCCGCGACACGCGCGTCTGCACGTCGGTGTTGGTGATGGGCTCCGAGTTGACCAGCGCGACGATGAATTCAGCCGAGCGCTGCACGGGCGCCGCGGCAGGCGCCGTCGACGGCCGCGCGGCCGGCGGGCCCAGGCGCGGCCCGGCGCGCATGATGTCCGTGATGCCGGTGCCGGAGCGGAAGCCCTGCGCACCCGACGTTGCAGCCACTGCCGCGAGGCAGCCCAGGGTGATGATGGAACGGATGTATTTCATGGCGTCGCTCAGTCAGTCGTCTCAGTCGTAATTGGTGAAGCGGCTCGGCGCTTCGCCCGGTTGGCGCAGGGGTTCGTAGCGCTGGATGTTCTGCCGCAGGGCCTGCATGGGGCTGGAGCCGATGCTGGAGAAGCCGACGAATTCGAGCTGGAACATGATGCGGGTGTTCGCCGTCACCTGGCCCGTGGTGATGCGCTGCAGCACCACGCGCCCGATCCAGCAGCAGCCGTCGTACTCGAAGCCGAGCACGCCGTCCGTGAGTTTCTTGTCCTGCAGGCTGTAGTTGAGCCGGCCGACCGCATACCAGCGTCCGCCGCCCTGGCCCTTGCCGGGGCCGAGGTTCTTGCCCTTGTCGCCCCACAGGTCGTTGATGGGCCATTGCCAGCCCACGTCGATCGACTTGCTGCCGTCGGTCGCGGTCGGGGTGCTGGGCGCCTGGTAGCGGAAGGCCGCGCTCAGGTTGTGATACGGCTCGGGGTTGTAGCGCGCGCTGATGGCCGAGCGCTCCGACTTGCGCGTGTCGGGGTTGTACTGCACGAGGGTGTCCAGGCTCCACTTGGGCGTCCAGTTGATCTGGGCGCCCACGAGCAGGTCGCTCGCGCGGTCGGTCACCGGCGTGCCGCCGGGCAGCGTGACCTTCTGGTCGCTGAAGCGCAGCCGCTGCGCGATGCCGAAGCGCGCGGCCTCGACGCCGGTGGCCGGATCGATCAGGCGCGAGGTCACGCCGAGCGTGAGGGCATTGGTGTCCGAGACGCGGTCGCCGCCCGAGAACGCGTTCTCGGTGTAGATGGTCGCGAAGCTGAAGTCGTTGGCCGCCGAATCGTAGTTCGGCAGCATGCTCTGGTTGCGATACGGCGTGTAGACGTAGTAGGCACGCGGCTCCAGCGTCTGGCGGAAGGCGCGTCCGAAGTAGTTGGCGTCGCGCTCGAAAGTCAGGCCGCTGTCGAGGCTGAAGGTCGGCACCGCCCGGTTGCTGGAGGTCGGGAAGAAATACAGCGAACTCGGGTTGTAGACCTGGCCGTTGACGTACTGGGTACCGTTGACCGTGACCGTCGGAATGGACGACTGCGGCAGGTAGTAGTTGTACGAGGCCGCGTTCAGCATCAGCTTGGGGATGACGAACGAGCTCGGCGTGATGAACGGGCGGCTGATCGAGGCGACGGCCATGGCACGGTCGCCGTCGGGCTGCGATTGCTGGGTGGCGTCGTAGCCGAGCTGCGACGGCAGGATCGTGTTCACGCGGAAGTGCGTGTAGTCCAGGTTCAGCGAAACGTCGAAGCCGTGCCAGTCGTACTTGTTGTAGTTGGCCGTGATCTGCGGCATCTTGTCGTACGCCGGCACGATCGGCGACAAGTCGTACTGCAGGTTCTGGTACTTCAGCGTGCGGACGATGCCGCTCCAGTCGCCCTTGCTCCAGTTGAGCGATGCATCGTTGGGCAGCTGGCGCTGCGCGAGCGACGGCGTGCGCGTGAAGTCGCGCCAGTAGTCGTTGTCGCTCACCCGGTTGATGCTGATGTTGGCCGACAGCGAGTCGAGGCCCAGCGCCTTGGCATCGAAGTCCTGGTGATGCGTGCCCCACACGCCCCAGCGCTTGGTGCTGCCGAGATCGGGGTAACGCTGGCCCATCAGGCGGTCGCTTCCCATCAGGTCGAAGCGGATCGTTCCGTTGTACCCCTTCTCGAGGTAGCGGAACTCGTTGCTGAAATTGATGCCGCGCTTGCTCATGATCGTCGGCGTGATCGTGGCGTCGCGGTTGGGCGCGATGTTCCAGTAGTACGGCTGCGCGATCTCGATGCCATTGGTGTTGTCGATGCCGATGGTGGGCGGCAGCAGGCCGCTCTTGCGCTCGTTCGACAGCGGGAAGCTCACGCTCGGAATGGGCGGCGTGGTGATGCCCATGAAGCTCAGCCGCGCATTCTTGGCCACGCCCTCGTTTTCCTCGGTGTCCGTGGTCATCGTGGTCGCGGTCAGCAACCAGGCCGGCATCCAGCCCGGGAAGTCTTCGCGGCGGCAGGTGGTGTAGGTGGCTTCGCGGGCGATCGACACGTTGGCGTCGACGAAGTCGATGCGCTTGGCCTCGCCGTGCGCTTCGTTCACGAGGAACTGGTAGCGCACGTTGTTGAAGAAGCCCTCGAAGGTCTCCAGCTTGAGCTGCAGCTCGGGGCCTTCGTACACGTTGCCGGCCTGGTTGACGCGCACGTTGCCGGTGGCCTTGGCGCGGTCGTCGGGCTGGTAGTACTCGAGCCGGTCGGCGGTGATGGACACGGCGCCGCGCCGCAGCGTGGCGTTGCCCTCGACCACGGTTTCCAGGTCGGGCCGGCCGGAGATGCGGTCGCCGGTGACGATGCTGGGCATCTGGCCGCGGTCCGCGGGCGTCAGGGTTTCGGTCAGCAGCGGCGTGCGCTTCAGGGTGAGCGGGGCGTCGAAGTTGCCGGCCGTCTGCGCGGAGGCGCCATGTGCGTGCATCAGGGCCAGCGACAAAACAGCCAGCGGTAGCGGCGGGCGCGAGCGCCGCGGGGCGACACGACGTCGGTTCATCAGGCCTCCCGCCCAGCCGTTCCGAGGAAAGCGGTCGACTCGCCCGGGAAGGGCAGCGAGCGCACAAGGTGCCAAGCGTGAGGGCTTTGGGTCGTAGGCATCGGTTCGGAACGAAAGATCGTCGGGGGACGGCGCGGCAGGCCGGCGGGTTGCAGGGGCCGGCAGCAACCCGCATCGGCCGGAAGCCGGCCAAGGGGGATTGCCGCGCCAGGCGGATTTGTAGAATCGATTATCCATGACAGCATCCCCGCCTCCGGCCTCATTAGCCCCAAGCCCCGCCGAGACCATCCTCTGGACTGATCCGCAGCGGGCCGAAGTGTTCCGGGGCTGGCTGGCCGCCATCGCGCCTGCCCACCGGTTGTTGCCCGACACCGTGCGGCTCGCCTCGGTCGACGCGAGCTTCCGCCGCTACTTCCGCCTCGACACCGCCGACCCCGCCGCCCCCACGCGCATCGTGATGGACGCGCCGCCGGACAAGGAAAACAGCGCCCCCTTCGTCCAGGTGGCGCAGCTGATGGCCGGCGCCGGCGTGCTCGCCCCCACGGTGCTCGAATGGGACAAGCCGAACGGCTTTCTCCTGCTCGACGACCTGGGCCGCCAGACCATGCTGGACGTGATCGATCCGGCGAAGCCCGACGCGAGCCGCCCGCTCTACGACCAGGCCATCGACGCGCTGATCCGCTGGCAACTGGCCTCCAAGCCCGGCGTGCTGCCGCCCTACGACCGGGCACTGCTCGAGCGCGAACTGTCGCTGTTCCCCGAGTGGTACATCGGCCGCCACCGCGGCATCGCCGTCGAAGGAAAGCTGAAGGAGCGGCTCGAGCGCAGCTTCAAGCTGATCGTCGACAGCAACCTGGCGTCGCCCAGCGTCTACGTGCACCGCGACTTCATGCCGCGCAACCTGATGATCGGCAACGGAGCAGCGCTCGGCGTGCTCGACTTCCAGGACGCCGTGTACGGCCCCGTCACCTACGACATCGCCAGCCTGATGCGCGACGCCTTCCTGAGCTGGGACGAGGAGTTCGTGCTCGACATCACCATCCGCTACTGGACGGCTGCGCGCAAGGCCGGCCTGCCTGTCGACGAAGACTTCGGCGCCTTCTACCGCGCGGTCGAGTGGATGGGCCTGCAGCGCCACCTGAAGGTGGCCGGCATCTTCGCGCGCCTCACGCTGCGCGACGGCAAGCCCAAGTACCTGGCTGACACGCCGCGCTTCATTGCCTACATCCGCGCCACCGCCAGCCGCTACATGGAGCTGACGCCGCTGCTGCGCGTGATCGACGAAATCGAGGGCACTTCGGCCATCACGGGCTTCGCCTACGGCCGTGTCTGAAGGAAAACTGAAAAAGCACCACCCTGTGACGGCCGTACAACGGTCGCTCGCAGCTATCGATTTCATAGCATGCCGCGTTTTCACTGTTCCGTGCCGCTGAGCGCCGGCGTCAGCCTGGCGTTGCCGCCCGGCGCTGCGCGCCACGTGCAGGTGCTGCGGATGCAGCCCGGCGATGCGCTCACGCTGTTCGACGGCGCGGGCGGCGAATATGCAGCCACGGTCGAGCGCATGGGCCGCAGTGACGTCGCTGTGGCCGTCGGCGCCCACCTGCCGGTGGAGCGCGAAGCGCCTCGCGCCGTGCACCTTGCGGTCGGCATGCCGGCCAACGAGCGCATGGACTGGCTGGTCGAGAAAGCCACCGAGCTCGGCGTGGCGAGCATCCAGCCGCTGGCCACAGCCCACGGCGTGCTGCGCCTGTCGGGCGAGCGCGCCGAGAAGAAGCGGGCGCACTGGGAGGCGATCGCGGTCGCGGCCTGCGAGCAGTGCGGGCGCAACCGGGTGCCGGTGATCCATCCGGTGCAGTCCTTCGCGGGCTGGCTCGAAACCAATGAAGCCTCGGCCGTGCGCCTCGTGCTGAGCCTTGCCGAGGGCACACGCAGCCTCGCCGACACACTTCAAGCCCCGAACGACCAAGGCGTGACTGTATTGAGCGGCCCCGAAGGCGGCCTGAGCAGCACCGAAGAACAGCAGGCCATCGCCCGCGGCTTCGCTCCCATCACCCTCGGCGCGCGCGTGCTGCGCGCTGAAACGGCGGCGCTGGCCGCGCTGGTGTCCCTGACCGGGCTCTAGGCAGGGCCGCGAGGTGGGTGTTTTCCGCGACGCGCGCGCGGAAAGCTTGGGAAACAATCGTTACTTCATTAAGACAAAAGAAGGACTTTTGCCGATGTCCCGCCTGCCAAGCGTTCTGCGCCTTGCACCTCTCGTTCTTGCCGCGCTGCTGTGCGCCACACAGGGCGCGCTCGCCCAGAGCCAGGCCGTCGCCCCCACGCCCGCGCAAGTCAGCCCCGAGGTCGACAAGGCCTACACCCAGCTGATGGCCTCGCCCGCCATCCAGAAGCTGCTCGACGCGGTCAAGGCCGACCATGAACACTCGGTCGAAGACCTGAAGATGCTGACCGAGATCGAGGCGCCGCCCTTCAAGGAGCACAAGCGCGCCGAGGCGTTTCTCGCGCGCATGAAGGCGCTGGGACTGACGCACGCGAAGATCGACGCCGAAGGCAACGTGGTCGGCCTGCGCAAGGGCATCGGCGGCGGCCCGAAGCTGCTGATCTCGGCCCACCTCGACACCGTGTTCCCCGCCGGCACCGACGTGAAGGTGAAGGAGCACGACGGCCGGCTGCACGCACCCGGCATCGCAGACGACACGCGCGGCCTGTCGGTGCTTCTGTCGTGGCTCAAGGTGCTGAACGAAAACAAGATCCAGACCGTGGGCGACCTGATGATCGTCGCCAACGTCGGCGAGGAAGAACTCGGCAACCTGCGCGGCATGAAGGCCATCTTTCGCGACAACCTCGACATCGACGGCATGGTGGGGCTGGAGCCGTCGTCGCCGGGCGCGGTGCTGGTGCTCGGCACCGCGAGCCACCGCTACGAAGTCACGTTCCAGGGCCCGGGCGGCCACAGCTTCGGCGCGTTCGGCCAGGTGCCCAGCGCCATCCACGGCATGGGCCGCGCCATCGCGAAGATCGCCGATATCCGCACGCCGAGTTTCCCGAAGACAACGTTCACTGTCGGCACGGTCGGCGGCGGCACTTCGGTCAACACCATCGCGCCAGATGCGCGCATGGCCATCGACATCCGCTCCGACGACATGGCCTCGCTTCTCGAAACGGAGAAGAAGATTCTGGCCGCCATCGACGAAGCAGTGGTCGAGGAAAACAGGCGCTGGAACGTGAGCACGCTGAGCGTGAGCACCAAGCTCATCGGCGACCGCCCCGGCGGCCGCACGCCGCCCGATTCGGTGATCGTCGAGGCCGCGATCCGCTCGAACGCCGCCTTCGGCAACAAGACGCTGCTGCGCGGCGGCAGCACCGACGCCAACGTGCCGATCGCGCTGGGCATTCCCGCGATCATCGTCGGCGGTGGCGGCAAGGCCTCCGGATTCCATTCGTTGAGCGAGTCCATTGACGTGACAGATGCATGGAAAGGCGCGCAGAATTCGCTGGTTACCGTGCTGGGCCTGGTGGGCGTGCAGGGGGTCAGCCCCGCATTGCTCCCCAAACGGACAGCGCGTACCAAGTAATTTGTCACGTTGCCAGTTCGAAAGTGGACGTGCCACTTTCTGCTTACGGGCCGCGGCATTTAACAATGCAGACGGTTCTGTCACACACCAAGGAAACAGCCATGGGATTGCTCGATTCGGTACTCGGTCAAGTGCTCGGAGGCGCTGTGCAACAGCAGCAACCGCAAGGCGGCGGATTGGGCGATCTGGGAGGCTTGGCCGGCGCGCTGGGCGGCCTGCTCGCCAACAACGGCGGGCAGGGCGGCCTGGGCGGTCTGGTCTCGAAGTTCGAGCAGGCCGGCATGGGCGACGTCATCGGCTCGTGGATCGGCAAGGGAGAAAACCAGCCGGTCTCGGGCGACCAGCTGCAGAACGCGCTGGGCAGCGACACCATCGCCAGCATCGCGTCCAAGCTCGGCATCAATGCGCAAACGCTGCTGCCGATGCTCGCCACCATGCTGCCGGCGCTCATCGACCAGCTCACGCCGCACGGCAAGGTCCCCGACCAGGGCCTGGGCAACCATGACGACCTGCTGGGTTCGCTCAGCGGTCTGCTGCAAGGCAAGCAGTCCTGAACTGACGGACTGCGCTCTCCAGGATTCCGGCGCCCGCGAGGGCGCTTTTTTTTGGCCCGTGCGTGTTGGCCGACAATCCCGCTGGCATCAATGGAGAGCAATGGCATGGCGGGCAGTCGCAAGTCGAAAGAAGAAGGTCTGGACGCGCAGCCCGATGGCACCGTGCGGTGGTCCAAGGGCATGCGCGAAGCGCTCGCACAGTTCAACGACCGGCCCTGCGGCCAGTGCGGCGGCTCGCTGCTGGACGAACGCAGCCTGGCCGACAGCCTCGACTTCTTTCGCCGCCACCGTTCCAGCTTCTATCCGCCGCGCGCCGCACGGCTGCGCATGCTCGACATGCACGGCGCCGCGGCAGCCGAGCTGTTCTTCGAGCCGTCCCCGCACAAGGAAGCCGTCACCGACCTGCTGGCCATCCATGACCCGGCCGTGGTGCGTTTCTTCGTGGCCCAGGTCAAGCAGATCGACTGCAAGAACGCCCTCGTCAAGCAGGCTGCCCGCTGGCCGCTGTTCGTGCTGCGCGAGCTGCTGTCGGCGAACCCGGCGCGACACCAGGCCGGCGCCGCGTTGATCCTGGAGTTGCTGGCCGCGAACCCCGAGTGGCAGCAACCGCTGGAGGCCTCCTGCGACGACAGCCAGCGCAAGACGCTCGCGCGCCTGCAGGAAGACAGCTCCGCCGGCGTGACCGATGCCGCCCCCGACGCCTGGCCCGCGCTGCTGCGGCGCCCGCCCTGGAAGAACCGGCAGGCGCTGCCCGTCATTCCGACGCTGGCGCTGCAGCCACTGCCACCGACGGCGCTGCTGCACTGGAGCAATCTGCCGCCGCCGCAGTACCTGCAGGCCACGGGCGAATCGTCCGACTGGCTGACCCGCGAGCTCCGCGTCTCGCGCGAACGCGCCGACCAGTGGATGGACGAATTCGCGCGCAACCAGCCCAACGCACCCGCAGAGATCCGCGAGGGCGGCAAGGTGCACAAGGCCCTGTGGATGCTGGGCCTGCGCCCCGAGCTCATCGAGGCTGTCGCGGCAAACGGCCGTGAGATCGGGCCGGAAGACTTCGGCGAACCTCCGGCCACCCACTGGAGCGTTGCCGAATACATCTGGCACCTGCCCGAATCGCTGGCCATCGCAGTGTTCACGCTCGGGCCCGCGCCCGAGCTCTACATGGGCGATGTCTCGCGCATGCGCCCCATCCTCCATGCATTCGGCGCGGCCGCGCTGCCGGGACTGCCGCGCTTCCTCAAGCAGGGCTCGCGCGCGATGTTCGAGCTGGCGTCGGTCATCGAATGGGACCCGCTCGCCGGCTGGATCGCCAAGGGCTTCCACACCAATCGCTGGGTCCGGCGCGAAGCGGGCGAGTGGCTTGCGCGCTACCCGGATGCGGCTGCGCGCGGCCTCGTTCCCATCGCGCTGGGCGAACCCGGCCCGGCGCACGAGGCGGCGCAAGCCGCGCTGCGCTGGCTGCATGACGCCGGCCACGCCGACGCGGTACGCCGGCAGGCGCTCGCCTATGGCGCCGAAGCCGCCGACGCGGTGGCGCAGCTTCTGGCCATCGCCCCCGAAGAGTTGCTGCCCGACAGCCTGCCCGTGGTGCCGAAGACCCTGCCGCTGGCGTCACTGCCCCGCCTGCTCCTCAAGCAAGGCGGGCTCGCGCTGCCGCAAGACGTGGTGCCCGACGTGCTGATGGCGATGATGCTCGGCAAGCCCGACGCGCCCTATCCGGGGCTCGCCCCGCTGCTGGACGCGCTCACTCCCGATTCCCTCGCGCGCTTCGGCCGCGCGCTGCTGGCCTGGTGGATCGGCAACGGCCGCCCGGCCAAGGAGCGCTGGATGTTCGCTTTGCAGGGCCGTCTCGGCGACGGCGAAACCGCGCGCCAGCTCTACGGCCTGCTGCGCCAGTGGCGCGCCGCGCTCGACCGCGTGCGGGCCTACGACGCGATGGTGATGCTCGGCGAGATCGGCAGCGACGCCGCCCTGATGCACCTGGCCGAACTCGCGCGTCAGACCCGTCACGACGACCTGCGCACCCGCGCCGACCGCATGCTCGGCGAAGTGGCCGAGCAGCGCGGCCTCAGCCTCGACCAGCTGGCCGACCGCACCGTGCCTGACCTCGGCCTCGACACCCGCGCGCGCCTGACGCTCGACTTCGGCCCGCGCAGCTTCGAGGTGCGCATGGACGACAACTTCCAGCCCGTGGTGCACGACGCCAGGGGCAAGGCACTCAAGACGCTGCCCAAGCCGGGCGCGAACGACGACGCCGGCAAGGCCGCCGCCTCGACCACGCAGCTGAAGGAGTTGCGCAAGCTGGCAACGACCGTCGCCACCACGCAGATCAAGCGACTGGAAGCCGCGATGTGCATGCAGCGCCGATGGGGCCCCGACGAGTTCATGCCCTTCTTCGCCAACCACCCCGTGCTGCGGGTCTTCAGCCGGCCGCTGGTCTGGGGCTTGTTCGACGCATCGGACAAGCTCGAAGGCACCTTCCGCGTCAGCGCCGAAGGCGAGCTGGCCGACCTGCAGGACGACGCGGTGAAGCTGCCCGAGTCCGCGCGCATCGGCCTGCCGCATCCGCTGGAAATCACGGCACTCGACCCGTCGCTGGCGACCGCATGGGCCGCCGTGCTGGCCGATTACGAAATCGTGCAGCCCTTCGAGCAGCTGATGCGCCCGGCCTTCGTGCTCGACGAGGCGCTGCGCACCCGCCGCGAACTCCCCCACTGGAGCGGCCGCGCCGTGTCGAACGCCGCCCTCATGGGCCTGGAGACGCGCGGCTGGCAGCGCGAGGTGGGTGACGGCGGCATGGTCAACAGCTTCAACAAGGCCGTGCCCGGCGGACGCCGCATCTGCCTGCAGCTGGAGGAAGGCTGGTTCGTGCAGGACAGCCCCGACGGCAAGGAGCTGCAGACCGTGCGCGCGGTGGCACTCGATGGCACCGAAGGCACGCTGGGCGAGCTGCCGCCGATCGTCTTCAGCGAAATCGAGCGCGACCTGCAGCGCGCAATCCGGGAGACGGCGCCATGAACCGCAACTTGTGGCTGCTCGCCATCTGCCAGGGCCTGCTCTTGACGAACAACGTGACCTTCATCGCCATCAACGGACTGGTTGGGCTGGCCATCGCGCCGCACGGCTGGATGGCGACGCTGCCGGTGATGAGCTACGTGGTGGGCGGCGCGCTCAGCACCGGGCTGGTGGCGCGCACGCAGCAGCGCTTCGGCCGGCGCGGCTCGTTCCAGATCGGGCTGGCGGTGGCGGTGGCATCGTCGCTGCTGTGCTGCTTCGCGGCGGTCACGAAGAACTTCTGGCTGCTGTGCTTCGCCACGGTGGTCGCGGGCTACTACAACGCCAACGCGGGGCTCTACCGCTTCGCCGCTGCCGAGCTGGCGGCGCCGGCCTGGCGCGAGAAGGCGGTGTCGATGGTGATGGCGGGCGGGCTGATCGGCGCTGTCGCCGGGCCGAATCTCGCCACCGCCACGCGCGAAGCCTTTGCGGTGCCGTTCGCCGGCGCCTACGTTGCGCTGGCGCTGGTGGCGCTGCTGTCGATGGCAGTGATGCACTTCATCGAATTCCCGGCCGCGCCCACGCGCAAGGAGGCCGCAGGTGGGCGCCCGCTGGCCGAGATCATGCGGCAGCCGGTGTTCATCGTGGCCGCCGCCGCGGGCGCGCTTGGCTACGGCGTGATGAACCTGCTGATGGCCGCGACGCCCATCGCGATGCAGATCTGCAGCCTGCCGTTTTCCGATGCCGCGCTGGTGCTCGAATGGCACGTGATCGGCATGTTCGCGCCGGGCTTCTTCACCGGGCACCTGATCCGCCGCTTCGGGGCGCTGCCAGTGATGGGCGTGGGGCTGGTGCTCAACCTCGGCTGCATCGCCATCGCGCTCTCGGGCGTGGAGCTGCATCACTTCATCGTCGCGTTGTTCCTGCTGGGCGTGGGCTGGAATTTCCTGTTCACCGGCAGCACCACGCTCTCGCTCACGGCCTACACCGCCGAGGAGCGCGACCGCGCGCAGGGCGCGCTCAACTTCTGCGTGTTCGCGACGCTGGCGCTGACCTCGTTCGCCTCGGGCGTGCTGGTGACCACGCAGGGCTGGCGGCTGCTGAACTTCGGTTCGCTGGTGCCGGTGGTGCTGACTGGCGCGGCGCTGATCTGGCTGGCGCGCGTGCGCGCCGTCAGGCCAGCGGCGGAAAGCGCCGGTTGAGCCAGCTTTGCAGGGCCGCGAAGACCGCGTCGGCTTCGAGCTCGTTGAAGATCTCGTGGTACAGCGTGTCGAAGCAGTGCGCCTCGACCTTGCCGCCTGATGCCGCGGCCGCAGCGAAGGCGCGGCTGGCGGCAGGCATCACGAGGCGGTCGTCGCCCGCATAGAGAAGCAAGGTAGGCACGGGCCAGTTCGCAGCCCGCTGCTGCACCGTCTGGCCTTCGTACGCGAGAAAGCGCGCGAGCCGGCTGCCGATGCGGTCGTGCGTGAGCGGATCGTCGCGGTAGGCCTGCACCACCGCCGGGTCATGCGAGAGGTAGTTGTCGTCGAGGCCGTTGCCCACGCGCAGGTTCGGCGCAATGCGCGGCAGCACCGCGAGCAGCGCCTTCTGGAAACCGCTCAGGCCCGGATCGAGCCCTGGCGAGGAAAGCACCAGCCCATCGACCTGCCGCACGCCACGCGCCACCAGGCTCGCGGCGACCAGTCCGCCGAGGCTGTGCCCCAGCAGCACCAGCGGCAGGCCGGGGTTCTCGCGGCGTGCATCGTCGATGACCAGCGCGAGGTCGTCGACCAGCCGCAGTTCGCTCGGCAGGCCGCCGCGCGCACCGGTCGATTCGCCGTGCCCGAAGTGGTCATGCGCCCACACGGCGAAGTTCCATTCGTGCAGGCATTCGGCGAGCGCGTGATAGCGGCCCGCATGCTCGCCGAGCCCATGGACCACCACGATCACGGCGCGCGCCGGGCCGGGCGCCGGCAGCCGGCGCAGGGCGAGCGTCTCGCCGTCCGGGGTCGACAGCGAAACGCGCTGCGGCAAAGGCAGCGCCTCGCTCAAGCGGCCACCGGCTCCGATGTGGCCGCGCGATGCGCTGCCGGCAATGCGGCGATCACTTCGGCCACGGCCGCGGTGAGCTTCTTGGCGTAGGGCACGTGCAGGAACTCGTTGGGGCCGTGCGCGTTGCTCTTCGGGCCGAGCACGCCGCAGACCATCATCTGCGCCTTCGGGAAGCCGGCGCTGAGCATGTTCATCAGCGGAATGGTGCCGCCCTGGCCGATGTAGCCGCACGACGCGCCGAAGTGCGCCTGCGAGGCCTTGTTGAGCGCGTCCTCGAACCACGGCGTGATGGTGGGTGCGTTCCAGCCGGTGGCGCCGCCGTTGCTCTCGAAGGTCACGCGGGCCTGGTAGGGCGCGTTGTCTTCGAGCAGCGTCTTGAGGTTCTGCACCGCCTCGGCCGCATCGACCAGCGGGGGCAGGCGCAGCGACAGCTTGAAGGCGGTGTACGGGCGCAGCACGTTGCCCGCATCCTTCAGTGCCGGAAAGCCTTCGGCGCCGGTCACCGACAGCGTGGGCTTCCAGGTGCGGTTGAGCAGGGCCTCGACCGGATCGGTGGTGGTCGGCAGCGCGAACATGGTCGAGCCGCCGCAGTCGTAGTGCGCCCACGGAAAGCGCTTGTAGACCTCTTCGCCGAGGATCGCGGCGGTGGCCCTGGCCTGCGCCAGCCGGTCGGCCGGCACTTCGCAGTGGAAGCTCGCGGGCAGCAGGCGGCCGGTGGCGCTGTCTTCGAGGCGGTCGAGCACCTGCCGCATGATGCGGAAGCTCGAGGGCACGAGGCCCGATGCATCGCCGGAGTGGATGCCTTCGGTCAGCACTTCCACTTTGAGCGTGCCGCTGGCCATGCCGCGCAGCGAGGTGGTGAGCCACAGCTGGTCGTAGTTGCCGGCGCCGGAGTCGAGGCAGATCACCAGTTCGACATTGCCCAGGCGCGGACGCAGCGCGTCGACGTAGGGCAGCAGGTCGTAGGAGCCGCTTTCCTCGCAGGTCTCGATCAGGCCGACGATGCGCGGGTGCGCCGCACCCTGGCTCTTGAGCGCCTGCAGCGCGGCGATGCTGGCGTACACCGCGTAGCCGTCATCGGCACCGCCGCGGCCGTAGAGCAGGCCGTTCTCGTACTTGGGCGTCCACGGGCCGAGGTCGTTGCGCCAGCCGGTGAACTCGGGTTGCTTGTCGAGGTGGCCGTACATCAGCACTGTCTCGCCCATGTCGGTGCCGGTGGCCGGCACTTCGAAGAACAGCACCGGCGTGCGGCCTTCGAGGCGCACGATCTCCAGCTTCAGGCCCTCGACCTTTTGCGCCTCGACCCAGGCGGCGGCGTTGCGCAGCACGGTCTCGAGGTAGCCGTTGGCCGACCAGTCCTTGTCGAAGCCGGGCGACTTGGCCGGGATGCCGATGTAGTTGGTGAGTTGCTTGAGGATGTCGCCGTCCCATTGGGCGGTGACGTCGGACAGGGCGCGCTCGGCGTCGAGCGTGCCGGCAGGCATTTCGCGGTGCAGGGGGGCGTTCATCGGTGGGTTCTCCGCGGGTGACGAAAAGGCGCATTTTGCGCCTTGAGGCGACCGCGCGTAGAGTGCGGGCGATCTCAACCCGGAGGGCCATGTGAGCAAGGCAAACATCAAGGTGGGCATAGGCGGCTGGACCTACGAACCCTGGCGCGACAACTTCTATCCCAAGGGGCTCGCGCACGCGAAGGAGTTGAACTACGCGAGCCGCAAGGTCAGCGCCATCGAGATCAACGGCACCTACTACAGCACCTTCAAGCCCGAGACCTTCAGGAAGTGGCACGACGACACGCCGGCCGACTTCATGTTCTCGCTCAAGGCCTCGCGCTTCGCGACCAACCGCAAGCTGCTGTCGGGCGCGGGCGATTCGATCAAGCGCTTCATCGACAGCGGCGTGGCCGAGCTCGGCGACAAGCTCGGGCCGATCGTGTGGCAGTTCATGCCGACCAAGCAGTTCGATGCGGAAGACTTCGAGGCTTTTCTCGCGCTGCTGCCGAAGAAGGAGGGCAGCCGCGCGCTGCGGCACGTGATGGACGTGCGGCACGAGAGCTTCATGGTGCCCGCCTACAAGGCACTCGCGAAGAAGCACAAGGTGTCGACGGTGTTCACCGACGCCGACAAGTTTCCGTCCTTCGAGGAGCCCGAAGGCGATTTCGCCTATGCGCGGCTCATGATGGCCGACGCAAAGCTCAAGACCGGCTACGCGCCGAAGGCGCTGGACACCTGGGCCGAGCGCGCGCAGGGCTGGGCCGTGTCGCCGAAGAAGCGCGACGTGTTTGTCTACTTCATCAATGGCGCCAAAGAAAAGGCACCGGCCGCGGCCGGTGCCTTGCTGGAGCGCTTTGGGTGGACCCCGCCGAAAGCTTGACGGGCTTCAGGCTGCGGAGTGCAGGGACGGCTTGGCGCCGAAGCTGATTTCGCCGGAAAGCTGGCCGCCTTCCTCGATCACGATCTTGCCGTAGCGGATCTTGCCGGTGACCTTGCCGGTCGAGTGGATCACGAGCTTTTCGCGCACCGTGAGGCTGCCGTCGAACACGCCGCGGATTTCGGCGATGTCGATTTCGGCCGAGCCCTTGAACTCGCCCTGTTCGGCGATCTGCATCAGGCGCGAGTCCATGGTGGCCTCGACGAGGCCTTCGACCACGAGCGTGTCGCAGTCGGTGATCTCCACGCCCTTGAGCTTGATGTTCGGGCCGACGGTGAGCTTGCTGCCGCCTTCCTTGGCGGCGGCAGATGCTGTAGCAGCAGCGGCGTTCAGTCCGCCTTGCTGTGCGGTCAGCGACGAGGGATTGACGGGGGTTCCGGAGAGATTGGTGCCCGAACCGACGAGCGGCGCGGGGCGGGATGTCAACGAGTCGGTGTCACGATCACGCTTGCCGAAGAAGGGGGACTGTGTAGCCAAAGGGGAGCTCCTCAAGAAAGGGACTATCGTAAGAACGCACTCATGGCCTGCGGCACTTCATTGCGCAAGAAGCGTAACTGAATAAATCGACTGTGGACATGACAATGCGGCGTCATGAGCCTTCCGAACTCCGAAACTCCTTCCACCGCGCAGGCCGCGCACCCCTCGCGCGCCATTTCGTCGGCTACCGATTCGCGCTTCGACAAGCCAGCGCACGGCTGGCGACGCACGCTGTTCACGGTGATCTTCGAGGCCGACACGCGCGCGGGCCTGATGTTCGACCTGGCGCTGATCGCGGTGATCGTGACCAGCGTGCTGGTGGTGATCCTCGACAGCGTGCAGTCGATCCGCGAGCAGTGGCGGCCGCTGTTCAATGCGCTCGAATGGGTGTTCACCATTCTCTTCACGCTGGAGTACATCGCGCGGCTGTGCTGCGTGAACAAGCCGCTGCGCTATGCGCTGAGCTTCTATGGCGTGATCGACCTGCTTGCGCTGCTGCCGACCTTTCTGGTGGCCTTTGCGCCCGAGATGGCGTACCTGATCGACGTGCGGGTGCTGCGCCTGTTGCGCGTGTTCCGTATCTTCAAACTATCGCGCTACTCGGTGGAATACCGCGCGCTGGTGTCTGCCGTGGCATCGAGCCGGCGCAAGATCACGGTGTTCGTCGGCTTCGTGATGCTGGTGGTGCTGGTGATGGGCACGCTGATGTACGTGGTCGAGGGGCCGGTGCACGGCTTCACGAGCATTCCGGTGGCAATTTACTGGGCCATCTCGACGATGGCCACGGTGGGCTTCGGCGACCTCGTGCCCAAGACCGACCTGGGCCGTGCGATCGCCTCGGTGATGATGCTGCTGGGCTGGGGCGTGCTCGCGGTGCCGACCGGCATCGTGACCGCGGAGATGGCGCGACGCGGGCCCGACGACGAGCCGGTGCCGGTGGCACCGCGCGGCATTTTCGCGATGACTGCGCCTGCGCCCTCAGCACCTGCGAAGCGCGTTACGCCTTCGGCCAGACGACGCGCCCTTGCGCAGCATCGTCGAGACGGGTGATGAAAGCGTCGGCATCGGGCTCGGGGAGCGAGAAGGCGAAGGCCACATCGTCGCCGTGCTGCACATCGTCGAGCACCGCGCCGGCTGCGACGAGTTCGCGCCGCACGAGTCCTTCGAGCGCATAGGGCACCGAGCAACCGAGGCTGCGCTGGCGCACCAGCGGCACGAGCTCGGCGCCGAGCAGAGCCTGCGCAACCGCGTCGGTGTAGGCCCGCACGAGGCCGCCCGCGCCCAGCTTCACGCCACCGAAGTAGCGCACCACGGTCGCGAGCGCGCCCTCGACCTGCTGGTGGCGCAGCACTTCCAGCATCGGCCGGCCAGCCGTGCCGCCGGGCTCGCCATCGTCGTTCGCGGCCGACTGGCCGCCGGCCATCAAGGCCCAGCACACGTGCGCGGCCGCGGGGTGTTCGGCGCGCAGCGAGGCGACCACGGCCAGCGCGGCCGCGCGGTCAGCCACCGGCTGCACGCAGCCGATGAAGCGGCTCTTCTTGATGAGCAGCTCGCTGTGGACCGGCTGTGCAAGCGTGAAGCTCATCCGGTGGTGCTCTCCAAAGGGTTCAGCCGCCGCCGCGCTCGAACTTGAAGACCGCCGTGCTGGCGCGCGCGTTGGGCAGCCAGCGCACGTCGCGCCCGTCCTGCAGGCCGAAGGCGTCGAGCACGCGCAGGTTGTTCTTGCCGGCCAGCACCTCGAAGTCCTTGAAGGTGCCGACGCGGATGTTGGGCGTGTCGTACCACTGGTAGGGCAGGCGGCGCGTCACCGGCATGCGGCCGCGCGCCACGCTCAGGCGGTTGGGCCAGTGCGCGAAATTGGGAAAGGCGACAACACCGATGCGGCCGACGCGCGCGGTCTCGCGCAACATCACTTCGGCATTGCGCAAGTGCTGCAGCGTATCGATCTGCAGCACCACGTCGAAGGAAGCGTCGTCGAACATCGCCAGGCCTTCGTCGAGGTTGAGCTGGATCACGTCGACACCGCGGCGGATGCACTGCAGCACGTTGCCGTCGGCAATTTCCACGCCGTAGCCGGTGCAGCCGCGCTCGCGCTGCAGCAGGTCGAGCAGGGCGCCGTCGCCGCAGCCGAGGTCGAGCACGCGCGAGCCCTGGGGCACGAGCTCTGCGATCAATCTTTGGTGTTCGAGGTCGCTCATTGGAACTCCTTGGCGACGCGTTCGAAGTACGAGCGCACCACGCCCATGTAACGCACGTCGTCGAGCAGGAAGGCATCGTGGCCGTGCGGCGCGTCGATCTCGGCGTAGCTCACGTTGCGGCGGTTGTCGAGCAGCGCCTTCACGAGTTCGCGGCTGCGCGCGGGCGAGAAGCGCCAGTCGGTCTTGAAGCTCACGAGCAGGAACTTGGCGGTGGCCTGGGCCAGCGCGGTGCTGAGCTTGCCGCCGTGGCTGCGCGCGGGGTCGAAGTAGTCGAGCGCGCGGGTGATCAGCAGATAGGTGTTGGCGTCGAAGTACTCGCTGAACTTGTCGCCCTGGTAGCGCAGGTAGCTTTCGATCTGGAACTCGACGTCCTGCGTGGAGTAGCGGTAGTCGAGCCCAGCCACCTCGCCCTCGACGGCGCTGCGCAGGATGCGGCCGAACTTCTCGTTCATCACGTCGTCGCTGAGGTAGGTGATGTGGCCGATCATTCGCGCGATGCGCAGGCCGCGCTTCGGGATCACGCCGTGTTCGTAGAAGTGGCCGCCGTGGAAGTCTGGGTCGGTCACGATGGCGCGGCGCGCGACTTCGTTGAAGGCGATGTTCTCGGCCGTGAGGTTGGGCGCGCTGGCCACGACCACGGCGTGGCGCACGCGGCTGGGGTACTGCAGCGTCCACGACAGTGCCTGCATGCCGCCGAGGCTGCCGCCCATGACGGCCGCGAGCGTCTCGATGCCGAGCGCATCTAGCAGCGCGGCCTGCGCGTCGACCCAGTCTTCGACCGTGACCACCGGGAAGTCGGCGCCATAGACGCGGCCGGTGGCGGGATTGACGTGCATCGGGCCGGTCGAGCCGAAGCAGGAGCCGAGGTTGTTGACGCCGATCACGAAGAAGCGGTCGGTGTCGACCGGCTTGCCGGGGCCCACCATGTTGTCCCACCAGCCCTCGGAGCGGGCCTGGCCCTGGTAGACGCCCGCCACGTGGTGCGAGGCATTGAGTGCATGGCACACCAGCACGGCGTTGCTGCGCTCGGCGTTCAGGGTGCCGTAGGTTTCGTAGGCGAGCGTGTAGTCGCTGATCGACGCGCCGCTGCGCAGGGCCAGCGGGCCTGCGAACTGCATCGACTGCGAGGTGACGACCAAAGGTGGTGACGACGACATGAATGAAAAAACCCGGCCTCGCCAAAAACGAGCCGGGTCTGCCGCGCCTGTCTTTAGCTGAATTTATAAAGCGCCCGCAAGCTGAAGCAAATCGGCGCAAGGGGCAGTATATCGCCCCGTCGGATTACCAGCCGACGATCATGATGATGCCCAGCACCAGGAAGATCGCGGCCGAGATGCCGTGCACTAGCTTGATCGGCACGCGCCGCACGATCTTCTCGCCGAGCCACACCACCGGCGCGTTGGCCAGCATCATGCCCAGCGTGGTGCCTGCGACCACCCAGAAGTAGTCGTGCGTGAAGCGGGCGGCAAGCATGACGGTGGCGATCTGGGTCTTGTCGCCCATCTCGGCGAGGAAGAACGCGATCACCGTGGTGCCGAAGACGCCGAACTTCGACGCGCCCGGGGCATCGTCGTCGTCGAGCTTGTCTGGAATCAGCATCCAGACGGCCATCGCGATGAACGAGCCGCCCAGTATCCAGCGCAGCACCTCCGGTCCGAGCCAGCGCGTGATGTAGTTGCCGACGGCACCCGCCAGCGCGTGGTTGATGATGGTGGCGGCGAAGATGCCCAGGACGATGGGCCACGGTTTCCTGAAACGGGCGGCGAGCAAGAGAGCCAGGAGTTGGGTCTTGTCGCCCATTTCGGCGAGCGCAACTACGCCGGTTGCAACGAGAAAAGCTTCCATGATGGATGTGGGGTTCCTTGGGCCGAAGGACGCAATTGACCGTGCAACACCTTCGGCCATATTCCCGAAGTTGCACGGTCAAAGGTCTCGCCAGGTGTGTTAACTGCACGCGCCATGTCCTGTGTGGGGCAGGACAAGTCTGTTGACGCGGGCCCTTCTCGCAAATCGGAAGGCGGCTACTCCCCAATGACGGGGCGAATTCTACATGTAGCGCCAAGGACCTCGCCCAAAAATGCAAGTAGGCACTAGCTTTCCAATAGTTTTGACAGGTGCTACCTCAAGACGCAAATTCCCGCTTGCAATTCGGATATTTCACCCATAATGCACGAGCCTCCCTCTTCATTTTGGTCGGGGGGCAGTTCGGTGATCGGTCAGTTTCGCGCGACTCGACGGCTCTCGTTTGAGTGATGCTTTCGGGACTCCATCGCTTTTCTTGATGTGTTTATAGGAGTCCCTTGATGGGCAACAAACTGTACGTCGGCAACCTGCCTTACTCGGTGCGCGACGGAGATCTCGAACAGGCCTTCGGGCAGTTCGGCGCAGTGACCAGCGCCAAGGTCATGATGGAACGTGACACCGGCCGCTCGAAGGGCTTCGGCTTCGTCGAGATGGGCAGTGACGCGGAAGCTCAGGCAGCAATCAACGGCATGAACGGCCAGCCCCTTGGTGGCCGCAGCGTCGTCGTCAACGAAGCACGTCCGATGGAAGCTCGTCCCCCGCGCAGCGGTGGTGGCGGCTACGGCGGCGGCGGTGGTGGTTATGGCGGCGGTGGTGGCGGAGGCTACGGCGGCGGTGGTGGCGGCTACGGTGGTGGCGGCGGTGGCCGCTCCGGCGGTGGCGGCGGCTACGGCGGTGGCGGTGGTGGCCGCAGCGGTGGCGGCGGTGGTGGTGGCGACGGCGGTTTCCGCAGTCCCTACGGCGCCGGCCCCCGTGGCGGTGGCGGCGGTGGCCGCTCCGGCGGTGGTGGTGGCGGCGGCTACGGTGGTGGCGGCAACAGCGGCTACTAAGCCCTGCGCTCTAAGGCACACAGACAAAAGGCTCCCTCGGGAGCCTTTTTCAATGGGCAATCGCCCGGCGCTTGTTGCTCAGGCTTCGCCGCTTCGCTTCTTGCGCTCGCGCCCTTGCACCGCCCGGTCGAGCACGGCGTTGGGCAGCATGCGCATGATCTTGGCGATCACGCCCATCTGCCAGGGAATCACGCGGTAGCTCGTGCCTGCCTCGATGGCGCGCAGTGCCTGGGCCGCAAAATCTTCCGCCTTCATGAGAAAAGGCATGCCGTACCGGTTGCCCTGCGTGAGCGGCGTGTCGATGTAGCCCGGGCAGAGGGTGACGACCTTGACGCCGCTGTTGAACAATTCGCCGCGCAGGCTCTCGCAGTACGCCACCACGCCGGCCTTGCTGGCGCAGTACGCGCCATGCCCCGGCAATCCGCGGATGGACGCCACGCTGCCGATGCCAACCAGCCGCCCACTGCCGCGCTGCACCATCGCCCGCACGAACGGATGAAAAGTGGCGGCGAGGCCGACGTTGTTGGTGGCAAAAGTCTGCGCCAACACGTCGAGGTCGGAGCGCTCGGCGGTGTCGATGCCGACGCTGATGCCGGCATTGGCGATCACCACATCTGGCAGCCCCTGCTGCGCGATGCAGGCGTTGCCGGCGGCGACGATGCTGTCGGTCTGCGCCACGTCGGCGCTGTAGATCCGGTAGCGGTCTGCGCTCAGTTGCCGGGCATTCGCCCACGCTTCGATTTCCCCCGTGCGCCGGGCGACCAGCGCCAGGCGGTAGCCCGCGTCGTAGAAGCTCGCGGCCAGCGCCTGGCCGATGCCGCTCGATGCGCCGGTGATGAAGACAAGCGGGGACGTGGTCATGCAGGAGATGTCTTCTTCAGCGCTTCTTGGCGGGAGCAGGAGCGGCCGGAGCCGCCGACGGAATCAGCACGCCGCGCACCCGGCCATTCAGGTTGGCCACGCCGCTCAGGTTGTCGTAGTCGAGCGTGTCGCCGGTGAACTGGTCGGTGCCGCGAATGAGCGTGACCGGCTTGTTCGACGTGACGCGTTCTGTGTCGACATAAGCGTGCAGGAACTCGCCGCGGAACTCGAGGCGCGGCGCAGGCTTGCCGTTCGGCCCCACCGAAGGATCGCGAATGACGATCGCATTGCCGAACAGCTGGACCTCGCTGCCGTCGGAGTTCGACAGGCCGCGGTCGGCTGACCCGCGCGTCACCAGCCCCTCGGGCGACACGGTGCGCATGCGCACCTTGTCGATCTCGATGGTGTCGGTGTCGGGATAGTGCCGGCCTTCGACCCCGTGCAATTCGCTGCGCAGGTCGCCATTGGGCAGGAAGTTCTTGATGACGAACTCACGCATGAAGTAGTCGGGCTCATGCGTGGGTGCGACCTTGGCCGTGGGCTCCAGCAGCTTGGGCGCGTTGCGCACCAGCCAGTAGGTGCCGAGCGCGACGGCGGCGGTGAGGATGATCGGCAGGTAGATCGTGGCGCGGTCGAGGACTTCGCGCACCATGCCCCATGCGCGTTTCACGTTGTTCATGTGGTCGGGCCCCGGGCAGCGTCGAGCATCGCGCGGTATTGGCCGCAGGCCGTGAGCAGCAGGTCGCAGAACTCGCGCGCCGCGCCTTCGCCGCCGCGCGCCTGGGTGACGTAGCGCGCGATGCCGCGCACTTCCGCATGGGCATTGGCCGGTGCCGCCGCGAAGCCAACGCGCATGAGCACCGGCAGGTCGGGCCAGTCGTCGCCGATGGCGGCGGCCTGCGCCCACGTAAAGCCGAGCTGGTCGAGCATGGCCTGTGCGGCGGGCAGCTTGTCTTCGGTGCCGTAGCGCACGTGCTCGATGCCCAGCGCTTCGAGCCGCACGCGCAGCGGCTTGGAGTCGCGCCCGGTAATCACGGCCGGCACGATGCCGGCCTTGCGCAGCAGCTTCAGGCCGTAGCCGTCGAGGATGCTGAAGCGCTTGAGCGTTTCGCCATGCTCGGTGAAGTACACGCCGCCATCGGTCAGCACGCCGTCGATGTCGAAGAAAACGATGCGCACGTCCTGCGCGGCGAGCAAGGTCTCGGCCTGGAACTCGAGCGGCATCAGATGACCTTCGCGCGCATCAGGTCGTTGGTGTTGATCGCGCCGACGATCACCCCCGCGCCGTCGATCACGAACAGGCGGGTGATGCCGCATTGCTCCATCAGCTCGGCGGCTTCCACCGCCAGCGCGTCGACGCGGATGGTGCGCGGGTCGCGGTGCATGACGTCGACCGCCTTGGGGCTGCGCAAATCGGCGCCCGCCTCGATCAGCCGGCGCAGGTCGCCGTCGGTGAAGATGCCCGAGGCGCGGCCGTCAGGCTCGATCACCGCGGCGGCGCCGAAGCCCTTGATGCTCATCGCGCGCATCAGCTCGCTGATGTTGGCCGACGGCGGCACGCGCGGCACTTCGTCGCCCGAGCGCATGACGTCGCTCACGTGGGTGAGCAGCTTGCGCCCGAGCGCGCCGCCCGGGTGCGAGCGCGCGAAGTCTTCCGAGCCGAAGCCGCGCGCGTCGAGCAGCGCCACGGCCAGCGCATCGCCCATCGCCATCTGGGCGGTGGTGCTGGCGGTGGGGGCGAGGTTGAGCGGGCAGGCTTCCTTGGACACGCCCGCATCGATCACGATGTCGGCATGGCGGGCGAGGGTGGATTCGGGGCGGCCGGTCATGGCGATCAGGGGCACGCCCTGGCGCTTGACGACCGGCAGGATGACGGTGAGTTCGTCGACCTCGCCGCTGTTGGAAATGGCCAGCACCAAGTCGACCGCCTTGATCATGCCGAGGTCGCCGTGGCTGGCTTCGGCCGGGTGCACGAACATCGCGGGCGTGCCGGTGGAGGCGAGGGTGGCGGCGATCTTGCGGCCGACGTGGCCGCTCTTGCCCATGCCCATCACAACCACGCGGCCGCGCACTTCGAGGATCTTGCGCACCGCATCGACAAAGCTCGGGCCGACGCGGTCTTTCAGACCGGTGACGGCTTCGGCTTCGATGTCGAAGGTGAGGCGTGCCCGAGCGAGGATGGCTTCGGGGTCGACCACTGGGGCCGGAACGGGGCGGGAGCTCATCTGCGGATTTTACGGGCCGGCCGGCACCCGGGATCACATGGCCCGGGGAAGCCCGGGGCACGGACATTGCTCTAGCATCGGCGCCTATGTCTTCGTTCGATCTCACGCTGTTGTATCTCCTGGCCGCGGTGATCGGCGTGGTGGCGTGCCGCTCCCTCAAGCTGCCGCCGATGCTCGGCTATCTGTCGGCTGGCGTGTTGATCGGGCCGCACGCCTTCGCCCTGGCGCAGAACACCGAAGGCATCCAGCACCTGGGCGAATTCGGCGTGGTGTTCCTCATGTTCGTGATCGGGCTGGAGTTCAGCCTGCCGAAGCTGCGCGCGATGCGAAAGCACGTGTTCGGGCTGGGCCTGCTGCAGGTGCTGCTGACGATGTCCATCGCCACGGTCGGCGCGCTGCTGATCGCCCGGCTGCTGCTGCCCCCAACGTGGCAGCTGGGCTGGCAGACCGCGCTGGCGCTGTCGGGCGCGCTCACCATGAGCAGCACGGCCATCGTGGTCAAGCTGATGGCCGAGCGGCTCGAGCTCGAGAGCGAACACGGCAAGCGCGTGATGGGCGTGCTGCTGTTTCAAGACCTGGCCGTGGTGCCGCTGCTGGTGCTGATTCCCGCATTGGGCGCACCGCCCGAGGCGTTGGCCAAGGCGCTGGGCCTGGCGCTGCTGAAGGCAAGCTTTTTGATCGGCGTGCTGCTCTACGGCGGCCCGCGCATCATGCGCTGGTGGCTCACGCTGGTGGCGCGGCGGCGCAGCGAAGAGCTCTTCATCCTGAACGTGTTGCTGATAACGCTGGGCCTGGCCTGGCTCACCGAGCTGGCCGGCCTGAGCCTGGCGCTGGGCGCGTTCATCGCGGGCATGCTGGTGTCGGAGACCGAATACAAGCACCAGGTCGAAACCGACATCCGCCCCTTCCACGACGTGCTGCTGGGGCTGTTCTTCATCACCGTGGGCATGTCGCTCGACTGGCACATCGTGGTCGAGCGCTGGCTGCTGGTGGGCGTGCTGCTGCTGGTGCCGCTGGCATTCAAGCTGGGGCTGGTAACGGTGCTGGCGCGGGTGCTCGGGGCCACCTCGGGCGTGTCGCTGCGCACCGGCCTCTACCTCGCGCAGGCCGGCGAATTCGGCTTCGTGCTGTTGACGCTGGCGCAGGAACGCAGCCTGCTGCCACCGTGGCTGGCCAACCCGGTGCTGGCCTCGATGGTGCTGTCGATGCTGGCCACGCCTTTCATCATCATGTACAGCAACGCCATCGTGCGAAAGCTCGTGGCCAGCGATTGGCTGCAGCAGTCGCTGCAGATGACGAGCATCGCGCGCAAGACCATCAACACCGCGCAGCACGTGATCATCTGCGGCTACGGGCGCTGCGGCCAGAACCTGGCGCGCATCCTCGAACGCGAAGGCATTCCGTACATGGCACTCGACCTCGACCCTGACCGCGTGCGCCAGGCCGCTGCCGCCGGCGACTCGGTGGTGTTCGGCGACGCGGCGCGGCTGCAGGCCCTGATGGCCGCGGGGCTGGCGCGTGCCAGCGCGGTGGTCGTCACTTATCTCGACGTGCCGGGCGCGATGAAGGTGCTGGCCAACACGCGCGCCCATGCGCCGCACGTGCCGGTGATCGTGCGCACGCAGGACGACCACGATCTCGAAAAGCTGCAGGCCGCAGGCGCCACAGAGGTGGTGCCCGAGGCCATCGAAGGTTCGCTGATGCTCGCGAGCCATGCGCTGGCGCTGGTCGGCGTGCCGATGCGGCGCGTGATCCGCGTGGTGCAGGACCAGCGCGATGCCCGCTACAACCTGTTGCGCGGCTACTTCCACGGCGCCGACGACGACAACGCCGACGAGATCGACCACGAGCGCCTCAACAGCTTCACCCTCAATGCCGGCGCGCGCGCGGTCGGCCAGACGCTGGAACAGGTGGCGCTGCACACGCTGGGCGTGCGCGTCGCCAGCCTGCGCCGCCAAGACGGCCAGCCGCGCGCGCTGGCCGACAACCCGGTGCTGTCGGACGGCGACACGCTGGTACTGTCCGGCAAGCCAGCCGCGCTGGCGATGGCCGTGGAGCGGCTGCAAAAAGGCTGACGATCCGGCAGCCTTCGCTTCAGTCCCGGCCGATCAGTTGATCAGGCTCGGGTTGCGCTTTTCTTCTTCGAGGCGCTGCTGGCGGCGCACCGCTTCGCACTGCGCATGGGCCTTGAACTCGGGCTTCAGGCACTGGGCCGCCATGCACTGGGCCTTGGCGATGAAATTGCGGTCGCCGCACATGGCCTGAGGCTCGGCAGGGGCGGCAGGTGCCGGCGGCGGAGCGGGAGCGGGGACCGGAGCAGCGGGTTCAGGCGCGTTCGACGGCTGCACGGCGGCGGTCGCCTGCTTACGCGGCTTGGCAACGGGCTTGGGTGCAGGTGCGGCTTCCGCGGCAGGCGGCGTCTCGGCTGGCTCGACGGGCTGGGGGTCCGCCGGCGCTGCGGGCGCTGCAGGCGGTGACGACTCGGTCGGCGGCGGCAGCGGCGGGGCCGCGGGAGCGGGGGCCTCGACGGCCGGCGCAGCCCCTTCGGCGGCGGCAGGCGCCTTGCGCGTTCCGTAGCCGTACCAGCCCGCGACGATCATCGCCACCGCAACCACCAGCAGGCCGAGCCACAGCAGGATCACGCGCTTGCGCGGCGGCCGTTCGACCGGTACGGACTGCCGGACCTTGGCCCGGCGTCTCTTCTTCATTTCGGGCTTCGAGGCCCAAGTCGACTCCAGCCCCGGCGACGCAGCGGGCGGCGCGGGCGAGCGCGGCAACCCGTCGTCGTGCACCATCAACACGGTCTGTGAGTGTTCGTCGTTCTGCCGCGCGGCGGGCGTCCGGCTGAAGAACGACGAGCGCGCGGGCGGCGGCGGCTCCTCCGGGTCGAACAGCGGCGCCGGAATGGTCGGCGCGCGCAACTGGGCGGGGGCGGTGGTGGCCCATTCGCGTTCAGGGCTCGGCGGCGGCGGAATCCGGTCTCCCGCGGCGGACAGCTTGACGCCGCAACTCCTGCAGAAATTCGCGCCGTCACGGTTTTCCGTGCTGCAGACCGGACAGATCAGGGCCATGGCTTACTTGCTGACTACTCTCTACTCTCGGGGTCCAGAACGGAAACTGGCTTGCTGGTCGACTATCCGGCGGTGGGCGATCGGGGTTTCGTCAGGTCACGGCAACGCGCTTGGAGCGGTGCGCCATGCGCTTGGCGATCACGGCGCCGAGCGCCATCGCGATCTCCAGTGCCATGTTGGGCTGGCGGTTCGACATTTCCGCAAAGCGGATCGCCGTGAGGCGCCACACACGGCCCGCGCCAGTGACCACCACGTTGGCCGAATGCGGCTGCCGCGAGAAAAACGAGCCTTCGCCGACCACCGAGCCGGGCGTGAGCACGGCCAGCCGCATCTGCTCCTTGCTGCTGACACGGTGCACGCTGATGGCGCCGCTCTCGATGAAGAACACCGAGCGGTCGGGCGTACCCTGCTCGATCAATATGTCACCGACGCCGGCATCGATGGGCTGCAGATAGCCCGCCAGTGTTTCCCACTGCTGGACATTGAACGTCAACGCAAACGCGTCGGTGCTCATGTTCTCCGCGATGGCGCGGCTCAGGTTCTGGATTGACATGTTTCTTCGGCCCCCGATGTGAGCCGAAGTATCCGCGATGGCCGCGAGGTTCGGCTACAACTGTTTACGTTTTTCAGGTCGCCTGTAGTTATTTACCAATGCAGAAGCGCGAAAAGATGACTCCCAGCAGGTCATCCGCGCCGAATTCGCCGGTGATCTCGTTCAGGGCGTTCTGGGCCAGCCGCAACTCTTCGGCCAGCAGATCGAGCAGCTGGGCCTGTGCCGCCAGGTGGCTGGCGGCCAGCGCCAGGTGCGTTTCGACCCGCGCCAGCGCCTGCACGTGGCGCGCCCGCGCGAGGTACACGCCCTCGGGCACGGCCTGCCAGCCGGCCATGGCCAGCAGCTGTTCGCGCAAGGCCTCGATGCCCAGGCCGGTCTTGGCGGACAGGGCGATGCCTTGCTCGGGGTGGGTAGCGGGCGCTGCGTCCTGCTTGTTCCAGACATCGAGCACCGGCACGCTCGCGGGCAGCTTCTGCCGCAGGCCGGCCAGAATCTCCGCATCGGCGGCGGCATAGTCGTCCAGGTGCGCGCGGGTGAGGTCGTGCAGGAACAGCACGGCATCGGCGCTTTCGATCTGGCCCCAGGCGCGCGCCACGCCGATCTGCTCGACCTCGTCGCTGCTTTCGCGCAGGCCGGCGGTGTCGGCCACGTGCAGCGGCACGCCGTGGATCTGGATGGTCTGCGAGACCACGTCGCGCGTGGTGCCCGCCACCGCGCTCACGATGGCCAGTTCGGCGCCGGCCAGCGCATTGAGCAGCGAACTCTTGCCCGCGTTGGGCTGGCCCGCGATCACGACCTTGATGCCTTCGCGCAGCAACGCGCCCTGGCGCGCACGCTGCTGCACGGCGGCGAGTTGCGACTGCAGCCTTGCCAGCTGCCCGGTGGCGTCGGCCTTCTGCAGGAAGTCGATTTCCTCTTCCGGAAAGTCGAGCGTGGCCTCGACCAGCATGCGCAGGTGGATCAGCGCGTCGCGCAGCGTGTGGATCTCGCGCGAGAACGCGCCCGACAGCGAACGCCCGGCGCTGCGCGCGGCCGCCTCGGTGCTGGCGTCGATCAGGTCGGCAATGGCCTCGGCTTGCGCCAGGTCGATCTTTCCGTTGAGAAATGCCCGCTGGCTGAACTCGCCGGGCTCGGCCACCCGCAGGCCGGGCAGGCGAGGGCGGCCGGTGACGGGGTCGGGCTCGGCCGCGGCTTCGAGGCAGCGCGCCAGCAGCAGCTGCAGCACGACCGCGCCGCCGTGGGCCTGCAGTTCGAGCACGTCCTCGCCAGTGAAAGAGTTCGGCGAAGGGAAGTGAATGGCCAGGCCGTGGTCGACCGGCTCGCCGTCCGCATCGCGGAACGGCAGGTAGGTGGCCTCGCGCGGCTTGAGCACGCGGCCACAGAGGGCTTCGATCAACGGCGCCAGCTTCGCGCCCGACACCCGCACGATGCCGACCGCCCCGCGCCCCGAGGCTGTGGCGACGGCGACGATGGGATCGGTGGTGCGGGCGAGCATGGGCGGATTCTTTCAGCAAAAAGGGCCGCTGACGCGGCCCTTCGTGGGATGGCTGGGGTGGTGTGCGGCTACTTGGTGCCGAGCACGCCCAGTCGCTTGTTGATGAACCACTGCTGCGCGATCGAGAGCACGTTGTTCGTGATCCAGTACAGCACCAGGCCGGCCGGGAAGAAGATGAACATCACGCTGAACGCGAGCGGCATGATCCACATCAGCTTGGCCTGCATCGGATCGGGCGGCGTCGGGTTGAGCCAGGTCTGGAACAGCGAGGTGGCCGTC
This sequence comes from Variovorax sp. R-27, assembly GCF_049913215.1. Lineage (NCBI taxonomy): Bacteria > Pseudomonadati > Pseudomonadota > Betaproteobacteria > Burkholderiales > Comamonadaceae > Variovorax > Variovorax sp. R-27. The sequence goes on from NZ_CP183984.1 coordinate 7,016,208, forward strand.
ATCACGACCGGCAGGATGTACCAGGGGTCCGGTGCCGACAGGTCGGTGATCCAGCCGATCCACGGTGCGTGGCGCATTTCGACCGACGACAGCAGCACCCAGTAGAGCGCGATGAACACCGGGATCTGGATCACGATGGGGAAGCAGCCGCCCATCGGATTGACCTTCTCGGTCTTGTAGATCCGCATCATTTCCTGCTGCATTTCCTGCGGCTTGTCCTTCAGCCGCTCGCGCATTTCCATGATCTTCGGATTGATGGCCTTCATCTTGGCCATGCTGGCGTAGGCCTTGGCGTTGAGCCAGTAGAAGGCCGCCTTCAGCAGCACCACCAGCGCGACGATCGACCAGCCCCAGTTGCCCAGGATGCCGTGCAGCTGGTTCAGCAGCCAGTACAGCGGCTTGGAGATGATCGCGAAGATGCCGTAGTCCTTCACCAGGTCCAGGCCGGGGGCGATGGCCTCGAGCTTCTTTTCTTCCTCGGGGCCGGCGAACAGCGCGCTGTTCACGACCTGCGTGGCGCCCGGGGCGATCTTCGGCAGCGTGGCCACCATGGCAACGGTGAAGAGGTTGTCGCCCAGGTCCTTCACGCGGAACTCGCGGCGCAGCTGCTCGCTGGCCGGGTCGCCCTTGAGCAGCCAGGCCGACACGAAGTAATGCTGCACCATCGCGATCCAGCCGTCGTTGGCCGGCGGAGGCGGCTCGATCTTGCCCTTGGCGATGTCCTTGAAGTCGAGCTTGTGGAACTTCTTCTCGTTGGTGTACGCGGCCGGACCGGTAAAGGTGTTGGTGCCGAACATCGTGCTGGCGGCCACCGTGCCGTGGCGCAGCAGCTGCATGTAGAGCTGCGCGTCGCGCGGCTGGTCGCTCACGTTGACGACTTCGTGGCGCACGCCGATGGTGTAGTCACCGCGGTGGAACACGTAGGTCTTGATGTACTTCAGGCCGCCGACGGGGGCGCTTTCGAAGCCCACTTCCAGCGTGTTCTGGCCATCGGCCATTTCGCGCGGACCGGCCTTCGGCGTCATCGGCGTCAGGTGGTTGGGGAAGCGCTCACCGGTGTCGACCTGGTTCAGCAGGCCGGTCTGCGCGACGTAGCGCGTGGCGGACGAGCCGTTTTCGAACAGCACCACATGCTTGGTGCGATCGGCTTCGTCGTACTTCAGCAGCTCGAGGTGGTTGACCGTGGCGCCTTCGCTGTCGATCGTTGCCTTGAACAGGTCGGTGGTCACGTTGACCTGCTCGCGCGGCGCGGCCGCGGCGGCTTGCGTGGGCACGGCGCCCGCGTTGCCACTGGTGCCGGATGCGGTCGGCACGCCGTTGTTGGCTGCAGGTGCGTTGGCTGGGGCGGCGGCCGTGGCGGCCGGCTTGGTCGACGGCAGGAAGGTCGGCTTGTTGCCGTTGAAGACCTGCCATTGGTCCCACAGCAGCACCAGCGAGAACCCAAAAATCACCCACAGTATCGTGCGGCGGATATCGTTCATGACGAAGACTTCTTGTCGGAGGAGAGAAGAGACGAAAACAGCGATCCTGACTTGTCAGTGCGACGCTGAGATTTCGGTGGAACCGGATCGTGGCCGCCCTGGCACCAGGGCTGGCAGCGCGCGATGCGGTGCAGAGTCAGGTAGCTGCCCTTGAACGCGCCGTGCACCTCGAGCGCCTCGATCGAATACACGGAGCAGGTCGGCGTGAAGCGGCACGACTGGCCGAGCCAGGGGCTCAGCAGCAGGCGGTAGGCCTTCACGAGGCCGATCAGCAGGCGTTTCATGGCGAAGAGGAGGGAGCCGCAGCCGCCGCGGGGGTGCGCGCAGCCCGCGCCAGCAGTTGCTGGAGCTCGGCGCGCACGGCGGCCTTGAGCTTGTCCGAGGTGGCGCTCACGAATTCCTTGCGGTCGAAACCGGCGCGCAGGCGCACCACGTGCGCAGCACGCGGCAAGGCGACGCCGGGAGCGGCACTCACGGCGTAGATCTGACGCTTGATGGCATTGCGCGTGACAGCACGACGCGCCCAGCGCTTGGGCACCATGGCACCCAGCCAGACGTCGTCGGACGCGAACAACGGCTGTGCGCTCGATACGAGATCGAGCGCACAGCGATGCAATGCGAAATGAGCAGTGCGCGCCACGGTGGCACCTGCGAGGACGGCCTGGAATTGCGCGCGGGTCTTGAGCCGCTGCATGGAAGCCGGGCTGTGCACGTCATTGCCGGTTGGACCGGAAGCGCTGGCTGCGGGAGCCTGCGCTGACGTGTCGGCTGCTGGCAACGGCAGGTGGTCTGCCGTCAGACGGCCAGGCGCTTGCGGCCCTTGGCGCGGCGTGCGTTGATGACGGCACGGCCGCCGCGGGTCTTCATGCGGACCAGGAAGCCGTGGGTACGGGCGCGGCGGACTTTGGATGCTTGGTATGTGCGTTTCATGATGGTTCCAGATTCCCTGATTTCCGCATGAAAAAACCTGCGGGCGCTGGGGAGCGTGTTTCGGATGGCCCCCGAAAGACGCAATGAGGTTTTCAGGGAAACCCGCAATTATCGCAAACATTGGCCGCCGGAACAATCTTCGAGCAGATTTGCGGGCCTTTCGACATGCCGGCCAGCGTGTGGATAAGGTTTTGACAAGTTAGAATGCCGAGCGCCTTCCAGCAGAGAATATCCACAATACCTATACCAAAAATGCCCGAGGGTCTCATCACTTTTTCAAGCGCCC